>JADJOH010000002.1:687427-1374855 GCA_016713925.1 Bacteroidota bacterium
TAATAACGCCAATAACGCCATAATGAAGAAATAACAAAACTTATACGTTTACAACAGCGATCATCCCCCGCTAACTCCTCAGCCGGAAGCCGGTAGCCCGTAGCTGGCAGCCGGCATCCGGCAGCCCAATTAAGCTAACGTTCTCTTTATCGCTACATTCTCATAGCCTTCGATGTTATCGCCGACTTTGACATCATTAAAATTATTAATGCTTAATCCGCATTCCATTCCGGCTTGTACATCCTTGGCATCATCTTTAAAACGCTTGAGCGATGAAAGCTCTCCGGTATGTACTACGATACCATCGCGGATGATACGGATTTTTGTATTTCGGTTGATCTTACCTTCTGTAACCATACAACCTGCAACAGTGCCCACTTTAGGGATCTTGAATACTTCACGCACTTCAACGTTGCACACAATTTTCTCTTCAAATTCAGGTGCAAGCATGCCTTCCATGGCGGCCTTCACTTCGTTAATGGCATCGTAGATGATCGAATATAAACGTACATCAATCTCTTCCTGCTCCGCTATCTTACGGGCACTACCGCTCGGACGTACCTGGAAGCCGATGATGATGGCATTGGAAGCACTCGCTAACATGACATCCGACTCAGAAATTTGTCCAACACCTTTCAAAATAACATTCACCTGAATTTCCTGCGTAGAAAGTTTCAACAAGGAATCCGCCAATGCTTCTACCGAACCATCCACATCTCCTTTCACGATTACGTTCAACTCTTTAAAGTTACCAATGGCCAATCGTCGTCCGATCTCATCCAGGGTAATATGTTTATGGGTACGAATACCTTGCTCACGCTGCAATTGTAAACCCTTGTTCGCAATTTCCCGTGCCTCGCGCTCATCTTCCATCACATTGAACTGGTCACCGGCCTGTACTGCACCGGTCATACCGAGAATCATGGTTGGTGTAGAGGGTCCGGCTTCGTTGATGCGTTGTCCGCGTTCATTGAACATCGCTTTCACTCTACCACTATGGCAACCCGCTAAAACGACATCACCCATTTTGAGTGTACCGGTCTGTACGAGAATAGTTGTTACATAACCACGTCCTTTATCGAGCGAAGATTCAATAACAGTACCCTTTGCAAGACGGTCGGGATTGGCTTTGAGGCTGAGCATTTCTGCTTCGAGCAATACTTTATCCAGCAGCTTTTCAATATTCAGCCCTTTCTTGGCAGAGATATCCTGACTCTGGTATTTACCGCCCCAGTCTTCCACCAGGAAGTTCATGGCTGCGAGTTGTTCTTTAATTTTCTCCGGATTCGCATCGGGCTTATCCACTTTGTTTATCGCAAAAACGATAGGTACACCGGCTGCCTGCGCATGGTTGATGGCTTCCTTCGTCTGTGGCATCACACTGTCATCTGCAGAGATCACAATAATCGCCACATCCGTCACCTTGGCACCACGGGCACGCATCGCAGTAAAAGCTTCGTGACCGGGAGTATCGAGGAAGGTAATTTTTCGGCCATCCTCTAACGTTACTTCATAGGCACCGATATGCTGTGTAATTCCTCCGGCTTCACCGGCAATAACATTCGCCTTACGTACATAATCCAGCAAGGATGTTTTACCGTGATCGACGTGACCCATCACAGTTACGATCGGAGCACGTGGCTGCATTTCATCCTCTTCGTCTACTTCATCCACAATGGCATCCTGCACATCTACAGAAACAAATTCCACTTTAAAACCAAATTCTTCTGCCACCACCGTAATCGTTTCGGCGTCAAGACGCTGATTGATCGACACAAACAATCCAAGGCTCATACAGGTACTGATGACCTGATTCACCGGAACGTTCATTAACTTGGCTAACTCATTCGCAGATACGAACTCTGTTACCTTAATCGATTTATCGGCTTGTTGTTCCGCGAGTGCTTCCTGACGCTGTGCATGCAGGTCACGTTTCTCACGACGCAATTTGGAAGACTTCGACTTCCCAGTACCGCTGAGGCGAGCCAGAGTTGCCTTAATCTGATCTTGTATTTCCTTATCTGTTGGTTCAACTTTTGGTCCTGCCGGTGCCGGAGGTCCACCACGACGGTTTTGACCACCCGGACGGTTATCACGACGCGGACCGCCACCCTGACCTGCAGGACGCTGACCACCCGGTCCACCCGGACGCTGTCCACCCTGACCCGGAGGACGAGGGCCGCCTTGTCCCGGAGGACGCTGACCACCTGCTGTTCCTGCACCACCACCGGTACGCTGACCACCCTGACCTTGTCCTGTTCTTGGACCTTGTCCGGTAGGTGCAGCACCACCTTTATCCTTACGTTTACGTTTGCGTTTATCTCCTTCAAAATCGGAGGAGGAAGCGACCGGTTTCTTCTTGGTCGGCTCCACGGGCAATTGAATTTTTCCTAAAATATTTGGTCCCGTCAGTTTATCAAAGCGAACACCGATATGCTCGGGTCCGGTTGGAGGAACGGGTGCAGTAGGTTCAGCAGGCGGAGGTGTGGGAGCAGGTGCTTCCGGTTCATCCTTCTTCGCTACTACTTCCGGCTCTGATTTTTTAGCCGGTTTCTTCTCTTCAACAACTTCAGCTTTAGCAACGGGAGCCGGTTCTTCTTTAACCGTCTTCTTCGTACTCTTCTTTTCCTTCTCTTTCTTTTCCTCTTCGGCCTTCACCAATGCGGCATCGTCCTCTTCCTTCTTCTTCGTCGCCTTCTTCTTCTTCTCTACATTTTCAGATTCGAGTTTATCGGAAGCTTCCTTCGCCTTCACTTTCTCCTTCGCTACTGCCTTCGCTTTCTCTTCTTCCTCTTCCTTCTTCTTCGCTGTTTTCTTTTTAGCTCCGGCGTCGAGATCTATCTTACCCAAAATCTTTGGAGACTCCATCTCCGCACGGGCCTTAATCACTTCGGGTTGAGGTGCTGGTTCCTCTGCTTTCTTTGGTTTCGCTGCAGCCTTCTTCGCTGTTGCCGTTGCAGAAAGCTTTATTTCATCCAGACTTTTCTTCAGATTATCATCATTATCGGCTTCCACCTCCGTTTCACGCACATCGGCTCCACCGGATTTTGTCTCGATGGTGATCGTATCACGCTTCAATTTCTCGCGTGTCACCTCCTGCGCATCCAGCTTCGCCATCTTGTCCGGCTGATACTTCTCCTGCAAAATGGTATATACTTCCATAGAGATTTTAGCGTTCGGACTGCTGTCGATCTTCATCCCCTTTGACTCGAGGTATTCGACCACATGTTGCAGACCAACGTTAAACTCTTTGGCAACTTTAATGAGACGTAATGATTTTTCTTCGGACATCTACTGTTTTTATCTTTTTTCCCCTTGAGGTGTACTGTACTATTTATCGAATGGCAATCGGGCGGATGACAAGACAATTCCCTTGTCGTTTCATTTTTCGGAACGGCGCTTCCGTTATACTTTCCTCAAGGTTATCTGCCTGCTCCGTTTGCCATTATTCACCGGGCTACAACCTTGAACGCTTCAGGGTAATCACTCGAACTCGGATCGTAAAATCCGCACTACTTCGCGGATCGTTTCTTCTTCCAGATCTGTTCTCTTTACGAGATCATCCACGGTGATGGCCAGCACAGATTTCGCGGTATCGCAACCAATGGATTTCAATTCTTCTATTATCCACTCGTCGATTTCATCGGAGAATTCTTCCAGATCCACGTCCTCATCTTCATCTTCCGTATCGCGGTACACATCAATTTCATATCCTGTCAGGCGACCGGCGAGTTTAATATTATGTCCGCCTTTACCAATTGCCAATGATACCTGATCGGGTTTCATGAATACGGCGGCGCGATGTGTTTCATCATCCAGCTTCAGCGAGGTAATTTTCGCCGGACTCAAGGCACGGGTGATGTACAACTGCAGATTCGATGTATAATTGATCACATCAATATTTTCATTTCTCAACTCTCTAACGATACCGTGTATACGAGAACCTTTCATTCCCACACAGGCACCAACAGGATCAATACGGTCATCATAACTTTCCACCGCCACTTTCGCACGCTCTCCCGGTTCACGCACAATATTTTTAATCGTGATAAGACCATCGAACACTTCCGGTACTTCCTGTTCAAACAAACGCTCGAGGAAGACAGGAGAAGTCCGTGATAAAATAATTTTGGGACTCGCGTTCAACATCTCCACACGAAGCACCACTGCACGAACGGCATCTCCCTTCTTGAAGAAATCGGCAGGAATCGTTTCACCTTTCGGCAATACCAGTTCATTCCCTTCATCATCAAGGACCAAAATTTCCTTCTTCCAGATCTGATACACCTCACCGGTAATGATCTCCCCTACTCTGTCCTTATATTTCCTGTAAATACCATCTTTCTCCAGCTCGGTAATACGCGACACCAGATTCTGACGCAGCGCCAATACGGCACGACGACCGAAATCCCCGAGACGCACAGATTCCGTCAACTCCTCACCCACTTCAAAATCCGGTTCGATCTTGATGGCTTCTGAATAGGCGATTTGCGTCGCGTCATCTTCCACCATACCATCGTCAACAATCATACGGTTCCGGTAAATTTCAAGGTCACCCTTGTCGATGTTAATGATCACATCGAAATTATCAGAAGTGCCGAATTTCTTGCGCAATGTGGCTTTAATCACATCTTCAAGGATACTCATCATCGTAGCCCTGTCGATATTTTTTACCTCCTTAAACTCCGAGAAGGATTCTATCAATACTTGATGGTCCATTGGACTTATTTGAATTTATAGTTAATAATCAATTTCGCTTCTTTAATATTTTCAAAGGGAATGGTATGCTTCACTTCCGTAATAATCTTCTTTTTATTCTCCTTTCTCGAGACCGTTTCCAGCACTTCAATTCCGGCCGGATGAACTTCCTGCAAGATACCTTTTAGCTCTATGCCGTCAACACGCAGCACCCTTAATTCTTTACCAATGCGACGTTCATATTGCTGGGGCACCATCAGCGGCGCATCCATTCCCGGACTCCCTACCTCCACTTCATGACTCTCCAGAAAACCGGAGGTCTCGAAATGATTCAGCAGGTAGCGGGTCAGCAAGGCGCACTCCTCCAGCTTCACTCCTTCCGGCTTATCGATAGCCACCGTGAGTTTTCCGGGAGATAATTTCACATCCACAAGGAAACATTCCGTTTCTTTGAGATACTCCTTAACCAGGTTCCTTATGTCCTCTTTTTCAGTCATTTGAAATAAAGAAGGGGACATCTGTCCCCTCTCATTCTCCCTGCAAAGATATAAAATTCTAATGATTTACCAAGTTCTCTGCAAGGAGAAGTAAGGAATCGTTAACATTGCGCCCGTGGAAAAGTCAATGACCGCAAAGAAGTGGCTCGACAGAGGGGTATACCTGACCTCGATGGCACTTACGACCTTTATCAATAGGAGAAAAGACATTAAAAGCCTGTCTTTCAGTAATATACTTTGCATCAAGGAAGATGAAATAGGCGATTTTATTTACACCCTGCCGGTTTACGAGATGCTGCGGAAGCAATTTCCGGCGGCCCAAATCACGGTACTTTGCCGACCTTTTGGTAAACAAATCTTAAAATATTGCCCCCATGTGAACGCGGTTTTCAGTGAATACACGGATTTAAAAGGAAAATATGACCTCATTATTGACCTGCGAGGGACCATTCCCAGCACTTTTTACGCCCTCAAACATCCCCCGGTCATCCGCCTGGACAGAGGCAGCCTCCGCTATAAAAACCGAAAAAAGGGCGTCCACTCGCATGAATCGGAAGCCAATCTGGAAATCATACTTCCGGTACTCGACGCCAAAAATAAAATCTTAAAACCCACACTTTTCATAAGCGAAAAAGAGAGAGAAGAAGCCAGGAAATTTCTTGAAGAAAAAAACATTTCGAAGTACGCCCTCTTCCACACCGGTGCGCGAAGAATACTCAAAAAATGGCCGCTGGAACGTGTAGCGGAAATCATGAAATGGCTCTATACAGAACATGGACTTTCCTGTATTGTAGTGGGAGATGAGGAAGACGCGAAAGATGCCGAAGCCTTACGACAACTCACCAATATTCCCATTCACCAGGCAGCAGGAAAAGTGAATCTGCTCGTCTTTGCCGCGCTCTGCGAGAAGGCCGACATCTACATCGGCAACGATAGCGGACCCCTGCATATCGCCACCGTAATGGGAGCACCTTCCATCGGGCTCTACGGTCCGGGCGATCCCATCTTTCATCCTCGACTTCCCAATTCCCGTTTTTTACACCATATTCTCGAATGCAATCCTTGTGATCAGGTACATTGTAAATACAAAGAGTATCCTTGCATAGAGCGAATAACTATTGATGAAGTTCGTGAGAAAATAATTGATTTGAAAATTTGAAAATGGGTTGATTTGAAGATGGATGATTTAATGATGGTGGTGAATGAGATTTATTTTGTGAATATAATTACTGATGTAGAAAGTGTTTCGTCGAAGTTAGTCAAATTTTAATTTGAAAATTTGAAAATGTGTTGATTTGAAGATGGATGATCGCGAGAATTCGCGACGCGGGGTTCGCAGGGAAATATCATAATAAATCATAATAATCATAAGCAATCTGCGGCCTATCAAAATAGCATTGAGCATTCGGTTTTTTCAAATTATATCTGTAAATTCAAACCTAAGATTGCGACGAATAGCAATGCTTTTAATTTGAAAATATTTATGTTCCCGAAAAGAATTAATTGATTTTAGTTGAATGACGATCGTCGTCTTCGAAGGAATTTTCCTTTTTAACCACTGAGGCACGCAGGACACGTAGGAACACGGAGGACTTTTTCATTTTCTACAAACCTTAGTTAGTGGTCATCCAGAAAGTCGATTTTCATTCCATATCATCCCGGTGTTTCAGGACAATAATTCACTACTTATCAATTTCAAGGAAGTATATAGCCAGTAGAAAATTTCATTTTAAACCTGCCTGCGTCAAGTTATCGGTAGGCAGGCATTCTGAGGTCTATGTTCATTTTGAAATCAATAGTCTTTTCACCAAAATAATCGCCAACGCAGCTAAGGCTAACATTAAAAAAGCTCCACTCCAACTGAAAACATGAAACCATGGCTGAAGTTGCAACATCATTTTCGAGTGCGGGACATCTAGCTCCTGCATTTGAATAATCGCCTTTTTAACTCCGGCCCCAATGAGTGAAATCCAGAATACCAGCAACGAGAGCTGCACGAGATAAAACCAACCACGAAGCCATCCTGATATTTTTCCTTCATCTTTTTGTACATAAACGGCATCAAAAATTACGGCAAGTAAAATCATCGTATTGATGCCTATGGTAGTTCCCATCGCATGTGCTACGGTGATATGCGTGCCGTGTGTATATAAATTAATAGCCGGGATAGACATTAGCAAAGCCATAAAAAGATTTAGAAAAACCCATAGATCCGCTGCCAGCAGAAAACGATAACTGTAATAATGAAGATGTTTTCGGGATTCTGAAAGTGAAGCTTTAAAATTAGATATTATCCGCAGAAGAATTACCCATTCGGTCATACTAACAGCATAGCCTATGTAACGAATATATGGTGCCGTAGGAAGTGTATAAATATGGTGACTCCAATTGAACATTAAATTAAAAAGTCCTAAAAAATACATGCCAAAGGTAAGTTTGGATTTAGCGACTGATTTATCGCCGCTGATCCTCTCCATCAAATAAATAGCTGACCCATAAATCATCTGATTCCAGCAACCTACCAGAGAACCATTGACCTTCCATTGCACAATGGTATCACGAATGAAATTTTCCCTGAAATAGGGAATCACCCATAAATAATTTTCAATAAAAATGAAAAGGAAAAAAGCAATACCTGTTCCCCACATCCAGATATAAACGGGAGGAGATTTCAATTTCCATATACTTGAAAAGTAATTCACCACCATCAACAACCAGGCTGCCAGTATGAATAACGACCATTCCTTTGGAAATTCCCAGTACTCCCTTCCTCCGAATTTACCATTAAAATACGAATAGAAAACACCGGCAATAGGAATGACCCACAATAGGAGTTGCAATCGGGAGAGCTGTGGATAACGAATGGGGAGTCCGAGATTTTTCAACCCATAAAAAACAGCACCCGTTGCTCCTGTTAAAATCCAGAATAACATCGTTGACACATGCAGCGGACGTAGTTTTACAAAACCAAGGCTCTCTTTCCATAAACCGGGATTGGTATAACTATGTACAGCCAACACACCGAAGTTGAGTCCGACAATCATCAAAATGAGTGCAAGGATAAAAAAGTTCCGATCAATCGATTCTTTCCACATCAGCGCATGGATTGAGAAATCATCCCATCCCTGCCGATCTCAAAAGATCGTGGATCAGCATTACCACAATTATCCACCGCAAATAGAAATTCGTTCAGTAGCTTCAGCTCCTCCTCTGTCATGGCATATGCCGGCATTTGTCCTGAACCTGATTTTATCATGGCTGCTATATAACCGGGCCCTTTACCGGGTTTAGAATATACATCACTCAGGTCAGGACCTAAATAACCGCCTAATCCGTACAATTGATGACAAGCCTGACAATTGTAGTTTTGCCATATAAGTCGGCCCGCTGCTACGTTTTCCTCGTTTTCTGTTGTTGTGGCGCAAACAGTTCCGGTATAAAGATGCATACTGAATGAAATGAAAAGCAAACAGAAAACCAACATCGTATACCGGGCGTACTGCGCTTTCATCTATCTATAGTTTTTCAAATCTTGCCTGAAAGAAACGCAGATATTTGGGCTCATATATCATCTTGAGTCCTTTTATCTTATCGCGGCGATCATAAACACGCAGCACACTTTCGGTAATTACATCCATATGTGCCTGTGTATATACCCTGCGTGGGATGGTGAACCTGACCAACTCGAGCTTTGGATAATAATTATTCCCATCCGCTTTACGTCCTGCTGAAACAATTCCGCGCTCCATGGTTCGGACGCCGGAATCAATATAAAACTCGGCAGCTAAAGCCTGGGCAGGAAATTGACCTTGTTTTACATGCGGTAAAAAGGCCTTGGCATCAATAAAAATGCCATGACCGCCAATGGGCAATACGATTGGAATTCCACATTCCTTTAATTTATTCCCGAGATATTCTACTTGTCCAACACGGGCCTGCTGGTGTTTATCATTCAAACTTTCCTCAATACCAATGGCCATTGCTTCCATATCGCGCCCGGCCAGACCGCCATACGTGTGGAGCCCTTCATACACCACTACCAGATTCCGGGCTTCTTCAAAAACATCCCATTCATTGGTAGCCATAAATCCACCGATATTCACCAGCGCATCCTTTTTCGCACTCATGGTGGCACCATCGGTGTGCGAACAGATTTCCATTACGATTTCTTTTATGGATTTCTTTTCATATCCCTTTTCCCGTTGCTGAATAAAAAAGGCATTCTCAGCAACGCGTGTCATATCCAGAATGATTCTCAGCTTATGTTTTTTTGTATACGCTCTGAGTTCCTTCAGGTTCTTAAGGCTAATCGGCTGACCTCCCGCCATATTTACGGTAACGCCTATCGTTATATAAGGAATACGCTTGACGCCATACTTCTTCACCAGAACATCCAGCTTTTTTATATCCACATTGCCTTTAAAAGGATGCAGGCTGGCAGGATCATGCGCTTCGTCAATAATAATATCCGCGAAGGTTCCACCGGCCAATTCCTGATGCAGTCGTGTCGTCGTGAAATACATATTGCCGGGAACAACATCTCCTTTCTTAATCAGTATCTTCGAAAGGATATTTTCTGCTCCCCTACCCTGGTGAGTAGGGATCAGGTATTTATAACCATAATACTTTTTCACTGCCCGCTCGAGATTATAGTAATTTCTGCTGCCGGCATAAGCTTCATCACCACGCATCATGCCGGCCCACTGCACATCACTCATCGCAGAGGTGCCGCTATCGGTTAACAAGTCGATATAAACATCTTCCGATTTGAGCAAAAAGGTATTATATCCGGCGTCTCTGATCGCCTTCTTGCGCTGGGCGGATGTTGTCATTTTTAACAACTCCACCATTTTCATTTTATAAGGTTCCGCCCAGACGCCCCTTCTTCCTGCTTTCATAAGCTCAAATTCATTTTTAAATTATCTCAATTCGTACTCCATTTCAATAGCCTTTGGAAATAAAATATTATTTTCCAAATGAATATGTTTATGCAGATCTATCTCAAAATCTTTGAGCATGGAATAGGCAACTCTGTAAGTAGTGCAACCATCATCGGGAACACAATATCCATCCGTCACTTCTCCGATCCGCGCAAACCGGTCACCCTCTGTTTCATGCTCGCTTTCCATGACACGAATAGGTGCCTGCACACTAAATCCACCTGCTGAAAAAGGGACGCCGTTTCGCTGGTCATCTTCCAATCGTCTTACAAGCGGAAACAGAATATTTTCCTCTTTCATCATATGATCCATAAGATTGGCAGCACCTTGTGTGAACAATTCATTCACCTCAAACAGTTCAGGGTGATTTCCCCCATGCACCCTGCATAGCTTTTCAAGAAATTCACCGATCACCGGAACTTGCGTCCGGACATACTGATGATGTTTTGACAAGATATAATCAATGAGACGGTTCAGATCCCATTCATTGAACCCGTCCTCAGTATCAGGTACTGCGACTACGGAATTAAGCTCTTCCAAAATACTATTTGAATCAATATTCATTTTACTGCATACATCACGCAGCATACGGTTACCTCTACAACAAAAATCGATTCCATGTGCATTAAACACACCAGCAGTCCGGTAATCACCTGCCACGATAGCTCCAACAGTTAACTCATCATTAATCTTTCCCATATTTAATTTATTTTTTATTTTGTTACTTTCTTTATTTATAATTCACAGTCCGGATAACAGGCTGAAGTTGAATCCCCCTTCAAATTAACCGGACAGATGTTCTGAAGAACACAGTTTAGCACTGAAAATGCCTGCAATCGACCTTGCTCTCAACTTTGCCTCGTCTGCCATATCACCCTTAAACAATTCATCAATCGTTTTTTCAAAAAGAAATATCCATCTTTCAAAATGTTCCTTTGTCAGTGACATGTACTGATGTGGAGGAAATGGCTGACCAAAATAGGTCCGCTCCTTAAACAATAAAGTTTGCCAGAAACGCACCATCTTTTCCAGGTGAACATCCCATTTATTATTGATCACGCCATTGAATATATTTCCAAGCAGGTCATCTTCGCGTATCTTGAGATAAAACGAATCAACAAAGGATTTAATATCATTCAGATCGGTAATATCTTTCATAAGCGGTTCACCTTCAGATTAACTAATCGCCAGACAGCAAATAGCCTGTAAGGCAACAATCTTCCTTCTTTTACAAGCACAAAGGTTCGTAGTATCCATCGTCAAAAAAATGATCAATATCATATTCATCGCACTATTGCCTCATAAATACTAACTTTGTAATAATTGACATTGCTATATAATTTTAAGAAATATTATCCACATTTATAGGAAAACTTAAAGAGACCTCCCTTAAAACCTAAAGAAATATGAGGAAGAAAACGATAAATATGGACTGCTTTAATTGCGAATCAAGGTTACATTCTGTTTTTTGCAAGATAAGTGACAATGATGTACTGAATGTCAACCTTAATAAGAACCGTTTCGTTTATAATAAGGGGGACATTTTGTTCCACAGAGACACACTTCCGCTCGGAATTTTCATCATTGAAAAAGGAAAAGTTAAAATTTATAAATATGCAGGAAACGGTAGAGATCAAATTGTGCGACTTACTAAACCGGGAGACATTATTGGCTACCGCGCATTATTAAATAGCAGGCCTTATTCATCCACTGCTGAAGCAATTGAAGAAACCGTTGTTTGTTTTTTAAGTAAGGATTTATTCATGGACATCATGAAAAACAACAACAGTGTCAATGAAAACATCCTTAAATTAATGACTAAAGAACTGGATCACACCGAAACATTGCTTTGTGAAAATCATTTTAAGTCAGTAAGGGCAAGAGTGGCTGATATGATTTTGTATATTAAAGAAAAATACGGTTTTGAAAAAGATAATATCACTATTAATATTACTTTATCCCGTAGCGATTTATCATCATTGGTTGGAACGGCAACGGAAACACTTATCCGAACTTTGATTACTTTGAAAGAAGAACAAATAATAGACTTTTCCGGGAAGAGAATACAGATCAAAGATCAAAAAAAACTAATACAGGCTGCACAAAGAAAGGAATCTTAATAACCTGTCACCTTTAGAATTTGTCAAATTAAATAATGCAGTTTAATGTTTTTTTTTAAACTGCTTTCCGTCTTTTGCTAAAAGAAATATTCTTTTTAATGTTAAAATATACTGTGAATTGTGATGATCATCATTTTAACCGAGAAACAATCTTCGTAATTTTGCCTGCTTCTGAAAAACAAAACGAATGATTCCCAACCATCAACATACTTTTCATATTCCGGTAATGGGCTTAGGCTTTACGATTGACAGTCCGGCGAAAATCGCCAAATACGGTATTTCATCGGTCATCTCCATTATGGAAGATGAATTAATTGAAAGTATGCGGGCTTTCTATTGCAAGGCTTACGGGATTACGTACCAGCCGATTAAACAAAATGAAGAAGATTATCGGGCGCGACGCATTACAGCCTATCTGAATACAATCAATCAGGTGGTGAACATACAGTTTGAAACCCTGAAGAAATCATCCTTCTCACCGGATTCAGAACTCAGCAGATACTTTGAATTACTTCCCGATTCTTCCCCTCTGCGTAAACGTTTTATCGCCATGTGCGCAATGCCCGAAGGAATAGAAAAGACTTCTGTTCAGCAGGAATTAAGAAGCGCAATGAAACCCGGATCTATCGATGTAAATATCATGGCAAAGGCCGATCGGTTGGGATACTCAGAAGATGGAAAGGAGTTATTACCGGAGTTTTCTAACGCACTTTCGTCCCTGAGAGGATTTGCAAAGAGTGATTTAAAATCTTCATTGGTTATCTCCGCAGGATATAATCCCCGGTTGTATTCATACATCGGTCAATTTAAAGATTTCTTTCCGGATGAAAATGGAATGCTGACGAAAAAAATAGTTTTAAAAGTAAGTGATTATCGCTCGGCACAGATTCAGGGATTACTGTTGGCTAAAAAAGGAATTTGGGTATCAGAATTCAGAGTGGAATCAGGGTTAAACTGTGGCGGACATGCCTTCCCTACTGAAGGTCTGCTTACAGGACCCATTCTGGAAGAATTTAAGGAAAAAAAAGAAAGCCTGAGGGAAGCATTGAAGAATCAATGTAATACAGCATGGGAAGGATTGGGCATTCCTCATGACCATTTCAACTATGAAATTACTTATTCGGCGCAGGGCGGCATCGGTACCTTTGAAGAAGATACCTTTCTCAGGAAACACTACCAACTTGATTATACCGGTTGGGGAAGTCCTTTTCTTTTAGTGCCTGAATGTACCAATGTAGATGAAGAAACATTGAAGAAACTTACCCAAGCTGAACCTTCTGACTACTATTTAAGCTATGCCTCACCGTTAGGCGTTCCGTTTTACAACTTCAGGCTATCAAGTGCCAATACGGAAAGGATAAACCGCATAAAGGCAAATCGCCCCGGCTCCCCTTGCTATAAAAAACATCTGGCGTCCAATACTGAATTTACTACCGAAACAATCTGTACTGCTTCTCGGGAGTACCAGCAGCTAAAAATAAAATCCGTCACTGAAAGCGCTGTTTCTGAAGAAGAAAAAGCAGCACAAATTAAAAGGATCACTGAAAAAGAATGTTTATGTGAAGGACTTTCAACAGCCACTTTGCTAAAGAACAAATTACCACTCTCACACAAACTGAAATCAGTGAGTATCTGCCCCGGTCCCAATATGGCTTTTTTTAGTCGAATTGCCACCTTAGAAGAAATGTGCGGACATATCTATGGAAGAACCAATCTCATCAGTAAAAAACGTCCGCATTTATTTATCAACGAGCTTAAATTGTATGTTGACTACTTTAAAAGGCAGATGGCTTCAAATCCCTTATCAAATCAGGAATTAAAATATCTGAACAATTTCAAAAACAATCTTCTGAAAGGAATTGACTACTACAAAAATCTGTTTTTAACAATTCAGAACCTGACTGTAAGTACAACTGAAAACATGATTCTTCAACTACGGGAATTTGAAGAACAACTCCAGAATGAAGAAGCGTTTGTGATCGGTTAAAATAATTTTACACGGATTCATTCTATTCTAAACTATCGTTACAATGGATTATTATAACAAATCTTAACAGGTCCTCCTTCGCTAAAGGTTCGGAGGACAAGCATAAAAAATCTGCGGCCTACCTTTCTAAAACAAACCTGTATAATTATTTTTCTACCACACAGCGAGCGAAATAATTACGACCGGAGCTATCGGTGGCTTTAATAAAGTACAGACCTGAATGAATACCTGATACGTCAATCGTCTGTGATCTACCACTGTTTGGAGTGTTGATTAATTTTCCGGATACATCAAACAGTTCAACAACAGCTACATCTTGTCCTGCGGGAAGATGAATAGTTAGAGTCGATTGTACCGGATTGGGGTATATGAACATTTCTTCATTCGAAATTTCTGTCAGTCCGGTCGTAGCAGGATTCACGGCAATAATTTTAATGCCGGTCCAGTTGGATGAAAAGGGGATAGCCGTAACAATATACGCCAGGTAAACGGTATCATTGCTGAAATCCAATCCCCAGGTACCGATGTTGTTGTTTACTCCACCGTAAAAGGAACAGGAGTCGGGTTGTGTGGGATCAGAAACATCTAATACCAGCAAATCCCCTCTCCCTGTTGATGAATACACCAACTGCTGCTGCTCATCATACCGTAATTCATTCGCATGCCCCTCTGAAGCCGCCCATATAAAAGGATTATTGGTCGGTGCCGGCCACGAGGGACCTTTCCAGGAACCGGTAAGGCCCACAGCGCCCGCATTGGAGATATCCAGTACTTCAAAACCCTGATAATCCACAGCGACATAGGCCAGGCCTTCATGCAGCACCACATTATTATAAGCCGTAGCAAATCCCACCATCGAAGGATTACAAAATTGGGCGATTTGTACCGGAGCCGTTTTATTCGTCACATCAATCACCCGAAAACCTCCTCTGTCGAAGCAGGCAAAGACGGTATCGTTACGTACTGCTAATCCCCGCACATTGAATTTCACCGAATCATTACTTGTCGGAGGAACGCCATGCGGGAAGGACATGGAAGGAAGATAGGTGGACTTCCAGGAAACATTGTTCGCATCGCTGATATCGAGAATGATCAATCCATTGTACATTCCGCCCAGGTAAGCATAACTGCCTTCTATCTCCACAGCACCACAACCTCCTATCGGGAAAGGAGAATACCATGTATCCGTGATAAATGCATTATAAGGATTACTGATATCGATGATGGCCAAAGCTGCTCCCTGTGCAGGGGTGTCATAGATATTTCCCAACGCGAGATACAACTGACTGTCTACCTGTGTCAGACTTATCACATGATATCCGTTGAAAGCACTCGCGGGAATTGTATCAATGGGAACAGGCAATGCAGGGTTGGAGATATCCGCAATCTTCAATCCTCCTTCCTTCGAAGCGACGTACATAAACGGTCGTCCGGTATTATCCTTTCTTACCGTAAAAGTACTTTGAGTAAATACAGAGGGCAACTCCCCTACTGACTGCAAACTTGTGAGACATTGTGCGGTAGCCGTTCCTGCAGTAAAAAATACCGCCAGGACAAAGAGAAGGATAGATTTCATGAAGAAAGAATTTTGAAATGTAAAGTTAAAATTTTTGAAAGCAGTAGCAAATGAATTTTAATAATTTCTGAAAACGGGTAAGATTTAAACCGGCTTTCTATCTGCGTTTCATTGCTGTTGATCTTCTGAACCAGATTCGGTTTGGATATCTATACTTTTAATTTCAGATTTCACCTGCGCAGATTCCTCCGGATAAATTTTCTTTTGGAAAACGATCCATAGGATTACCCCACAACTGATGGCGGCATCGGCAATATTAAATACGGGACGGAAAAACAGAAACGACTCTCCCCCCCATACCGGAAGCCATGCCGGAAATTGTCCGCTGATGATCGGGAAATAGAGCATATCCACGACTTTCCCATGTAACAGCTCCGCATAGCCGCCTTCGGGAGGGAACAGTGCTGCTACACCCCCAAAATCACTCGTGGAAAAACAAACTCCATAAAAAACGGAATCAATTATATTTCCAATAGCTCCGGCAAAGACCAGCGATAAGATTGAAATATAAAGCTTCCCTGCTTTTTCCTTCACCATCTTCCAGAGAAACCAGGCCAGACCGCTCACAAAAATGATGCGAAATACACTCAAAAATAATTTGCCATAATCACCGCCCAACTCCAGCCCGAAAGCCATTCCGTTGTTCTCGGTAAAGTGAATATAAAACCAATTGGCCACTTTATACTCCTGCCCCAGATACATATGCGTTTTGATCCAGATCTTCGAGAGCTGATCGGCGAACAAGACGGAGAATATAATTAACAGCGGACGTTTCAAGGGCAAGATGGGGTTTCAAAAAAAGGAAGCCTGCAGGATTATACTGCAAGCTTCGATTTTGTTTTTTTTATTTTGGCAGCAAGTGAAAAGACACTTGGCTGCAAGGGTACTATTCAATCAGAAGTTGCATTAATCTCTGTACTGTTTCAATTTTGCTTCCATGCTCTGCGTGGTATGCGGAACAGCACGCAAGCGTTCTTTAGGAATCAGCTGACCGGTGACTCTGCAAATACCGTAGGTTTTATTTTCAATGCGAATCAAGGCTGCTTCCAGTTGCTCGATAAACTTCTTTTGACGGGCAGCGAGGTTAGCCGCTTCTTCTTTCGCCAGGGTTTCAGAACCATCTTCCAGCATTTTAAAGGAAGCGCCGGTATCATCCGTACCATTCTCATTGGCATTGATAATTTGCGCCTGCAGATTGATCAACTCACGTCTTGCTTCTTCGAGCTTATTCACCACTAACACTTTGAACTCTGCCAGATCGGCATCGTTATAACGCTGTGTAGTCACTACTTTTTTAACTTCCGTTTCTGCTTTTTTCTCTATCATAGGTTTTGACTCAATTTTCACACTTGGCACTACAGGGATATGAACGGCGGGACGGGTGACTTGTTGTTCCTTTAGGACAGGCTTAGTATTTGCCTTTGAAGCAACGGGAGCAGCCTTCACCACTTTCGTCACCTTCTTAGGTTCCACTTTATTTACTTTGGGAGCCGGGGCTTTCGCCACCTTCTTCGCCACCGCCTTTTTAGGTGCTGCTACTGTCTTTTTTACAGCGGCTTTCTTTACCGGTTTAACAGCGGACTTCTTCACCACCTTTACTGCTTTCTTAGCGCTTTTCTTAGGGGCAACTATTTTTTTAGCAGGAGCTTTCGCTGCTGAAGACTTCTTAGCAACTGTTTTTTTAGCAGGAGCTTTTTTCGCAGCCTTCTTAGGTGCTGCCTTCTTCACGACTTTACCGCCGGTCGCTTTACCTGCAGGTTTCTTAGCTGCGGCCTTTTTTGATTTAGAAATGTTTTTTTACTGGCCATTGGAATATTTTTTTACAGATGTAATTACTTGAAGTTCATCATCCACATCCACCGGAATCGCTTCCGATCCGTCAACATGGTCAACCAACTCCAATTGTGTTGCTAAAATTTCGCTGCGAATATAGTCGAAATTATTCTTTACTGAACGATGAACCGACTCCGGTCCCTGTATTCTCACGCTGATGGTGTCCGTTACTTCGAACCCCTTGTCTTTCCGTATGTTCTGAATGCGGTTGACGAGTTCCCGCGCCAGTCCCTTGTCTTTCAGATGGTCTGTTAAGGTAATATCGAGGGCCACCGTCAGCTTTCCCTGACTGATCACCTGCCAGCCGGGGATATCTTCACTCAGCACCTCCACATCTTCCAAAAGCAAATCGAAGAGCACCTCTCCCAGCTTCATGGGCAAAATGCCGTTCTGTTCGAGATAAGCTATTTCGTCCTGACTGATCTCCGCCACCCTGGCGCTCAATTGTTTCATCAAGCCACCGACCTTCGGACCAAGGGCTTTGAAATTAGGTTTGAGCTTTTTAACGAGGACATTGTTGGACTCATCGAGAAACTGAATCTCCTCCACATTCACCTCCGCCTTGATGAGTTCCTCCACCGCCTGAATCTTTTTCCTGAAATTTTCATCAAAAACAGGCAATAATATTTTTTGAAGGGGCTGACGTACTTTGATATTCACCTTCTTGCGTAAACTCAACGCCATGGAACTTATCTCCTGCGCCAACTGCATCCGCTCTTCCAGATTCTTATCAATCAGCTCCTCATTTACTTCAGGAAAATTCGCCAGATGCACGCTCTCGTTGCGATCCTTCTTTGAACAGTTATTGAGATCACTGAACAACTGATCGGCGAAGAAAGGCGCTACCGGAGCCATCAGCCGCGATAAAGTATCGAGACAAGTGTACAAGGTCTGATACGCAGCCTTTTTATCATCCGAATAATCTCCCTTCCAGAAACGACGACGACTCAGACGAATGTACCAGTTGCTGAGATGTTCCGTGACAAAATCCTGAATAGCACGGGTCGCCTTCGTGGGTTCATAATCCGCATAGCAGGCATCCACTTCCTTGACGAGCGAATTCAACAAGGAGAGAATCCATCTATCCAGCTCGGTGCGGTTTTTATATGGAATTTCCGGACCTTCAAATGTGAAGCCATCGATATTCGCATAGAGGGCGAAGAAATTATAAGTATTGTAGAGAGTACCGAAAAACTTACGCTGCACCTCTCCTATTCCTTCGAGATTAAATTTAAGATTGTCCCAGGGCTGCGCATTGCTGATCATGTACCAGCGCGTAGCATCAGGGCCATAGGTATCGAGTGTCGTAAAAGGATCGGCAGCATTGCCCAGGCGCTTCGACATCTTGTTTCCGTTTTTGTCGAGCACGAGTCCGTTGGAAACTACATTTTTAAATGCAACAGAATCAAATAACATCACAGCCAATGCATGGAGTGTGAAGAACCATCCCCGGGTTTGATCCACCCCTTCAGCGATAAAATCAGCAGGGTACACATTGTCCAGATTTTTTCTTTCGAAGGGATAATGCCATTGCGCATAAGGCATCGCACCGCTGTCGAACCATACATCAATCAGGTCGGGCTCACGGTACATCGGTTTCCCTTTGGAGGATACCAGCACAGCATGATCCACATAGGGGCGGTGCAAATCGAAATCACCTTTTTCCGGATCCAGATGTTCCATTTTTGCAGGGTCCATCAGTCCGGCGGCAGCAGCTTTCTTCAACTCATTGTTGAGTTCTTCAACAGAGCCGATGCATTTCTCCTCTCCGTCTTCTGCTCTCCATATCGGCAATGGAATTCCCCAATAGCGAGAACGGCTCAGGTTCCAGTCGACGAGGTTCTCCAGCCAGTTTCCGAAACGGCCGGTTCCTGTACTCTCCGGTTTCCAGTTGATGGTTTTATTCAGTTCAATCATCCGCTCCTTGCAGGTAGTGGTACGGATAAACCAGCTATCCAATGGATAGTACAAAACCGGTTTATCGGTCCTCCAGCAATGGGGATAGGTATGTTCGTATTTTTCTACTTTGAAAGCACGGTTCTCCTGTTTGAGTTTGATGGCTATGCGCTCATCCACGTTGAGGTATTTCTCCCTGCTCTGCTTTTCCTTCTCTTCCTCGAGTTCCGTTCCGTTCAGGTATTCTTCCTTCACATACTCGAGCGCGAAATCGGTTACTTCTTTCACAAATCTTCCCCGCTTGTCCACTAACGGCATAGGCTTACCGCTATCATCCGCCACCATGATCGATGGAACATCATTCTGTTTGGCTACCCGGAAGTCATCCGCACCAAAAGTAGGCGCGATATGAACGATTCCTGTACCATCTTCCGTACTTACAAAGTCACCCGCGATCACTCTGAATGCATCGCCCTCCGGCTGTACGTAGGGAAGTAGTTGTTCGTAGTGTATACCCGTTAGTTCAGCACCTTTCCATTCCTTCTCTATGCGGAAAGGAATCAATTTATTTCCCGGTTGATATTCTTCCAGCTTCAGCTCTGCTTGTTTCGGAGAGAAATATTTTCCCACGAGCTCTTTCGCCACCACGACACTTACCGGTTCAAAGGTGTACGGATTGAAGGTGCGTATCAGTGCATAGGTAATGGAAGCGCCTACTGCAAGGGCAGCGTTGGCCGGTAAGGTCCAGGGCGTGGTGGTCCAGGCGAGGAAAAAAACGGGCGCATCGGTAGCCGCGAACAAAGCTTCACTCTTCGCATCGCGGATAACGCTGAACTGAGCCACGATAGTAGTATCCTTCACCAGCTTATACGTCCCGGGCTGATTCAATTCATGCGAACTGAGACCGGTTCCCGCAGCGGGTGAATAGGGTTGGATGGTATATCCTTTGTAGAGGAGATTTTTTTTATGCAGCTCTTTCAGGAGGTACCAGCAAGTTTCGATGTACGAATTCTCAAAAGTGATATAGGGATGTTCAAGATCGACCCAATAGCCCATTTTACGGGTCAGGTCGTCCCATACCGACTTATACTTCATCACCTCCCGGCGGCAGGCTTTGTTATAGTCTTCTATGGAGATTTTTTCCCCGATATCCTCCTTGGTGATTCCCAGCGTCTTCTCTACAGAGATTTCGATGGGAAGTCCGTGCGTATCCCAGCCACCCTTGCGGTTCACCTGGAAGCCCTTTTGTGTCTTATACCGGCAAAAAATATCCTTTATCGAGCGGGACATCACATGATGAATACCGGGAAGGCCGTTCGCTGAGGGTGGTCCCTCGTAAAAGGTAAACGCGGGTGCTCCTTCGCGCTCTTCAATGGAGCGTTCGAAGATGCGTTTCTCCAGCCAGCGGGAGAGCACATTCTCCGCGAGACCGGGCAGATTTAAAGATTTATACTCAGGATATTGCGACATAGGATTTGAAGGGTGCAAAGGTAGGGAAATTATCAGGGACTACAGGAATAAAAACAGGCACCATTTTCCTAAAGTAATGAAGGCCTTTCTAATCCTCTCCATACTGGGCAGATGCATTAAAAAAAAGGCCGTAGTTCCTTAATTTCAGGGTTGGCCAATACTGAATTCTATCCAAAAAAAAAGATGACCTTACAGGGGCCATCCTGGTAATTATTTGGTTTGATTGTGTTTGAAGTACAAAAGGCGGGAAGATTATTCCGGAAGGGACATCTTACAGGACGTCTATCCGGTGAACGAAAAATACAACCTTTCCTTGAGCGCAACCGGTGTATTCAACACTATAGAAATGGATAGTGGGTTAACCGGGTCCTGCGCAAATTTCTTACTCTGTTTTTATCAATGTACCACACTCAATCGTTGATGGTGCTCCATCGTCAATGAACGCACGCTGAGCACATACAGTCCCTGCGGAAATTGATTTACCGGAACTTCAAATTGCGCGGCCTGCTCGCTGTTTTCGGGAACGAAGCTATACACTTGTTTACCGGTCATGTCGGTGAGGCTAACTTCCTGTACATCGTTGGTCCACTCTTCCGGCAATACAAGGTAAACGATTTCTGAAGCAGGATTCGGGAATAATTTTACCTCAGCTGTTGCCAGATCAGCAGTACGAAACACGGCAGTCGTGAAGGGGAACCATGCCGTCCAGGCGCTGTGAAGAAGGCCGCCACAGTTGCTGCGTACTTTCGCTTTGTAGTTAGTTGCAGCTGATAACCCTGTTACATTGAAGGAGGTTTGTGCTGTAGTTGTTGCAAACAAAAAGGCGACAGGATTATTTTGTCCGTCTTCAACACGCAATCGATAACTCAATGCACCGGGTGCTGCAGTCCAGGAAATAGTGGCAGAGGTAGCAGTAGTGGCTCCGGCTGATAATCCGGAAGGAACGGTACATTGTGTTTGTCCTGATCCGCTGGTGAAGAAATAATAGGGTGACCAGGAAGACTTGTCACCATTGCAACGGGTACGCACTTTAAATTTATAATTGGCTGCTGCTGTAATTCCGTTTAACGTATAGGAAGTGGTGGTTGAAACAGGCTTCAATAAAAACGGAACCGGATTGCCGGTGGCATTTTGTATTTCAAGATCATAACGAATCGCGCCCGGAACTGCATTCCAGTTTAACTGCATGGATGTCGCCGAAACAACAGTGACATTTAATCCTCCGGGAACTCCACAATTTTGCGCATTGGTTATGGAACTGATAAGGATACCTGCTACGAGTAAGATAGCCCAGTAAATTTTGATAATTGTTTTCATATAGTTTATGTTTTTAAATTGTTACACAAAGAGAACACCTATTCCATGTTAAAGTCAACTAAAAGAAATTGAAGAAGGCGAAATGTAGGTTTGAATGAGAAAATATAGATGTTGAAACATTCTTTAAATTTTGCTTTTACCGTATTGGGGTATGATTCTTTCAAAAACCTCCTTTGCATACTCAAATCGTATATAATCAGAAAAACATCTCCTGCTTTCGACACGTTACTTGAAACGCTCTTTACCACAGTGGTAATGACTTAAATGTAATATTTATAGATGATTTTAGGTTGTCTCAGCGACGAAAACAGGTGGGATTCAAAATTGATTGATTAAATTCAACTTACTGCGCTTCTTTAAAACTACTCTGCGGCTCTGTGACTCTGCGAGAAACTTCTTCTGTTGTGTTCCTGATGGAAGTCGCGAGCAATATCGGAAAATACTGTTTTGAAACTTTTAGTAAATAAAGATCTCGTCTACATAAAAATTGCCGATTTTACCACTGAGGCACAAAGTTCACTAAGGTATCACGGAGGACTTTTCCTAAAACAATAAAAGATAATGCTTCCAAACATTCTTTATCACGAACGGAATCTCAACTACATTCTATTTAATTTCTACCTCATTTTTCCCGTCTACAGGATTGACTTTGCCGGAGCTTACAAAAACATTTAAAACTACACCGGCAATGACAAGCACGATGCCCAGTAATTCTACCAGCGGGTGTATTTCATCAAATAAAATCCAACCAAATAACAACGCATATACAATGCCCAGATAATTTAAAATCGAAACTTTGGCAATTCGCTCCAGTTGTAATGAACGCGTCAGATGTTCTTGTCCCAACTGTGTAAAAACGCCGACAAGCAAGAGGTAGACCCAATCCATTCCTTCGGGCATTTGCCAGTCAAAAATGGATACAAGTCCTCCTGCTACCGCTCCCAACAACTGAAAATGCAGCACCACCACCAACGGATGTTCCCGCTCCCGCATGGTGCGCACCATATTATAGGCGAGCGCGGAGAAAATAGCGGAAATAATTCCCACCGCTAATAATTCCCAACTGATTTTTGTGTCAATTCCCTTGATCAGCAGAACACCACTGAATGAAAGCGCAAAATAAAACCATTGTACCGGTCTCACTTTTTCTTTCAATAAAAATATAGCGAAGATGGCCGTAAAGACAGGTGATAAATATTGAATGGCGACTGCTGTACCCAACGGCATATGTTGTAGCGTATAAAAAAAAGTAAACAAAGCAATCGTCCCAAATGTCCCGCGCAGGAATAATAACAATCTGTTACTACCTATCCAATCTACTTTCGCACGGTAAAGACTTATAAATCCAATCACGGTGGCGATGCCGCACCTGAAAAACACCAGTTCCATAGTAGGTAAGTGGGCCAACAATTTAACAAAAGCATTCATGAGTGCAAACCAAAAGGTAGCATAGAGCATATGCTTTACACCGGAAGACATCAAGGAACTTTTCATTAAAATGAAATAGCGTTTATGGTCAGGAGTCGAAACATTACGCTGTCATAAATACAACTCCTGCCATGCGGTTTCAAAATGTCTAAAGCCGCTCTGTGCAAGCAGCCGCAATTCAAATAAACACATGTATTAATCTTTAACATACCGCACTGAAAATGCATTCGCTCTCCGGTAATATATATTGGTGATCACCGGGCTATTGGCAGAAAACATACGGGCGTAGGCGGTTTGTTCTCCTTTTACGGTGGAGGTCCAGTAAAAACCCTGTTCACCTTTTTTTCCGAAAAGATCACTCGCACTGTTGGCACTTCGGTAACCCGGCAAGGTGAGTTCCATTCCCGACTTCCCTCCCTTCATGAGCGCTGTGCCTGCGAGCGAATCTCCTCCATAATGATCGATCAATGCCTGCCATTCTTCGTCTGTAGGGAGATGCCATCCTTTCGGACAAACGGCCATCGCGCTGCTAAAAAAATACAACCGCCCCTGCTCCTTGTTGGCAACAGAATCCCGTTCGTACCAAAAGCTATTGGGTGCAGGAATACTTATATTCTTCTTCATCCATACCTGATCTCCAATGCGAACAGTGTCGGAAGGCAGAATCTTCCAGTCGCCGAGTGCCGCCGGACCGGAATAAATGAAGCTGACGGAACAAAGTAAAATCAGAACAAAGAATTTTAAACGGGGGTGAATCATATTTCAATGGTTTTGCATTTCTTTTTTACTACTCGCTCTGCACTATTCGAGAATAATTTTACTATCGGTATCAATATTCGTTCTGGGGTCAAATCTGAATTCTACAAATCCGGCTTCCTCTTTTTTCTTGTCGACAGGCACTTTCACCCTGCCCATCTCCGCACCTTTTTTATCGAATGCCTTTGCTGTAATCATTCCATTAAAGTCGGTATTGAAAATCATGTACACGGTTAAGATATTATCATGACCACTGGAATCATTGAGGCTGACTTTTCCCAGCGAAATTCCGGCAGCCTGAAGCGGTGCACTCAATTCCATTTTCACTTCAAACGCCCGTTCTACTCCGCTGCTGATACCGGAGGCAAACTCACCTACGGTCTGCCCTGCCACATCGCCCGCCTGATTAATTTTTTCTTTGACATCGCCCGAGGAACAGGCGGAGACAAGCAATACAAGGAGAAAGAATACAGGCAGGATTTTCATAGCAGATTTCTTCCCCGAAATTATGCATTTGATATAAACCGGCGGTAAAGAAAATTTTAATTATGTTTGAAAAATGCAATTCCGATTATTCATCGTTGCGCTATGCTTCCTTTCGGCTTCTCTAAAAGCTCAGCCTGTTTTTGATGTGTTTCAGTTTCAATATCAGTATTCTAACCCTACTACGCTGTTAAATAAACCAGAAGGTCAGGATGCAGTTTTGAATTTTTTTCAGAGTCAGTCGAATCTGCCTGTAAAAATCAGCCCGCGGGATGTGTTGGTGTTGAATCCATCTTATGAACGAAGAAGGATAAATACAGGCAGCAACAACTTACTGTCGCCTCACGGACCTACCTATAAAGAACTGGACGTTCAATCCCTGTCATTTACTGTTTCGAATCAGCATACTTTCAGTGATACAACCGCTCAGCTACTCGCAGCTGCAGCCATACGACATTATGCCGACATCCGGCTGTCTCCGGCAGAGAATACACTTACGCCTGCATTCGCATTGCTGTATTCGAAAAGAACAAGTCAGCGCTTTGCCTGGAAACTGGGAGCCTATTACAGCAAGGAGTTTTTCGGAAATCTTTGGCTGCCTCTTGTGGGATTCGACTGGAAGATTTCAGACCGCCTATGGTGTTGGGGTATACTTCCGCGCTATGCAGTGATGGATTACACCATTACACCTTATTGGCATTCCTGCATCAATTATAAAGGGGTCACCGATTCTTATCGCCTCCCGGAGGAGGATTGGTTTTCCATTGTGGAAGGTCAGTTGAGATGGTCCAATGATTTTTATATTCCGCGAACAGGATTGATGATGACAGTGGATGTGGGACATAGCATCGCCCGAAAATTTACAGCCTATGAGGCAACACGGTTTTCAAAAGATAAGGCCGAAGAAATAGATGGATTCATTCTTCGTGCGGCAATAGTCTGGAGAGTGGTGTTGAATAAAAGTTTCTCCACTCCTGCTTCAACAGTACAATGAGTTCAGCAGGATAATTTTAAGAAGCGAGCACTTCCTGCTTTAGAAATTTTAAATCTTTAATATTCAACTGAAGTGTAGTGCGTCCATTAAACGTATTTTCTTCCACATGATAGACCACATCAAAACATTCCTGCGTCTCTACTTTTGGATGATGATGACCTAACTGGAAGGCGATACCGTCAAACATGCCTTTATGGATTTCCTCCTGCGTCAGACTTAACTTCAGGTGATTGTTCCCTACTACTCTGCCGCGCCCGTTGTCACGCACACCACTGGTTCTGAAAATGGGAGCCATATTACCGGGCCCGAAGGGGGCGAACTGTTTCAATATTCTGAAAAAAGATGGAGTGATGTCCTTCAGGTTCAGTTCCGCATCAATTTCAATCTCACGGGTCAGCATTCGGTCTTCAATGGTAGCTTGCACCACTTCTTCAAAGCGACGACTAAACTCCTCCACATTTTCTTCCTTCATCGTGAGTCCGGCGGCATACATATGTCCGCCAAACTGCTCGAGCAAATCACTGCAGCTTTCGATGGCATTGTACACATCAAAATCCTTCACTGATCATGCGGAACCGGATACATGTCCATTGCTCTTAGTAAGGACGATGGTGGGGCGGTAATACTTATCCGTTAGTCGCGATGCAACGATACCAATCACGCCTTTGTGCCATTCCGGGTGATAAACAACAGTAGATTTTCTTTTGATGAAATTTTCATCGTTTTCAATCTGTTGCAAAGCCTGATCGGTAATTAATGCATCGAGGCTTTTGCGTGTGGTATTTTGTTCATTGATATCATCGCCAAGAAAATTGGCCAAATCTTCTTTCTTCTGAATCAATAATTCCACCGCTTTTACACCATGTTCTATTCGTCCGGCGGCGTTGATGCGCGGGGCAATGGTAAAAACAATTTCATTGATGGTTAAATCTTTCTTGATTCCTCCCAGTTCAAGAATCGCCTTTATACCGGGACGTGGTTCTTTATTAATTTTCTGCAATCCGAAGAAAGCAAGTATGCGATTTTCTCCGGTGATTGGAACAATATCAGCGGCAATGCTGATGGCCACCAAATCCAAAAACTGTTCAAGTTGAACAAAGGGGACATGATTCAACTGTGCAAAAGCCTGAATGAGTTTAAATCCTATACCGCAGCCTGAGAGTTCTTTGTAGGGATAATCACAATCATTTCGCTTGGGATCCAGGACAGCGACAGCATCCGGCAATTCAACACCCGGACGATGGTGATCACAGATAATAAAATCTATCCCGAGTTCCTTAGCATAGGCCACTTTATCGACGCTCTTAATGCCACAATCCAAAGCAATGATCAGCGAATATTTATTTTCTTTCGCCCAATCAATACCTTGTCTGGAGATACCATACCCTTCCTTATAACGGTCAGGGATATAGTAAAACACATTTCCGGAATATCCTTTCAGAAAGGTATAAACTAACGAGACGGCTGTTGTGCCGTCTACATCATAATCACCATAAATTAAAATATGCTCCTTACTTGCCAGTGCCTCTCCTATTCTTGCTATGGCTTTGTCCATGTCCTTCATTAAAAAAGGATCATGGAGATCTTCCAGTGAAGGTCTGAAAAATCGTTTCGCTTCGTCGTAGGTGGTGATTCCTCTTTGCACCATCAAATTAACGAGGATTTTATTGATACGCAATTCAGCCGCCAACCGGTTGACTACATCAGTATCACCTTGAGTCTTCAAAATCCATCTTTTATCCATTTGGTCGGCTGTTAAAAAATCTAAACAAATATATAGTCACTTGAGGGCGACTACACAGCAATTTACGTAAGTTATTGACAAGAAAGGGTGGAATCGTAAAATTCTTAAGGAAAAAAACGGAAAAGCCAAATAATCAACAGAATAGCTAAACTGAAAGCTTCCGGTTATGCCTTTTCAAGACCCTCCCGGAGGATCTTCCGGAGGTCAGGACGCAGGCGGGAACGGTAAACCGACAAGGTATCCTGCTTGATCTTACCTTTTCGGAGGCGGCGTTGTTCTTCTATGGGGAGATGAAAAATTTCCTGACAGGCCGGTGTACAGCAGTGATCAAATTTTTCACCGCAGGAAGTGCATTGTATAAAAAGAAGATGGCAATCATCATTGGCACAATTCACATGATCATCACAAGGCGCTCCACATTGATGGCATTCGCTGATGATATCTTCGGTAATGCGCTCTCCCAATCGCTCGTCGAAAACAAAATTCTTCCCAATGAATTTAGGTGTCAGTCCTTGCTCTTTCACTTCTCTTGCATATTGAATAATGCCTCCATGCAATTGATTCACGTCACTGAAACCATGATGACGGAACCAGGCGCTGGCTTTCTCACAACGGATTCCACCGGTACAATAGAGTAAAATTTTATTCTCCTTTTTATCAGCCACCATCTCCACACTCTTCTCCAACTCCTCACGGAAAGTATCCACTTCCGGACAAAGAGCTCCTTCAAAATGGCCCACTTCACTTTCATAATGATTGCGCATATCAATCACGATGGTTCCCGGTTGTTCCAGTGCTTCGTTGAACTCTTTTGCATTGAGGTGCTTTCCGACATTGGTGACATCAAAGGCATCATCATCCAGCCCATCCGCGACAATCTTTCTCTTCTGTCGGACTATTAATTTGATAAACGATTTCCCATCGTCTTCAACTGCAATTTTCAAGGGCATATTGACCAAATGCGGGTCTTCGTTCAGGAGTGATTTAAAAGCATCAAAATGATGTTCCGGAACATTGATCTGCGCATTCACCCCTTCACGGGCAACATAAATACGACCTAAAATCCCTAAACGCTCCATTCTCAGGTATAAATCGTCACGATAGAGCGCAGGATCTTCAATGATCACATACCTGTAAAAAGACAAAGTAACACGTTTAAAGTCCTCGTTTTCAAGACGTTGACGCAAGGTCGCTTTGTCGTATTTATTGTGAAGGATCATGGAGGGCAAAGATACACCGACTGGCCTATTGAATGCAAACAAGAAACTGGAAATTGAGAAAAATCAGCTATCGACAAATCTATCCGTTCAACTGTATCAAACTTCTCCCCCTGATCAAATGTACTTTGAAGCTTCCTTCACGCTAAGGGGTGACAATTGCTGTTTTTCAAGAAAGGACTTTACCGCAGCCGGGTTTGATTTACTGTACTGACGCAAGGCCCAGCCAATAGCTTTGCGAATAAAGAATTCTTTCTCCTTCGCATAGCGTGAACAGAGTTGAAACAAGAGCTTTTCATCGGTATTCTTTCCATACTTCAACTGAAAAATGATTGCCGTGCGGTGCAGCCAGAAGTTGTCAGTCGCCGTCCACTTTTTAATGGTCGGTGCTATCAATTCGGGATAACGGCGAAACAATTCTCCAATAAGATTGGACGCCAAAAAATCGACGGTATCCCACCAGGATTTATCAGTGACCATGTGCTCAAAAACGGGGAGGTGTTCCGGTTGAAAGTTCTTGCTTTTAACTTTGCAAAACTCCATCGCCATATACTGAAACTCTCTGTAGGGAAGTTTCCATAATTGCTGAACGATGAGCACCCATTCCCTATCAGGAATCGATCTGAATTCAGATGTAAATTTTTTCAGGACGATTTCTCTTGACGGTTTCTTCACCCCTAAAAATTCAAACTGATCACGCATATAGGCTTTCATACCGATTGCTGTTTCTTCGTCACTGAAACGATGCATTTCCTCTTCAACTGACTGTACAAATGGATGCTTTTTCATGAGGCAAAAATACCAATAGGATTAAACTTTCATGAAATAAGCAGATCTCGAGTAAAACTGACAATTATCATTACAAACAACTTGATAATTGCTCCGGCAATGCTTAATTTTGGAACACATGAAAAAAATATTTCTTTATTGGCTGATTGTCTATTTTGGTATGGGAAATATTTTTCTACTGCAGGTTATAAAGTTTCCTGATCTGAACAATCATTATCAATTGCATTTCCAAAGCGATGCACTCACTCTTTTTGAATTTCTGAATTTACATTATAACACCAGGGAAGATGAAACCGACAAGGATCTTGCTGCCGACAATGCCCTGCCATTCAAGTCATCTGTCTCAGGGGAAAAGCCTTTTAATTCTTCCCCACCGGAGAATCGTCAGGAGGTGGTAATTCATACCCCTGCACAACTATTGCTTTTAGTCAGAGTCACCACGGATGAAGGTCAACAACTTCAATCCGATATTTTCCAACCTCCACGTTGCTGATTTTTCACCAATAAAATTTACAATAAATTTAGCACTTCTAAAGGGAAGCTTACTTCCTGTATTCGTCTATTCCCGGAAGTCAAACAATTAAAAAACAAAAAAATGGATTTAACACATCTTCATCTCCTCTTAAATCACTTCCCCATCATAGGAACTATTATAGGAATTGCGCTCATGGTCTATGCGCTATTGTGCAAACAAAGGATCATTCAAAACGCTGTATTGGCTATATGGGTAGCCATGGCGATCATTACTATACCGGTTATGAAAACCGGTGAAGAAGCCGAAGAAACTGTAGAAAACATAGCCGGCATTACTGAAGCAAGCATTCACGCTCATGAAGAAGCGGCAGAACTCGCGTTATGGCTTATGATCACACTCGGCATTGTTTCTCTTGCAGGACTCCTCCTTAAAAACAAAGATGCAAACAAAGCGAGCCTGTTTACAAAACCGGCCTTCGTGCTTTCACTGGTTGTCTTCGCAGCAATGGCGCGTACCGGGTATTTGGGCGGACAAATCAGACATACGGAATTGCAGGGCATAACATCCGCTATACCGGCTGGAGAGTATAATAGCTCTCCTGCACCGGGTGAAACACCTGCTTCATCATCCGAAGATGACGATTAACAAAAAACAAAAGGGCTGCATTGAAACATCATGCAGCCCTTTTAAATCGAACTTTCATTCAAAGACTTGCCACAAAACTCTGCAGCTGGTCCATCGTTACAGTTGAGAATTTTGTTCCCGACACGGGCGTTCCATCGGCTACTCCTTTACATTTAGCAACCATTAACTCCCCTTTCGCATTGTAATCGAAAAACAATACATTAAATGCTTCATTAGCGGGTACTCCTTTAAACACCATGCGGTCCGGATGTCGAACACCGGGAAGGAATGCACGAAAGCTGCTTGTTGCAAGCTGCACACTACCTCTAAATCCTTCGGGCAAAAAAACAATAACATCTTTTCTTTCTTCCAAATTGACAAATCGATCACAATTAATCCAGCCCATTCGTGTCATCTGCAATGCATAATTGGTCACCATACTCATCTCTGTCGCATTTGATGCAATGACTGTCTGATTTTTACCTTTCTTTTTCAGGGCTGCGATGAAGTTATGGCCTTTCGTTGCCAGTCGCAGATAAAAAGTACTGGCATAACGTATATCATCGTGTTCATCAATGTGCTTCGGATATCGTGATTTATCCCAGAAGTTTTTTGTAGATAAACGAATCAAAGAATCGAGTACGACATTATCAGAGGGGATAATGACCAATTCATATCGGGCATTCTCCAATAGTCTCATATTCACTTCTACGCGTGTAATATCAAATACACTTTTCCATAACAACTTATCTGCCTTCACTAAATCACCGTAAACAAAACTTGTCCATGAAGCAGGACGACCTTGTTCCAAATGACGAAATCGTTCCCGTTTAGTTGCACTGGTTACATCCCATATATAACCGGAGACCTTAAGTTCATCCCCTCGGCCCGATCCTGAAGACAAGACCGTAGTGCCTGACCGCGAAACGGTACCGGTCTGACCGCGGGTTGAACTTGTACTTACAGCTGCCCTGTCGGCGGATTCCGGAATCCAGTTGACAACACCATCGGCTTGTTTTTCACCATAAAATATTTGCATGCCCTCTTTCACTTCCTCTGTCCGGAAACTAACGTTAATGGATTTACGAAGTTTCAACGGTTTACCATTAGAAGAAGCATCGCAGTAAAACATCCCGGCAGTCTCGATCATTTCTCCATTACAGGTGGTGGTCAATCCCTCCTTTAAAATAGAGAGATCATCATGGAAACTTTGCAAATGGAACATGATTTTTCCTGAAGGAGCAGAACCATCATCGTGAATAAACGCTCCGGCAGGAATCGCAAGTTCAAGTCCCTGATGATTTGAAAGGATGGTATCACGTTCAGCACTGATCTCATGGTGCATGATATCCGGCAGCAGAAACTCGCTGTATTGTACGGCTGGTTCACGGAGGTAAACCGGAGAAACAGGGGATGGCGCCGGCTCGCGTGTAAATGAAACATCCTGCCTGTTGTTAAGTTGTTCCGGAGTGACGATTTCTTCCGTAGGCCGCTGTTCAGAAACAGTGACAACATCGGGCAAGATTTCGTCTTTCTTCTCCTGATCCTTGTTGCTGTTACAGGCTGCCAATATCATAAGACAAAGCAATGCCGTTCCGCTGGTAGAGTGGGTGTTCATGGTGTGTAGGTTTGCAGAAAAAACGAACCGACATACCGGTTTCGTATATCTTCTATAAAAAAATCACCCCAAAGTATACCTGCAACCTATAAAAACTCTGGTACCCATTATTGGCGCATAGTTGTAAGAGGGATCGAAGGTATACCCGTAAGGATTATTCACATCGATAAATTTATCAAAGGGATCAAAGGGTCGTAAAATGGGGTCTTCCGGAATAAAATTCAACATGTTCTTTAGTCCGGTATAGAATTCCCAAGGGCCGCTTCTTCTGGTGACCTGTACATTCATGATAGCAAACCAGGGTGATTTCTGAGGACGATAATCATTCGGCACGACGGGCAGATACATAGGGCCCGTTAGTTTTCCGGTAATGTCAATCAACCATCTTCCTCCTTTGGCTGTCCAGGTCAACCCGCCTACTCCACTCCACGACGGCGCGTGCAATTGCTTTGTACGGTGTTCCCTCTCCACCTGATAGACCTCCAGAAAAGTCACGCCGACGTTCCCGCGCAAAGTTCCCGTTGATGCAAAATCAAGGTTCAGACTCGCCCCTTTACTGATCGCATAGCCATCCAGGTTTTTGTAGATGATGCGCTGCGGATCCGTTAAAAAATCACCGGTGATACGGTTAGAGAAATAAGTATAAAATACAGAAGCATCTATATTCATGATGCCCCAAACCGGTTGCAATTGTCCGGTATAATTCAGATTTATATTCCAGCTCTGCTCCGGCTTTAGTGATTCTACAATTTCCACATCACGCGCACCACTCAAGGCAGCATGGTCTTCGGTAAAGAGGTTCACTACACGATAACCGTTTCCGGAACTCAAACGCATCGAATGAGAGGCACTCCACTTATACCGGGCTGCCAATCGCGGAGAGAGCACCATGCCATGTTCTTTGTGAAAATCCGAACGTATCCCACCCAGTAATGCCAGTTGATCGGTAAGGCTGAATTCATCCTGTATAAAAACTCCGGCCAGTAAACTCTTCATCGGTGCATTGGTCATCTGCAGGGAATCGCCGGTAGCAGTACCCGGAGTATTGTCATCATAAAAGGTATAACGGACAGGCAGCCCCGTCATCAGCTCATGTCGTCCCATCTTCTTCGTCCACCGGAATTGAAGAAAACTCACCGCTTGTACCGCATCAAAAGAAACGATACCATACCAGGAATCCTGAACATGACGGTTGAAGGAAAAGTCAGTGGTGATAATTTCATCTTTTATTTTAAAACCATACTGCCCGATCGCCTCCACCCTCGAGGTATACACCGACTCTCCATAAATCGAATCCGATCCTCTCCACTCCGACGACCATTGCATCTCTCCTCCCCAGCGGTCTTCATAAAGATAGCGCAATGCGATTTGAACCGGCAAGGTATCCTTCCTGCTATATGACCATTTATTAAAAACAGAAACTCTCTTCTGCAAGGTAACATCCGTAAAATTATCATCATTGATATCACGCGCATTGGAAAAATGAAAGGTGTTCACTCCCAGTAATGAGCTCCATCTCCCGGCTTTCCACTTCCCGGTCACATCCAGATTCACCTCACCTGTTGAAGTGGCATTCAGCTCCGTAAAAAAGCGCGGAACAGCATGTGGCTCCTTCGTGATAATATTGATGAGTCCGCCCATCGCCTCTGAACCATAGAGTGTACCGGCAGGACCTTTTACAATCTCTATGCGACGAATAATAGCATTCGGAATTCCACTCAGGCCATAAACAGAACTCAGACTACTCACGATCGGCATTCCATCTATCAACACCATCGTATAAGGACCTTCCATTCCGTTGATATGAATATCGCCTGTATTGCAAACGTTGCAGTTTATTTGTGGCTGTACTCCATTCACCATATGCAAGGCTTCGAAGACACCCGGTGTGGGATTTCGTTTAAAGAAAGAAGGATGATACACTTCTACCGGTATCGCGGACTCCAGACGCTCCACGGGATTCAATGTTCCGCTAATCACCACTTCTTTTAAAGCGCTGGTCTCTCCTTTCAGGTAAAAATCAAGTGATGTCTTCACGCCATCCACCACCTTCACTTCCTTCCGGTAGATTTGAAAGCCCAGTGCTTTTACTTCGATCTTCTGCACCCCGGCAGGCAAATCATCCATGACATAAAATCCATTACTATCCGATGTCGCTCCGATTCCCAATGCAGGAATCCCAATCGTAGCAAAGGGTACAGGCTTGCCATCGTCATACACACGACCACGCAAGCTTCCTTGCCCATATAAAAACTGAATTGATGGTAAGAGGAAAACTCCTACCAGTAAAATCATCCGTGTCATAAGGCAAATATACATTATTTTGTTAGATCAACCTAACTTTTATTGTTTGAAAATCCTTTCTATATTTGTAAAATGCTGACCAACACTGAAGAAAACTATCTGAAAGCCCTGTTACACCTGATGCTGCAATCGGGGAATAACGAAACGGGAACCAATAAACTGGCGGAGCATCTGGGCATAAAACCGGCTACGGTGAACGACATGCTGAAAAAGTTAAAGACGAAGAAGCTGGTCATGTATGAGAAATACGGGAAAATCAAACTCTCCAAAGATGGGCGTAAACAAGCCTTACTGGTGATCAGAAAGCATCGCTTATGGGAGACCTTTTTATACGAAAAGCTACAGTTCTCCTGGGATGAAATTCATGAAGTCGCGGAACAGTTGGAGCATATTCAATCTGAAAAACTCATTGAGAAATTAGAGAAATTTTTAGGTTATCCTCAGGCAGATCCACATGGCGACCCGATACCGGATGCAAAGGGAGAAATGAAAACGTATCAGAAAACATCACTTCTTGAAATTCCTGTGGGCAGTATCTGTCAGTTGGTCGCGGTAAAGGACAATTCAGCGATGTTTCTGCAATATGTCTCTGAACTGGGGATCGGATTAAAAACAAAAATTAAAATAATTTCAAAATGGATTTTGACGGCTCACTGCGCATTGAGGTAAACAGGAAGCAACACAATGTCTCTCAAAAATTCGCAGAAAATCTACTCGTCAAATAAGTGCTATTACATCCTAACTTACATCTTCATTCACTGATGAAAATAAAGTCATCTTAATTCAACCGATTAATTGAATGGTTTTCTAACTTACCCGCACTAAGAGCAGGTAAAATGGAAATTAGAGTGATTAAAACACCATCCTGAGCAGTAATGATTCCAAACTTAAACGCTGCGTTCGCGGCGGAATCGCGGCGATCGCTGCGTTTAAACAGAAGGGTTAATTATCAGAATATTCTTTTTATTTAAAACTAAGATTATTTACGGTTAAAAATAAAGTCGATTTTAGGGGAAAAAGCGAAAATATACATCTTCCAAAAGATGCGTCAAGTTTTCGGTCAAGCTCATTGTACGCAACGTATTCCCTTTGGACTTCGAAGCTTTATAGAAGTATTCTCCGTTTATCCATGCCAACTGACCGAAGCTCAAAAAGGTAAGGCTACCGAACGAAGCTGTATCGCTGGTAGGGTTAAAGCGGTAAACACTATTTCCTTGTCTATCTATATCATTTGCTAGATTGAAATTGAACACACCGCACTAATTGGTACAAGTCAGGACATAATGTCTCTCAAAAACTTGCTGAAAATCTAAAAGTAAAATAACCGCAACTACCTCTAAAAAATCAGGAAGCTTTTTCCTTCTTATTATTCTTCCACCAGATATAACCGGCGACACCACCCATCAAATAGGGAACCGACATCAGGTATAAAATGCCGGTATTCAACCCACGACCTTTCTTCTCCCCGTTCTCCAATCCGGATTCTGCCACACGTTTGCACATAGAGCATTGAGCAGAAGCCTCCTGCTGAAGCATTAGAAATACCGAGAAGATGCTGATGACGATTAACTTTTTCATGGCTTCCATTTATCTTTCACAAAGGTAAGTAACACCACCTCTGATTTGCAAGTTTAAAATTTATAATAAGGGGAAATCATCAGGTAAACAATCACCCCGGTACTGGTGACGTACAGCCAGATCGGGAAGGCCCACCTCACCAGCTTTCGGTGTTTTTGCACCTGATTGCTCAACCCATACCAGAAAGAGACCAGAATCATGGGCAATACGAGAGCGGCCAGGATGATATGAGAAATCAGAATAGTAATATAGAGGGGACGTAGGGGATGCTCTGCCGGAAACTTTGTCTCTTCGCTCAGCCAATGATAAGTAACATAGGAAATGAGGAACAAACTGGACAAGACAAAAGTGAGAAGATTGAGTTGCTTGTGACGGGCTACATCCTTTCTCTTAATCGCTTTTAAGGAGAGCAACAGCAGAACGGTACATGAGCCGTTAATGATGGCATTCAGCATGGGCAGGTAGGCGGCAAATGCAGGCATCGGCTGCGGTCGGGGTAAGATTTTGCTATCCAGAACCAGTACAAGTAGAAAAACGAAGATGGAAAGCGCCATCACTATCCGGAAGACCGTTCTTTCTTTCACCTGATCAATAGTTGCCATAATTTTAATTGCTAAACAAATTTAAACGCTTGCGGGTTTTAAATCAGCGCGAAGGATTTGCATATTCATTTTTCAGTGCAGCAATATCTTCCATCAGCTTCTTCACTTCAAAATGATTGGTGCCATCGTAAATACCCCGAATGCGCTTTTCCTTATCCATCAGCAAAAACTGTTCGGAATGCAGGAAAGCATCTTCACCTCCACTTCCCTCCAGCGCATTGAGAAAATAACTGTTTCGCGCGAGACTGTAAATCTGCTCTTTATCACCGGTAAGAAAATACCATTTCCCCGGAATGGCATTGTGTTTGGCTGCATATTCTTTTAAGCGGGCAGGGGTATCATTACCCGGATCGACAGTAAACGAAAGAATGACCACTTCATCGTCTTTCTTAAAATTATGCTGAACCCGCATGAGCTGATTCGACATTTTAGGACATATGGTTTTACACGTACTGAAGAAAAAATCCACTACATAAATTTTTCCATCTGTAATCTTTCCGGTGACAAGGTTACTATCCGAATCATATAAAGAAAAGTCACCGGCGGTATGATAAACCGTGTCGATGACTTCCTTACCATTAATGATCTTTTTTACCGGCTCCTTCGGACCAAATATTTCCATCTTCTCATATTTATTCTCTCCTGTCTGCAGCAACAAATACAGGGCGGAAGGAATAATAAACAGTAAAGCAAGAATCAGAAATTTTTTCACTCGGGGAGGATCAGAATATGCTATCCCAGATATTCAGATATGTACCTTCTGCCAGCGCCATACCAATCAGATAAACAATCAGCACGAAGGGCAGAATAATCGTATAGACAAAACTCAACTTCTCATGCTTAAGATGCATGAAGAACGCAACGATAAAGTACGCTTTTACGATAGTGAGCACAATGAAGGTAATCACAAGAATACCATGTGCAATGGGGGCGAAGGCGATGGCTACTTCAAAAATCGTAATGAACAAGAGTATCCAGAATGTTCTCCAGATAACCGAACGGTTCTTTGGATCATAATGTTCTTCAACGAACTGATTGTGTATATCGCCGGTATAGTAGCCGTGAGGCTTTGAATGATTATCTGACATACGAAGGTTTTAAGCTGTAGTATTTAATTTTAATTACACGAGATAGAAGAAGGTGAACACGAATACCCATACCAGATCCACGAAATGCCAGTACAATCCTGTTTTTTCAATATGCTCATAATGTCCGCGGCGGGAATACACACCGGCCAGTACATTCAGGAAGATGATAATGTTAATCATCACCCCGGAGAATACGTGGAATCCGTGGAAGCCTGTAATAAAGAAGAAGAAATCGGCAAAGAGCGGATGTCCGTACTCGTTATGCGTCAGGTTGGCACCATGGATATGTTCAGACTTGGCTTTAATGGCTTCTATAGCTGACTTATCAGAGATCAAAGTATAGTCAGGAGCAACGAGCGATCCGGCAGGAGGATTACTGGCGTGTAACTGATACGCATTGGAGACATCTCTGTAAACAGAACCATCAGGCGCCAGATAAGCACCTACTTCCGTTCCATGAATAAAGTGATACCACTCCCAGGCCTGTGAGCCAAGGAACATAAATCCGCCGATGATGGTGAGAAACAACCAAACAGCGACACCTTTATTATCACGACGATGTCCGGCATCTACAGCCAGCACCATGGTCACCGAACTCATGATCAGAATGAAGGTCATTAAACCTACATAAGCGAGGGGGATATGTCCTTCTACAAAAGGAAAGTGTGTAAAGACATCGTTCGCTTTCGGCCAAACAGCCTCGAAGCGGTGACGCATTGCACCATAAGCGATAATTAATGAGGAGAAGGTAAATGCATCCGACACAAGGAAGAACCACATCATCATTTTTCCCCAACTTACGTTGAAGGGTGAACGTCCACCATTCCACATACTTTTGGTTCCGGTTTCCTGGGTCATCGTAGCTTCTGCAGCCATACTTTATTCAGATATTAGGTTGATTAATTAGCGATAGATGGCCAAAAATACAAATAAATATATCCAAAGGCCATCCAGAAAGTGCCAATAAATTGCACAAAGTGAAATACCCAGATAATTAGAGGAATTGTATTTTTCGCGGATTGATTTTGCACCGGTTATGATGAGTCCCAGAATGCCGAAAGCGATATGGGCCAGATGTAATCCGGAGAGCGCAAAGAAGAAGGATCCGGAAGGAGTGGTCTTGTCGACGAAATGTACGCCATTCTTTATCAATTCATTCCATCCAATAAACTGGGTGAAAACGAAGGCCAGCCCCAAACCCAGCGTGATGATCAGGAAAGTTTTGATTTCCTGAAACTGGTCTCTTTTCGCCGCTCGCAAGGCCAGGTGCATCGTCACGCTGCTCAGCAAAATAATTACCGAGGAAATATAAAACGCCGAAGGGATTTCAAAAAATTTCCAGTTTCCCTCCGCTTGCCGAACGATATATCCGGAAGTAAGGCCGGCAAATAACATAATTATACTCCCAATGCCTAATCCCAGGAGAATTTTCTCAGAAGGAATTTTGGGCTTACTTACACTTTCGTTGTCAACTACCATCTCTGCCATCTTCTTACAATTTATCAATTACCATTATAATTTGAACTACAGGTAAATAAACAAAGGAGCCAAACATTAGTTTTCGGGCAGATTCCATATCACAGCGAATGAAGAGCTGGAAAGCGAGCCATAAAAAATACAGACTCACGGCAGATATCACCACCACGGTCAGCCATCCGGTCAAACCAAAAATATAGGGCATGAAACCGAGGGGCAATAAACTCAAGGTGTAAAGCAAGGCCTGGAATGCGGAATCCTTATCCCTCTCCCCTGTAGGCAACATCTTAAATCCAGCCTTTTTATAATCATCATCCAACACCCAGGCGATCGCCCAGAAATGCGGAAACTGCCATAAAAACTGAATGCTGAACAAGAGCCAGAGCCCATTCCGAACGAACCCGTGGCAGCTACCCAACCCAGCAAGGGCGGAATGGCTCCGGGAATTGCGCCTACAAAAACCGCGAACGGACTGCGTCGCTTCAGCGGAGTATAGGCTAAGGTATACAATACGATAGAGAGTAATCCGAGAAATGCACTGGCTGAGTTAATGAACCATCCGAGTAAAAAAACACCTGTCGCTCCAAAGATGACACTTGCAATAATGCCTTCGTGCACACTCATTCTTCCGTCGGGAATGGGCCGACCTGAAGTACGTGCCATCATTTTATCCAAATCCCGCTCTATAATCTGATTGAATCCGTTCGCGGATGCCGTGGTTAAAAATCCTCCAATGATAAGAAGGATAAACTTACTCCAGTTGACCTGATCCGCACCCATTAAGTAGGCCATGGCTGCCGAAAAAACCACGAGTCCCGCTAATCGTAACTTGCTGAATTGCGCATAGTCGGAAAGCTTAGCTCCCAATGACTTAGGCTTTACGAGTACGATAGTCTGTTCCATGAGGGCGCAAAAGTAGATGATACACGCGCAACCAGCAAGTTTTAAGGGAGTGAATTAATGAAGCATTGATACTTCTTTTTTAACGGCTAAAAGCAAAGTTTCCTAAAAGCGTATTTTTAAAATGAAAAGTGGTGAAAAACACATCAACAGGATGAAACAAAACCGGGGATATTGTTTCGTCTCTCCTCGTTTCATCAATCCCCGCTATGCTTTCCGGAGATGACCTGTAAGGCGGTGATTATGACAATTTTAATATCAAGTAGCAGGGACCAGTTTTCCAAATACCAGACATCATATTCGACCCGCTTCTCCATGAGCGTATTGTCGCGGGTTTCCCCTCTGAGTCCATGCACCTGCGCCCAACCGGTGACTCCGGGTTTGACGAGATGGCGCACCATGAATTTATCGATGAGCTTGGATGATTCCTCCGTCAGCTTTAGTGGATGTGGCCTCGGACCGACGATTGACATATTTCCAATGAGGGCATTGTAAAACTGTGGCAATTCATCGAGACTGGTCTTCCTTAAAAAGGCACCGATCTTAGTAATCCGTTCATCGCCCTTCCTGGCCTGCAAAGTGTCGGCCTCGTCATTAAGCTTCATGGATCTGAATTTATAGCAATAGAATTCCTGATTGTTTAAACCTGTACGTAGTTGTTTAAAGAACACCGGACCCTTTGAACTCAGTTTTATAAGCGGAGCAAAAATCAATAAGGCCAGAGGAAAGACGATGATGATCACCATCAAGGAGAAGGCGATATCAAAAAGTCGTTTGGAAATACGATTGAAACCATTCTGCAGCGGCTCATTACGAATGCTCAGTACAGGCACAAGGTCGTAGAAATCAATTTTTATCTTCCGGTTTAAAAATCCTCTGTAATCCGGAATCACTTTAAACCGGATCATGTTATTGTCGGCAAAATTCATCATCCGGGTGACGGCATCCGCATCTAATCCGGAAAGAGAGCAATAGATTTCATCAATTTTTTGTGCCAGGGCAAATTCAACCGCATCCTGAACCGATCCCGAAACCTGATGAGGTTCAAGCAAAGTGGATTCATCGCAGAAAACACCCTTGAGCCGGTAGCCGGTTTCGGGGTGATTCTCAAAAAATTTCATCATCTCCTTGGCAGGCTGTCCATTCCCCACAATAATTACTTTCCGATAATTGATTCCCCTCCTTCTTAAAAAGTTGATGAAGAGGGCTATGATTATCCTCCAGATCAGGAAAACGATCGCCCAAACAATGATTTTAATTTCAAGATGGAATACGGGAATGAAGTAATTGTCAAGAAAATACAGAAAGGAGACCAATAAAATACTGAAGAAGCCAATAACCCTGAGCAACTGCGCCACGATTTGTTCAAAGCGCATTCCCCGGTCAATTTCATGGACCCTGATAATTGAAACGCTGATTACCCAGAACAGGTTGATATAGATAAACTGAACAAGGAAGTTGATATCCGCATTGAGCACCGGCCATTTGAAATACAAACTCACCAGACCGAACGTTAAGTTCAGCAGGAAAAAGTCAACGATTAAGTAAATCGTTTTTAGATAGCGCGAGTAGCCGATGGCCATAATTTAATAAAGGGTAAGCAAAATTAGTCACTCTTACGGCCTTTCGGGAGATTATTGGTATAAATTAACTCCTCAACAGGGTGAAAGCGTGATTTTCATAGATGAAAAGGGATAAAGGTCATTTGAATCAGGCTTTTTTATCTTCAAATTACCTGCTTAGAATTCCTGACTTCTACCTGCATTCACGGGTTAAATTAATAGCTTACTGAATTCAGTCAGTTAAATTAATGGTTTTCCGCACTATAGATTGGTATAAAGGAAATTAGAGTTATTAAAACACCATCAAGAACAGCAACGACTCCAAACTTAAACCTACCTACGCTGAAGCTCCGGCAGGCAGGTGCTGCGTTCGCGGCGGGTTCGCGGCGGTCGCTGCGTTTAAACAGATGATTTAGTTATCAGAATATTCTTTTATTCAAAACTAAGATAACCTCAAATTACCGGCGAAGAATTCCTTCATTTGCTGCAATCGCTCATTATGTAAATAACATTTTCTATTAAAAATACATCAAATTGCAGCCGCGTACTTCAGAGTTATCAAAACGTCCGAGTACTTCAAAATGGTTATCGGCATGCATGCGACCGATATCCTCTACCGCGATAAAGGCACTGGAATGCACATTAGCAAGGTCGGTAATGCAGATTCCACCGGTAGACCCGTTGGGAACATAAGCAAAGGGATCATTGATTTCCCGGATACGGACCTTCATCCAGGGTGGACATTGAAATTTACCTTCATCTTTTGAATAGGCCTGCGACAAAAGTTCAGTCATTCCGTATTCAGAATGGATCTGAGGGACATTAAAACCTCTTCGTAATAATTCATGCAAATCTTCGCGTATCATTTCCTGACGCTTCCCTTTCATCCCTCCTGTTTCCATAACGATGAGTTCGGGAAAATCCATTGGAAATTTTTCCGCCATCTCCAGCAAGGCATAACTGACGCCCAATAAAATGGTTCGTTGTTTTTTATCCCTTTGTCGTTTTAATACTTCCGCCAACTGTTCGTATTGATGCATGTAAAAGCCGCTGTCTTCATGCCTGCTCTCACGAATCAGTCGCTCCGTCATAAAGACCAGCGAAGACCCTTTCCGTTCCAGATACGAAGGCAAGAGGGCGAGCAGACAATATTCCCGAATGTCTCCATAAAACAATTCAAAGGCTTTTAGAAAACTTTGTTCATAGATACGAATGTCGGCTACCCGATGCCGTGAGGGGATCTGTCCGGTGGTGCCGCTGCTGGAGAAAATAACATCTGCTGTAGCGCCTTCTTCGCAGATGTCATGTGTTTTAAAAAATGAAACCGGTAAATAAGGAATATCTTCCCAGTGCTGCACCTTTTCCGGATCCACACGAATGGCTTTTAGATAGTCTTTGTAGACGGGAATATGAATACACTGATACCTGAAAACTTCCATGGCTTGCAGGCGGAAAGCTTCCTCTCCGTCAATTGAAAAGCAGGCAAGAGGATCCATCATTTTTTAGCCGGTGCAAGAGGGGATTCCAGATCGGTATTGTAATGGAGTCCGCGGTTTTCAGTGCGAGCCATGGCGGCTTTGGTGATGAGATAACCGATATTAATCATATTCCTCAGTTCACATAAATCGGGAGAAACGATGGTCCGTTCGTATAACGCTTCCGTCTCACCGTAAATGATGCGTAAGCGGTCGAGGGCTCTTTTGAGTCGTGTATTATTTCTAACGATGCCCACATAATTACTCATCAAGGCCTGCACTTCCCTGCGGTTCTCCGTAATCAGAATCATCTCCTTCGGCTTCCCTGTTCCTTCTGCATTCCAGTCGGGAATACCTTCTTTAAAAGAAACATTGCCCAATGCTTTTATACTGTGCAGATAGGCTCTGTGAGAAAACACCACCGCTTCGAGGAGCGAATTCGATGCAAGCCGGTTGGCACCATGCAGACCGGTGCGGGCACATTCTCCGGAGGCATAGAGATGCTGAATATCGCTACAGGCATTTTCATCTACATAAATACCACCGCACATATAATGCGCTGCCGGAGCTACCGGAATAAAATCCTTCAGGGGATCAATGCCAATGCTCAGACATTTGCGGAGGATATTCGGAAAATGTTCTTCAAATTTTTCTCGCTCAATAGGAGTGCAATCGAGATACACATGTTCTCCACCGCTCTTTTTTATTTCATTATCGATGGCTCTTGCTACAATATCACGTGGTGCCAGTGAACCTCTCTCGTCATAGTGCATCATGAATTCTTCGCGATCTGAATTGCGCAAAATAGCGCCTGCTCCTCGCACTGCCTCTGAAATTAAAAAACAGGGACTCTCTCCGGGATGATACAAACCCGTTGGATGAAACTGAATAAATTCCATATCGCGTACCGTACCTTTCGCGCGATACACCATCGCGACGCCATCACCGGTAGCAATGCGCGGATTGGTAGTGGTTCTGTACAATTGTCCGGCTCCACCTGTTGCAATCATGGTGATGCGGCTTAAAATCGTATCTACTTTATTCGTGGTGAGATTGAGCACATAAGCACCATAGCAGGCAATTCCGCCTGAACTTCTGGTGACTTCTTCTCCGAGATGGTGCTGCGTAATGAGATCGAGGGCGAAGAAATGGGTATGCAACTCGATATTCGGATGATGAATAATCTGATCCAGCAAGGTGCGTTCAATCTCCGCGCCGGTGCTGTCCTTGTGGTGGAGGATGCGATGTTCAGAATGACCACCTTCTCGGGCGAGATCAAACTTCCCGGACTCATCCTTATCAAAATCGGCTCCCCAGTGGATGAGTTCCCGAATGCGATCCATGCCCTCCGTAGTCACCATGCGAACAATGCGCTCATCACAAAGTCCGTCACCGGCATCCAGCGTATCGGCGATATGCTTTTCGACTGAATCCGGCGCATAGGTAACTGCGGCAATACCGCCCTGCGCGTACTTGGTATTGGTTTCATCCCGATTCGCCTTGGTGATGATCATTACCTTGCCATGAGCCGCTACTTTCAACGCGTAACTGAGTCCGGCAATACCCGAACCGATGATCAGGAAATCTGTTTTTTGTTGCATGTCAGCGATCTACACATCATTCAATAGAACAATGATTTACAAAAGTACGGTATTGCCTGTTAAAACAATCTGCAGGAAGCATTGTTTTATCACCGTATCTTTGCCGTAATAAAAATAACATGCGACCCATCAATATATACGCTGAGCTGACGCCCAATCCCAACAGCCTGAAATTTGTTGCCGATGTAATGCTCCTGGAAGGCGGTGCGGTAGAATACAATCATCCTTCCGAAGCAGTCAATTGTCCATTGGCGACACAGCTCTTTGCTTTCAGCGGCGTGAACAAAGTTTTCATTACTTCCAATTTCATTACCATCGGCAAAGCCTCCGACATCGATTGGTTTGATATCACCAACATCCTTCGCGAATTCATCCGTGGCTTTCTGATGTCAGATGAAAAACTTTTCCTGAATTCTCCATTGGAAGAAGGACATATTCCCGGGAAAAAATCTCTGGAGAAAGAAAACAACCCTGCGCCTACAGTTGCAAACACGAAAGCCATTGCACCGGAGACAAACACTATCGACACGGCCCCAGATCCTGCCGCAGAAAAGAAGATCATGGAGTTGCTGGATGAGTATATTCGTCCGGCCGTAGAAGGTGATGGCGGCGCGATTGATTTTCGCTCCTACAAAAACGGTGTGGTGAGTGTAGTCCTCAAAGGCGCCTGCAGCGGATGTCCCTCCTCTACTGTCACCTTAAAATCAGGCATTGAAAATCTGCTTAAGCAAATGGTACCGGGAGTGAAGGAAGTGGTGGCTGTTTTAGAGTAATAATGAGATTTTGGTGGGTAATAAATTTTTTGCTTCCAGCTTCCGGCTACCGGCTTCCGGCTTTATGGCATTATTATGATTTATAATGATAAACCCTTGCGTTCCCCGCGTATTCCTCGCGTTCCTTGCGCCTGCCTACCGAAGGTAGGGTTAGGGTAGATTTATCTCAGAGACAACCATCTCATTCACATTGATAAATTGATGACCACAATGACTGTAATGTAACAAGTTAAAGACTTACAGGTTCTATTGAATATTTTCCGTAATTTTATTGTGATGAAAAAATTCCTTTGCGCTTTGTTGTTGATGACTGCGGCTGTTGGGGGTGGGAAGGTGTTAGCGCAAAAATACAAAGGAGATATATGGTGCTTTGGGGACTCGGTTGGTATAGATTGGAGTTCACCGACTAGTCCCACCTTTTTTATGACAGCCAATAAAGGGAGAAGTGGTACTGCAACGTTAAGTGATAGTACCAATGCTTTGAAATTTTATGCAGCATATAATAAGTCTATAAATCAAATAAGGTATGTTTTTTATAACAAATATCATAAAATGATGTCTAATGGTGATACAATTTTCGGCGATGATGGTTATCATTCAATAATTACTATTCCAAATTCTCAAAATGATTCACTTCTTTATGTGTTTACAATTGGAATAGTAGGAATTGTACCATACGGTCTCCATTATTCAATAATTAATTATAAAGCCAATAATGATTCCGGAATAGTAATTCAGAAAAATATTCAGCTCAGATATGAGCCTGCCTTTGATGGGTTAACCGCGGTACGCCATGGCAATGGAAGAGACTGGTGGTTGATATTTAAAAAATGGGATAACGTTTCTTTTACTCCGTCCAATTCATTTTATATATACAAAATTGATCAAAGTGGGATTGTTTTAGATTCTGTTCAGAATATTGGTCCCTTTCACACTACAGGAGGAGGTGCCGCTTTATTTAATTCTACTGGTAATTTATTCTATTTCATAGATTGGAGGGGAGCAATATTCAAATATGATTTTGACCGCTGTAATGGATTGTTTAGTAATCCACTTATAATTGAACCTGAAAGATTACAAGGCCCCTACCCCTATTATTTTTCTTGTGCATTATCATCCGATGAAACTAAATTATATGTAACCTCTTATGCACATGCTAATCCGGGATCCCTTGACACCCTTTATCAGTATGACTTAACTGCTGCTAATATAGGTTCAACCCGCACTCCAGTTTATACATTACCGAACTCTTCAATCGGGATGGGCATGCTAAAATTAGCACCTGATAATAAAATTTATCTGGCAGGAATGGATGAAAATTTTTGGTATCCTTATCCGGATACTGCATATACTCAATACAATACCCACCTCTCCGTCATTAACCAACCCGATTCACTCGGTCTCGCTTGCGATTTTCAACCGTTTAGCTTTTACCTTGGTGGTGCACGTACGTACTTCGGCCTCCCCAACAACCCCGATTACGAACTCGGCGCATGGGTGGGCTCGCCTTGTGATACGCTGAGTGTTGGGGTGGATGATTTTCAACCCCCACAGCAAGTGTTTTTTCAAGCATGGTATAATAGCGAGTGGAATATGATTCACGTAAACGCCTCTAAACTCAAAGGAAGAACGGGGAGTTTACGGTTGTTTGATATTGAGGGAAGGTTGGTGTACGAGAAAAAAATGGAGGTGATAGCGGGAGGGTATGTGACGGGAGAGATACCGATGAATGCGGTGGCGAATGGGGTTTATTTTGTCAATTTAATAACTGATTCGGAAAGTGTCTCGTCAAAAACCATCAAATTTTAGTTGCATAGAGATCGTCGTCCTCGAAGAATTTTTCCTTTTTTACCACTAAGAGCACTAAGGATCACGGAGGAATTTTCTTAACACAAGAATTCTAAATACTTCAAAACATTCATCAATTCATTAATTCATTAATTTCATTACAGGTCGAGGAGCATTTTCATCGGATCCTGGCCGTGGGTGAGGAGTTGGATGGGGTCTTCGAGCATTTGTTTGACTTTGACGAGGAAGCCGACCGACTCGCGGCCATCGATGATGCGGTGATCATAGGATAAGGCAACGTACATCATGGGGCGGATTTATAATTTTCCGTGGATGGCCATTCGTCGCTCTACGATGTTGTGCATGCCCAGGATGGCACTCTGCGGTGGATTGAGAATAGGCGTTGACATCATGGAACCAAAAACGCCGCCGTTGGTAATGGTAAATGTTCCTCCTGTCATTTCTTCGATACTGAGTTTTCCGTCGCGGGCCTTTAGGGCTAAACCTCCTATCGCACTTTCTATCTGCGCCAGACTCATGCCCTCCGCATTTCTGACTACAGGTACCATCAATCCCTTGGGGGCACTAACGGCGATGCCTATGTCACAATAATCGTGGTATATAATTTCATCTCCATCAATTTGACCATTTACCGCGGGGAAAGCTTTCAACGCTTCACAAACGGCCCTGGTGAAGAAACTCATGAAGCCGAGATTCACCCCATGCTTTTCCTTAAAAACGTCCTTGTACTGCTTCCGTACATTCATTACCGCACTCATGTCCACTTCATTGAAGGTGGTGAGCATAGCAGTAGATTGTTTCACCGCCAGCAACCGTTGTGCGACCTTCTTTCGCAACATGGTCATCTTTTCCCGTCTCTCTTCCCTGCTTCCTGTACCGGCAACACTTTGATTCAACACAGGAGCGGTAGCCGGTTTCGCATCCTTCTTTTCTGCCGGACCTTCTTTCAACGCCTCCAGCACATCTCCCTTGGTGATGCGTCCATCCTTACCGGAAGGTTTCACCTTTTCAGCAACAATATTATTTTCCTTCATCAACTTCTCTGCACTGATACTCGGAACACCGGCGGCATAGCCCGCGGATTCCACTTTCGCCGGATCTTCTTTAACCACTGCTGCAGTTTTATTCTGTTCGGCTGAAACAACTGCAGGTTTATCTTTTTTAGCAGGTGCAGCACCGTTAGTGTCAATGGTAGCTACCACACTGCCGACCGCTACCGTCTCTCCTTCCTTCACGAGAATTTTCAAGATGCCGTCCGCTTCCGCAACGAGGGTTAAGGTGGCTTTATCAGAATCTATCTCCGCAATTTCTTCGTCTTTCTCTACAAAATCTCCGTCAGACTTCATCCATTTGGAAATCTGTACTTCGCTTATGGATTCTCCGGGGGAGGGTACTTTTAGTTCAATGGCCATGATGATTTCTTTTTTCGGTACTGCTAGGGGTTAGTCACCGGCTGCTGAATCGCCGATAGGGTAAAAACTTTATTGATGATGGCTTGCTGCTCTTTCTCGTGCTGCTTATGTGAACCGGTGGCAGGACTTGCACTCTCCGGTCTCCCGATATATTTCAATTGCAGATCCCTGAACACTCTGAGTAAATAGGTCCAGGCGCCCATATTTTCGGGTTCTTCCTGTGCCCAGCAAAAGTCAGTGGCTTGTTTATATTTTCGGGTAAGTTCACGCACTTTGGTGTAGGGGAAGGGATACAATTGCTCAATACGCACAATCGCTACCTCTTTGGATTTCTCCTGCAACTGCTTCTCGAGTAAATCGTAATAAATCTTTCCGGAACAGAACACCACGCGTTGCACATTTTCAGGTTGCACATTGTTATCATCTATCACTTCATTGAATCCACCTTTTGTGAAGTCATCAATCTCCGAAACACATTTGGGATGTCGCAACAAACTCTTCGGTGTGAAAACAACCAGCGGCTTCCTGAATTCACGTTTGAGCTGACGACGCAGCAGGTGGAAAAAATTAGCCGGAGTGGTGCAATTGACGATCTGCATATTGTTCTCCGCACTCAGGCTTAAAAACCGTTCCATACGTCCGCTGCTATGTTCTGCACCCTGCCCTTCATAGCCATGTGGCAACAAGAGCACAATGCCATTCATGCGGCGCCATTTGTCCTCTGCGCTGCTGATGTATTGGTCGATGATGATCTGCGCACCATTTCCAAAATCGCCGAACTGTGCTTCCCAGATGACGAGGGTATTGGGTGCTGAAAAACAATAACCGTAGTCAAATCCCAATACACCGTACTCACTGAGCAATGAATTATAAATATAGAAGGGAGCCTGGTCCTTTGTGAGATGATTCAGTGGCACATATTGTTCTTCGGAATCCTCCACACGAACAACCGCATGGCGATGTGAGAAGGTTCCCCGCTCTACATCTTGTCCGCTCACGCGCACCGGATATCCTTCATTTAACAAAGTAGCATACGCGAGCAGTTCACCCATAGCCCAATCCAAGCGACCGGGTTCGGCGAGTATCTGCTTGCGATCCTCAAAGAGCCGCACTATTTTACTGAAGAAAGTTTTCTCCCGGGGAGTGCGCAAAGTTGAGCAGCGAGTTGCAGCAATGTCTTCTTCTCTACACCTGTAGTCGGAGATTGCTCAAAATCTTCCGGCACAGCCAGACGTAATCCGCTCCAGTTGCCTTCCATGAAGGATTTTACCTTTGTCTTGGTTTGTAATTTTGAAAGGTCGAGGCTGCGCTGGAGGAGTTCTTTAAATTTCTTCTCCATCTCCTTCGCGAGGTTCGCCTCCACGATGCCCTGAGAAAGTAATTTCTGATTATAGATCTCCCGAGGATTGGCGTGTGTAGAAATTGCTTTATACAACAAGGGTTGCGTGAAACGTGGTTCATCTCCTTCGTTATGTCCGTACTTGCGGTAGCAGAGAATATCAATGAACACATCGCGATGAAATTTCTGACGGTACTCCATCGCAAAACGAATGGTGTACACGAGGGCCTCCACATCATCTCCATTTACATGAAATACGGGTGACAAGGTTACTTTACCCACATCGGTACAATAGGTACTCGATCGTGCATCGATATAATTGGTCGTAAATCCCACCTGATTGTTGATGACGAGATGTATTGTTCCTCCCGTACCATATCCTTTCAGCAGTGACATCTGAATCACCTCATACACGATACCCTGTGCGGCAACGGCCGCATCTCCATGAATCAAAATAGGTGCAATCTGATTAAAATCTCCTCCCGGCGTATTGTCAATCTTTGCTCTCACGATACCCTGCACAATCGGATCCACCGCTTCGAGATGAGAGGGATTAGGTGTGAGACCGAGATGAACTTTTTTATTGTGCGGAGTGGTCACATCACTTGAAAAACCGAGATGATACTTTACATCGCCATCAAAGGCATTCTCATCAAACTCCTTTCCTTCGAATTCCGAAAAAATATCCTCATAACTTTTGCCCAGAATATTCGCCAGGACATTCAATCGACCACGGTGCGCCATCCCTATGACAAACTCTTTTATACCCAATTCTGCACCGGTATCAATCACCGCATCAAGTGCCGGGATAAGTGATTCAGCACCCTCGAGGGAGAAACGCTTCTGTCCGGTAAATTTGGTGTGAATGAAATTTTCAAACGCCACTGCGTCATTCAATTTTTCAAGAATCCGTTTCTTTTCACTGATGGAAAATTATAACTGTTCCTGCAGCTCTCCATCTTCTTCTCCATCCACTCGATCACTTCCGGAGTACGGATATATTTATACTCAGCACCCACGCTCTGGCAATAGGTCTGCTCGAGCATGGCCACGATATCTTTGAGCTTTGCTGTTCCTATTCCAATCTCCTGTCCTGCCTGAAATGTTGATTCCAGATCGGCGTTACTAAGTCCGAAAGTTTCTAACGAAAGATCAGGCGTATACTTTCTCCTCTCCCGGACCGGATTGGTTTTGGTAAAGAGATGTCCGCGCGAGCGATAACCATTGATAAGATTGATGACTTTAAATTCCTTATTCACCTCTACGGGTGCTCCGGAAGCTCCGGCATCATCACCATACCGGTGCTTCGCAAATTCAAAACCCGAAAAAAATTGCCGCCAGCTTTCCTCTACCGACGACGGATTATCAAGAAATTGAAGATACATCGCCTCGAGGGCTTCAGGACTACTATTACCAATATAACTATGCTGATCCATGTAAACAATGCCTTTTAAATGGCCTTTTTAAGAGGTACAAAGATACCACAATCAAGAGCGAAAAAAGTTTTCCTCCCGGATATATTTTTCCCTGAAAAACAGTGCCATGCACTCTTCTAAGGCTAAATCATCCTTTGCACAAGAAGAAACGGGAATAAATGACAAAGGAAACTTTCCGAAGAAAATAATTTTCTACAAAAAATCAGATGACAGAATAATAGTAATTCCGGTAAATGATAATAACGTCATGATCTATGGGAATAAATTTCCCGGTGAAGCATTCACATCTACCAGCGGAAGATTGGAATTGTATTTCGCATTGATGACTTTCACAAATTCATTCGCGATAATGGCATAACCGCGGCTACAGGGATGAATGCCATCCAATGAAAAAACGCTGTTTCTCAGGTATTGATTACTGAAAGTAACGCCATTAAAAACATAACCGGCTGAAAACTGTTTGAAAATTGCATTCATATCCACAAAGGCGAGGTTCTTCAATGTTGCTGCATTCTTCAATTTCGCATTGTAGGCCTGTGTCGCTTGCCGGATGGCATTGATCTCTGCAGAATCGAGAACATACTTTGAGGAAATTGGTTTCTGAGGAGTACCTTTTCCATAGCAGCGCAATGAGTCCATCGTGATGCTCAAGAGAATCAACTCCCCTTCTTTTATCTGACGAATAGATCCGCCACCGGGATTTGAAATAACAAATGGATTCGCACCGGCTGTAAAACTGATACCCGGCGGAGAGGTGGCATTTAAACTATCTGCCTGAAGAGAGTCGAGTAGTAATCCGTTATAAGGTATCGCTTTGAAGAAAGGGAACTCCGTGAGATCAGGAATATTGGCAATGACTCCCAGGGCACCATTCGATGTCAGGCTGGTAACGATGGTATCCACAGAAGCATCAAAGACCGCATTACTTGTAATTTGCACGGTGGGACTACCGTTGGCTTCACCACCTGCCAATGCATTCAGCAATACATCATTTAATCCGATCCAGAGCGTGAAAAAAGAAGGATTCACCAGTGAAGCATCGCCGAGCGTCGTTGAACTTAATCCACCTACACCACCGGTATCAGAAGCGATACGATAGAAAAAAGGATTGCCGATTGTTCCTTTTCCAAAAATCTGCGAATTCAGATTAAACGATTTAGCGCCCGGTATTCCTAAATTATTATAGGGCCCCTGATCTCCGATCCATCCTATATCAGCAGCATTCACCGACAACTGCTCAAGACCCAGATCCGATTGCAATAAACAATTGATATAACTCACCAACTGCACTCTCCCTCTGGATTTCTCCTTGACAAAGTCAAATCCATATCCATTCCCCGGACTCACCAAAGGCTGTCGGAAAGTGCCCCCACCGGCTACCGAAAAACAAGAAGAAAGCAAGGCCGGATACGAGCGACGCTGCCCTTCTAAGGTCAAAGCATGATCCAGATAGCCTGCTGTATAATCCGCACCAATCGCCACATACCGGCTGAAATCCGCAGTGCCTGAAGTATACTTCGGACCCTCCAGCTCCGGCTTACAGGCTGAAAGAAACACTATAACGGCAATGAAATACCGAAATAAGCGTTTAGAATGTATACTGCACACCGATGCCGGCAACATAGAGATTTGATTTATATGTTCCAATGAAATTATTTTCTGCATTTTCAACTTCTTTTCGCTCACGCACATCTTCAAACATTAATGAAGCTTCCACACTCCACCCCTTCTTCAGGGCATAAGTACCACCAATACCAAGTATAATCTTATTCCCATCCGGAAGTTCAGGCGAGAGATGCTGATCTTCCACCGGACTCTGGTCATAGGCTAATCCAGCTCTTAACTGCAATTTTTCAGCATGCTGATAATTTATCCCGATACGTGCTGCGATACTGTTTTTATACTCCTTCCCGTTTCTCGATTCCAATTGAGCATGATCAGGAAACTCGAAATTCAAGGAATCATAAACCTCCCAACCGGTATAGTTCAACTCAAAAATTGCTGTGAACTTTTCATTGATTTGATATCCTGCACCCAAGGATAAAACGGAAGGCAGAGAGATGGCAGAATTAAATTTCGAGGAAAGTGGGAATGTACCATTGTCGATCAATGATTGCGGAACATCGGTAAATGTAGCCTCACCGTCCTCTATATCCATCTCCACTTTAGAGCGGTAACTCAGACCCAATGTTAATTTATCCAGAGAGACGTAAACACCCGCGTTAAAACCGAACCCATTTCCTTTCCCATCCAGTTCCAGAGAAGCCTCTTCACCATTGGTACCATTTACAGGCAGTGCTTTTTTGAGATTGGCCTTTCCAAGCGCAATTACCGGACCCGCACCAATTGAAATTTTATCGTTCAGCTTCATTGCAATTGTCGGCTGAAAGAAAATGGTATTGAGTCTGGCCTCCCTGGAAATAAATCGGCCACTCCAGTCATCTTCCCATTTTGTACCCAAACCGAATGGAGTATTGACACTCAATCCTACCGAAATTTTCTGATTGATGGCATAATTGCCATAGACATAAAAAGGGGTATAGAGTTGCGAAGACATACTCTCACTGCTTCCTGTTGAGCCTAAAAAAGTAGATTTTGGCAACAAAAAAGATACACCGGCATTCAGAAAATTACTTTTCAAAGCCGTTAATCCTCCCGGATTGAAATAACAAACCGAAGCATCCATGGCCCATCCTGATACAGAACCGCCCATGCTTATCGCTTTCTGACCTTGCGTATTCACTTGAAATCCACCTGCCTCACCCAAAAAAGGTAAGAATAGCAAACTCCATTTCATCCAATGCTTCATAGTTCAGGGTGTGTAAACAAATGTAGGTCAGCGCAGGAATGCTGGTCAATGACTATGAATTATAATTATTAACAAAGCAATGTGGGCTGAACAGCCATTAGCATACAACGATTTTTAAACGATCTGATAGTAAAGGTACGGTATTTTAAATAAGCCATACCCTACAGAAAAATCTCATCCTGCTCTGATAGAAAAAAGGGGCCCGGGTGCGTTTGATTGCGAAACAATGTACTTTTGCAGCATGAGTCAAACCACATATGATGTCATCGTAATTGGAGGTGGAATCGTTGGATTATCAACCGCATACAAAATAAATTTTTATCATCCGCATCTGAAAATCTGTGTTCTGGAGAAAGAGGAGAAAGTAGCGGCACATCAGACAGGACGAAATTCGGGTGTGTTACATAGCGGCATTTATTACAAGCCCGGCAGTTATAAAGCTAAAAATTGCGTAGACGGGAGACGGGAGATGGTCGCTTTTGCCAAAGAACATAAGATCGGTCATGATATCTGCGGAAAGCTCATCGTTGCCACACAGGAGCGGGAGTTGGCTCATATGGAAAAAGTCTATCAGCACGGACTTCAAAATGGGGTGGAAGATATGCGCATGGTGGGGCCGGAGGATATAAAGGAAATTGAACCTTTTTGTACAGGTATTAAAGGAATTCATGTAGGATGTACTGGCATTATTGATTTTCCTGCGGTTTGTGAAGTCCTCAGCCGACTCATCCGTGAAAATTTCAATGGCAGTGAGGTAAAATGCGGCCATGAAGTACTAGATTTTGAAAAATCGGAGGAGAGTACAACAATTATCACCAACAAAGGAAAATTCAATACGCGCTATATTGTCAACTGTTCAGGATTACAGAGTGATCGTATTGCCAAAAAAGATAAGTTGAATCCCGACATGAAAATTGTTGGATTCCGCGGCGACTATTATGAACTCACCGATCAGGCTCAACATAAAGTGAAGCATCTCATCTATCCTGTACCGGATCCTCAATTCCCTTTTCTTGGAGTTCACTTTACGCGCATGATTGGACATCCTACCGAATGCGGCCCGAATGCTGTTTTTGTTTTTAAACGTGAGGGTTATGGTAAAACAGATTTTAGCATGAATGATACCATCGATGCATTGGCCTATGGAGGCACGTGGAAACTCTTCTTCAAACATTGGCAATTCGGACTTGATGAATACCGAAGAGCTTTTAGCAAAAGACTATTTCTCGAGCGTTTACGCCGGCTTATTCCTTCTCTGGAGATGGGCGATATTGTTCCCGGTCGTGCGGGCGTGCGGGCGATGGCCTTAGATAGGGATGGCAATATGATTGATGATTTTAAAATAGTACATAGTCATAACTCCCTGCATGTACTCAATGCCCCTTCCCCTGCAGCAACGGCCGGATTAGCGATAGGGAAAGCGGTGAATGATATGGCGGAAAAGTATTTTCAATTGAACTGATGTTCAACCCCGTTGGGGTTGTGGGGTGTCTGGCGCTATAAACTCCGGGTTTTACCCGGAGTTTATAATGTTGAACTCCTTCAGAGTTCTGATGGATGACTAATAAAGCTACCTATTAGCGAAAGGATTATTGCATCGCAAAATGAAAAATATTTTAATTTGAAGGATAAATATTATTTTTTCACCTTATCACTAAACACCTTTTGAAATTTTTCGAGCTTGGGACGTATAACTACGGAACAATAAGGTTGATTACCGTTTTCGTTGAAATAATTCTGATGGTAATTTTCTGCTTTGTAAAATGTTTTCATTGGACTAATTTCCGTGACTACGGGATTAGGGAAAGCACCGCTGCGGTTTAATTTTTCCTTGTACGCTTCGGCCAACTTCTGTTGTTCCGGATTATGATAAAAAACAACGGATCGATATTGTGTGCCTATATCTGCGCCTTGCCGGTTGAGGGTGGTGGGATCATGTACACCCCAAAACACTTCCAGTAATTCTACAAAACTGATGACGGCCGGATCATAGGTGACTTGTATGACTTCTGCATGTCCGGTGGCACCTGAACAAACCTGATCATAGCTTGGATTTTCACGTTGTCCGCCGCTATAACCACTGGCGACTGTTTCTACCCCCTTCAATTGCTGGAAGATGGCTTCAATGCACCAAAAACAGCCTGCGCCTAATGTTACGGTATCTTTTCCACTCTTATTTGAATCCTGAATTGCGTTATCCGTCATGTTCTTTTTCTTTTGAATTATTTCAGCCTTCGGAGATGTGCATGACATCAACACCAGACCGGTTGCCATAGCAACGAATTGAAGAAGTAATTTCATTGTTACAATTTTAAACTAGGGTTATCCCTGCTTCACCTTTGCTACAAATTCTTTCAGGTAGTAAGGTTCAAAGTAAGCAATATCTTCAAACTTCTGTTGGCTGAAGGCAAGGAGTCCCGGTAATAACAAACCATGTGCCGAAAGGTTAAAGGTGGTATCCACTTTAACAAAACTTTCACTCTTAAACACCTCCACGCATTTCGCCGCTGCATCGCCAAAAACAAAATGGGGCCATGGTTTTACACGAATGAAACTATCTGCAGTGAGCACTTCTGCACGAATGCCTTCGATATATTCCAGACGCATGTCGAGCGCAGCACCGTATACTTCCATCCTACGCGCATCAATAACGGGCACCAGAACAGCTTCATCTGGGAGTTCATTCTTGCGTTCATGCCAATAAGCGGAGGCCATAGCAAGAGGGGTGTCGATCGCAATAAGCGGTTTATTCAAGGTAAAACAAATACCTTTTGCTGTGGCTATACCAATTCTTAATCCGGTATAACTCCCGGGACCCTTACTCACCACCAACGCATCAATCTCACTCAATTGCCTTCCCGCTTCTGTCATCACCTCCTCAATATAAACAGCCAACATCGAAGCATGCTCCCGTTCTTCCTTACTTGTTCGAACAGCTAGCATACGCTCACCCTCAGAAAGCGCAACAGAGCAAACTCCGGTCGCTGTTTCTAATAATAAGAGCAATGGTTTTTTTGACATTGAGATTTACCTATGAAAAAAATTGGCTTCCGGCCTCCGGCTAACGGCTACCGGCTGTTTTTTATTGGATTAATATTTATACTAATTCATATGAATTTAAAATTATTAAACTGTTTAAAACAATCTTAAACCCATTGCTCTCAGCCTATAGCCAGTAGTAGCCTGTAGCTGGTAGCCGGAAGCCGGTAGCCGGAAGCAGCCAGCAGCAAAGCGAACTACTTCTCTTCTTTATCAAAAAGTTCTTCTTTCGGCACCACATTCACCGTTGCTTTATCCTTCAGGGTTTTTGATACGGCATTATAGGGACCAGAGACCACCATTTCACCTTCTTTCAATCCACTTAGAATCTCAATATGCTGACTATCCTGAATACCTGTTTTCACTGCTCTCAGACTGACCTTTTCGTCTACAATAACAAATACAAACTCTTGCGTCTCTTTTGCTGAAACCACTGTTTCTGTTTTCACTTCGGTTTTTTCCTTTGAATCTTTTTTTGAAGAGTCGGATTTTTTCAAAGTATCTCTCGTTGTAACGGATTGAATCGGTATGGTAAGCACATTGGCTGTGCGACGTGTTCTGATTTCAACCGTTGCTGACATTCCGGGGCGGAAAGGGCTATAGTCAAGCTGTTTTCCTTCCAGCAGGTCCATATAGGAGTCGCGCAAGATGCGGACTTTCACTGTATAATTGGTTACCTGATCGGTTACATTAAGTCCACTCAGGTTGGAAGAGTTCGCCACTTCGGTCACTACACCACTGAAGGTGCGACCCAGCCAGGCATCTACTTCAATATCGGCGGTATCACCACTGCTCACTCTCACGATATCCGTTTCGCTCACATCCACACTCACCTCCATCTCATTCAGATTCGCAAGACGTAAAATCTCTGTTCCCTCCATCATATTTGTTCCCACTACTCTCTCCCCCTTCTCCTTACTTAATTTAGAAACGGTACCATCCACAGGTGCATAGATACTCGTACGATTCAGGTTTTCTTTGGATTCTTTTAAACCGGCTTCGGCGCTACTTACATTAAATCCTGCGGCGGCCACACTCTGACGGGCGGCATCCACTTCTGCTTTAGAAACTTCGTAGGATGATTTTATATTTTCGAATTCGGATGGAGAGATCACCTTCTCATCAAAAAGTTTTTTATTCCTGTTATAGTTTAGTTCCGATTGTTCAAACTGTGCCTGAGCCTGTGTGAGACGCGATTTGCTGTTCTGAAAATTTGCTTTGGAAGAATTCACCGCTGCTGTTGCGCGATCATAGTTAGAGGCATATACTTCAGGATTGATGCGGCACAACAAGGTACCTTTTTTCACCACATCTCCTTCCTTCACATACAATTCGGTGATTTCACCACTCACATCGGCAGAAATTTTTATTTCAACTTCCGGCTGTACCTTACCGTTAGCCGAAACGGTTTCCACCAAATCACGACGCATCACCTTTTCCGCACTTACCTTAACAAGATTGCTTTCTCCGAGCCAGCCGGCCCGCTTAGCAACAACGAGCCCTATAAGGATAACCAGTGCAGCTACACCGACCCAGATCCGAATTGATTTTTTATTTGCCATAAACTATTTTGCGCTACGTTAAGATAAAAATTAAAATGTAAGTGGGTTACCGGCGTAAAAATCAAGAACTTTCACACGAAAGATAAAATCATATTTTGCCTGAAGGAGTTCAATTTTTGTTCGGGTGAGGTTGTTAGTAGCAGTGAGAAACTCAAGGGAATTCAACAGTCCTGCATTAAATCTCTTCTCCGCATACTGATAAGCTTCCTGAAATGCCGTTAGGTTTCTTTCTGTGGCATCAAATCTTTTACGGGCAGCCAATGCATCTGTATGTGCTTGCTGAATACTTTGATAAACCTGATTTCTCGTTTGCTGAGCACTGTATCGGGCATTTTCATAATTCAGTTTCGCGCGCTTGACACCTATTCGCGTTGTTAAACCATTAAAGATGGGTATATTCAAACTGAGCCCTATTGCTCTGTTCAGATTATTGTCAAACTGATCACTATAAGGATTATCCTCCAGACGGGAAGAAAAGCTCGGAGATAAAACTGTGTCTCCTCCTGCGGTAATACTTCCATCCGGTTGGTATCCGTTAAAATCTACACCGCTAATCTTTTTCGAGCTGGAAGAATAAAATGAACTTACCGAACCAAATGCCGTGATACGCGGATAATATCCACCTTTCGCGATGGTAATCCCTTTCTCTGCACTCGAGATTCTTGTATCTGCAGCCTTGACTTCAGGAAGCGTTTTTAAGGCGATATCATAAATCTGGGAAGGGGTTAATGCGGCTACACTCACATCCGGCAAGGGAACATCCGGCTCCTGCACATCAAAACCTTCCGGCGACTGCAATTGCAGGAGTTGCGTCAGACTTAAAGTAGCATTTGCCAACTGATTCTCTGCAGTGATATTTGAAAGCTCTTCATTCGACAATTGAGATTCAGCGTCGAGGAGATTTCCCTGCACCATTGTGCCGGCATCCACCATGCGCTTTATACGGTCACGTTGTTCGGTGGATTGTGTGACTCTTGCAGCAGCAACTTTTAACTGCTCCTTAGCAAACAAAACCTGTAAATAGGCTGAAATCACATTCAATGAAATATCGTTTCTGATTTTCTGGAGATCTGACAAACCGGCCATATAATCCAACTGACTTTGCTTTAAGGTATTTCGCAATTGAAAACCACTAAACAAGGTCACATTGGTATTCAATGAAATATTATCTGACTGTACTTGCTGAGTCGTAAAAAGGTTGGTGAACGGATCGATGGTTCGACCAAAATTCCAGTTTCTGTTCGCGGAAGCATTCAGGGAAGGCAAAAGGGCATATCGGTTCTGAACCACTGCTAAATCCGCTAACTCTGAACTCAGTTCATTCTGCTTCACGGTAATATTATTTTCGAGGGCGTAGTCTACGCACTCCCTTAATGTCCAGGCTTTCTGCGCATAGCCGGCGACGTTAGCCACCATCAGGATAGCAAAAGCGAAGATGGATTTACTGATGTTAAATTTACAATACATAACTTCATTTAAAGACTCCCAAAAGTAACAAAGGAGACTTAATAGGAGACCTGAAAACGATAAAGTGGGCAGAAAAGGCGACGAAACGTTTGAAGAACCGTTTCAAGTGAACGGTAATCAGTTCATTACCTTAACAATAAATACAAAATCCCGCAATTTCTTCACCTGTGCGGTACGATCGAGGTTATTGAGGTTTCTTTTGCCCGGAAAGGAGATTTTTTCTTCTGAATGATTCTTGATATCGTCAGAAATCCACTTGGATTTTACAGCAAAGGAAGCTCCTTCTACAGAGGTATTACGACCGGAAATAATACCAACGAGATTCCCATGGTTATCGAAAAGAGGACCACCCGAATTTCCGGGATTCACAGGAATGCTGATTTGATAGGCGGCGGTATCACCCTCGTAACCGGTATAAGAACTCACCGATCCTTCTCCAAATACCATATCTTCGCGGGGGTAACCCAATGTATAGACTTTCTCTCCGGGGTCGGCCACTGATTTTCTCATGGTATAGGGAATTTCACCAAATCCGGAAAAAGAATCTTCAGTCACTTTCAGTACAGCCATATCCAGTTTCGGGTTGGTGTACACCACTTTCATCCGAAGCTGCTCATACTTCTCATTACTGATATAAATCGCTTTAGCGTCAGAGATTACGTGATAACTGGTAATAACAAAACCCTCTTTATTTAAAGCAAAACCGGAAGCAGTAAAGGTACGTTCAGGATCTGTTGAAGGCTCCTGCTTTTCATTGATATCATGAATCATGGCCTTTTGCTTTCGCTTGATGCTTTCCACTTCACGACGGAGTTCCTGATAAGCGCTATGCTGTTTATTTCCTGTTACTCCGGTAATATTAAATGTAAAAATGGTAGCACTCACCGCAACAACCGCCACAACAGCAGCTACGGCAATCACTTTATATCGGCGCCACAATGTCCGGACACGACCGGTTTCAGGTTCAACAACTTTCAATGGAGATTTAAAGCGATATTGCTCCGACTCCATTTCATCATGAATAGAAGCAATTTTACTACGCAAGCGCATACGTTCCGCATATACATCAAAAGAGCTGCTCACCAATCGATGATCTTCAATAGCCTGTAACAACTCCGGATCACTATCTCTCCATTGATCAAAAATCCGCAATTCCTCCGGCGTCAGCTGCCCGAGACAATAGCGTTCAATTAACTCATCCGTTTCCCTTCTGCTCATCATAATTTATTCCTCCATTAGTACCGTACACATCAAAAAACATTTTCTTCAGACGTTTCAGGCATTTGTACTTTTGATTCTTGGCATTATCGGCATTCGTGTATCCAAACTTCTCAGTGATTTCTTCCATACTTTGATTATTCATGTAGAAATCTTTCAGGATCGACCGGCAAGGTTCTCCAATGGCTTCCAGTGCAGCATGCATGGCATTGAACTGATCTTCCTTCTTTCCAACTTCTTCCCAGGCGACTTCCTGATATTCTTCTGTATCACTTAGGTTAGACGTGAAACGATTCTTTCGTTGCAATTGTTTTAGCCATATCCTTCTGGCCACTGAATACAAGAACGTTTTAATTCTGCACTTTAATTCGAAATCAACTTCCTTTACTTTCTCATAGAAGATGATAACGACTTCCTGATATACATCCTTTGCTTCCTGAAGACTTCCCCCATTATTCATCACAAGATTTACCACCATTTGATAATGCTGGCGGTATACCTGGCGAAGTACTTTCTCATCGCCATTCTGAAGTAATAGAAGAATATCCTCTTCGGTGACAGGTAATACCTGTTTCATGTCTTATGTAGTCTTAATGCGTGAACCTGCGGAAAGGTAACCCGGCAATTGGCAAATTTCACCTTTCTTTCACCGCAATTTCATATTTTATTAAACATTTTTAAACTGATAATCAATTACTTAATTTATAATCTCTGGATTTCAAAAGTGATCCGGGTTACCTTTTTAACGACCGGGCATTAAAGGGTAAGTTTATAAACTAAAAACACATCAAACAAAAAATGAAAAAATTCGCTTCATTCCTTGCTGCTGCTACCTTCGTTGTAGCTCTTGCTTCTTGCGGTTCTAAAACTGCTGAAAACGCTGAAACTGCTGGTGAAAACGCTGCTGAAGCTGCTGCTGAAGTTGCAGTTGACGCATCTGCTGTTATTGACTCTGCTGCTGCTGTAGTTGATTCTGCTAATGCAGTTATTGATTCAGTTTCTGCTGCTCACTAATATTAAGCACAAGAAATAAAAAAACCACCCCAAAAGGGTGGTTTTTTTATTTAACTAATATCCGACGTTTTCAAAAGAACTGTTTCCATTTATGAAGAGGTAGAAGATTCTCCTGCTGTTCCTGCCGGCACTTTCAATTCGTCATTTTCCTTTAAGCCATCCAGGACTTCAATATTTATCCCATCGGAAATTCCGGTTTTAAGTACTTGCTTCTTGTACTGATTCGGCGAAACTTTCACTTCTACAAAGGTAGTGTCACCGGAAAACTGAAGTACATTTTCAGGTACTCCCAATACTTTATCTCTGCGGTCAAGAATAATGTCCGCATTGGCGCTATACCCGGAACGTAAAAAGTAGGCGGTATCTAATTTTACAGCGGCTCTGATCTGAAACTGAATGGCACCATTTTCAGCCACTCCCTTCGGTGCTATATATTCCAACGCCGCGTTGAACTTGTAATTTTCAATGGCGCCAATGGTCAGAATCAGATCCATCCCCTGGCGGATTTTACCTACTTCTGATTCATCTACTTTTCCTTCAAATATCATCTCGCCCATATCTGCCACTGTGGCGACTGTAGTTCCTTCGTTGAACGTATTCGATTCGATGACCGAAAAACCTTCCTTTACCGGTACATCCAACACCATTCCGCTGATGGTAGAACGGATCAGCGTATTGGTCACCTTTCCGCTACTCTTGGCCACTCCTTCCTTGATGAGGTCGAGGTTGTCCTGAGCAGTGGTCAATTCTTCTCTTGCCTGACGCAAACGGATTTCATATTGCTGAAATTCGGCCGGACTTATAATTTTATCCTTAAACAAACTCGAATACCGATCGAAATCAATCTGTGCCTGATCCATTGAAATTTTGGAACGATTCACACGGCTTTCCGCTTCATTCAGGTTCACCATATTGGGAATGATTCGCACTTTGGCAATCACATCGCCTTTACGGATCATCTTACCGGCAACAATATAAATCTCGTCCACAATTCCCGAGACTTGTGGTTTAATGAACACCTCACGGCGAGGGATAACCGAACCTGTCGCTACGGTTTTGCGGATGATGGTCATGGTGGCTGCCTTCTCTGTTTTATATTCTACAGGAGGTTTCTCTGATTTGGCATAGAGAAAGTACAAGGTCCAGACGAAAGTTCCGATCAACAGAACAACTCCAAGTATTTTAATAATTCGTTTCATATGCTATCTTACTTTTCAACCTTAATAAATTAATTATCGTATCGTAATGCTTCAACCGGTGGAATCTTAACTGCTTTCCGCGCGGGAATGAGTCCGGCAAGTGCACCGGCAACTATTAGTATAGTCAATGCCGTTAGTGCCGCGTTTAGGTCGATGGTAGGATTACTGAACATACCACCTTCTCCTTCCGGAATAGCAGCTGCAACTCCCTCCATTAAAGCGACTGACAAGACGAGTCCGATGTATCCGGCAATGGTGGTGAGGAAGACGGACTCAATGATCAGTTGTCTCACAATATGCGATGGAGGAGCCCCAATCGCTCTGCGGATTCCAATTTCCTTTGTTCGTTCTTTCACAACAATTAACATGATATTACTAACTCCAATAATACCGGCCAATAAAGTACCAATGCCAACGATCCAAACCAATCCGCTGATACCATTAAACAGTCCGTTGAGTTTATTGAACTCTTTTTCCATGTTCCAGTGACCGATGGCGATGGGATCATTCGGTGCGATTTTATGTCTCTCCCGCAGTACAGCCAGCACTTTATCTTCTGCTTCAGAAGCAGGTACATCTTTTGCCGACATGATCGCATACCAGCCTACCACATCTCCATAATTGAAAGCCTGCTGAAAGGTATACTTTAAAATATACACCATTGATCCGGATATACTCCCCTATCGGATTTTCAACCCCTTCGAATAAAACATCCTGCACCCGCTTGCCGATCACTGCTACTTTCCGTTTATCTGTTATATCGTTCTGATTTAGAAAACGACCGTCCTTTAATTTTGTCTCTTCAATGCGGGTCAGTTCAGGATACACCCCAGATACGCCAAAGCCCCCACTCTTCATGTTATAAACTACATTGTTGGTTCCCTGATAATTTCCCAATTGATTCATCGGTGCTACCACAGCCAATTCCGGAATCTTCTTTAAGGCCTTTGTGTCTTCATTGTTAAAATTAAAATTCCTTCCCGGCTTCATTCCTTTATAGGGCTTTGAGGTCTTTTGAGCCCAGCAGAAAAAACTATTCGTTGCCGTTCCTGCAAAATCCGACAAGATTCCATTGCTCAATCCATTCCCTGAACCAATCATCACCACCAACATAAATATACCCCAAAACACCCCGAAACAGGTGAGGAAGGTGCGCAATTTGTTTTTGCGGATAGTGGCGAAGATTTCTTGCCAGGAGTCGGAGTCAAACATTTGATTTGAAAATTTGAAGATGGGTTAATTTGAAGATGGGTTATGGGATGATTTGAAGATGGGTTATGGGATGATTTGAAGATGTGTTATGGGATGATTTGAAGATGGGTTAATCTCCCTGGCGGGAGACAGGTTTGTCGAGAGCCTTGGCTCGAGATCGCGAGCGAAAATCTCCGTAAGGAGATGGAGCCTCGCGAAAGATGAGTTGATCTCCCTATGCGGGAGACAGGTATGTCGAGAGCCTTGGCTCGAGGTCGCGAGCGAAGCCTTGTGAATGACTTGATCACGAAGCCTCGCTTTGGGTTTAATTGTCGAGATCATTGTCGGCAGTATTGGTCATCTTCAAATCTTCAAATTGTCACATTTTCAAATTATTCATCGCGTAAGGCTTCTATCGGTTCAATTCTTGCGGCGCGGAGTGCGGGGATGAGTCCGGCGAAGGCCCCGGCTACGATAAGTAATACGACAGCCGAGACGGCAACACCCAGGTCCACTTCGGGATTTACGAAGAATTCGCTGGGAGGCATGAATTTACGCGCCAGTTCCAACAAACCCACACCCGCCATGAGTCCGATGTATCCCGCCACTGCAGTGATCAACACACTTTCCTGTATGATCATTGAAATAATGGAAGAGGGTGCCGCACCGATGGCTTTCCTCACTCCTATTTCCTTGGTTCTTTCCTTGACAGCGATCATCATAATATTACTAACGCCTACTATACCCGCAATGAGCGTTCCGATACCAATTACCCAGATGAATAAGCGGATATTTCCGAGCATCGCCATCACACGTATGTATTCCACGGTATTGTTCCAGACATTTACTGCTTCTTCATCCTGCGGGTCAAAATTGTATTTATGTGCGAGCATTTTCTTTATATCGGCAGCCATCTTATCACTTTCTTCAATACCCGCAGTGCCTGTACTCAGCCAGATCACACTCAACTTATCTTGCCCGTTGAAGGCACGCTGAGCGGTACTCACGGGAATGTATATCCGCTCATTATCTCCCCGACCCGGATCCGTAAATGTGCCGATCACTTTGAAAGGAATACCATCTACATTCACATAACTGCCAACCGGATCGGCTTTACCGAAAAGGGCATCCTGCACGGGCAATCCCATGGCACATACTTTTCTGTAACCGGTGATATCATTGTTATTGATGAATCTTCCCTTCACCATCGTGCAATTCTCCAGATAATCATGATCCGGCATACAGGAACGCACTGTGAAAGCACCATTTTTCTCCTTATAGCTAAGCGTACGTATGTTCCGCCCGTCATAAGATGCCGTTATTTCATCCCTGGATCCCTTTTGTCTGTTTATTAACGAATAATCCTCATTTCGCAATTGAATTTCCCGTCCGGGTTGAAAACCATTAAACGCTTTACTTGTAGTCCCGCCATTGATCCAGATAGAATTCACCGCATCCGACTGAAAGCCCTTTTGCGCTCCGTTTCGCAACCCTTGTCCGGAGCCCAGCAAAATAATCAGCATAAAAATACCCCAGGCCACACTAAACGCCGTGAGAAAAGTCCTCAACCGGTTCGCGCGAATCGTAGATAAAATTTCAGACCAGACTTCTTTGTTAAACATTTATGATATAGAGATATAAGAGATACAATAGATATACTAGTTGATATACAATTAACACTTTTCAAATAATCATCAATTCATTCCTCAAGATCGGGCTCAACTGCTCCTCCCACATTAACACATTTAAATTATTACATCTTCAAATTTTCAAATCATTGCAAGATGAGACCATCTTTAATTCGAATCGTGCGTTGCGTTTTTGCCGCTACATCTGCTTCGTGCGTCACGATGATAACGGTAACGCCTGACTGATGCACTTCGGTGAGTAATTGCATCACTTCTTCCGTAGTTTGAGAATCGAGAGCGCCGGTAGGTTCATCAGCAAGGATGACTTTGGTTTGGTGATGAGGGCACGGGCGATGGCGACGCGTTGTTTTTGTCCGCCGGAGAGCTCGTTGGGTCCGTGGTTGGCCCAATCTTTTAAGCCTACGCGATCGAGGTATTCCATCGCTATTTTATTGCGCTCTTTACGTTTGACGTTTTGATAATAGAGGGGCAGGGCCACATTCTCCATGGCATTTTTGAAGCTCAGGAGATTGAAGGACTGAAACACGAAGCCAATGAGTCGGTTCCGGAATTGAGCCGCTTTGGCCGGATTCAAGTCTTTGATAAGGGTATCATTGAGGGTATAACTGCCGGTATCGTAATTATCCAGAATTCCCAGGATATTGAGCAGGGTGGATTTCCCCGAACCGGAGGAACCCATAATGGAAACCATCTCCCCCGGGTGAATATCGAGATCGATGCCTTTCAGGACATGTAAGCTCCCGGCACCCATGGGATAAGATTTATTGACCTGTTTCAGTTTGATCATTATAACAAAGTTAGCAGGAAGTTTGGAAATAAGGTGTACCCTTCGACAAAGTGCAGTTCCCTGCTGACGAAACGTAGATAATGGGAGATAAGGCGATGGGTGTGATGGTAGTGACAGGTCTCGACCTGTCACTACTACTCCAACATCACCTTCTTCACTACCATTCCTTCCTCACTAAAGATTTCCAACAAGTATAGACCACGGGAAAGTGTGGGGGCAGTATGAACTCAAATGTACGCCCGGTACTTTCAGTTTGCTGATGCAGTAGCTGGCCCTGCAGGTTGCGGAGTTGCAATTTTACTTTGTGAATATCACCAAAAGTGCTGATGGTAATTTTATCATGGGCGGGGTTGGGGGAAAGATGGAAATCAGTTGCAGTATGTTTTACAATTCCCACACTGAGCGTATCACAGGGACTACCCACCCATGCCCCCAGGTTGTAATTAGGGCTGTTGGGGAGGCCAACATTTACCTTTGAATTTCCCAATGAAAAACCATTCAATTGAAAATTGCAGGCGGTACCCAGGTGATCAGGATTTTGAATGACACTTAACGTTGTATTGACTGAATCTTTTATGTAATTAGGGAATGCACGTTTGCATCTTGCAACATATATTTTTCCATCTGGCCCCAATTGATGCTGGCCCAAAGAGAATTGAGTAGAATCAATATCTGCCAGCAATAATTTAGAGGCCGGAATATTACTGCTGCTCAAATCATATTGACTTAACTGACTTTTGCATGGTGGGGCAGCAATACAATTTATAGAATTTGTCCAATTACTGCAATATAAATAATTCCCATTGGGTGAAAAAGAAACCCCGTAAAGGTCATTCAAGGCGGTAAAGCGAGGTCCGGTTATCAAATCCTGATAGTTGGATAGCTGTCCGGTACAACGATTAAAATCAAACAAGTCTAATATGCCATAACCAACACAACACAATTTATCACCTTGAACTGAAAAAGATATTTCACCAGTCATTCCTGCCCAAGGAAAGCTTCCATTTTGATAACTAAACCCAATATTTTGACTTGATATAAGTTGCATCCCGACACTATCAACTAAATAAACGAAGAAAGTATCTGCATTCAATGAATGAGTTATAATCCACCAATCCTTACCATTGCCATGTTTAACTCCGGCGATTTTTTCAGTAATAAGTGAAGGAGAAATTAAACTATTTTTACCTACAATTAAAGGTGGATTTCCAACCGTCAAAGTAGAAACAAATAATGATAGGGGTTGAGAAGACATTGCGCTAGTATTAGTAAATAAATAAAATTTCAAAGAATCAAAACTAGATGGGCAAATCAAGGCACCGTTAGTAGAAGAAGAATATAAATTAATACTATCCCCATTTAATATTACATTATTATTTGCATTCCAAATTTTTCCAAAACCACTACTCGCTGACATAGTGCCAATGTAAAAAAGTAAATTGCCCAAATTATCACTTATACTTGCATTTGCTTCAATTGAAGCTGAAACACTAGTTTGTGTAACAACAGGAACACCTGAAGAAAAGTTAATAGTTATTGAATCCCCGAAACACCAATTGTTATCTCGTTGAGCTAATACAAAGTATGGTTTCATGCTCAACGCAATTATCACAAATAGTGCATTTAATAAGAATTGAATCGATTCATGCCGGATTTTATTCATGCCAATTTCTCTTTAGTATGTATTATTCCACCACTACTTTTTTCATCACCATTCCTTTTTCACTAAGTATTTCCAGCAGGTATAAGCCACGGGAAAGTGTGGGGGGCAGTATGAACTCAAATGAACGGCCGGTACTTTCAGCTTGCTGATGCAGTAGCTGGCCCTGCAGGTTGCGGAATTGCAATTTTACTTTGTGAATATCACCGGAAGCGCTGATGATAATTTTATCATGGGCGGGGTTGGGGGAAAGATGGAAATCAGTAGCAGTATGTTTTACAATTCCCACACTAAGGGTATCACAGGGACTACCCACCCATGCCCCCAGGTTCCAATTAGGGCTGTTGGGGAGGCCTAAATTTACCTTTGAATTTCCCAATGAAAAGCCATTCAATTGAAAATTGCAGGCGGTCCCCAGGTGATCAGGATTTTGAATGACACTCAACGTTGTATTGACTGAATCCCGGGTATAATTTGGAAACTGCCCTCTACATCTTGCTATATATATCTTTCCATCAGGGGCCAACTGATGCTGACCAAAGGAAAACTCTGTAGAATCTATATCCGCCAGCAATATTCTAGAGGCCGAAATATTACTGCTGCTCAAATCATATTGACTTAATTGACTTTTACATGGTGGGGATCCTTGACAAAATAGCAAAGTATTAGTCCAATTACTGCAATATAAATAATTGCCACTAGGAGAAAAAGAAACCCCGTAAAGGTCATTCAAGGCGGTAAAGCGAGGTCCGGTTATCAAATCCTGATAGTTTGAAAGCTGACCGGTACACCGATTAAAATCAAACAAATCCAAAATACCAAAGCCAACACAGCATAATTTGTCTCCCTGGTATGAAAAGCTCATTTCGCCATACATGCCATAATAGATAGGGTAATTATAAACGTAACTAAAACCTATAGTCTGAATCAATGGTGAATTTATTCCAATGCTGTCAATCAGAAAAATATAAAATGTATCTAATTCTAATGAATGTGTGATTAACCACCAATCTCTTCCATTACCATGCTTAACAGCAGCTATCTTTTCAGAAACAGATTGATTTATTAGCATTATATTCTTATTAAGTACCGATAAAGATGATCCACAATCTACAATATGGTAAAATAACTTATTTGTATATGACAAAAACTGAGATTGATCAGTAAAAACATAGTATAAATCAGAATCATTCGGAAATGGTAATATGGTTGCACCATTAGTTGCAGTAGTTCCCATTTTCAAACTATCTCCATTAGGAATAATAGTATTATTGGTATTCCACAAAGTACCAAATTGATTAAATTGCATTTGAGGTTTTGCTCCAATGTAAAAAAGTAAATTTCCCAAATCATCACTTATACTTGCATTTGCTTCAATTGAAATTGATACACTCGATTTTGATGAAATTGGGATTCCGAAATTAAAATTTATAGTTGTAGAGTCTCCAAAACACCAGTTATTGTCCCTTTGAGCATATACAATTGAAAAATTAAAATTACCTATGCAAATAAGCATGAGGATATTAAAATGTAATTTGATTTTATTATTTAAAATTTCTTTCATGACACAATTATTTTTTAATAGCATATAGCTGTCCTATTTAAGAGAAAACATTTGCATTTCATTTAATAATTAAAACCCTTGTTTTAAACGAACATTCCTTAGATTCACCTATTAAAATTTAAAACCCTGAATATAAATTTGAATATGTAAATTGAATTTCATATCCATCAACGTGAGCATAATCATCACATACTTTGCTTCCAATCCATTTTCAAACTTGTCTCCCGAAAGGGATATCTTCAAATCGCGAGGCTTCGCGATCGAATTGTCAAATCACACCACCACCGGCTCGTAGCCCAATACAGGGCCCAGCCAGCGCTCGGTATCATCTACCGACATGCCTTTTCGTCGTGCGTAATCTTCTACCTGATCGCGTTGGATTTTTCCGAGACCGAAATAGTGTGAGGCAGGATGCGAAAAATACAATCCACTTACAGCCGCTGTTGGTACCATGGCCAGACTTTCAGTGAGTGTGATGCCGGCGGTAGTATCCGTGTCGAGTAAATTCCAGATGGTTAATTTTTCGGTATGATCCGGTTGTGCAGGGTAGCCCGGAGCGGGACGGATACCATCGTATTCTTCCTTGATCAAATCATCATTACTCAGCGTTTCATCTGAAGCGTAGCCCCAAAATTCTTTGCGTACCCGCTGATGCAATCGCTCTGCAAATGCTTCTGCCAGACGATCAGCGAGTGCTTTGAGCAGGATAGCGTTGTAGTCGTCGTGATTGGCTTCAAAGCGTGCTACGTGTTCATCAATGCCGATACCTGTAGTAACCGCAAATGTGCCGATATAATCTTTAACTCCTGCTGCTTTTGGTGCGATGAAATCTGAGAGAGCAATGTTCGCTTGTCCTTCCGGTTTCTTCGTTTGCTGACGAAGCGTATGGAAGGTCGCACGCACTTTTTTACGCGTGTCATCTTCATATACAAGAATATCATCACCGATAGCATTGGCCGGAAAAATTCCGATGACGCCATTGGCCTGCAACCATTTTTCATCAATGATCTTTTTCAACATCTCCTGCGCATCATCAAACAATTTCTTCGCTTCTGTACCTCTTTCCGGATCCTTTAAAATTTTCGGATACGATCCTTTCATTTCCCATGAATGGAAGAAGGGTGTCCAGTCGATGTAGGGAACTAACTCCGCGAGGGGATAATTGTCCAATACCGTTACACCGGGTTGAGCAGGCGCTTTTGTAGTAACCGCTGTCCAGTCACATTGCCATGCATTCGCGCGGGCTTCATTGACGGAGATAAATTTATTCGCGGCTTGCGCACCGGCATGTTGTTTACGCAAACGATCGTATTCTTCGTTGGTACGGTCGGTGATTTCCTGTTTGAGTTCTTTCGAGAGCAATGCACTTGCCACCGGAACAGAGCGGGAGGCATCGTTTACATGCACCACGGGATGCGAATAAAAGGGAGCAATCTTCACAGCAGTATGTACCTTTGAAGTTGTTGCGCCACCAATGAGTAGAGGAATATCAAATTTCCGGCGTTCCATTTCTTTCGCCACGTGTACCATTTCATCCAGTGAAGGCGTGATGAGTCCGCTGAGTCCGATGATATCCGCCTGATGTTCGATGGCTGCATCCAGAATTTTATCCGCGGGCACCATCACACCTAAATCCACCACATCATAATTATTACAAGCGAGTACAACACCCACAATATTTTTACCGATATCATGTACATCGCCTTTCACTGTGGCCATGAGGATCTTTCCCTTCTTGCTTGCTCCTTCTGTATTCTCCGCTTCAAGGTAAGGGAGGAGATAAGCCACCGCTTTCTTCATCACTCTTGCACTCTTCACTACCTGCGGTAAAAACATTTTTCCGGCTCCGAACAAATCACCCACTACCTTCATTCCATCCATCAGGGGACCTTCAATCAGGTGCAAGGCTTTTGGATAATTCTTTCTTGCTTCTTCAACATCTACCTCAATATACTCCACTACACCCTTCACGAGAGCATGTGTGAGTCGTGCTTCCACTGTTCCTTCCCGCCATGCTTCATCGCGCTCTTGTTTTTTTCCTGCTCCTTTTATTTGCTCGGCATAGGTGATCAAGCGTTCTGTCGCATCATCACGCCGGTCGAGAAGCACATCTTCTACCATCTCCAGCAAGTCCTTGGGAATCTCATCGTACACCTGCAATTGTCCCGGATTCACGATACCCATATCCATCCCCGCTTTGATCGCATGATAAAGGAATGCGGCGTGTATGGCCTCACGGACGTGGTCATTGCCCCTGAAGGAGAAGGAAACATTACTTACACCTCCGCTCACCTTGGCATAAGGAAGGTTCTTCTTAATCCATGCTGTAGCTTCAATGAAATCCAGTGCGTTGCGGCGGTGTTCATCCATGCCGGTAGCGACAGGGAAAATGTTTGGATCGAAGATGATATCCTGAGGAGGAAAATTAATTTTTTCAGTGAGCAACTTATAAGCTCTGGCACAAATGTCGATGCGTCGCTGATAAGTATCCGCTTGTCCGTCTTCATCAAAAGCCATGACAATCACAGCGGCTCCGTATTTGCGGATGATATTCGCCTGTCGCAAAAATTCTGCTTCTCCCTCTTTCATGGAGATGGAGTTCACGATACTTTTTCCCTGCGTGCATTTTAGTCCGGCCTCAATCACGAAGAACTTCGAAGAATCAATCATGATGGGTAATTTGGAGATATCAGGCTCGGAGGCGATCAGATGAAGAAATTTCACCATGGCCGCTTGCGAGTCGAGCATACCTTCGTCCATATTGATGTCGATGGCTTGCGCGCCACCTTCTACCTGATCGCGGGCGATGGCGAGGGCGTCTTCGTATTTTTCATCAATGATGAGTTTTGCAAATTTACGGCTACCCGTCACGTTAGTACGTTCGCCTACATTCATGAAATTACTTTCCGGACGCAGGGTGACGGCTTCGAGTCCGCTGAGGTGCATGAGATGATCCCGTGCAGGGACTTTTCGAGGCGGGCATTGTTTAGCCAGCACTGCAATCTCACGAATATGATCTGGAGTAGTACCGCAGCAACCACCCACAATGTTGAGGAAGCCACTGGTGAGAAAATCTTTTATCTGATGACCCATATGATGCGGGGTCTCGTCGTATTCACCAAACTGGTTGGGGAGTCCTGCGTTGGGGTAGGCGCTGATGTAGAAAGGAGCTTTCTCACTGAGTTCTTCGAGATAAGGACGCATTTCCTTTGCTCCGAGGGCACAGTTCAATCCAACGCTGAGCAGGTCAACATGGGAGATGGAATTCAGAAAAGCTTCTACCGTTTGTCCGCTGAGGGTACGACCGCTGGCATCGGTAATCGTACCGGAAACCATCACAGGAATCCGGAGATCTCTTTCTTCGAGAATCGTCTGAATCGCATAGAGTGCTGCCTTCGCATTCAAGGTATCAAAAACAGTTTCGATTAATAACAGATCCGAACCTCCGTCAAGAAGTCCGTTGATTTGTTCTGAATAAGCCTCTACCAAATCATCAAAAGAAACCGCTCTAAAACCGGGATCATTGACATCCGGACTGAGTGATGCAGTACGGTTGGTAGGTCCCAGTGCACCGGCCACAAACTTCGGACCTCCGTTGGGGTTAGTCACCATCCACTCCTGCACCGCCTGTTTCGCCAGTTTCGCCGACTCGAGATTCAATTCATAGCTCAGTGATTCCATCTTATAATCGGCCAATGAGATCTTCTGTGCATTGAAGGTATTGGTCTCAATGATATCAGCACCTGCTTCGAGATAGGCTTTGTGTATATCACAAATAATTTTCGGTTGGGTCAAACTCAGGAGATCATTGTTACCCTTCAGATCATGCGGAAAATCGGCAAAGCGCTTGCCGCGATAATCCTTTTCTTCCAGCAGGTAACGCTGAATCATAGTTCCCATGGCACCATCGATCACAAGGATGCGGCGCTCTAATTGTTGACGAATCGGGTGTACAGCCATAATTTTTTAAGGGCATGCCGGAAATAAAAAAATCCCCTCCGGCAGCCAGAAGAGATTTTACGTGTTTTTACTGTTTAGGTTCAGATCTTCCGGACTTATCTTCTCCCATCATATTTGACGAGACTGGATGTGGCACTATCTGAGTTGAACGTGAAACGTTCAACGTTTAAGGTTTAAGGTTCAAAGTTTAAGGTTTAAGGTTGCGAGATGAAGTATTATAGTTTAAATAGATAATACTAATTATTAATCTATTGATGTTCAGAATTTTACAATTCCGGACATTCAACCTTAAACATTAAACGTTAAACCTTGAACTTTCTCTTCAGCCTTCGGCTGAAGAGATCAGGGTTGCCAAGGCTTCATAGGGCACAGTCCCTCCACCTTTCTTGATAAGCTAAATAAAGAACGAGGTGCAAAGGTATAAATAATTGACGGAATACAATCTAGGAAGCGACCATCCCATTTTACCTGGTTTGACCAACTAAAATCCTCTCTCCTCCCGGTGGTCTTAAAGTATAGAAAATCCGCGAAAATCCGCGGAATCCGTTTCATCAGCGCCTGCCGGCCGGCAGGCAGGTTCTCATTTCACCTTCGCAAAGTCAATACAGTCGTGTACTTTATGGGCGTACCCAATGAGAAGAATTATTTAATATACCTATTCCGGTTGATATGCAGGAGAAGACTACCTTTGCGCCTCTTAAAAGTAATTATAATTCCGATGAAACGCTTCCTCATTCAACTGCTCTTTGCAACCCTTTTACCTCTTAGCCTTTACTCACAAACCGCTGAACGCCCGTTTGCTATCGGCCTTTGGGGCGGACTTACGCAGTATAACGGTGATCTGGGACAGGGATTTTATAACAGTAAGGATCAGGATGCCCAAATGCATATCGGTCTGACCACCGCCTGGTTTATCAATAGTCATTTCGACTTTTCGATGAATGCCACATTGGGGACCTATGGTTATCGTGAAAATGCCCTTAAAAATTTCGAAGCGGACCAACTGCAATGGAATGCCCATGTGCGTGCCAGCCTGTTCAAAGAAGAGCGATTTAAAGTCAATCCTTATGGATTTGTGGGTATTGGTGTGGGTTATCTGAACAACATAAAAAATCCGGGAACAGATATTTTCATTCCCTTTGGTGCGGGCTTGAAAATCAGCATTACAGAAAGACTCGGATTGTTAGTACAGGAAACATTCGCTTACACAGACCACGACAATCGCGATAAAGAAGAGCGGGACAATAACGATGCTTTTTTGATGCATAGCCTTGGTCTTACCTGGAATTTTGCTACCGCTAAAGATGAAGACCAGGACGGTGTAAGTGATAAAAAAGATAAATGTCCGCAGACCCCTGCCGGAACATCGGTAGATGCAGACGGTTGTCCGTTGGATCGTGATGGAGATGGTATTTCTGATCAACTGGATGCATGTCCGGATGTGAAAGGAGTAGCCTCAGCGAAAGGATGCCCTGATAAAGATGGTGACAGTGTTGCCGACTCGATTGATAAATGCATCGATGTGGCAGGGCTTGTTACCATGGATCCCGCAACCAACGGCTGTCCGGATCAGGATGGAGATGGTGTAACGGATGCGGATGACCGTTGTCCGGAGGTGAAAGGAACATTGGCGCTGAAAGGTTGTGTGGATACAGATGAAGATAGCGTCATTGATCCCGATGATCGTTGTCCGCAGGAGAAAGGAACCGTTGAATTAAAGGGATGTCCTGACAAAGATGGAGATATGGTTGCTGACATCGATGATAAATGTCCTGACAGCGCAGGCGTGGCTGCAAATGGAGGATGTCCGGAAATTGCGGGCGCCGGAACAACGTTAGCCGCAAATGAACTTAAACCGGTATTATTTGAAACCGGCAGTGCAAACATTCGCTCCGGCTATTTCAAAATGCTGGACAATGTAGCGAAGACAATGAACACTTATCCGAACTATAAGGCGGAGATCATCGGACATGCAGATAATACCGGCGATAAATTAAGGAACGAAACACTTTCACAACAACGTGCCGACGCATTAAAGGCGTATCTCATCAAGAAAGGAATTGCTGAAAGCCGCATCAGCACAAAAGGAATGGGAGATGGAAATCCTGCCGGAGATAATGCTACTTCATCAGGAAGAACGATGAACCGCAGGGCTGAAATAAAAATTGAATATTAATTCGCGTTTACCATTATACAATCGTTTGCATCGTAAATATTCCTTCTCGACTGTAGCGATAAAACTTTATACTGATTCATGGACTACTTTCTCATCTACAAACCCTTCGGCGTGCACTCTCAATTCAAACCGGATGGAGAGAAGCCCGGATTAGGTACGCTTCATGATTTTCCAAAGGATGTGTATCCTGTAGGTCGTTTGGATGCAGATAGCGAAGGGCTTTTATTGTTGACGAACGATACTGCAATCAACAAGCGATTGCTCCATCCGCGTTTTAAACATCACCGCACCTACCTCATACAAGTGGAAGGGACGATTACGCAGGAAGCCATTGATAAGCTATGCGATGGCGTTAGTATCAGCATAGATGGCAGGGAACATTTTACGGCACCGGCAAAAGCCAAAATTATTCCTCCACCGGAATTACCCGAAAGAAACCCGCCCATACGTTTTCGAAAGACGGTACCTGACTCCTGGTTAGAACTTACCATTACAGAGGGAAAAAACAGACAAGTGCGGAAGATGACAGCCGCAGTTGGTTTTCCGACATTAAGATTAGTCCGCTGGAAAATTGAAGATTTAACGATGGAAAATCCTGAACCCGGAATGGTAGTGGAATTGGACCGAGATACGGTTTTTAAGAAATTGAAGTTATAAGGAATATTTTTATTTTAATTTTTCGATGGCGGATGGAATTCAAATTATTGTCCTTTCGTTTTAATGTAAGTTTAGGTTGCCAATAATTATGTCCTAGAATAATGTCGCTCCTACGGAGCTGTCGACGATTCGTTTAAATTAGGCTATAATTATTTCGCTCCTACGGAGCTGTTTGCGATGCGTTTACATCAGGCTATATTTATTTCGCTCCTACGGAGCTGTTGGCGATTCGTTTACATTAGGCTATAATTATTTCGCTCCTACGGAGCTGTCGGCGATTCGTTTACATTAGGCTATAATTATTTCGCTCCTACGGAGCTGTTGGCGATTCGTTTAAATTAGGCTATAATTATTTCGCTCCTACGGAGCTGTTGGCGATTCGTTTACATTAGGCTATAATTATTTCGCTCCTACGGAGTTGTTGGCGATTTGTATTCGTGAGGGTATAATAATGACGAACCCATAGGGCTTGATTGCGTCGCTTTTGCGGGGCAGGTGTATATTAGAGACATCCGGTTGAATTTCTGCGAATGATGGAGATATCGAATATTCTGCTATTTTTGAATCAAATAATTACTTCATTCATGAAAAATCTTGCTGCAATTGTATTACTATTCAGTAGTGTGGTTAGCCTTTCGGCCCAGACCCTTACTCCGGAAGCACTGGTTAAATTAGCCCGTGTCGCTGATCCACGAATTTCCCCTGATGGAAAAACGGTCATCTATAATGTACGAACCTTTGACATCGCTGCGAATAAAGGGCAAAGCGACATTTTCCTGATTCCTGTAAATGGCGGTACTCCGGTACCGTTAGCAAAATCTGCAGCTGATGAAGGTAGCGCCCGCTGGCGCCCGGACGGAAAAAAAATTGGTTTTCTGATGGCCGATAAGAACGGAGACACCCAGTTATGGGAGGTGAACCCGGATGGAAGCATTCCATTACAAGTCACTTCTATTGCAGGAGGAATCAGTAATTTCGGATATTCGAAAACGTTATCTCATATATGGTACAGTGCCGATGTCAAACTGGATAAAAAGCCCAGCGAAATTTATCCTGACCTTCCTAAAGCAGATGGTGCACGTATCATTGACGGACTGATGTTTAAACATTGGAATGCCTGGCACGATTACGCGTACAGTCATCTTTTCATTGCTACTTACTCCAATGGTACCGTTGGACAAGGTGTGGACATTATGCCCGGAGAACGCTGGGATGCCCCTACCGGTCCTTTCGGCGGTGATGAGCAGGTGATGTTTTCACCGGATGGGAAGAAGTTGGCCTATACCTGCAAGAAACTCAACGGAACCGATGCGGCAGTAAGCACTAATACTGATATTTATCTCTATGACCTTCTGAGCGGAACCACCTCGAATCTTACCGAGGGCATGAACGGTTATGACAATGATCCTTGCTGGTCACCCGACAGCAAGAAATTACTATGGCTGAGCATGGAACAAGCGGGCTACGAAAGTGATCGCAATCGTCTTTTTCAATATACATTTGATACCAAACAGAAAACAGAACTCCTTCCTACGTTTGATTATTCCGTTGACAATCTTGCCTGGAGTGACGATAGCAGAATCATCGTACTCACCGCGGCGAAGAATGCTACGAAACAAATTTTTATCTACGACTCCTTCCTGAAGAGTGCGATGCCTTTGCGGCAAGTAACAACTGCACAAGCGGACTACAATGAAATCACTGTAGCAGGAACCGGCAAATCATTAAAAATTATTGCCAGCCGTACCGACATGACTATGCCGTCTGAATTATACAATATCAACCCACAGACCGGAGATGCTACCATGATCACCAATTCAAATGCAAACTCATGGGGTCCGATAAAGAAAAGTACAGTCGCCAAACGCATGGTGAAAACTACCGACGGAAAAGAGATGCTCGTATGGGTGATATATCCACCCGATTTTGATCCGGCGAAAAAATATCCGACTCTGCTCTATTGTCAGGGCGGACCACAGAGTGTCGTGAGCCAGACTTTCAGTTACCGTTGGAATTTCAGTCTCATTGCCGCGCAAGGCTATATTGTTGTGGCACCTAACCGTCGCGGGTTACCGTCGTTTGGAGAAGAGTGGAATGATCAGATTGCCGGTGACTGGGGCGGACAAGCGATGAACGATTTGCTTTCTGCGATCGATGATGTAAGCAAAGAAAATTATGTAGATAAAAACAGACTTGGTGCTGTCGGTGCCAGCTTCGGCGGTTACTCTGTTTATTGGTTAGCCGGACATCACAATAAGCGTTTTAAAGCCTTCATTTCACACTGCGGAGTTTTTAACCTGGAGTCGGAGTATGCAGCAACAGAAGAAATCTTCTTTGCACACCATGACATGGATGGCAACTACTGGGACAATCCAAAACCAAAAAGTTTCGATACCTTCTCCCCTCATAAATTTGTTCAAAACTGGGATACACCCATATTAGTCATTCATAACGAGAAAGATTTTCGTGTACCGTTGAATCAGGGCATGGAAGCTTTTACAGCCGCGCAATTACAAAAAGTACCCAGCCGGTTTCTTTACTTTCCGGATGAAGGACATCATGTGTTGAAGCCGCAGAATAGTATTTTGTGGAATAGAGTCTTCTTTGATTTCCTTCAAACTTATCTTAAATAAAAACTTAAGGCGGGGTTACGAAATACGAATCTACCCGGTAGTGTGAAAAGAAAGAGGAGAACCCTCCTCTTTCTTTTCACACTACCGGGATACGAATATACGAATTACGAATTTTACGAAACCGCGAATAATACGAAACCGCGAATAATACGAAAGTACGAAATACGAAATACTAAAGAGTGAAATACGAAAAGACGATAGAGAGAAATACGAAAGTACAAAATACGAAAGGATATCAATTAAGGCTAGACTTGTGATGTTGAATCAGCGAAAATCTTAAAAATCAGCGTCATCAGCGTTCTCTCTAAAATATTAATGTATTGAAAATTATATATGCATCATCGGAAGTTTATAAAGAAAAGAGCGGAATCATGAAAATGACCAAGGGATGAAAAAGTTGTTCAAATTCGAGTGTAAATAAATTATTTTGGGAGGGGGACTATCGCAGCAAAGATTGAAGGTTTTACGGCTTATTGCTTTTAGCTTGCTCTACGCTTAGGCGCGTGATGACTTCTTCGTACATCTTGTGAAAATATTCGGGTTCTGAACGGTAGTATTCGAGGCTTTTGCGAAATTGAGTGGAAGATATTTTATGCTTGTTAAAAACATACCGATAGCGACCGTAGGCTTCCGCTTTCAAAGTATCATTTCTTCCCAGGCCTTTTAGTTGAATAGTGGCCTCGATCAAATGAATATCTGCCAGGACCACAATCATGGAATCGCGCGGAATTACGTCTGCAGGAACGGTCACTTCCGGCTTACTGCAAGCGGTTATTAGGATCAAAAATGACAGCAGCAAATATGTTCTGAACTTCATGTCCTTCTAACGTTGAAAAAATAAACGGGAACCAATTTTACTTTCATCTATGCGACCATTGTCATAAACCAAATGGCCATTCACGAAGGTCTGTAAAATTTTTGATTTAAAACGATGACCTTCAAAGGGTGACCATCCGCATTTATAGAGAATGTTTGCCGGTTCAACGGTCCAGGGATTATTCATATCTACCAACACAAGGTCTGCAAAATATCCTTCGCGTATATAACCCCGGTCTTTAATGCGAAAAAGTGTCGCGGGTGCATGTGACATTTTCTCTACTACTTTCTCCAGACTGATCCATCCTTCGTGCACCCCATCTAACATAGCCACCACCGCATGTTGTACCAACGGACCTCCGGAAGGGCATTTAAAATAAGATTGTGATTTCTCTTCCTTTGTATGTGGAGCATGATCGGTAGCAATCACGTCGATACGGTTATCCAATACGGCCCTTCGGATTTCCTCTCTGTCGGAGGCTTTTTTCACTGCAGGATTCCACTTAATCAGATTCCCTTTTGTTAAATAATCCTGATCCGTAAACCAGAGATGATGAATACAGGCTTCTGCCGTAATCAATTTTTGCTCTAGCGGAATATCATTTCTGAACAGTTCCGTTTCCTTCGCGGTGGAAATGTGCAGGATATGCAGACGGGTACCATGCTTTTTTGCCAATTCTACTGCGAAGGAAGAAGATTTCCAACAGGCTTCTTCACTACGTATGATAGGATGCTGTGAGGGGGGAACCATCTCCCCATACGTTTGTTGCGCAGCTTGAGTATTGGCCCTGATGGTTGCTTCATCTTCGCAATGCGTAGCTATTAACGTTGGTGCCCTGGAGAAAACAGACTCCAGTATGGAAGCATTATCCACCAGCATATCACCGGTACTTGAACCCATAAAGATCTTTATACCGCAGACATTTTGTGCATCTGTTTTTAAAACCTCTTCGAGATTATGATTCGTTGTTCCCATGAAAAAGGAGTAATTCGCTAAAGAACATTGAGCAGCTCTTTGGTATTTTTCTTCCAGTAATGCCTGCGTAGTTGCTTGTGGAACAGTGTTGGGCATTTCCATGTACGAAGTGATCCCTCCTGCAACAGCGGCTCGCGCTTCTGTATAAATCTCACCTTTATGTGTCAAACCCGGTTCCCGAAAATGTACCTGATCATCAATAGCACCCGGAATTAAATAATTGCCTTTCGCATCTATCTCCTGCAGACGTCCTGGAACAGAGATCTCCCCTCCTACTTTTTCGATGCGGTTATCTTTAATCAGGATATCGCCATCGAGAGTAACTCCTTCGTTGACGATGCGGGCATTTCGGATGATAGTAGCAGCCATATTAATAGTAATTTATCATTCAAACTTTTTTTAAACGCAGCGGGCGCAACGGTTTCGCAGCGGGCGCAGTGATTATTCCGGCAGGTCTCCAACCATATCCAGCGGGTTGACCCATTCGTCGAATTGTTCGGCGGTGAGGTAACCGAGTTTTATGGCGGTTTCTTTTAATGTTCCTCCGTCACGGTGGGCGGTTTGTGCGATTTCCGCTGCTTTATAATAACCGATATGTGTATTGAGTGCCGTTACCAGCATCAATGAATTGTGAAGGTTACGATCAATGTTTTCCTTTATCGGTGCAATACCCACAGCACATTTATCATTGAAGGAAACACAAACATCTCCAATCAATCGTGCGGAATGCAGGAAATTATAAATCATCACCGGCTTGAAGACATTCAATTCAAAGTGTCCTGTTGCACCACCGATATTGATCGCAACATCATTGCCCAATACCTGTGCAGCCACCATAGTCATTGCCTCGCATTGTGTGGGATTTACTTTACCGGGCATGATGGATGATCCCGGCTCATTGTCGGGAATAAAGAGTTCACCAATGCCACAACGCGGACCGGAAGCCAGGAGACGAATATCATTCCCGATTTTCATCATACTAACGGCTACTGTTTTTAAAGCACCATGCGCTTCCACTATGGCATCGTGTGCTGCCAATGCTTCGAACTTATTTTCCGCCGTGATGAAAGGTAAACCCGTCAGCTTGGCAATATTCATTGCCACATTCTCTGAATATCCTTTCGGTGTATTGATTCCGGTACCGACTGCTGTTCCACCCAATGCCAATTCGGCCAGATGAGGCAAGGTATGATTGATAGCACGTAAACCATGATCAAGTTGAGATACGTATCCGCTGATTTCCTGTCCGAGAGTGAGCGGTGTGGCATCCATCAGATGAGTACGGCCAATTTTCACCACGTGCATAAACTCCTTCGCCTTTGCCGCTAAGGTGTCCCGTAATTTTCGGATACCCGGTATCGTTACCTCCACCAATGCTTTGTATGCGGCAATGTGCATAGCGGTAGGAAAAGTATCATTGGAAGATTGGGACTTATTGACATCATCATTCGGATGAACTGCTTTCTTTTCATCGAGCAGACTTCCACCATTTACCACATGCGCACGATAGGCGATGACTTCATTTACATTCATATTGCTCTGCGTGCCCGAACCGGTTTGCCAGACTACCAAGGGAAACTGATCGTCGAGTTTTCCCTCGAGGATTTCATCGCAGATGCGTCCGATGAGCTCACATTTCTCCTGCGGCAATACACCGGCTTCCCTATTGGTGATAGCAGCAGCCTTCTTCAGATAAGCGAAGGCCCGGATAATTTCTTTGGGCATCTTGTTGATGTCCTGAGCGATTTTAAAATTCTCAATAGAGCGCTGTGTTTGCGCGCCCCAATATACGTTGGCCGGCACCTGCACCGTACCCATCGTATCCTTTTCAATTCTGTAGTCTGACATAATATTCTTCGGGGGTTACCACTAAGGCACAAAGGTCACTTAGGACACTAAGGCCAACTTATTTATTTTGGGAGTTTTGCAAATTCTTCAGTTACTAATTGGACAAGAACCTTTGTTATATTATCAGTATGAAAATTGATAAGAAGTCCTTTGGGTTTCTGTGTTAATTTAAGATAGGAAAGCAACTGTGCTTTAAATACAGGATGTATTGTTTCTGTTGCTTTAATTTCAACGACAATCAAATGCTCTACTAATAAATCCAACTCAAGTACTTGCCCCAGGTCCTTTCCTTTATAACTTACCGGCACGCGCACTTTGGACCAAACTTCCAACCCTCTTGATTCAAGCTCATCAAAGAGGCACTGATGATAAATTGACTCCAATAAACCGGGACCTAATTCCGAATGTACTTCAATTGCACAAGCCACAATCTTATATGAAAGATCATTAATATACTTTTGAGTAATCATCTTAGTGCTCTTAGTGCTCTTAGTGTCCTAAGTGTCTTAGTGGTTATTTTACGCGATTTCCTTCGGTTCACCGGCGTATTCCATGAGATACGCTTTTATGAATTCGTCGATTTCACCGTCGAGGACGGCCTGGGTATCGGAGGTTTCGTAGTCGGTGCGGTTATCCTTTACCAATTTATAGGGATGCAGGACATAACTACTGATCTGGCTACCCCACTCTATTTTCTTTTTATTGCTTTCTGTTACTGCTTTCGCTTCGTTACGTTTCCTGATCTCTAACTCGTAAAGTTGCGACTTCAGCATTTTCATTGCTCTGTCTTTGTTGCCACCCTGCGTCCGCTCTACCTGACAAACCACCACGATTCCGGTCGGATGATGCGTAAGCTGCACTTTGGTTTCTACTTTATTTACATTCTGACCACCGGCCCCTCCAGAGCGGGAGGTTTGGATACTGATATCCGCATCCTTGATTTCAATATTGATGTCATCATCAATCATAGGATACGCATACACCGATGCAAAAGATGTATGGCGGCGAGCGTTAGAATCAAAGGGAGAAATGCGAACGAGACGATGAACGCCATTTTCACTTTTAAGATATCCAAAAGCATAATCCCCTTCGATTTCATACGTTGCAGATTTTATTCCCGCACCATCGCCATCCTGATAATCAATCTCGGTTACTTTATAACCATGACGTTCTGCCCAGCGTAAATACATTCTCAACAGCATGGAGGCCCAATCCTGACTTTCGGTTCCACCGGCACCTGAATTAATCGTCAACACTGCACTGAGACGATCTTCCTCGCCACTCAGCATATTTTTAAATTCGAGATCTTCGATCACCTTGACGGTTTCGGCATACTGGCTATCCACTTCCTGCTCGGTCGCTTCACCGGCTTTCTGGAATTCAAAAAGAACGGAAAGGTCGTCCAGTGTGCTTTTGACTTTGAGAAAAGCGTTGGTCCAGTCCTTCTTAAGGTTGATTTTTTTAAGAATCTGTTCTGCTCTTTTCGGGTCATCCCAAAAATCGGGAGCATGTGTAAGCTGTTCTTCCTGAGCTATTTGCTGTAGTCGGTTATCGACGTCAAAGATGCCTCCTCAGAGCATCGACACGTTCGGAAAGTTCTTTTAATTGCTCTATAATCATAATGGCACAAAGATACTAAAAAGGGAAAGAGATCGGGTAAGCACCTCCCACATCCCAACAAACTCCAATGATGACATCGGGATCAATTCATTCTCCACCCATCAAAAAAATCCGCGCCCATCCTAAAAAATCCGCGTATCCCGTTTACGGGATCAGCGTTCCCCTATAAATTTTGACGCCCCAATATATGCTATTCCCTAAGGTAATCCCAGACGATGTCGGATTCGAAGCCGCGGGAGATGGCATACTGCGCAATTTTATGCTTGCGTTTCAGCGGATGCTTTTCCTTCTCTTCCCTGCTCCGCTTAGCAATGACTTTTTCAAGTTGTTTCGTATAGTCGGTAGCGTTAATAACGGACAGGGCTTTACGAATACAGTATTCAGAAACTTTTTTTTGCTTTAGCGCTAATTTTATCTTTACTTTTCCCCATCCCAGCTGACGAAATTTTCCACCGGCGAAAGTGATCGCGAAACGTTCTTCATTGAGAAAATTCTCTAAAATGAGACGCGATATGAGCAGCTCAACATCTTTACTATGCAATCCATAATCATAAAGTTTATCCCGTACATCCTGTTGACTTCGCTCCTGAAATGCACACCATTTACAGATCTTCTGCCAGGCCATTTCCGCAGTATAGATTTTCTTATGGGCTTGTACTTCATCCATGTCAATGCGGAATGGCTTCGATGAGTTTGCGGGTATAGTCGGATTTGGGATGAAGATAGACTTCATCTGCATCACCCAATTCTTCGATACGTCCTTTGTTCATCACCATGATACGATCACTCATAAAACGTACAACAGACAGGTCATGTGAAATAAAAATATACGTTAAGCCCTGCTCTTCCTTCAGTTCATTCAACAAGTTTAACACCTGCGCCTGTACGGAGACATCCAGGGCTGAAACAGACTCATCGCATATCACGAACTCCGGATTCAGCGACAAGGCGCGCGCGATACAGATCCGTTGACGTTGTCCACCGGAAAATTGATGCGGGTATCGAAAATAATGTTCCTCTTTTAGTCCCACTTTTTTCAACAACTGCATCACCATCTCCTTTCGTTCCTTGTCGTCTTTGTAGAGTCCGTGCACATACATGGGCTCACGAATAGCAGCGCCGGCGGTGAGGCGGGGATTGAGCGAAGAATAGGGATCCTGAAAAATGAGTTGCATTTGTTTGCGAAATGCTCTCAGTTTCGTTTTTTCAAAAGAACGGATATCATCACCACGGTAAAGAATACTTCCACCGGTGGGTTCAATGAGACGCAGAATACTTCTACCCAATGTGGTTTTACCACAACCTGATTCGCCTACCAGTCCGAGGGTTTCGCCGGGAAACACCTCAAAACTTACGGTATCTACGGCTTTCACCTCGCCCCTCGGCTTTCCAAAGAAGCTTTTCTTCAAAGGGAAATAGGTTTGCAATTGCTGAACACTCAATAAGGGTGTAGTACTTTTCTGCTCCTGTACTTTTTTGGGGGCCGAAGCTTCATTCACCTTCAGTTGCGCAATGATCTCTTCAATACTCCTTCCGGTCTCCGAATAGTTTCCGCTATCATCTGCCACCATAAAATCACTGATAACGGGCAACCGTTTTAATCCGGTATTGTTTGCAGGTCTACAGGCCAGCAATCCTTTGGTATAGGGATGTTTCGGGTGATGGAAGATACTCTTCACATCCGTTTTCTCTACCGACTTTCCTTTATACATTACCACCACCTCATTGGCAATTCGGGAAATCACCCCAAGGTCATGGGTAATAAAGATCATTCCCATTCCGGTTTCTTCCTGCAGTTCTTTCAGGAGATCAAGAATCGTAGCCTGAACGGTTACATCGAGAGCAGTAGTAGGTTCATCAGCGATGAGGATACGCGGCTGACAGGAAATCGCCATGGCAATCATGACGCGCTGCTTTTGGCCACCGGAGATCTGATGCGGATAGGCATCGAACATTTCTGCCGGCCTTGGGAGCTTCACTTTTTCGAAGAGATGAATAGTTTCTTCTCTTGCCGCACGACCGGATAAATTTTTATGAAGTTTTAAAGCTTCCGCCACCTGATGCCCGCAGGTAAAGACCGGATTTAACGAAGTCATCGGTTCCTGAAAAATCATAGCGATATCATTGCCACGGAATTTCCTGATTTCCTTTTGAGACAAGCTCAGGAGATCAACAGTACCATGATTTTTGGTTTGAATACGAGCCGTCCCGCTTTCAATTCTACCGGCAGGTTGAGCAATAAGCTGCATTAAAGATAAAGAGGTCACCGACTTACCGGATCCCGACTCCCCGACGATTCCCAAGGTTTCACCCGGAAGTATACGGAAGGAAACATTATCAACGGCTTTAAAAAAATGTTCACCTGTGCCGAAGGAGACAGATAAGTTATCCACCTCAAGCAAAGGTAGATTGAGTTTTTCGGGCATGGCGTAAAAATAGTGGAATACGAAATACGGAGTATGAAATACGAAATATTACGAAATACGAAATACGAAATACGAAATATTACGAAAATACGAAATACGATAATACGAAATTTTACAGATATACGAAATACGAAATACGAAATTTTACAGATATACGAAACGCGAATTTTACGAAAAAGGGGTTGAGACTTCTTAATGCAGTCGCTACCGGATACTGTCACCGCTTTCGAGAGCTTGATCCCGGAGGCGCACAAGGGTGCTCGGGGTGACATCCTATAGCAGTCGCGACAGGACACAGTTGCCGCGTTCGGGAGTTAGTCAAAAGACGGCGCCCCGATCCAGAGTGGATCGGGGCGCCGTTTTAATTATTATCGGGTTAATAACCTCAGAGGAGATTATTCAACTACGATACGGATTTTCTGTACTGTATCATTGGTGCGGAACTGCATAGTGTAGATTCCGGCAGCCATTCCTTTTACAGAGAATTCCAATTTGTTAGCACCTTCGTCAGCGTTGCGGTTCTCATTAAGAACTACGCGACCGGCAGCATCCATCATAGTAACAAGAACATCTTGATTCTTATCGCTATTGAAGCTTACATTCAGAAGATCACTTACAGGATTTGGATAAGCTGAGATATTCATTGCAGCTGCATCACCAATACGTGGGCACAGTGTAATGCTGATTCCATTGAGGCTGCGAATCGGACCTGTTCCACATGCATTAGATGCACGAACAGAGATCGATAAGCTACCGGCAGGATTAGCACCGGCTTTCACAACGATATCTTTAGTACCCTGACCGGAAAGGATAATAAATCCGGAAGGAACAGTCCAGGTGTAAGTTGCAGCACCGGCTACAGTAGCAACACCGTAGTTATAATTCTGATTAGCACATAACGCTGTAGGACCAGTGATCGGCGAAGCCTGACCAGGAGCACCCAATACTGTAAGTGCACGAGCTGCACCGTTACCACAACCATTCTGAGCAATAACAGTCATTGAGCCACCGCCATAAGAACCGCTGAAGTCAACAGTAATTGAAGCAGTACCCTGACCACTCATGATAGTAGCACCTGATGGAACATTCCACAAGTAACTGAGAGCACCTACAACCGGATTAGCAGAATATGCTACACCTGTTGCACCGCAAACTCCTGTAGACTGACCACTGATTGCAGTTGAAGCAGGAAGGATGTTGAGGCTGATGTTACGAGTACGTGCAGGAGAAGATCCGCAAGCATTGGTTGCAATTACGCTGATAGGACCACCTGTAAATCCGGCACTGTATTGTACCTGAATTACGTTGGTGTTTTGACCACTTACAACTGATGCACCGGCAGGAACTGACCATACATAGTTATCAGCACGAGCTACAAGAGCTACAGAGTAAGTAATAGTTTCGCCGGGACAAGCCTTAGCAGAACCGGAGATAGAAGGAGGTGTTACAGGAGTAGTTAACTGAACAGAGATACCCAAACAACTTGGAGTTCCGCTACCACAGCTATTGCTATTGTTAGCAGTTACACAAACCTGACCAACAACTCCATTGTGGATATTGCTGAACGGCCAGGTAACAGTGATGCTGGTAGTACCTTGTCCGAAGAGAAGAGTAGTACCTGCAGGAACTGACCAGGTATAAGAAGTAGCACCGGGAACTGCAGCAACACTATACGTTACAGTTTGGTTGAAAGGATTACACAATGCAGCAGGGCCAGAGATAGCACCCGGTGATGGTGGAAGATCCTGAATAGTTACTGTAATGAAGCTGGAAGCCGGAGTACAGTTGGTTGGAGCATCAGTAGTTAATGTTAATACAACAGAACCGGCTAAGATATCAGCAGGACCCGGAGTATAGGTAGCATTCAATACAGTAGCACTTGGTGAGAATGAACCATCACCTGCAGTTGACCATGTACCATTAGTAGCTCCACCACCGATAGAACCGTTTAAGGTAGTTGATTGACCTGCACAGATAGTTACATCTGAACCGGCGTTAGCAGTTGGAGGATTCACACAACCACAACCTTCGTCAATGTTTCCGTCGCAGTTATCATCGATCAGGTTAGCACAGATCTCAGTAGCACCGGGATTAACGGCACCATTGTTATCGTCGCAATCAAGAGCATTCAATACATAACCACCGGGAGTAATCGCTACACAAGTAGTGATGCTTGAAGAAGCATTACCATAAGTGTCACCGTCTGCATCAGCATAATATGTGAAAGTTGGTAAACCATCATCAGTTAAACCGTTACAATCATCATCGATGTTGTTACATAATTCAGCAGCACCGGGGTTGATAGCACCATTGGTATCATCACAATCACCGTTGTTACTTACATAACCAACAGGAGCAGAGCAACCGTTAGCAGTTACTGCAGGGTCACCATAAGTGTCACCGTCAGCATCAGCATAGTAAGTGTTCACAACACCTTCGTCAGTTAAACCATCGCAATCATTATCAACAAGATCACATACTTCAGTAGCACCGGGATTGACAGCAGCGTTTCCGTCGTTACAATCTGTGTTATCAGAAACATATCCTAAAGGAGCAGAACATGCAGCAATCGGAGCATTTAAATCACCATAGTTATCACCATCAGCATCAGCATAGAAAGTAGACTGAACACCTTCGTCGGTTAAACCATCGCAATCGTTATCAACAAGGTCACAAACTTCAGTAGCACCAGGATTGATAGCACCGTTTCCGTCGTTACAATCTGTATTATCTAAAACATAACCAACAGGCTGAGCACAAGCTACAGTTGGAAGTGAACCGGCATCTCCATAAGAGTCATTGTCAGCATCAACATAGTAGTTAGAGAAAGTCAAACCTTCGTCAGTTTGTCCGTCGCAATCATCATCAATACTGTTACAAACCTCAGTAGCACCCGGATTGATAGCACCATTGGTGTCATCACAATCAGTTGCATCAGCAACATAACCTACAGGAGCAACACAAGCCTGAACTGAAACCAATGCATTACCATAAGAATCACCGTCAGCATCAGCATAGAATGTAGAAGTTACACCTTCGTCAGTTGAACCGTCGCAATCATCATCGATGGAGTTACAAACTTCAAGAGCACCGGGATTAACCGCGCCATTGGTATCGTCACAATCTGTGTTATTCAATACATAACCTACTGGCTGAGCGCAATTGCTTTGAGATACTGCAGGGTTACCATAAGTATCACCGTCAGCATCCTGGTACCATGTAGATACAACTACGCCTTCGTCAGTTTGACCATCGCAATCATCATCTATACCATTACACTGCTCAGGAGCACCAGGGAAAATAGCGTTTGAACCATCGTTACAGTCAGTATTGTTAGTTACAGAACCGAAGATGGGGTTACAAGAAGAAACTCCTGTAGCTGTTGCATCTCCGAAACCGTCACCGTCAGCATCAGCATAGTAAGTAAGGAAAGTCAGACCATCGTCGGTTAAACCGTTACAATCGTCATCCACACCGTTACAAACTTCAAGAGCACCTGGATTAACAGCAATATTGTTGTCATCACAGTCACCACTTACAGTTACTGAACCAAGCGGCTGAGCACAAAGGTTACCAAGGAATGTACCTCCATAAAGGTCACCATCACCGTCAGCATAGTAGTTCGCGAAAGTTAAACCTTCGTCTGTAGATCCATCGCAATCATCATCAATACCGTTACAAACTTCAGTTGCAGCAGGATTAACAGCAGGGTTTGTATCATTACAATCTGTGTTGTCCACTACATAACCAACAGGAGCACCGTTACAAGTTGATTGAGAAACCAATGGATTACCATAAGTATCATTGTCACCATCTGCAAAGTAAGTAACGAAAGTCAGACCATCATCGGTTAAACCGTTACAGTCATCATCTACGTTGTTACAAACTTCAAGAGCACCGGGATTAACAGCACTGTTGTTATCATCACAATCACCACCCACTGCTACAGAACCCAAAGGCTGTGAGCAGAAGCTACCTAACAAGGCACTACCATAAGTATCCAAGTCAAGGTCAGAGTAGTAGTTTGTGAAAGTTAAACCTTCGTCAGTTGAACCGTCGCAATCATCATCAATGCTGTTACAGATTTCTGTAGCACCAGGGAAGATCGCATTGTCAGCATCGTTACAGTCACCGTTGTTAGTTACAGAACCGGCAATTGGGTTACAAGAAGAAACACCAGTAGCACTTGCATCTCCGAAACCGTCAACGTCAGCATCTACATAGTAAGTTAAGAAAGTCAGACCATCATCAGCAGTACCATCGCAATCGTCATCGATACCGTTACAAACTTCAAGAGCACCCGGATTGATGGCGTTGTTAGTATCGTCACAATCGTTATCAGTTGTTGAAGTGTTGGCAGGCTGTGTACAGGCTAAGATAGCAGCACCGGCACCGTAACCGTCACCGTCACCGTCAGCATAGTAGGTTGAAAGTAAACCTTCATCAGCAGTACCGTTACAGTTATTATCTATACCGTCACAAACTTCAATTGCAAGCGGATTGATAGCAAGGTCATTATCATTACAATCCTGGTTGTTGGTTACATAACCGGAAGGAGGCGTACATGCAGAAACTGAGGAAGCAGGATCTCCAAAGGAATCACCGTCTACATCAGCATAGTAAGTGATGAAAGTTAAACCTTCGTCAATGTTTCCATCGCAATCATCATCCAGATTGTTACAAAGTTCAACCGCATTTGGGTTGATGGCTGCATTATTATCATCGCAATCTAAGTCATTGGTAGCAGTACCGATAGGCTGAGTACAAGCAAGGATAGCCACACCTGTACCGAAATTATCACCATCAAAATCTGTATAGTAAGAATTCTGAACACCTTCGTCTGTCAGACCATCGCAATCGTTATCTACTAAATCACATACCTCGGCAGCACCGGGGTTGATGGCGATATTATTATCATCACAATCACTGTCAAAAGAAACATAACCTAAAGGCTGAGCACAAGCAACCAAAGTAACCAAAGGATCACCGTAACTGTCACCGTCAGCATCTGCATACCATGTAGAGAAAGTCAAACCTTCGTCAGTTTGTCCGTCGCAATCGTCATCTAAACTGTTACAGATTTCAGCAGCGCCGGGGTTGATAGCAGGATTAGCATCATCACAATCCGTATTACTCAATACATATCCTACAGGAGCACCGGTACAAGAAACCTGGCTGATCAGAGGATTACCATAAGTGTCACCATCACCATCAGCATAATAAGTAACGTTTGCAGCGCCATCAAGAACCGTAAAAGATGCATTGGCAGTACAGCCACCACCATCTGTTGTTACAGTTACTTCATAAACACCTGCAGTTAAACCGCTGATATCTTCAGTAGATGCACCATTACTCCAGAAAATAGATAAAGGAGTTGGGTTACCGCCTGTAATAGTCAGGTCAACAGAACCGTCATTACCACCTGCGCATGTTGCAGAAACAGTAGTAGCTGACAAGGTTGGAGCTGTACAAGAAGGAGCGTTGAGGACCGGGTTAGCAGTAGTAACCTGAACAGTAGTTCCACCTACACAACTTGGTGGAGCACCCACTATAGGACAAATTATAAAGGTAAGGCAATTTCCAGGATCATAATAGTTGGCCTGTACTTTAGGATTTGAGGTAGTGGCCAAGTTAAAATTAAAATTCAACTGACTAACTGCCCATGGAATGGAGTTAGTCAGACGCATTCTACCCACTCTAACACCGGGAGCAGTTGGAATAATTGACCCTGTTCCGCAAGCCGGAGCCGGTACAGCACCCGAAATACGAACAATACCGGCTGTTGCCGTATTAATTGCATTCTGCAAATTAGTCGGATTTGATAATTGAGTCGAAGCTGGCACCCATACGGCTGTCATCGTTCCCCCATTTTTTGCAGCATTATTGTAAGTAAAGCTGAACTGTTGGTTGGCCAATTCGAATGAGCCTGCACCTGTACTGATAATGTACAAATCCACCTCATACTGATTTGGAGCAACCTGCGCATCGTTTGTCAACAGGAATTGCACGGAGTTTTGTGCAAAGCCCGCTTTGCCGAACATTGTGCAGCATAGCACAAAGAACAGCATTTTGAGCAGTGTAATTTTTGTTTTCATTGTGGTTATATTAGTTTTTATATTAGTTCCTTTTAGTTAGTTTGGCTGTTGTTTTCCTTTTGCGTATTGGTATTGGTATTCATTATCCTGTTTCCATTGGCAGGGCTAATTACTGAAATAAAGTTTACCAAATTGTTATCCAAGATAGCCTGATCCGAGATATCTACCACAGAATCTCCGTTAAGGTCAGTTAATACATAGCCAAAGGCGAAATTTGATAGGTCATTGCCCAGATCTGCCTGGTCACTGATATCGATGGTCCCGTCCTGGTTGACATCACCTGAGTAGATGGCAAACACTCCCGGCTCCACCTCTTTCTGGTTGTCACCGTAAGCATTGTTTTGTGCGCTGACCATTTTTCCTGCAAATAGCATCAGCAAAATAAGAATAGTTTTTTTCATAGAGATTTTTTTTGTGCCCTAATAATAGGGTATGAGGGATTACTCCCTCATACCCAAATTGTTATAATTACGGATGAATCGATCCAACGAAGTTTAAGATATTATTATCTACAATCGCCTGGTCAGTGATATCCACTACTCCATCTCCCGATACATCTGTTGGTACATAGCCGGAAGCAAAGTTCAAGAAATCATTTCCTACATAGCCCTGATCGGTAATATCCACCACTTCATCCTGTGGAGCGATATCGCCACTGTAGAACGCGAATACACCCGGATCCACTTCAATCATATTGGAGCTGAAGGCCTGAGTAGCCGCAGTGGTGAAGTTGTAGTTCGTTGTAGCAGAGAAGGTGAGCAAATCACTCCAGGTTTGTACGGCGTTACGATGGAACACCGCGATGTAACCGTTAGCACCATTAATGGCAGCCGGGAAAGTAAAGCTCGCCTGGCCATTGGTGCCAAGTACTGCTGTTCCGGAAGCCAATACATTGGTGGGGGTTAACTGATCTCTGATTTCTACCAGGATCGTATCACATTCTGTCAGACTAACGCCTACTCCTGTATTCAGTAAGGCCGGCACCAATCCGCCTGCGCCATCATACATGCCTTCAATCAACATGGTCAGGTTAAGAATAGCGTTGGTGTTGGTCGTGATTACTACGTTATCAAAACCTTGACAACCGTTGGTGTCTGTTACCACACAGGTATATGTTCCACCTGTCAGACCTGTAATTGGAGTACCGCTACCAATCAATGTAAATAATGCATCGTACCACTCAATGACATAGCCGGGAGTTCCACCTGCTATTACCACAGAAGCTGTACCGTCGTTAGCACCGGGGGCGCTTTCGTTGGTAGATGAAAGGGTCAGGGTAATTGATGCAGGCTCATTGATGGTAACAGTTGATGTATCTGCACAACCGGAGTTATCCGATACAATCACCGTTAATGTAGCAGCGGCAGTAACACCACGGGTAGCGTTGGTATTTCCATCGCTCCACAGGATGTTGTATGGCGCAGTTCCTCCGGTCCAGAATACGGTGGCTGATCCATCAGCAAATCCGTTACAGGAGATATCTGTTCCAATCACTGAATCGATCACGATTGGAGAGGATCCAGTAACAACATAGGTCAATACGCCTGAGTTACATGAGGCAGGACTTCCCGCTTCATCATATACCTGCAAGTAGTAAGTACCGGCTCCCAGGTTACTGAGTGTATCCTGATTGTTCGCCTTCGTTACGTTGCTGATGATATTGGTTTGAGCAAGGTCAGTTGACCAGATGTAGTTATAATTTGGTAAACCGCTGGTTACTTGTACTGCGATAGAACCACCACCGGTACAGCTTGCAGGAGTAATGACATCCACTACTGCCACTGACTTGGTCAGGATAGTAGCGGTATCAGAACTTGCAGAACATCCGTTAGGAAGTGTTACGATAACTGAATAAGAAGAACCATAGCTTGAGCTGATAGAATCCAGATCAGGAATTGGAACTCCGATAGCACTCCAGGTAAAGTTAGTACCTGCAGGATATCCACCTACATAAAGACCGGTATCCACCACATTCACGTAAATGAATTCAGGGTTACACAAGGTAGTATCATTATCCGCGATAACCGGGCTAGGTTGAGCAGCGAAGTTGATTTGAACTGAATCTGCTTTAGTACAACCGGTAAGCGGGTTGGTAACTACAACAGTATAGTAACCGCTTGATGTTGGAACTGCAGAAATAGTTTCCGTAGTAGTAGAACCAATGATACCCTGACCTGACCAACTAATTGTAGCAGCCTGAAGAGGAGCAAAACGGAAGGCCTGATTTGTAGCCGTCCATGTTCCGGTATTATATCCCGGAGCAGCATACCCCTGAGAATTGGTTTCAAGTCCAACTGCACGGGTGTTCAAACTGATAGTATTTATACTGGTAAGGAATACATCGACTACGTTACTTGTTTCATTAAGCTCAATCTGATAAGTCACAGCAGGATCTACAGACCAGAAATCAACCGCATTGAACTTCACCACCAGTTTCCTGTTTGGTGCAGCACCAACGATATCATAGGTAATCGAACCGGCCACTGAGTTATTCAGGTCACCCCAGAATCCAACCCAGTTGTTCGGAGCAAGATTTGAGAATATAGAAGGAGGTGTATACTGGAATTGAGCAGTAAGATTACCTGCACCCATGAGGATCTGACCATTGGCGTGAATAGTAACATCTGTATAATTTGTTCCGCCAAAGTTGAAGGTAAATGGTAAGGCTACAGTCTGTGTTCCTTCATCACCCAGAGCAGGAGCGCTTTGAGTAAGAGGTGCTAAACTAGGTGCATGAGGAATGCTGGTCACTGCATAGTTTCCACTTACCGGAGAACTCACCACTACAGATAGCTGAGCAGTATCTCCCGAACACAGATTTGGTGTTGTAGTAGAAACAGAGATGACAGGAGCAGGATTCACTGTGATCACCGCTGTATCAGAAGTTTCACATCCGTTAATATTTCCTGTTGCAGTAACGATATACGAAGTAGTTACAGATGGAGTAGCAACAACGGCAGGACCTGAAGTAACATCTAATCCTGTAGCAGGAGCCCAATCGAAATTGGTATAATCACCCAAACCACCGGTTACGTTGATGTTTACTGAACTGCCTTCGCAGATGGTAGCGGCAGATGGAGTAACAGTCACAGGAGGAGCAGGATTCACAACAGCAATAACAGGAACACGAGCGCTAACGCAATTCGGAACAGAATAGATAAGTGAACCGTTCCAGATACGGGTACTTGTTGGAATACCTCCGAACAGACCTGATCCAAATGTTCCACCGGTACCGTAACCTTCCAGGATTGCAAGATTTGCATCAGAAGTATATACAGCACCTAAGCTAACACCATTGGTATAAGTTATACCACCGGCAGGAAGGAAGACAAAGAATGAAGTAACACCATTGCTTAACGGAAGGTTAAGTCCTGTTACATATCCTTGTGCGGCAGCTACAGGTCCGTTATAGATCTGTGTCCATCCGGCACTTGAGCCCTCAAAACCTACGTGCGTACCACTTCTGTACCACACCTCACAAACTGCGCCTGCAGAATTATTATTGATACGCATTCCGGTTAAAGTAACAGGACTGGTCACGTTCACATCAAAGAAGTTACCATTGGCACCATTACCACCTGCAAACGTTGTGGTAAGTGTATCTCCACCTGATCCTACTAACGTATCTACAAGTGCAGCTACCCAGAAGGTATCTGTTTGAGTTACGAAAGTATTGTAAGGACTTCCATTAGCAAGATAGTTTCCTGCAGTGCTGTCCGCATACCAACGGATGAAATAACCCGGATTGGCAGTAGCTGCCAGTGAAACATTACCTTGTCCACAAACGGTGTCATTGGTAGTTGTAAGAATCGTTGGGTTATTCACCTTCACATACTTCACATTTGAAAACGCTGAATCTGCGCAGAAAGCTTTCAAACGGATATAGGTATCAGCGGTAATTAATCCTGTAGTATAGGTACTCGCGGTTTGACCGATAACATCAAAGAAATTCACATTATCAGCAGAAGATTGCCATTGCAATGAACCGTCCACAAAGATGGAGGAGAAGGATACCGTTCCTGAAATACAGATGGTAGTATCCAATCCAACAAACTCAATAGAAGGAGTAACCGGAGTCGGGCTAACATAGAAGTTAGCAGTATCCGTTGCAACACACCCTGACACAGGATCAGTCACAGTCAATACATATTGACGGCTTCCTGCTCCCAGTGATTGTGTAAAGAGCGGATTCGCAATATTCGAAGCGCTTAATTCAGTAATAGGTGACCGGCTATAGTTCACTGATCCACCCTGGAAACGCATATTCGGACGGAAATCAGTCAATGCACCGGTAGCTGCGCCACAAGCTGCTGCATTCAGGGCATTGGTACTGGTACATCCTAATGTTTGAGAAGTGTAAACGATATCAAATAAAGAGTTCGTAGCATTGGTGAAACAAGTTTGAATCACAATATCACTTACACCATCCCATGCATAAGGCGTTTGGAATACGATATCGTTCCAACCCAATGTAGTAGAATAGTTACCGGTATAAACAGTGTTTCCACCGGGGATAGTGATATATGTTGTACTTGCGAAACAGCCGCCCACCACTTCATCAATAGATACTGTGAAGTTAGTATAAGGCTGATTACTCAGTTTAGAAACCACATTGAAACCAACGCTGTTTAAGAAGGAAGGTCCGAAGACACCCGCAGCATTCAGTTCAGCAGCGCTTACAAACAATTGCATACGTTGCGCTGCATTTGCACCGTTGAACGGCCATCCTGCAGTTTGCCCGAGGTTTTCAGTAGTACCTACATACTTATAGCTGGCTGATCCTCCAGAACCATTGAATTGATAAGGTGACGTAGTACAAATTGTGTCAGGCACTATACCTACTGAAGCGAATGGAGCAGTATTCACGGTTAATGTAACTGAAGCTGTATTGATACAGCCACCGGGAATTCCATCATCAGCAGTAACCGTATAAGTTGTAGTTGAATTGACAGTTGCAGTAACGGACGCAACGTTTGTCGCACTTAAACCTGTAGCCGGAGCCCAGGAGAAGTTTACATAGCCCGGATCGGTTGGTGCTGCACCGGCATCAAGTGTTACAACTCCACTTCCACAGAATGTAGTAGGACCGGAAGGAGTAATCGCCAATGTTGGGGCAGGATTGACTGTATAGTTTACAACAGCCTCATTTCCGAAGCAACCATGCATTACCTGCCAGTTATAGAACATACCAAAGGTATTTGTACCAAAGAAGGAAGCCAGAGGAGGCATATTACCATAACCGATAATATTCATATCACCGGCAATTAGCCATGGAGCTGTTCCCTGAACAATCGCATCCTGATGAACAGAAAGGTTCGGACTGGATGTTGGACGCATTGCATAAGGAATCGTACTATATGGTACATAGATATTCAATTCGATCGTCTCATAGTTAGGTAATGTAACCGTAGTTACACCACTAACAGAACCGATAGTATTACCCAATGAATCGATGATCGCAATACCATAAGGAGTTCCGATCGGACCATTTGGATAGATATCCACACTCTTAATGATGGTACCACCCGTATTATTCACACGGAACCACATACCCTGAGAGGTTGTTGGGAAGTAACCTACCGGAATTGAACCGGGGTTAGCAACCGGGTTAAAACCGACGGCGGTCGTATCAATGTTTGCAGGGAATTCACGTACATCGAATGCACCGGAAGCAGTTACAGACTGTGTTAATGAACCTGTGTAAGAAAGTACATTTCCACCATTAGGACCTGTCCAGAACAATGTTCCACCACTACCGGTAGCAGTAGCTGTTACATCACCGGGGCCACAACGTGAAATAGGATTATTGGTAGTAGGAGCAGCCGGAAGAGGTGTAACAGTAATAAATACAGTATCTGTATTCGTACAACCGGTAACGTTATCAGTTACCGTCACCACATAGTTGGTACTAGCGGTTGGTGAAGCAATAGGATTAGGAATATTGGTTGCACTTAAACCTGCAGCCGGAGACCATGAATAACTAACACCCGCAAGAGCACGTGTGAGCACCATTTGTGGACGTTGACTTGCAGTGCTACCTGTAGCAGCAAGACAAACTCCGGCAGCATCCTGATTCAACCAGCGACTGGAAACAAAGGAAGTATTATCCATATTTCCGACAGAGCTGGTTGTATAGTTTCCATTATTAAAACAGGTTTCAATGACCACATTAGAAACACCATCCCAAACAAACGGAGTGGTGAAAGTATGTGTATTCAAACCTGCAATTGAATTATAGTTCACAGGTCCGTATACAACAGTTGAAACTGTTTGCTCCGCACTTAAATCAGCAGCGACAACATTTGCCATTTTGATGGTATAGCCTGTCAATGTCTGACCGGCTGGTGTGGCAATATTGTATGACAAAGCGTTGATTGCACCTGCAGAAAATCCATTAGCCAATAACTCACTGGCAAGGATCATATTCTGCATACGATAACCCCAATAGAAGGCGCCATAAGCAGAAGGATAACCGGTTGTAGTACTTTGTACATCGTTTTCACCGATGGTTACTGTTGTCGGTACATCTAACTGCACTGAACCTCCTTCGCAGAAGGCCGCTGATTCAATATTTGCATTTACTGTTGGTAAATCAAACACTTCAACTGTAACGGTATCACTGTTTGTACAAACACCATCCGTTCCTTCAACGATATAATTATAGATGCCCGGTGCTGATGGAGAAGCAGTAACACTTGGTCCGGATGTTGAATTCAGGTTTCCACCTGCATCGGATGACCATGTATACGTAATATAATTTAAAAGAATTTCATCCCGATTAAATGTATTGGTTCCAGCACATAATGAAGAATCACTCGCCTGAGCTGTAATAGCCGGTGGTGTTGCAACCGTAATGGTAACCGGAGTACGAGGGCTCAAACAAGAACCATCGAATGCTGCCACATACAGTGTAGTGGTAGTACCAATAGAAGAAAGATAAGTAAGTGATGGGTCTGCCTGTAAGATAGTACCGCCAATGGCAGCATCATACCAATAATAAGCTGTAGCACCCGGAACTGCATTTACAGAAGCGGTAGGAATCTGATTACCACAATGTGCACTTGGATTAGTAGTAGGAGCAGGAAGAACAGGTAATACGTTGATGATCACCGTATCATTAGTAAAGCATCCAGTTACCGGATCAGTAACTGTTACTACATAAGTAGTAGAAGTAGATGGTGTGGCAACGGGGTTAGAGATATTCGTTGCACTTAATCCGGTAGCAGGTGACCAACTGAAGGTAACGCCTGAAGGTAATGAAGTACCATTCAGAATCATTTGTGGACGACTACTTGCAGTAGAAGCAATAGGTGAAGTACAAACAGTAGCTGCATCCTGATTCAACCAACGACAGGAAATGTAGCTGGTATTGCTTAAACTTCCAACGGAATTATTCGTATATCCTGAATTGTTAAAACATGTCTGAATTACAACATTTGATGTTCCATCCCAGTTGAATGGAGTCGTAAATGAATGTGTATTTACACCGACAACCGCTGTATAATTCACCGGACCATACACTACACTACCAACTGTTTGTTCTAAACTCAAATCAGTAGCTGCTGTGTGCGCCATGCTGATCGTGTAATTCGTCAATGAAGCAGGATCAGCGGTAGTGATATTAAATCCAAGACTATTTATCGGCCCGGCCGTAAATCCGGCAGCAGAAAGTTCGGAAGCACGGATTAATATTTGTTGACGGTGCCCCCAATAGAAACTTCCATATGCGGCTGGATATGAGGTGTTAGTGTTCTGAGCATCATTATTACCAATTGTAGCTTCCAGTGTTCCGCTCACTTCTAACTGAACACTTTCACCATCACAGATGGTAGTTTGGTCAATATTAGCTGAGGCATTTGGATTAGGATTCACTACAAGGACAATCGTATCGGTAGTTACACAACCGGCACCTGCATCAGTAGCCGTGACAATAAATGTATAGTTACCGACAGCAAGCGGCGTAGAAACAACTGTTTGAACATTGTTCACATTCAACGTTCCTACACCATTACCTGACCAGATAAATACATAGTTGGGATTAGCATTTGTTGCGTCTAAAGTAGCCACATCACCTAAACAAATGGTATCATTCGCTGTAACAACAATATCTACCGGATCAGGAGTAATTACTGTTTCAGTAACAGCTACTCTCGGACCATCACAAACGCCATCGAAAGCAGCTACATAGAAAGTAGTAGTTACGGCAACGTTTTGAAGTAAATTGGTATCAGGAAGATTTTGAATTGGTGTTCCACCGGTAGGAGTAGTGTACCAACGGTAAGCAATAGCACCGGAACTGTAGATACATCACATAATGCCTGCTGATTTCCACAGTGTGTAGAATCATATCCAATTGGAGCAGGAAGGGTGGTGAACCAGTTAACATTCACTGTGTCAGTTGCTGTACAAATACCATCATTTAAGGTTACTATATATTGTGTTGGAGAAGCTACCGGAGTAACGTTCTCAACACTTCCGGTACCTCCCGGAAGACCAGGAGATATTTGCCACATTGATCGTACCAAGACCTACGTTAAAGGTTCCCAGTTGGTAAGGTTAACTGCACTGGCAACATCCAGTCAGTAGCTGTATTACTGTCGCTAAATGCTGTACGGCGAATACCGGCTGTACTGGATGAAGAAGCAATGTTTCCTGACCACATGGTTGCTGTAACAGCAGGAGTACCTGTACCAACGGGATTAAAAGGAGTTCCACCATTAATAGCAACTACGTCAGAAATATTTCCACCCAGATCACTAATAATGAAGCCCTGAGAAGTAGCAGAACCTACAGATAATAAAGTTGAACCCATAATATCCATTTATCGGCAGCACCACCAGTTCGTGCAAGTGTAAATGTTCCACCCGCAGGAACTGTATTGCCGGCAGGAATAATATATACACCCGCAGTAGTACCGGTTACTTCAAGTCTCCAACCGCTAATATCTACAGGTTGATTGCCGATATTGGTTAATTCAATATAGTCAAATCCGGTGATGCCGGGAGCAGGAGCACCTGCACCAACACTACCTGATTCAAATCCTGAAATTTCAGAGAAAACAATGGAATTAAGATAAGGAGAGGCCACACTCAGGTTAGTACTTGTTCCGGGACAAATCGTTTGATCTACACCGGCAGATAAACCTGCCTGAAGATAGGCATCACGATAGGATTGCGAAGCACTTGTTTCAGCATTGAGGTTCACACTGGCATCTATAGCTGTAACACTATAGGTAACTAATGCGCTACCACTTGCAGGTAGTTGAGCTTCCCAGTTGTTACCGGAAGTATTGGTCATTGGAATACCTACTTGAGCTACTCCGTTTAATGACCAGTTTAATGTAACAGAGGTGAATCCGCTGGCATCAGTAGCAACAGCAAGCACATCATGCGCTACTGCAGCACACCCACCGGTAGACGGTGTAGCTGTTACACTTGAAATAACTGGATTGATATAATCACCGGAAGGGAGGAAGTTACCGGCATCGGCACCAATATCATTTGGTGTGAAGGCGGCACGAACATCTCCGTCAAAGTCATTGACAACACTGGCGATCAACTGACCTGCTTGCTCAGCAGGAACAAGAGCCGGTGGAACCTGAAGGTGAAGATCAGGAGTACCTGCAGCAGGTGCAATGTAATTCGGATTCTCAGAAATAGAATTCAAATCCTGACCTGTCAACGTTCTCCAGTCTGTCATACTGGTTGCGATCGTTGTATTGCGGATACCGGTACGACCACCATTTGCGAAATCAGCAAAGAGGATGTTTTTAGACGCCGTTACATTGATATTCGAATCTAATCCGGTAGCATATTCAAATGCGCCACCGATAGCGGTAGTACGTGCGTTGTAGAATATGTTGTTAATGATTTCATCATTTCCGGAACTTGGACGTGAGGTACGACGGAATGCCCAGGTACTACCTGATGCGACTCCGGATGCAGTTGATGCATTACCACCGATATAAACAGAGTTATGATACACTCTATTGATATTCGCGTTGGCCTTCAAAATACCCTGATAAATCTGAGATTTAGTATTACCATCTCCCAAACTGATCATGTTATTCTGAACAGTAGCAAGTCCACCAAATAAACCAATACCATTGTAAGTTACTTTGGCCGTATCCGTCGCAGTAAGGGTAAGGTCACCGATGTCATATATATTGTTACGTTGGATCAGATAATTAAATCCTGTGGTTGTTGAACCGGTAAAACTGATACCGTTTACAATCACCAATGAAGAATCAGAGTTGATCTTCAAATTACGAACCGTATTCTGATCGATATTCACTTCAGTTCCGGCAACCGGTGCTGTGGTTGAGGTATGAGAGATACCTGCCAGATGCGCTACGGTTGTTCCGCCAACATTTTTCGAATTCGTTGTCAGTGTATGAACAGTATTTCCACTGATGGTATTGATACCTGTTGTAGTATGAATACCATAAACAACACCTGCAGAACTCCGTGTTGGTACACTCAGGTTCTGTACCGTATTATTACTAATAGTCATACGTGTAGAACCGGTATTTAAAATACCAATTACCGAGAAGTTAACTGTAGTTGTAAACCCTGCATTTAATGCACTACCACTTCTCATACTGTTAGCAACGCTTGTTCCGCCGATCGTATTTCCACTGATCGTACGGCTACTGGTTGGAACTGTTAAAGTAGTTGTTCCCTGATTGAAGATACCGCATACAGTACCGCCTATTGCAGCTGCATTGGCGAAAGCTGCCGTAATACCATTAAACCCGAGACCACCGATATTGTTGTTGGATATAGTAATGGTAGATGCCGAAGCGGCTCCCTGAGCTATACCAATCACATTGGCAGTGGTGGCTGATCCACCGGTTGCTGTTCCACGAACCAGAATATTATCTGTTCCTGTCATAGAACCTACAGTATTTCCGGTAATATTGGCACCACCTGCATTTAACCAGATTCCACAGAACGGAGCACCTGATCCCGTACCTGCGCTGCTGGTCGCAATATTAAAATTCGCTACTTGATTTCCACTGATTGTACTGACAGGGCTAATGGCCACATTCAGATCCATACCAAAGAAACGGTTGGCAATTGCAGTTGCAGCCCATGCCATAGAATAAGTTCCGGTTCCGGCTGAGGTAGCATAACCGATAATATTATTGGTGATCGTAAATGAACCAAGTGTATTGCTGGCAACAATTCCTTTGTGAATATTACCGGTAGTATAGTTTCTGGCCGCATCCTGATAAATACGGTTGCCGGTAATAGTCCAGTTATTGTTTAAGTTAATCAGATTTATACCTACAGTTGCTGAAGTTGCGCTGAAAAAATTATATACACGGCAATTACTAATCGTGTTGTTGTCATTTACTGCACCTGTTGTATTTCCCGAGGCCATAAATCCATTCACAGGGAATAACCCTGGTGCTTCATGAAAATCACAATTGTCAAATGTATTGTTATCATTTCCTGCTCCACCTACAATGGTAGAACCACCCATAAATACAACTGCATTATTTGTTGCGCTTGATACACCCCTGAAGTTAATATAACTAAAATTGTTATTAGAAGATTCTTGAAGAATTCTGATCTCACTTCCGGTAAGAACCGTAATCTGAATAGTTAGTTCAGATACAGCACCCACTCCACCCGGACGACCATCAATTGTTAAATACTCTGTTAAAGAATCTACAACTGTAGTCCATGTATTAGCACTGGTTATACTTAAAGCAACTGCACCCGCTTCCGGACGAATAGTAACTGTCTTACCTGCTAATGTACCTAAAGCGCCGGTCCAGATCGGGAAAGTTTCTCCACCGCTGGTATAAGCAGCCTGAAGTTCCAGAATAGCAGAACAACTTAATCCATTTGTACGAATATCATTCAATGCCGCAGTAAGAGTAGCATATGTACCAGTAGGACCTACAGTATATGCACCGCATAAAGTACCTGCGGCCGTAGCCTGACTACCATTTAATGCCGGATTACTCACCTGACCTTCGCTAAAGCTACGAATATTCCAGTAATACGTCTGACCTGCTGATAAACCTGTTGCCACATAAGATATGGTGTTAGCAGGTAATGTAGCAACGGTAGTATATGTTATTCCATCGAGAGATCTTTCTACTCTATAACCAATTTCACCTGTAGCATCTGTCCAGTTCAAGGTCATGCTATTAACAGTAACAGCAGAAAAACTCAAACCGGTTGGGGATGCCGGAGCAACAGGGGGAGTAAAAGAGTAAATCTGCCCTGTAGCAGGACGTGCATTAATAGTATTTGTCTCCACTTGAAGAAACTGTAGGAGTAGTCGTCACATGAATCAATGAAAGGAAATTACCGGCACCGGTCCAAGAGTCAGCCAGTCCTACTGATGCAGACGAGCTGAAGGTTTGGTTCCTGACGATAAATAAACTCAATTTTACCATCTGCTTCATATAAATTTACCTGCAATGAAATAATAGCACTGCAGGTCCAATGGAAACTCTCCAATTCAACATTCAAAGGTAAATACTCTGTTACCCGGAGCACCGGTAGTGATATAAGTTAGCTGCACCCACTGTTCCTGCTAATATCATCCCAAGAGGGGCGATAATTGGCCTGCCTGCCCCGGTACGTTAAATCATTCGTCAAACTGGCATTTGCAGCACCAAATGATAGTATACCATTTGAACTTGCGAACAAGCTGGTATAGGCTTGCCCCATATAAATGAAGTTGAAGCCAATCGGTAGAGCACCGGAGGCAGCGTCATCTACCAGAATAGCGGGAACCGAAGTTCCGCCACTGACCGGCGTAAACGTACCACTTGATGCAGCGAAAGTATAGTTCGTAATGCTTTGCGCATTCAAACTATGCTTTGCTCCGAATAACGTTAACAGGAATATCCCTGCTAACATAAACCACCAACGGCGTAATCCCGTTGATGATCTTCCTCGAAGATTGTAGTTGTTTGTCATTTTGTTTATTTTGATTAGATTATTTTCCAGAGAAGAAAATGGTATAAAAACGAAGTTCCTGCGCATCACGATCAAAGTGCGCAGTAATAAAGGAAGAAAGAATTGAGAGTAGAAGTTTTTAATCATGATAGTTATTGACCGGTTCTGAGCGTGTATATTTTCGGTTTAACCCGAAATCCCGGCATCATTTCGCGAAAATGATGTAGAGCATTAATACTATTTCAGAGAATTTCCTTTTCAGGATTGTTACCGCAATTTATGACTATCCAATACACCATGCAAGTTTTTTGTAAAATTTCACCCACAAAAAGGAATAGTTGGCAAATTTGTAGCTGAAAATCAATCAATAAAAGAATAAACAAAAAGCGATGAAGACTGTTTATACCCTCTTATTACTGTCAGGTTCGAACATTTTTATGAATCTGGCATGGTACGGACACCTGAAATTTAAAGATTTCGGCCATTTCAAACATTCCGGACTTTGGGTGATCATTTTGGTCAGCTGGGGCCTGGCCTTCTTTGAATATTGCCTCCAAGTACCGGCTAATCGTATTGGTTATCAGCTAAATGGGGGACCATTCAGTTTGATGGAACTAAAAATCCTGCAGGAAATCATCACGTTAGTAGTTTTTACCGTGTTTGCACTGGTCTTTTTTAAAAGCGAAACCTTAAAATGGAATCATGTAGCCGCGTTCATATGTTTGGTGATGGCGGTGTATTTTGTGTTTTATAAAAAGGCTTGATTTACGAGATAATAAATATAACGTTGATGTGTATACGAAGGACAGGTCGCGATATCTGTAATGACAGGTCGCGACCTGTCCGTACAGATATCGATGAAATCAACGTTCAAAATTCCAGTTTCGGGCCGTTAGCTCATCGATGATGGATTGGATGCCGTCCCGAAGATTAATTTCATGTTTCCAGCCCAGTTGATGGAGTTTGGAAACATCCAAAAGTTTGCGTGGCGTTCCATCCGGTTTATCGGTATTAAAAACGAGTTGGCCGCGGTAGCCGACCAATTCCATAACCAGCTCTGCGAGTTGTTTGATGGTGACATCTTCACCCGTCCCCACGTTGACATGCTGATCACCGCTGTAGTTGTTCATTAAAAAGAGACAAGCATCCGCCAGATCATCCACATGTAAAAACTCACGCATGGGAGCACCCGTTCCCCAGATTTCCACCGCTTCACTCTTCTTTTCTTTGGCTTCATGAAATTTCCGGATTAATGCCGGCAGAACATGAGAGTTATTTAAATCATAATTATCATTGGGCCCATATAAATTAGTAGGCATCGCAGCAATCATATCTACACCATATTGCCTGCGGTACGCTTCGCATAACTTGAGTCCGGCAATTTTTGCTATTGCATAGGGCTCATTGGTTTGTTCCAGATAACCGCTTAACAAGTAATCCTCTTTAATAGGCTGCGGACATAATTTTGGATAAATACATGAGGATCCTAAAAAACAGGAGCTTCTTCACCCCGTTCCGCCAGGCCGCATGCACCACATTATTTTGGATCATCATGTTCTCATAGATGAACTCCCCGCGGTACGTATTGTTGGCTACGATACCTCCCACCTTGGCTGCCGACAAAAAACATAATCCGGCTGATGCTCCTGAAAGAAAGCGTCTACCGCTGCCTGATTGCGCAAATCCAACTCCGAAGATGTTTTCACCAATAGATTTTCAAAACCCCTGGATTTTAACTTTCGCATTATAGCCGACCCTACCATTCCACGGTGGCCTGCGATAAATATTTTTGATTCCCTTTGCATTTTATCTACTATTTAACTTTGTCGTTCAAACAAACTTTTCAATTTGAAAATTTGAAGATGGTTGATTTGAAGATGTGTTAATTTGAAGATGTGTTAATTTGAAGATGTGTTAATTTGAAGATGTGTTAATTTGAAGATGTGTTAATTTGAAGATGTGTTAATTTGAAGATGTGTTAATTTGAAGATGTGTTATTGGATGATGTGTTATTGGATGATGGATGATTGCTTGATGGATGATGGACAATTGGATGCTATGCTGGATGTTCTGATGATGGATGATGTATAATCTGATAGTGTATGATCTCTATATTAGGAAACAGATTCATTAGGTACCGATACTCGTGATCATGATCCTTGGTTCTAAGAATCAACCCCTTTTCAAACCTTTCTCCCGATATGGAGATCTTCCCATCTTCAAATCTTTCACAAGGCTTCACTCGCGACAAATCTTCCCATCTTCAAATTAACACATCTTCAAATTTTCAAATTATTCATGGTAATTCATTACGGAATGCCCCCCTTCTTTGAGGTATCGGTCTCGTTTGAAGAGCTCGAGATCAGCAGCGACCATTTCTTTAACGATCATCGGCAAATCGTATTTTGGTCTCCAGTTGAGTTGAGTTTTGGCTTTTGTCGGATCCCCGATCAGCAATTCCACTTCAGCAGGGCGATAATAGCGCTTATCTATATTCACGACCTCTTGTCCGGGTTTCACGGCATATTCGGTTTGTGTAATTGTTTTCACTGTTGCGATTTCATTTTCTTCCTTTCCTGTCCATTCGAGTTCTATACCCAATTCACGAAAGGCCATACTTATAAAATCTCTTACGGAAGTGGTAATCCCTGTCGCTATCACATAATCTTCAGGTTTATCTTGTTGGAGCATCAAGTACATGGCTTCCACATAATCTTTGGCATGACCCCAATCCCGTTTTGCATCGAGATTTCCCATAAACACTTTATCCTGCAAGCCGAGTGCGATTCGGGCTACGGCACGTGTAATTTTTCTGGTAACGAAAGTCTCCCCGCTGAGTGGAGATTCATGGTTAAATAAAATGCCGTTCACTGCATACATATTATAGGACTCGCGGTAATTGATAAAAATCCAATAAGCGTATAGTTTTGCTACGGCATAAGGTGATCGGGGATAAAACGGAGTCGTTTCCCGTTGAGGAATTTCCTGTACCAAACCATATAGTTCTGATGTAGATGCCTGATAAATCCGGCAACGATCGGTCATATTTAACATGCGAACCGCCTCTAAAATCCTCAAAGCACCGAGACCATCGGCATTTGCAGTATACTCCGGAGAGCTAAAACTCACATGGACATGCGACATGGCGCCGAGGTTATAAATTTCGTCCGGTTGCACTTCGCTGATAATCCGGATGATATTAACGGAGTCGGTTAAATCCCCGTAATGGAGTTTAAATCTGATCCCTTTTTCATGCGGATCTTCATATAAATGATCCACACGCTGGGTATTAAAGAGGGAACTCCGGCGCTTTATGCCGTGAACTTCGTAGCCTTTTTCCAATAAAAGTTCGGCCAGATAGGCGCCATCTTGTCCGGTAATCCCGGTAATAAGTGCTTTTTTCATTCTATTCGATCCGGAATTCCGGTTTTAAATTATTTATACTTCTTTTACCCTGTAGACAGCAAATGAAATTCACACACAATTTACTGTAATACAAGCATTTAAAAGGATTTGTCGTTCAATAACATCATTGCTCTAAAACAAACAAATCCTTCCAATTTCATACGCAGGAAGGAGAAATCTTGTTTCAACTAGTAAAATTATATGTAAAATAATTGCTTTAGGGTATATTTCCCTGGTATTTTGATGAATTTATACAGCCGTCTAATGAATTTATTACATCTTTCACAGTATTACACTATTTTAACAAAGCGATCCCATTGAATAGTAGTACTTTTGTGAGCTAAAAAAATTAATTTCTAAGTTTTACGTTTAACAGCGGTTTGGCGCTAACAAAAAACAATCTTCCACGTAGAAAGTAGAATTATTAACAGACACTATATACCCGAATAAGCATGGAAAAGAAAATGGTCGGAAATAACAACCTGATCGATCAAAAAGACCTGAAGCGGACACTGTCCACTATTGGTAAAAATTGGTACTGGTTTATTCTGTTTTTGGGTTTAAGTTTAGCAGGATCTGTTTTTTATTTATACAAGGCCACTAAATTTTACGGGGTTACCACTTAGATTTTAATTAAAGCGCAAAAAGATCCTTTGAAAGCTGCTTTGCTGGAATCCATGCCTACCAAACCTTCCGATCAAGACCTTACCAATGAAATTCTGATTCTTTCATCGACAAAAATGGTAGATGAGACTGTTAAGAAACTGGGATTAGACATTTCCTATTATATAGAAGGAAGGATAAAAACAGGAGAAGTTTATAAGGGAACACCCTTCGAAGTACAGGGAAAATTACTCGATTATAGTTTCTATGAAACTCCCATCAGTCTGAAAATTATAAATCAAAAACGTTTTTCATGGGAGATTAACACTGAAGAATACACTAAAAGGAGAGGCAAATTTTGGAGACCCTGTTGTTACTTCAAAATTCTCCTTTCTTGTGACTCCAGACTCCAATGTATTTAAAAAACAATCCGAGAATCAATGAAATCAATTATCAATTCAGGTTTCATGATCATAAGGAGTTAGTCAGTAAATACAAAAAGCGGCTGGTAATTGAGCCCATTCCGGATGCCTCTGCCATAAGCATTTCATTGGAAGATGAGGTGATGGAAAAAGCCGTTGATTTCCTTAACACCACTAGTTAATATTTACATTGAAAACAGTATCTCTGTAAATAAACAGGTCAATGAAAACACATTGGCATTCATTGATGCACAGCTTTCACAGGTAGAAAATCAATTGAACGGAATTGAAAGTAATCTCGAACAATATCAAAAAGACAAAACAACTTTTAATCTTGGAGGAGAACAAAGTGTATTGTTCCAGCGCTCTGTTGATTTTGAAACGGAAAGAGCCAGAATGGGAATTCAGTTAAAGTCAATTGATAATATGTATGAGTATTTGAATTCGAGCGAATCAGACTTAGCCATTTCTCCTGCAGTATTGGCGCAACAAAATGATCCGTCTTTATCATCAGCCTTCACTGAACTTTTCGCGTTACAACAGAAAAGAACCAACTTGCTTTTCAGCAATACGCCAAGCAGTCCACTGGTGAAGCAAACCGATGATCAGATTTCATCCGTGAAACAAAACATCATGAGTTTGATTTTAAACATTCGTAAAAAACTTACCAATGACATCAATAGTTTAAGCAGCCAGCTAAACGAGTATGAGGTAACGATGCGACAGATGCCTACTACACAGCGAGGGATAGTAAATATCAGCCGTAACGTAGAAATTTATTCTAAAATTTATGAGTTCCTGTTAGAGACAAAAGCGCAAACTGTTATTTCGAAAGCAGCCATCGTAGCTGACAAAATCATTTTGGAACCGGCCTACTTCAATGGTAATGTTCGACCATTGAGCATGCAGACCATTGCCGGTGGATTTGGACTGGGCATCGCATTATCCTTCTTGTTAGTCTTTATCAAGGGAATGTTTTACAATTATATTAACACAAAAGATGAGTTAAAAGATATAACGGATTTAACCATCATCGGAGTTATCGGAAAGAGCAAGGAAGCCGGGGACGAATATCTTGTGGTAGATAAATTTCCACAGTCACAGATCGCCGAAGCCTTCAGAGTCATTCGAACCAATCTCAGTTATTTTGCACCCAAGGTAAAAAGTAAAATTCTCCTGGTCACTTCTTCTGTGGCGGGAGAAGGAAAGACTTTTTGTGCTGTAAACATTGCCACCACTCTGGCCAAGGCTAAAAAGAAAGTCATTCTGGTGGATCTTGATTTGCACAAGCCCAAACAAGCTAATGCCTTCAATTTACATAACGATGTGGGGATTACTTCCTATGTAGTAGGAAAAGCAAATCTCAATCAGATTATTAAGGATACGGCCATAGAGAATTTACAAATCATACTAACGGGACCGCGTACACCTAATGCATCTGAGCTGATTGTTGATCCGATGATGGATAAATTACTGGAAGAGCTGAAGAATATATATGAATATATTATCATTGACACGCCTCCTGTTGGATTGTTGTCCGATGCATTAGTCTTCATGAAGCATGCTGATTTGAATTTATATGTGTTGAAAGCGGGATACTCAAAACGAGATTTCGTTGATATTGCACATCAGATCACTGAAAAGAACGACATTAAGCATATCAGTTTTATATTGAACAATGTAAATGCTAAAAACATTCCGGCCGGCTACGGTGGCGGATATTATGCATAGATTATCTATAGCAGAGCACGGCAATGGAAGGATTTAAGGCATTTAATAAAAAGGAGAAGACCACTTCAGATACTGGAGCAAAAGATGCATTAAGGATAGTCATTAACAGCCTTAGAATGCATCTCGATGCTTCTCAGCATCGTAGAACGTTTCTCATTATTATACTCACCTTTTTATCTGCGGTGATGGATGTTTTTGGTCTTGCCTCCATATTACCATTAATAAAGCTGACCACCACTCCAAGTGCTATTCATACCAATCCCTATCTCAGTTATATTTATGAGCAGCTTCACTTTTCCAGTGATAAATCGTTTCTGCTCTTCACTATTTTATTTGTACTTGCTTTCTTCATCGGGAAAAGTATTTTCGGAATTTTTGTCAATTACCTTCAGACAAAATTCGGTGCTCAACTCGCTTACAATATAACACGAAGACAATTCAATAAACATTTTAATCTCGACTACCACAATTTTTCAGGTTTAAAGAGCAGTCAAATCGTACACCATATACTTAACAATCCTCTGTCATATGTTACCTGGGTAGTGATGCCTTTAATAATGCTTATATCAGAAAGCTTCATCCTTTTACTCATTGTAGTGGGTATAGCCTGGTATGACATCGCTCTTTTCCTGTTTATAGCTGCAGTGATCGGGCCTTCCACCTGGATGGTATATCACTTACTTCAAAACCGGGTCACTTATATTGGTTCAGAAATGAACCGACTTCATCCACTATCACTCGGCTCGTTGACACAAACCATTACCGGATATGTCGATATTAAACTGGCAAATAAGGAATCGTATTATCGTGACATTTTTTTAAAGTCGCAGAAACGCTACCATGATTTAAACATGTCATCTTATCTGCCCAATTTAATTCCCCTTCGTGCAAATGAACTGGTGGCATTGCTGGGTGTGGTATTGATATTTATCTATGCCATATTTTTAACGGACAACAGTGAAGGAGCTATCCTGATGGTGAGTTTATTTGCTGCAGCGGCGTACCGATTAATGCCGTCATTAAACCGAATTGTAAGCTCCTTAATGTCTATTCGCAAAAACATGACGGCTTTAACCAACTTATCGATTTACCCTGAACTTGATTTTGAGATGCCGGTCAATCAAACTGCCGAGCCACTTCCGTTCAGCAATACCATTGAAATAAAAGATTTGAGTTTTAAGTTTCCTAACGCTGAGCATGCTGTATTGAAAAATATAAATATGACCATTAAAAAGGGAGAGAAAATTGGAATTGTTGGTGCTTCCGGCTCCGGCAAGACCACCTTAATGAACATTCTCCTCCGTTTTCATGAAGAGCAACAGGGTCATATTTCCATTGATGACACTATCATCAACAAAGAGAATACTTCGAGCTGGCGTGGCATGATGGGCTATGTGAAGCAGGATATTTTTTTACTGGATGCCAGTATTAGAGACAATATAACTTTTGGAGATGATCCGGTTGATGAAAATCGATTAAATCAGGCTATACGTTTTGCTTCGCTCGAACAATTGGTGAAATCACTTCCTGACGGGGCAAACACCATCATCGGTGAACGTGGATCACGCATTTCAGGTGGTCAACGTCAGCGAATAAGCATAGCGAGATCCCTCTATCGGAATGCAAGCATTTTAATTTTTGACGAAGCCACCTCCGCACTTGACAACCAAACAGAACAGGAAGTAAGTGAAGCTATTGATTCCCTTTCAGAAGTTGACAAAACCATTTTCATTATTGCCCATCGCATCACCACTCTTAAAAACTGTGATCGCATTTATGAACTTACAGACGGTGAAATCACCGGTGTTTATAAATATCAGGAATTGCTTGAAAAAGTATTGTAAGTGTATTCTTTCTTTACAATATAAATTTTTGTACCCTAACACATAACCATTCCGGCACATTTGCGTATAAGTGGATTGAGAGAAGAAACAAATGTGGCATACATTCAAACAATTCGGAAAAACAGAAATAGTGGAATAATAATTGTGATGTTCCAGCCTAAAATTAACCTGATACTATTTTAGGAAAAATGGAAATCAGTTAACTCTTTCAGATCTTTTACCGGTTAACTAAATTATTAGAAATTAAAACAGGGTAATACTATAAAAACAAAAATTACTCCGAACAAAAGTTCACTCCGTCACGGCAGCGACAAACAGATACAAAATTATAATCCAGATAAATATCTATGAATAATCGTATACTTATCGTGGTCGGCACCCGACCCAATTTTATAAAAATCACCCGCTTTAAGAAAGTAAATGAAATGATGGGGCATCCTTTCGATATCCGCTTCGTGCATACCGGACAACATTATGATGATAAAATGGCGGCGGTATTTTTTCAGCAGTTCGAACTGGAGCCTGATTTTTTTCTGAACATTCCGGCTGTTTCAGCCAATACTCAAATGGCTGAGACGATGATAAGACTTGAAAAGGTGGTATTGGATTTTAATCCGCAACTGGTAATGGTTGTAGGCGATGTCAATTCAACTTTTGCCGCAGCATTCACTGCTTATAAATCGGGTTGTAAGGTAGCCCACATAGAAAGTGGTTTAAGAAGCGAGGACCGCAGTATGCCTGAAGAAATTAATCGCATTCTTACTGATGAAATTACCGACTACTTTTTTGTCACTGAACAAAGCGGTATCGACAATCTTATTAAAGAAGGAAAAAAGCAAGATCAGTTATTCTTTGTCGGAAATACCATGATTGATACGCTGGTGGGATTTGAAAGCAAAATCCGGGAATGCAAGGTTTTAGATGAATACCAACTAAAGGCGCAAGAATATGTCCTCATGACCATGCACCGGCCCGCAACAGTTGATCATGAAGAAGGATTATTAAAACTTATTGAAATCATTGAATACATTACAGCAACCTATAAACTGGTTTTCCCCATTCATCCCAGAACACTTTCTAAAATTGAACATTTTGGACTCACAGAAAGGGTAAGATCAAATAACCGGCTGATCTTGACAGATCCATTAGACTATTTTGCCTTTCAGCGACTCACTGCAGATTGCAGGTTTGTAATAACAGACAGCGGCGGCATACAGGAAGAGACGACTTTCAGAAGAGTACCCTGTCTCACTTTACGACCCAATACCGAGCGACCTTCTACAGTGAGTATTGGCACCAATGAGCTGGTACCTTTTGATATAAAAGCTGTACAGGTAAAAATAAATGAGATAATCAGTGGTTCCTACAAGAAAGGTGCAATACCGCCGATGTGGGATGGATATGCGACAGAAAGAATCCTTGAACACTGCAAAAATATACTTCATATTAAAAACGCCGTTCATCAATTATGATTGTTTATAGTTTCACTGACGATCACTATCCAAAACCACCGGAAGGCAGTTTCGGGAAGAGTTGGCCTGTGCAGTATAGCGAAGGATTCTCCTATTTTTACAAGCACTATTACCATCAGTCCATTATTTTTTTATACGATACGAATTGCAAAGCATGGATTCCCTTAGCAACACATACTGCTAAATTTATCAAATTCGGACAAGTACTTCACGCTCCTGTCAGGTTATCCTGCGAGCTGGACAGCAGACAACAGAAGATTTTTTCGAACGCATGTTAAAATTTCTGAAAGCAAAGCGTATCATCCATCGACTACTGCAGCCGCATCCTTCGGGCATTTCCCTGGCTGTTCCGGAAAATTGCAAATCCGTTCAATTTGGAACTTACATTACTGATTTATCTCCGCATCTTACAGAGCAAAATATTCTGGATACTTTTGATCCGAAATATAAAAAAGCCATACAACACAGTATTAAAAATGGTGCCCGTGTTGTATTCGGTCCCCTTTGCTATAATGACTTTTACCGGGTCTATTTACATACCTGCAACCGAAATCAGTTGCATATTGATCCGGAAAAATACTTTGACAAAATGAGAAAATTACTGGGTCCTCAGGGAACAGAAACAGCGGTAGTTTATGATCACCAAAAACCCATTGGAGGTATATTCATAATTCACAGCGAATATGCCGCGCTTTGTACGCACGCCGGTTCAGACGGGCCATCCCCTTTATATGGAGCCATGAAATATCTCCACTTCGAAATGATGAAGCACTTGCAATCAAAAGGAGTGCACCAATATGATCTTGTGGGAGTGCGGATAGGGTGTAATGATCCTGCTCTGGAGGGAATTTTTAAATTCAAAAAAGGCTTTGGAGGAACATTAAAAGAAGGATACCTGTGGAAAACTGATCTTCAACCCAGCCCACTCATCTTATATGACTGGATCCAACGCATCAGAAATATTAACCTGCATGGAGACATCATCGACAAGGAAACTATTTATCAAATTCAACCATGAAATCTAAAATTTTCTTTGGCTTAACCAATAATATTGTAATGAACAATCTTCTGATTCGTTTAGGATTAGATGGTATGTTCACTTCAAAATTTGGTATTTATAAAAGAGTCGTTTTAGATGAGACATTGACGCCACGCGAAATGGCGGGTTTTACTGCAAATCCTGAGATACAAAACGCTTTAGATACTATTCATTCTAAACTTGGTAATACGGTTCAAAATCATTTGAAAAAAGGAGATGCCGTACTTGATATTGGCTGTGGACCGGGCACCTATCTGAAGGATTTTGAAAAAGACTATAAAATTACCGGCATCGATTTGAACATACAGATGATTAATAAAGCCCGTGAAAACTTAAAAGGGGTGGAATTGATTCATCAGGATTTTCTTACTCATAAATTTACTAAAAAGTACAATTTCATTTACAGCATCTCTGTATTGGAATTTATTCCACCGGGGCAACTACGTAGATTCTTCAGAAAAGCACATACTATATTAGAAGATAATGGTGTCATCTTCTTTTTATATCCTCATGCACTACGTTTGAAGGACGTGATGTATCCCGATCTCTATTATATTGAATATTCGCCAAGAAGAATTGAATCCGCAGTGAAAAACTTATTTGAAATAATCAGTCATAAACATGCCTTTGACGAACGACAGGTAGACTTATATGATAAGCACCCTTATAATCCCGGGGAGCGAATATTCAAAAACGGATATATCCTGATTGCACGTAAAAAAGTAAGTCCGAAAGTGTAATTTTGTTCCGACTATGAAAAAAAGAAACCTGCTTATTACATTTGATTACGAATTATTTCTGGGCTCCCGGAGCGGCAGACCGGAAAACTGTGTAATACAGCCCACCCAACTTTTGGATAAAGTCCTCACTTCCTTCAAAACAAAAGGCGTTTTTTTTGTTGATACTACTTATCTATTAAAGTTACGGGAACTATCAGCAAAACATCCATCCTGCGCTGAAGATTTAAAATTAATTTCAAAACAACTCGTGACTTTACTTGATAATGGCCATTATGTTTTTCCTCATATACATCCACATTGGCTGGATGCCATTTACCTGCCGCAACAACGGGAATTTGATTTAAGTAACGTTCAAAAATACCGTTTCCATTATTTGAGTCAAGAGGAAAAACAAAAAGTATTTAACGGATCAATGGAGGTGCTGCAAGAAATTCTTCTCCGTAATCATCCACACTACAAAATCAATGCTTTTAGGGCAGGTGGTTGGTGTATTCAACCCTTCAGTGATTTCAGGCCTTTCTTTGAGAAGCACCGTATTGAATACGATATGAGCGTCATTAGTGGCTTGTATCAGTTTTCTACAGCACAGCAATTCGACTTTACAGAAGCCCCAAGAAAACCTGTTTATCGATTCATGCAGGAAGTGAGTAAGGAAGACACCAACGGAAGTTTTATTCAGCTATGCGGATCTGTTATAGATATGCCTCAAAATACCGACTTGCTTCACCGGATACATCGCAAAGTCATTAACCGTACCGGACAAGGCCGTGAATATGGCTCCGGTCAGGGACAGACACCGGCTATAGTTTCATCGATGAAACCAGTTTCATCATCAGGATATGACATCAATGAGAAAGGGCGCGAATTTGCTTCACTGGAAAAACTTGGTCTTTTCAAACTGCCCGCATACCTTCATCACCTGAAGCATCATAATTATTTGCATTTAATTTCGCATCCAAAAATGATCAACCGCCATCAAATATATATTCTTAGAAAAATGCTGGAGTCTGCCTACCGTAACGATCATCCTGAAACCGACTATATGAATATCGCTTCAAGTTATGTTAGCTTAAATTAATACTATTCAAAATGACAAGTATCTCTGTTATAATACCCACCTACAACGTAGCTGAATACATAGAAGAAGGTCTTCTTAGTGTTTTGGGTCAAACCTGTCCGGCACATGAGATCATCTGTGTAGATGACGGATCTACAGACGATACTGTTAAAATAATTAAAAATCTGCAATTGAAATACCCGGATAAAATTTCACTTTTTATCAATGAAACGAACCGGGGAGCCACCTATACCCGAAACAAAGGATTAGCGATTGCAACGGGAGAATATATACAATTTTTTGATGCTGATGATCTTTTGTTACCTGCAAAGTTTGAAACACAGATTAAAATAATTGAAAAGACAATTGTACGTCCTGACATACTTGTGAATGACTTTTTCAGAAGAACGATTGATGGTAAAGAAGAAGTATACAACTATGTAGAACAAGACGTGTGGTGTGCCGTTATGGAAACAGCGCTTGGCGTAACCTCCGGAAATTTATATAAAAGAGCAGCAGTATTAGCTGTTAACGGATGGACAGAAGATTTAAAAAGCAGTCAGGAATATGATTTAATGTTCAGGATGTTGACCAAGGGATCTTCCGTAAAATTTGACGGTAATTGTCTCAGCATTATCAGGGAGCGCCCCGCAGGGTCTATTTCCAAATCTAATCCCGGGGAAAGATGGCAAAGGTATATTCATGTAAGAATCCGCATCTTCAATTATCTCACGGAAAATAACATGGTAACAAAAGACAGACATCAATGCTTTATTAACATTTTATTTGATGCCATCAGAATATTATACAAATATGATTCGGATGCCGCTCTAAAGCTACACAAGCAATACATACTTGCCTATGGACAACCAAAGCCAAGTCTGATCACTTCTAAACGATACTTATCCATTTACAATCTCTTTGGATTTAAAATTGCTGAATTCGCGAGCAAAATTATCAATCCAAATACGGCGGCAGTGCATTAATTCGCCTTTAAAAAATATTTACAGATGACCTTTTACCTCACTTACGCTGAACCACCTTCCGGAGTTTACTCCAGTCAGGTATCGGATGTTATTCGCTTTGTCAATCGTGAACTTAACACGCATATCAAGCTGGTTGCATTTATCTCATTGCACGAATACAAAAATAAAAAAGCCCATATTTTAAAAGAAGTTCCGGATGCACTCGTGCTTCCCATGCTGCCCAAGGCGACTTTTTGGAAACTCAATGTCATTGTATTGTGGACGCTATGCATGATTTACAGACCCACTACTATTATTGCCAGAAATGTGATCGCAGCAAATATGGCTTTAAGAGTCCGCAACATCAGCCCTGTGAAACGCGTTTGTTTTGATGGACGTGGAGCCATTGCGGCGGAATGGAATGAATATGATGTTACCGTTGTTGATAGTTGGAAAAAAGCAATAGATGATCTGGAAGGAAGGGCTGTCAATGAAACTGATTTCAGGATAGCGGTAACCGAAAAACTGGTAGATTACTGGCATGAAAAATATGGTTATACGGAGGGAAAACATGTCGTAATTCCCTGCACTTTAAACAGTGATTTCGCGCCAAGGGTAATAGAAGAAGAAGAGAAAAACAATGCAAGAAAAACCTTAGGAGCCGATAACGATGATGTCATCCTGGTCTATTCCGGCTCTATTTCCGGCTGGCAGTCTTTTCCAACGGTATATAAGTACCTCTCGCCCTTCCTTAAAAAATCTCCAAAAAACAAAATCGTATTTCTTTCAAAAGCGGAAGAGAATATCGAAAAACTCACCCAGGAATTTCCGGGACAGATCATCCGCAAATGGGTGAATCATAAAGAAGTTCCCGAAGTACTTGCTGCCTGCGATATGGGTATATTGATCCGGGAGCAGAGTGTTACTAACCGTGTAGCCGCACCCACTAAGTTCGCAGAATACCTTTCCGCGGGACTACCTGTCATCATTTCTGAAAACATAGGCGATTACAGTGCCTTTGTACGATTAAACAATTGCGGTATCATCGCCAACGGACATGAATTACCGCAAATTACAAAATCAGCTTATGAAGTGCGTTCCAGGATGATTGAATTAGTCATGAAGAATTTTACGAAGAAAGCACAGATGGAACATTATAAAGAACTAATTCATAACCTAAGTTAAGATTTTGGCGTATTAACTAATTCTCTATTGAAATCAATAAAACCATGAAAACACTTGTTACGGGGGGAGCCGGATTTATAGGCAGCGCGGTTATCGACAAATTGCAGCGCGAAGGACATGAAATATTTGTCATTGACAATCTTTCCTTCGGCAAAAGAGATTTTATTTCCATTCCGGATAGTCATTTCTTTCAGGTAGACATTCTCGACAAAGAAAAAGTAGATACTATTTTTAATACGATCCGTCCGGATATTGTGATCCATCTGGCTGCGGTTCACTTTATTCCTTATTGCAATCAACATCCCTTTGAGTCCTCCGATATTAATATCAGAGGAACAATGCATGTGTTGAATGCCGCCCGAAAATATAAAGCATCCAAAGTCTTCTTTGCATCAACGGCTGCCGTCTATCCGATTTATGATGAAGCCGTATCTGAAGGTCATCAAACGGGGCCAATGGATATTTATGGACTCAGTAAATTAACCGGAGAACATCTCTGCAATGAATTTCATTTGATGACGGGAGTTCCTACTATTATCTGTCGATTTTTTAATGCCTTTGGACCCAACGAAACGAATCCACATTTAATTCCTGAAATCCAAAAGCAGGTGAATAGTGGGTTACGTAAAATCAAACTAGGGAATCTGGCGCCTAAACGGGATTTCATTCATACTTCCGATATGGCCAATGCTGTACATGCCCTTTTAAACAGAATTGACAAAGGCATTGACACTTTCAATCTGGGGCGCGGTATTGAATACTCCGTCGTTGAGATCGTTGATGCATTTTCACGGGAATCAGGTGAACTGATCGAAATCGAAGTGGATCCTTCACGCGTCCGAAAGGTAGAAAGAATGCATCTTCTGGCGGATGTCAGCAAACTCAAATCCATTGGTTGGAATCCTTTTATAGGAATTGACGAAGGGATAAGAACCTTAATAGAAAAATGAATCAACCGCGTAAGCAGCTTTTGTTTATTACAGATGGAATATTTCCGCATGCCATAGGTGGTATGCAGCGACATTCCGCCTGTTTGATTGAAGCCCTTTCTCACTACAAGGAGTTTGATATTACAGTAGTTCATCCTCACGACAAACAGGTTTTCGATCCATCACTTGGTATAAAGGAAATAAAAATTCCCTTTGACTTCAATGGTTTTTATATTCGACGGTGTTATGACTATTCCAAATTAACGCATCAAATTATTCAACAGCATCCGGATGCTTTGGTCTATGCACAAGGATTTAGTGTATTGCATGGATTACCGGAAACAGGGAAGCGGGTTATTATTAACCAGCATGGATTAGAGCCTTACCAAAGTTTAACCTTCAAGGAGAAATTGAAAACCATGCCCATGCGATTTATGGAGCGCTATCAGTTCAAGCATGCGGCAAAAGTAGTTTCTTTAGGAGGTAAGCTGACTCGTATTTTAGAGAAGGAAGTTTCAAGACCTAAAAATAAAATCGTTGTATTACCCAATGCGGTGAATCCGGGTGAAAAACCGGCTCGTAATTTTGCAAAAGATAAACTTCAGTTATTATTTGTTGGCAGATTTGCTTTCAATAAAGGGATCAATCTGTTGATGGAGGCTGTACAGCAACTCAACAACGAAGGCTATAAAAACCGTCTTATCTTTAATCTTGTTGGTAAAGGACCGCTGTATGAGCAGTACATTAAGGAATACCGCTTTGACAATGTAAACTTTATTGGATTTGCAGACGATGCACATCTCACCGAACTCTATAAACAAAATGACCTCTTTGTCTTCCCTACACGATTTGAGGGTATGCCAACGGTTGTTCTTGAAGCCATGGCTGCGGGCATGCCCATCATCGTGAGCGATACCGGCGCTACTGCCGAATTGGTAAGTTCTGACAATGGATATCTTATAGAAACCAACAATGTCCGGGCTTTAAAATGGGCGATACAGTGCTTTTATCAACTCAATCCAGATGAAAGAATGGCGCTTTCCGAGAGATCTTATAAAAAAGTAACCGAAAAATTCACGTGGCAAAAAGTTGCAAAGATGCACGTGGACTTATTCCATACTTTTGGATAGTCAATATGAAACAGTACTTCAAAGAAAATTACCAATTCCTGGCGATCAGTTTTTTCTGGACGATAACGGGAATTCTGTTGAAGGAAACTGCGTTATTACTGGTTCCGGCCGCACTGATATTGTACAAGTATAAAGGACAATATTCAGAAGTAGTACTTACGATTTTCCTGATCAACTACCTTTCTGACAACCGGCATGATGAACTGCTTTTTGCAGCAAAGACGAAAGGGTATATTATCATGCTAGCCGGCTTACTATATTATATTAATCTTCGGAATTTCCCTGAACGTTCCAAAATAATTCGACCCTTTATTCCCTTTTTTATTGTCGCCTTCCTTCTCTTCCCCAGAAATCCTGATCCGGCTTTATCCTTTCAGAAAACGCTCTCCTATTTTCTGTTGATTGCTGCAATACCAAATTATTTTCTGCGTCAACTTGCAGTGGAAAAGGAGGTCTTTCTTCGAAAGTTAATCTGGCTGATCACTCTTTTATACATTATAGGATTGATCACGATCTACACCCTACCCTATGACTGGGCCTACTGGGCTGATCGATATCAGGGATTCATGGGTAATCCAAATGGAATTGGGGTGATGAGTACCGTTACATTTTTACTGATACACGTATCGCAGTATCACTTTCCGAAAATGTTTTCGCGAACGGAGAAATACATCATCTATGCCGTTCTCTTTATCTCTCTTATTATGTCAGGATCAAGGAACAGTATTTTCTCCATTGCCATCTTTTTATTTTTCTCCTACGTTTACAAAATTTCACCTTGGATTGGATTTGCTATTGTCATATTTGCTGCGGTAATCTTTCAGGTGATCAATGAAAATCTCGCGGCCATCTTCACCGCCATTGGACTGGGAAGCTATTTACGCGTAGATCACCTTGACAATGGATCCGGACGTTTGATAGCCTGGACTTATGCCTGGGGCGAAATTCAAAAACACTACTTTATTCTGGGAAGAGGGTTCGCCTTTGAGGAGCACTTATTTGCATTAAAGCAAGATTGGTTTGTAGTCCGCGGGCATATTGGCAGCGTACATAATTCCTTTCTTGCCGTATGGTTGAATACCGGCATCATTGGATTAATCGGATTTATTTACGGCATATTAAGCAATTTCATCAGGGCCGCGAAGGTAAACCCGCTAGCATTCCCTTGCATGTTTGCCATTATTTTCTCGAACATGTTTGAATCCTGGTTACAAGCGTCATTGAATCCATTCACTATAATCGCATTACTCGTCCTTACTTTATTACAATATGAAAAGCCCGCAGACAAGGAAGAAAGCACTGTTCCTGTACTTTGAGCTGGCCGGCTATTTTATGGCTTGCCTCGATCAGCTTGCTGCTGAGTTTGAGGTAGACATCCATCTGGTGCGTTATCCTGTTTCCAGTGTGGCCCCCTTTCAGTTTTCATTTAATAAAAACACTACTGTTTATGAAAGGAATGATTATGATGCAAATGGATTGATTCAACTCGTTTCAGCCATTCAACCTGACTTTGTATTTGTATGCGGATGGGCCGACAAGGGCTATCTGGCAGTCGCCAAATCGTTACAAAAGAAAATACCGGTGGTAATGAGTCTGGACAATCCTTGGCAGGGTACGCTAAAGCAATATGCTGCAACACTTATTGGTCCTGCTTACCTTCAAAAATTATTTACGCATTGCTGGGTACCGGGTGAACCTAACGCTGTGTATGCCCGAAAACTGGGATTTAAAAACGAGAGACTTCTGACCGGAATGTATTCGGCGGATACTCATCTGTTTCACTCTTATGAAGCAGCGACCAGGGAAAAGAAAGCCGGTAAATTTCCACATCGGTTTCTATTTGTTGGCCGGTTAACAGTGCTGAAAGGAATTCGTGAATTATGGCAGGCTTTTACAGCGCTACAGGACAACGAAAGAAAAGACTGGGAACTATGGTGCATCGGCAAGGGAGAACTGGAATCAGAATTTCCTGTTCATCCTGCGATAAAGAACATTGGTTTCGTACAGCCGGATCAGTTAGCACCCTACCTTGAAAATTGCGGCGTATTTATATTGCCTACACATTATGAACACTGGGGGGTGGTGGTACATGAATTTGCAGCCGCAGGATTTCCATTGATCTGCAGTACAAAAACAAGTGCAGCCACAGCTTTCCTGAAGGAAGAATGGAATGGATATTACACCCAACCCAGGGATGTAGCCTCTATAAAAAATGCCTTATTAAAAATAATCCATCATAGTGATGACGAACTCCGCACCATGGGACAACGCAGCAAGACATTGTCTGACCGCATCACTCCACACACCTGGGCGCAAACTGTATGGAACCTGATCAACAATAAGGTGGTTAAAAACTGATTGCAATTCACATTTAAATGCCGGTAAATACTTTAGTAATTGATGATCTTTAACCCATGAGTTCCAAGAAGAAAATTCTCGTTTTTGTTGACTGGTATTTGCCGGGATATAAAGCCGGAGGACAAATACGATCTGTCGCGAACATGGCGGGGTACCTTCGTGATGAATATGATTTTTATATTGTCACTTCCGATACCGATCTTCACGAAACGCAGCCCTATACCGGTATAAAAAGAATGTGTGGACCAAGGGCCCGGATGGAACCAACGTGCTCTATCTCCCTACTGAAAAACAAAATTACACACGTATTAAAGAAATTATTCTAGCGGAAAGAGCGGATATCATTTATTTGAATTCCCTCTTCTCAAAAATTTTCACCTTATACCCGCTCATGGTACGCAAGCGACATTTTCCTGTGCGAAAAGTTGTACTTGCACCAAGAGGTATGCTCGGCGAAGGTGCCCTACGGATTAAAGCCTTTAAGAAAAAGACCTTTCTCCTATGGTCGAGGCTCACCGGACTCTACCGGAACATCAGATGGCATGCTTCCACGAATGCTGAAGCCTCAGAAATTAAAAATGTTTTCGGCAACAAACAGGTGATACATGTTGCACTCGACTTAAGTGAACCGAGAGAAATAAAAAGCAAATCGAGAGTAAAAACTCCCGGGCTATTACGCGCAACCTTTCTTTCGAGAATATCCGACAAGAAAAATCTGGATGGCACTTTAGAACTCTTAGCCTCGCTGCAGGGAAACGGAAACGTGGAATTTGATATCTACGGGCCTATTGAAGAAAAAGAACACTGGCAACGATGTGAGGAGTTAATGAAACAACTTCCGGCTAACATTAAGGCGACCTACAAAGGATATCTATCCAATGAAAAGGTAACGGAAACACTACAGCATTATCATTTAAGTATTTTACTTACTTTCAATGAGAATTTCGGCCATTCCATCATCGAAAGTATGGCGGCCGGATGTCCGGTATTGCTATCGGATCAGACCCCATGGAGATCGCTGGCCAATCAAAAAGCGGGATGGGATATTCCATTGGCAAACAAAGATGAAATCCTGTCTGTCCTGCAAAAAATGATTCAAATGGACCAAATGGAATTTGATCAATGGAGTCATGGAGCCCTGGAATACGCGAAAAAAGTGATCCATAACCCGGAAGATATCGAACAAAACCGTAAACTCTTCTCCTGAAACCCGGAAGAAATGCAAGAAGTAAAAACAGATTTATCTATATATGACAATTCCTGGTATGATCCCGGTGCCGGACCGGCAAAGCGATTACTTTGGTACATTATCAATGTTTTATTTTTTATTAATCCCCTAAATCCGATCAGTAGTTTAAAAGTATTTCTATTGCGGGTATTTGGTGCTGAGATAGGAAAGGGAGTTGTTATAAAACCTGCTGTAAATATTAAATATCCCTGGTTGCTCAGCATCGGGCATCATGCATGGATAGGAGAAAGGGTTTGGATTGATAATCTGGCCAAGGTGAGAATTGGGGATAATTGCTGTATCAGTCAGGGAGCAATGTTATTATGTGGTAATCACAACTACAAAAAACCTACCTTTGATCTTATCGTCAAGCCCATTACATTAGAAGAAGGGGCCTGGGTCGGGGCTTTCGCAATAGTCTGTCCGGGAGTAACATTGAAATCGCATGCCATACTTACGGTACAATCTGTGGCAACGGAAACCCTGGAGGCCTTTGGACTGTATAAAGGGAATCCTGCGATACGCATCCGCGAGCGAAACATGAGTTAATACTTACACCGACCAGCATTCACATGAAAGTTTCCATTATCACCATTACCTATAACAGTGCCGCCACCGTTGAAGACACGATCAAATCGGTCGTTATGCAGGATTATCCGGATATTGAATATCTGATTATTGACGGAAAATCAAAGGACAGCACACTCAAGATTGCCGAAAAATATAAGGATAAAATTTCCAATATTATCTCTGAAAAAGACAAAGGGCTCTACGATGCTTTGAACAAAGGTATCAAACATGCCAAGGGCGATATCATCGGCATGCTGCATTCTGACGATCTTTATGCTCATCCGCAAGTCATCAGACATGTTGCTGAAACCTTCGAGAAAAATCCGGAAGCAGAAGGCGTGTATGCGGATTTAGTTTTTGTGAACCGCAACGACACCAACAAAATTATGCGCACCTGGGAGTCGGGAAGCTATCAGGAAGGTGATTTCCTTAAAGGCTGGATGCCTCCACACCCTACTTTTTTTGTAAAGCGGGAATGCTATGAAAAATTCGGCGGGTTTAATACCGATTTGAAACTCTCCGCAGATTACGAATTAATGCTTCGTTTGATTCACAAAAACAATATCAAGCTGGCTTATCTGAATGAAACAATCGTTAAAATGAGGATGGGCGGTGTCAGCAATGTGAGCTTCTTTGTTAAACTCAAGGCCAATATTGAAGACAAGATGGCCTGGAAACTTAATGGCATCAAGCCGGGCTTTGCGACATTGATGATGAAGCCACTCCGCAAGATTTCACAATACTTCAAAAGGGCTTATAACGCTTTTTTCTATTAACTCCGCTGCTATTTCTTAAATGATTTCGGTTTAGAGAGCGTAAACACTCTGGATATATTAAATCCAAAATGGATATCGCCTTTATCCCAGCTGCCATTGGTATCCGTTATCAATGAACGCTCATTCATGCCCAGTGCATTGGTAAAATGCAGCTGAAACACGTGCCCACCTGTTTCGATATCAAATCCTATGGACAAAGGATCTGTGTTATCAGGCCCCAATTGATCCGGCAGGTTGTAGATATATTCGGCAGTAAGTGCAATCCGTTTTGACAATTTAAGCCGGGTACTTACACCGAGGGAATAAATATCATGGGCTGTTTCCTTTTCCGGAACCAAATTACGGTGAACCACGGTAGGCAACAATTGCAAACTGAAGCTATCTGAGAATTTACGACCAATCAATACCTGGTGATAAAAGGCCAGGCGGGAAGTATAATAGTTTTTTCGTTCCGGATCCGCATATTTCAGTCCGTCTTTGGTGACGCCTGAGATAAGAATAAATGAGAAGGGTATAGCACCCTTGCCTTTCGCTTGCCAGAGCAATCTGTATTTAACAAATCCATCTATTTCCTTGCGATTACTGCTTCTGCCAAGGCCTATCATAAGACGCTCTGTAATCCCATAATCCAATCCCAGACGAATAGTAGCCTGATCCAAACCATACGCGCCGTAGGAACCCTCATTCAGACGACCGAACCGGTGCAGAATACGAAAATCCAGCACTCCGGCAGCGACGTGTTCCATCGACTGACCGGTAATGACACGTGTGGATTTAAATGCATTCTTTACAAACTCCTTTTTAGGGGCTTCCTCACCCAATAAACCGAGCAGATCATCCTGGGCTTTTACAGTATTTCCTGCAAACAGCAATACAATAACGGCAAGGGATATCCGCAAACTACTTTTGCATCTTATCATATGCCGCATCTACCACGATTTTTACTTCTTTAGAAATTTTATCCTTTACTAACGACGGGATCTCGATCTTGTAATCCGCGAGGAGAATAGTAAAATCACTATGACCCAATACTTTTCCGTCTTTCACTGTAAAAGTACCTTTACCGGTAATATCTTTTGTGACACCATGTAAGGTTAATGCACCTGCGTAATTTACAGGATAAACACCATCTTTAGCCAGGTTCACCGTTGCGATATCCGTGATCGTACCTTTAAATACTGATTTTGGATATTTATCCGACTCAACATAATTCTCATGGAAGTGTTCCATCATCAGGGCTTTTTCAAACTCAAAAGCCTTCATCAAAACCGCGAACTCAAACTGACCGGTTTTTGCATCAAACACACTTGTCCCTTGTGAATTTTTTGCATCAATTTTTTCCATCGGAGTATCGGACAGGAAATAAATTTTACCATTACGTGTAAAATAACGTTCTTGAGATACCGCATTTACAACACTCATGAAGAGGAGGGCGGTAATTAAAATAAATTGTTTCATAATTGGTGTTTTAAGTGAATAGTTTAGTTAAATTTAATTTTGGTTGTATATACATCTTCACCGGAAAGCAATGCAATCATATAGATGCCTGCATTCAATCCGAGGGGACGATCTAATAGTATGCTGACATCACCGGCTCTCTGACTTTCCAATGATCTGGACAAAACCAATCGACCTTCCATGTCATAGATATCAGCGCGCGGGTGTGCCACTTCATTCGAAGCATATTCAAGAACGATTTTGCCGTCGCCATTTACAAAGGCTTTCAGTGTTTTTGCATATGCTTTAGTTTCATTCAATCCGGTAGATGATGCCGGAGTTACCAGCTTAGAGCTATTGTAAACATAATCATTATTCTCATTTCCATTATTATTGGCTGCAACACCTGAGAAGTAAAAAGTGACATTACCCACATTCGTTGCAGGTGCTACCCAATTAAAACTGAACACCGCAGAATCGTTTGTGAGACTACCATTCAATTGATGAACCAGATTATTTCTCACCACACCGTTTACTGATGTATTTTTAATTTGAGTTTTATTCGCATTTGTAACCTGTATGGTTCCTGCATTTCCATTGGAAGAATTGAGGGCTTCAAAGCCTAAACCAAATAAAGGCTTTCCGGGTTGTTTAACAATAACATTCACAGTATAGGTTTGTCCCGGAACATATTGCCAGTTATTCATGGTGGAGGTAACATAAATTGTGCCAGGTCCGCTATTAGAATTACCATACGTACTATGACAATCATCACACAATAATTCATTGGTAGAACCGGTATAACCTGCCTTTCCATTATCACTTAAGATATCGAATGCTGAGGTTATAATAATTGCCAGACCTCCGATCATGAATATTGTTTGATTTTTCATTTTCATGTTGTTATAATTTTATAGTTTTTTTCAATTTGCAGGTACACATCTTATAAGAACCACATCCATCAGGTAACCCGTACAAATTCCCTTTAAGTTTACCTGTTGACCCGTTTTATAATCACCGGCTACCTTGCTATTCGGCTCCAATTTACAGGTTACACCAAACATACCTGAACTTGTTTCGAGGCTGATTGCTGTTCCACTGGTATCGGTGGTGACGGACTGGACTTTACCACTCACCACAATCACTTTATCGAGGTAGGACTGATTGGCCATGGCTTCATTGGTTTCGAATGCGCTAAAGATGGAGTCTGCGGTCAACGTAGCCACAGGCTGTTGATCTTCCAGACTCGCGGTAGGTTTATAGTAAAAATACATACCTGCTAAACCACCGATCAGAATCAATGCAAGTATTATAAAGATTATTTTTTTCATTTTTATTGATTGGGTGTTCCTTTGTTAATCCAGGTTTGAATTTTGAGCAAGGTACAAGCATCCGTTTTATTACCTCCCTGCGGCATAGCCGACCAATTGGGATCATGATTCATAGAGCCATACAATGCACCGTTATCTGCTTGTATTTTTACATTTGCATAGGAAGACAGGTCAATATTTCCTGATGGTGCACCACCGCTATGACAAGAGACACAAGCATCTGTCATAATAGGTGCTATGGTATTTGCATATGTTATATTGGATGTATCACATGTACCGGAAGATGGATATAATTCTTCTTCCACATCGTAATAACAACCGGTAAATAGTAATGCCAGTACTGTTGCAAGAACAATAGAATTAAGCATTCGATTCAGTTGATTCACTTCGGGCTTTGTTAGTATGATGAATAAATATTTCGAAAAATCTAGTTATTAGGTGCTCCAGCATTCACCCATTTACGAATCTGAATAATTTCACAATCCGGAAGCCGGGCAGAATTTTTCGGCATAGCATCCCAACCCGCCGCATGTTCTACAGAACCCAGCAGGGATCCATCGAATGCGGCACCGGATACACCTGCATAATTACTTAAATCAACACCTCCACCCGGACTGGATCCCGGTGACATCCTTTACATTTTGCCTGTATGAGCGGTTTAATCGTTGCCGACCATGTAAAATTCAATGTATCGCACCCGTTATCACAGTTTAAATCTAAAGCACCCTGAGAGATCCAGGTTTGCAACAATTGAATTTGCTGGTTTGTTAGAGGAGAAGCAGGTGGCGGGGGCATTATTTTATCCGGATCTGTTTCAGTGATCGCCTCCATAAAATCACCGTCGTTAGGATCACCCGGTACAATAATTCCTGAATTCATAACAGTTTGATAGGAAGTAAGGACTATACCTTCCTGATGTGAGGCGGCATCATGACAACCACTCATAGAGCAATTGGAAATCAGCATAGGGAGTACCTGAAGGTTAAAATAAACGCTATCCGAATCGCAAGGATTAGTGACTGTCCCACCGGTTCCACCACCACCCCCACCGCCATTACCACCGTTGATTACGATAGGTTCAGGGATATCGTGTTTACAGGATGAGATCCAGATTAATCCAAGCATAATACTGCCCATTATCAGGTTCGTTGCTTTCATACCTCTATTCATACAACAAATGTACGGACAGGTTCCGGAAATGCTTCACTGATTTCGCTGAACGGGGAAAAGGGGGTGCTGAACGAGATTAGATACGAATACCGGTGAAAAAAATGATGATAATTCTACTTATTTCAAACCGATAAGCCAATCCTTAAAATAAGGAGATCGCTCCGTACTTACAATAGTATCTTCGGTTGTAGAGGGTTTCAGGAGGACTTTTACACGTGATTTAGACCAGGCCAGCATCTTATCAATAGCATGAATATTAATAATAAACTGACGATTAATCCTAAAAAATATAGCCGGATCAAGCAGATGTTCCAATTCATCCAGATTATGGTCTATCGGATAACGGAGGTTGCCTGAGGTGCAGAGATAGTTGATTTTATCTTCAGTATAAAAATAGGCCACATCCGGGATGTCCACCATCTTAATGGTATCTCCAAAACGAATGACCATTCTTTTCTGAAATTCCTTCTGACGAGCGCCAAACTGACTGATCATCTTTTCCACCTGCTGGGCGTTATAATTTTTAAGGTTTTTCAGCTTATCGATGGCACGCTTTAATTCTTCCAGCTTAATGGGTTTAAGGAGATAGTCGATACTATTGACCTTAAATGCATCCAGGGCATGCTCATCGTAGGCAGTAGTAAAAATAACCGGTGCAGAGACCTTCACTAAGGTAAATATCTCAAAACTTTGTCCGTCGGCCAAATGAATATCCATCATCACCACATCAGGCGCCTCATTCTTCATCAACCACTCGACGGAAGACTTGATACTGACGAGTGTTGCCAGGATTTCAGCCGTTGGAACCAGTTCGTGAATCATTTTGATTAAACGATCTGCAGCCGGCTTTTCATCTTCAATGATCAGTATTTTCATCGTGATATTTTGTTTTTATTTTTAGAATCTATGATATAACAATTCCAATTGTAAGTGTTAAGTACTCTGAGAGGAAACGAGTTTTATCAGCGGCACTTCAACGGTGAATTTTTCGGCTGTTTGAGTTACTTTCACCTTATGACCAGCTAATATATTAAACCTGTTTATAATATTCTCCAATCCGATACCGGTAGAAGCCTCAGCCGACATTTTAGGATTGAGATTATTTTCAATCAGGAGTGTTGAAGAGCCGGAAGCTCTAACCAAAATTCGCAAGGGGGTTTCATGAGAAACTGCATTGTGCTTCACCGCATTTTCAATCAATAATTGCAGCGACAATGGAGGAAGTCCAAACGACTTTTTCCATGACACGGGTATATCCACTTCCAGCAATAAATATTCGCCGAAACGCTTTTGCTGCAAGAAATAATAGGTTTCAACCATAACGAGTTCCTCTTCGAGCGATATCAGATCTTTATCCCGATGTTGCACCATGTTTCGGAAATAATCCGACAGCTTCTCTACATAACTAATGGCTTTATCTTTATCTTCTTCAATAATCGCAATCAAGGTATTAAAACTATTGAATAAAAAATGTGGATTTACCTGGCTTTTCAATGTGGCGAATTGATACTCCACTTTCTCTTTCTTTAAACTTTCCAAACGCCGGACTTTAATATCCCTGTCACGGATAAACAAAAACACACCTGAACTTAACAATAAAATTCCTGACAAAATGATCCAGTTCTCTTTCCAGAGGGGTTTCTTGATTCTAAAGCTATATGCAACCACATTACTACTGACGGATTGAACTCCCAGACTGGCTACTACTTCAAAAGTATAGCGACCGGGAGGCAGGTTAGGAAAAGTAACGATTCTGTCACGCGTAGGAATCCAGTCATTGCTGTAACCCTTGAGACGATAGCGGTAAGAAATAATATCGGGTTGGGTAAACCATATACCGGTATATTCAATCGAGATATTATTTTGATTGTAGTCGAAAACCGTATCGCGAAGGTCTACCATTTGCTTCATAAACGTATAGACTTTCTTCAGTATAAGTTTAGGGCGATCTGTAACCGCTTTATTATAGTTATAGAAACGCAACAAACCATTTCGTGAACCAATCCAGATACCCCCTTTACTATCGCGCGTTACTGCATTCAAATCAGCATCTAATTTTCCAATACCTGATTCCTCCCCGATTTTTTTAACATCGAAGTTTTTAGGATTAATGACATCTATTCCACGTTTATTGACAACAATGACATTTCCGATATTATCAATGCTAATTCCGGTAATTTCCAGAGAGGATAAGCCATTGGAAAGATTAAAATTCCTAAAATGCTTGCCATCGTATCTATACAAGCCTTGAAACTGAGTACTAAACCAAATATTGTTATAAGCATCTTCAGTAATAGAGTACACTACTTTGAATGAATTTAATTCAGGGAAGGAATGAAGTTTGACTCCATCATACATCATAATACCCTTCCCATCCGTGCCAAACCAGGCTTTCCCATTTCTATCTATAAAAACGCAATAGACGAAACCATCAAAGCGTTTATCATCAAAAGTCAATTTCTTAAATATATAACCGGCATCGCTCCCAAACTGAAGCGGATCCTTCATTCTACATTGCACTATCCCACCCAGTGTAGCTATCCAAATAACACTATCCTTTCCATCCATTGAAATAACATTTGCATTTGTCAACCCTTCCTTCTCACCAAAACGGATGACTTTTCCATTCTCAGGATTAAAACGAAACAATCCATTATCAAAAGTTCCTATCCAAATATACCCGGCCTCATCTTCATAAAGAGATACGATATGTAAGTCTGCATTCTTTGAGAAATTAAATCTCTTCATTTTCTCATTTCCGGAAGCCATATAGTTGTAGCGAAACAATCCTTTCGGAGTACTAAACCATAAATATCCATCTCTCCCTGCAATAATGGCTTGCAGGCTATCAAAATTGAGATCTCCCGTTTCATCAACGAGTTCCACTTGCTCACCACTTGAAATGATCAATTTATGATCCGCAGCTACCCAAACATTCCCTTCCATGTCCTTTAACAAAGCATTCACTTTTTTAAAAGGGAAGCCGGCTTTATCAAAGAAATTCCGGACGCGTTTATCACCGCCAAATTCATAATCAACAATTCCATTTCCATCGGTACCGAGCCAAAATTCATTTTGCAATTTGGTAATACAATTTACAGCACCATACGACCAATCCTTCGCTTTGTCAATGGATTTGAACTGATAGGAATTCATATCAAAAACGGCAATGCCCATTTGATGAAAACCCAGTAAAATAATATTATCAGGCAGCACCCCGATGACCTTTACAATATTGTCGGGTAAACCGTTTTTACTGTCAAAAACCCGGAAACTCACCGGTTTGGTATGAGGATCAATAATCACAAGACCACCATCGGTTGCCGCCAATATTTTCCCTGAGCTATGATGCAGAAGTTGATAGACAAAAGGGTCAGAAAGTCCGGCCAACCTATGCCAATCGGATCCGGTTCTATAAAAGATACCTTCTCCGTAAGAAGCAATCCAAAGTGTACCGTTTTCCAATTCCAAAATGGACTTAACCGGACTATTTATTGGAGATTTTAATTTCTCCGCAACATCGTTCTTCAATTTAAAAATCACTCCGTTCTCCAGACCAACAAGGAGTTCCTTTTTCAGTGAATTTGTAATAAAAGTGACCTTACTATTTTCCAATGAATCCCGTAAGTCGATTTTCTCAAAATCAAATCCATCATACCTGTACAACCCCTGATTTGTTCCAATATAAATCAACCCTTCTGTGTTCTGAAAAAGTGTTGTCGCCTTCAAATCATCATTACCCTGTTCAATAACAATTTCTCTGAAAAAAGGATGCTGGCTATAGGAGGGCAAACCGGTCACAAGGAAAAAGCAAATCAATAGTAGACATTTCATTGCTTCTCCCCTCCAACCAGTTTCGCCTGAATGCGGACTTCAATTTCAGGAGCAATTTTTTGCTGTACAATACGGGGAATACGTATTTCGTGATCAGCCAATAGAATTACAAATTCACCGGAAATAAAGACTTCTTTTCCTTTCACTGCAACGGTACTTTTAATTATCCGTTCCTGCCCTATCCCTTTAACATTCAAAATTCCTTTTGCACGGATAATATAGGTCCCATCCTTGTTAAAATCTATATCATCAATGATTTTCCCGCTAAAGGTACATTTTGGGTGTTTTCCGGACTCCAGATAATTTTCATTAAAATGCTCCTCCTGCAACTGACTGTTAAAGCCTCTGAATGAAGTATTATTCACACTGAATGCGAATGAATTAGAAGAAATATCAATAATTCCTCTCAGTTCAGTGGATACAGCTTCAATGCGTTCCAAACTGGCATTCGACACAAAGCGAATGGTTGAATTCTGAATAAAATACTGAGTAGCAGGTTGGGAAAACCCTTGAAATGTCATTAAAAAGCTGATTATAAATATATTGTAAAACAAAATGAGGCGTTTACAGCCATCCGCCGAATAAAGAATTTTTGATTTATTCATTTCTGAATTTGAAATATGCTCCTCTTCAATTATCTTGTCTAAATTATTCAAATATTTATTCCTTTCGGTAAAAACAACCTTAATAGTGTTCAATTTTACCTCCGAACAGGTCAAATTACAAGTTAAACGAAAGGAAAGACAATGTTATTTTACCTTAAACATGTAATACATCATTAACTTCGCATCGTCATACGCGCTCTTCTTTTCCAAACCAAAACAAAGCAGGGTGCGTATTAAAGGCATATTTATTCAATATGAATTCTTGTTTACTATACCAGATTGTCGGTGGATTAAATTCAGCCGGTTCTCTTTCACATGATTTTAATTCCACTTTCAATCGAGAATGGAACTTTTCCTGGTTTAGAACATCCTTTTATTATTCAATGGAGGGTGATGTAAAAGCCGGTCAGCCAAAAGCCGCTTTTCTCTCCTTACCGTTGCATTCGCCGAAAAAGCAACTTAGCGGAGACTTCCCGGGAATGACAGGATTAAAGAATGATTTTGTTGCTTCAGTAGAAAAGGTAATTCATATAAGCCAGCGTCTTCGCTTTTTGTTATTTCCGAACACTTATTTTTCCAACTAATCAGCTCATGTTTGAAAATGCGCAAATACTAATTGTCAGCCTGGTTATACTAGGCATGGTAGTGGCGCTTTACAAGGAAGTGGTGAAACCGGTGATGGTGTTCGTTCTTGCTATTACGGTTTTAATGGCCACCCATATCATAAAACCAAAGGAGGCATTAAGTGGTTTCGCAAACGAGCAAATTGCCGTTATTTTTCTTTTATTGATTATCAGCGATGTCATTAAACGTTCGGCAGCACTGGATTATTCCATCTACCGGTTATTCAAACCCGGTTTATCCTATCGGGCCTTTCTTTTCAGAATGAGCACTTCAGTAGCCAGTCTATCCGCCTTTGTTAACAACACACCGCTTGTCGCTTTGATGATACCTTATGTGTACGAATGGGCAAAGCGAAAAAAAATCAGTCCTTCTAAAGTACTCATGCCCCTTTCCATGGCAGCGATCATTGGAGGAACGGTTACGTTGATTGGCACCTCCACTAATTTAGTTGTCAGCGGACTCGCTACGGATGCCGGCCTGCCTCCCCTTAATATGTTTTCATTTACTCCAATAGGATTGCCTATAATGATCATTCTGGTATTGTACATTACATTTTTCAGTAATAAATTTCTAACCAACCGAACGGATGCCCTCACAGAATTCAAAGAACACGTTAGAGAATATTTGATTGAAACCAAAGTTCCTTCGACCTCTACTTATGTGGGAAAATCGCTCGATGACAATAAACTTCGACAGCTGCGCGGACTCTATGTGGTAGAAATAATCAGAGGCCAGAAAACCATAGCACCGGTCTCACCCAAGGAGATCATTCAAACCGATGATGTTTTAATTTTTGCTGGTGAAACGGATACTGTCATTGATTTGTTGAATAATCAAAAAGAATTAGTCCATGCTGATTATTCAGAATATCCGATGGATGGCAAAGTGGAGATTATTGAAGTCATCGTTGCACCCAATTCATCCTTGATCAATAAGCCCATCAACAAAACCAATTTTCGTGAAACTTTTGACGCCGGCATTATTGCTGTAAACCGCGACGGTGAAAAGATCAGTGGAAAAGTCGGAGAAATTGAATTAAAAAACGGCGACCTCTTATTGGTAGTAGCGGGTAAGCAATTCAGAAGACGATCAGAGCAAAACCGTGATCTTATCCTGGTCTCAAAAAGAAGGGAAATCAATCATGCTGACAAGAGTATCATCAAATGGTTGTTACTGGCTATTCTAGGTGCTTTTATTCTTGAAGCAACCAACATGGTCAGTTTGTTTATGTCGCTCTTCCTCATCACCGGCGGCTTGGCTATCATCGGCTCGCTTACTGTTGAGGATGTAAAAAAATCACTTGACCTTGAATTGATGGTGATGCTTGCCCTGGCCATTGGGGTTGGCAAAGCCATTTCTAACTCGGGCGCTGATCAGCTTTTTGCCAATAAAGTAATCAACTTAACGGCAACATTGCACCCAACGATGGGTATCTTACTTGGACTCTATCTGATCACCAATATTCTGACCATGTTTGTTACCAATGCAGCGGCAGTTGCAATCACCTTTCCGATTGCCCTTGCCACCGGTCAACAATTAGGGATTCAGGATTTCAACCCATTTCTGCTGACGATTGCGTTTGCCAGTTCTGCTGATTTTATCACACCATTCGGTTATCAAACCAATCTGATGGTATTTGGACCCGGCGGTTATAAATTTATCGACTATGTCAGATATGGAATAATACCTACCTTCATTTACATGGCCTGTACCATCTTCGGGATTGCTTCATGGTATAACCTTATATGAATAAAATATCATGAAAAACAGTCATATCGTTCGTCAGCAGTATAAAATCACACGCAGTGACAGGGAAATATTGCTACAGCAAAAGCCCTTGTTATTGTGGTTCACCGGACTTAGTGGTTCCGGAAAATCTACCCTGGCCGACCGTGTTGAACAGGAATTGCACTTAAAAGGTTACAAAACGTATTTACTTGACGGCGATAATATCCGTCATGGCTTGAACAGCAATATCGATTTCAGTGAAGAAGGACGAAAGGAGAACATTCGTCGTATCGGCGAAGTAGCCCGTTTATTCATTGATGCCGGTATCATAGTTTTGACAGCCTTTATTTCCCCTTTTAAGGAGGATCGCGACAGGGTACGTCAACTGCTTCCTGAAGGAGAGTTTACGGAAATTTTTGTGGATTGTCCCCTGGAAGTATGTGAACAAAGAGATGTAAAAGGTCTCTATGCGAAAGCTCGCCGTGGAGAAATTCCGGACTTCACCGGCATCTCTTCTCCATTCGAAGCCCCGGAGCATGCAGAAATAACAGTACATACCGATCAGGATGACCTGGAAACCTGCACGAACCAAATACTCAACTTTACGTTAAACAGAATTAAATCAATATAAAAAATGATTCTCTATCATTTAAACCATCTGCGTGAACTGGAAGCAGAAGCCATCTATATCATACGGGAAGCCGCTTCACAATTTGAGCGCCCGGCGATGTTATTTTCCGGAGGCAAGGATTCTATTGTCATGACTCATCTGGCCCGCAAAGCCTTTTACCCGGCTCGCATTCCGTTTCCATTGCTTCACATTGATACCGGACATAATTTTCCTGAAACCATTAGTTTCCGGGACGAACTTGTTGCGAAAATTGGCGCTACTCTTATCGTTAGAAATGTACAGGACTCCATCAACGAGGGGCGTGCGAAAGAGGAAAAGGGACCCAACGCCAGCCGGAATATGCTACAGACTGTCACCTTACTGGATGCACTGGAAGAACTAAAAGTGGATGCAGCGATGGGCGGAGCACGAAGAGATGAGGAAAAAGCAAGAGCGAAGGAACGCTTCTTTTCACATCGCGATGAATTCGGTCAATGGGATCCGAAAAATCAACGTCCTGAACTTTGGATGCTGCTCAATGGTAAAAAACAAATGGGAGAACACTTTCGTATCTTCCCTCTGAGTAACTGGACTGAAATGGATGTCTGGATGTACATCGCTCTCGAAGATATCGCTATTCCTAATCTTTATTTTTCTCATAGACGCAATGTTGTTGACAGGGGAGGTATGCTGCTCGCTATGTCTGACTTTATAACGGTACGCGAAAACGAAACTATTGAAGAAATGACAGTTCGGTTCAGGACCATTGGTGACATGACCTGCACAGGAGCCGTATTATCACCTGCATCAAGTCTCTCCGAAATCATCGATGAAGTCGCCGCCAGCAAAACCACTGAAAGAGGAACAAGAGCTGACGATAAACGGAGCGAAACCGCTATGGAAGATCGTAAAAAAGCCGGCTATTTTTAACGAAGAGCCCCTTGAAAAATAAAAATAATATACACGAATTAAGATAGAAAAACAGAACATGAGTGATTTTAGCACAGAAGGATATATGAACATGGAACTGCTTCGGTTTACGACAGCAGGAAGTGTAGATGATGGAAAAAGTACATTAATTGGCCGGTTGCTTTTTGACTCCAAGCAAATTTTTGAAGATCAGCTGGAAGCCATTGAACAACGCAGTCAACAGCGCGGGTTTGAGCACGTCGATCTTAGCTTGTTGGTGGATGGTTTGAAGGCAGAGCGTGAGCAGGGCATCACTATCGATGTAGCCTACCGCTACTTTGCCACTCCCAAGCGAAAATTTATTATTGCAGATACACCCGGGCATATTCAATATACCCGGAACATGGTCACCGGTGCCTCTACAGCCAATGCCGCACTCATTCTTGTAGATGCCCGCAAAGGTGTTTTAGAGCAAACCATCCGCCATTCCTTTATCGCCTCCTTACTCCAGATTCCTCACCTGATCATCTGTGTAAATAAAATGGATCTGGTAGAGTTTAACGAAAAGAGTTTTGATAAAGTGGTCGATCAGTTTCGTCATCTCTCCTCTAAACTTGATATTAAAGATGTACACTTCCTTCCTATTAGTGCATTGAAAGGCGATAACGTGGTGGATAAATCATCCAATATGTCCTGGTATCAGGGTCCAACATTGATGTATCTGCTCGAAAATTTACACATCAGCAGTGATGAGAACCATATTGATTGTCGTTTTCCGGTTCAATATGTTGTAAGACCACAGCAAACAGAACACCATGACTTCAGAGGTTATGCCGGAAGGATCATGAGCGGCATCTTTAAGCCCGGTGATAAAGTAAAAATTCTACCTAAAGGGGAGTCGGCTGTTATAAAAACCATTGAACTTTTTGGTGATAAATATGAATAAGCTTATGCTCCCATGTCCGTAACCATGACGTTGGACAGAGAAGTAGATATCAGCAGGGGTGATATGATTGTTCGTGAAAACAACGTTCCAAATATTGCGCAAGAGTTTGATGTGATGGTTTGCTGGCTTCATCCTGATAAAATACAGGTGGGAGGTAAATACGGCATTCTACACACTTCTAAAGACACCCGATGTATCATCAAAGACATTCGGTATAAAATTGATATCAACACCTTGCATCGCAATGAAGAAGACAATGAAATTGTGATGAACGACATTGCAAGAATTCAGATAAAAACGACGGCTCCGATATTCTTTGATTCCTATCGGAAAAACAGACATACAGGCAGTATTATTTTCATTGATGAGGCAACAAATGAAACTGTTGGTGCGGGTATGATCGTATAATACCTGACTATTCGAGGCTTTTGCTTCAAAACAACTATTGCTATGGAAAATTATAATCAACTTTTATCGCTTGCATTAAAAGCAGCTGTACTTGCCGGAAAGGAAATCAAGGACGTTTATAAACGTGAATTTGAAGTAGAATTAAAGGATGATAAAAGTCCGTTAACTGAAGCAGATAAACGATCGCATAATAAGATTGTAGAACTACTGACGGAGTCCGGATTGCCCTTGTTGAGTGAGGAGGGAAAAAGTATTCCCTTTGAGGAACGACATAAATGGAAAATTTTCTGGCTGATCGATCCATTAGATGGTACTAAGGAATTTATCAAAAGAAATGGCGAGTTCACCGTAAACATTGCGCTTATTGTGAATGGAGTACCACTTTTGGGGGTAATTTATGCCCCTGTGATTGATACCATCTATTTTGGTTGTGAGGGAAGTGGCAGCTATAAAGCGGAAGCCGATTATGAATACCTGAGTCATATTATACAGTCGGAGCATATTGCTGATCGTCTGATTTCAGCAGGATTACGTTTGCCGATAAAAAATACAGAGCGACCTTTTACCGTAGTGGCCAGCCGATCGCATATGAGTGATGAAACGGCGGCCTTCATCGATGAGCTGAGAAAGAAGCATACCAATCTTGAAATGATCTCGAAAGGAAGTTCCCTTAAACTCTGCCTCGTGGCGGAAGGAGCTGCCGATGTCTATCCCCGCTTTGCACCTACTATGGAATGGGATACGGCGGCAGGACAAGCGATCGCACTCAGTGCAGGTTATTCAGTTGTTAATGCTAACGATCAATCTGCCGTGGTATATAATAAAAGTGAATTGTTGAATCCGTGGTTTATTGTTCAGTAAAATGCGGAGGTTACGAATTTACGAATAGATCTCGCCCGGAGGGCGAGAATACGAATATACGAATTACGAATGGACGAATTCGCGAAATAGGCGAATGTACGAATGTACGAATTTACGAAGGGTACGAATTTACGAAGGGTACGAATTTACGAAGGGTACGAATTTACGAAGGGTACGAATTTACGAAGGGTACGAATTTACGAAGGGTACGAATTTACGAAGGGTACGAATTTACGAAGGGTACGAATTTACGAAGGGTACGAATGGGTGAAGGGTACGAAGGGTACGAATGGGTGAAGGGTACTCATATTTTCACCAGGTTGTTTTCAATAAACGGGTATAGTTTTATTTTTTAAACGAATTTTAATGGCCATCACTATCATCTTGTGCAGATCCGGATCCTCTTTCAATTTGTATTTGAACAGGCTTCCACGGATATTCATTACCGTTAATTAGGTATGCCATTACCGTTAATTAGGTATCCCATTGCCGTTATACATTGGCTTTAATCACTTCCCAAACGTTGTGGGGGTAACTAATTAAAGAAATGGTAATATTCCCGCAATATTAAGCTAACGTTACGGATGTAAAATTGTAACGTGAAAAAAAAGGTCTACTCTGTACAGGTAAAATCCTTCATTCAACTGATAGTGGAGAAACTCGCCGTCTTTCGGTTTCGATTGCTTTGGTTAAGAATGAATCACCTGTATATGGCTAACACAGACCTTCAAAACCCCTCCTATTTTTGAAGATCAACGGCAAGATAGCTGAATCGCGCAGACCCGTAGAAGTTGTAGTAATTTCGGATATTCATTTGGGCACTTATGGTTGCCATGCAGCAGAACTTTCCTCCTATCTGCGATCCATAAATCCCGGTATGCTCATTTTGAATGGAGACATTGTAGACATGTGGCAGTTCAGTAAAAACTATTTTCCGAAATCACATATGCAGGTCGTGAAGGAAATCATCGGTCTTGCTTCCAAAGGAGTTCCTGTACATTATATCACGGGAAACCATGATGAATTACTTCGTAAATTTTCAGGATTCCATTTGGGCAACCTTAGCATAAGCAATAAGATGCTTCTGGAACTGGATGGTAAACAAGCCTGGATATTTCATGGAGATGTTTTTGATATCACCATGCAGAATGCAAAATGGCTGACCAGGCTCGGAGCAATCGGATATGATATGCTTATTCTAATTAATGCCACAGTAAATTACTTCATGGAAAAAATGGGTAAAGGAAAAATTTCGCTTTCCAAAAAAATTAAGAACGGTGTTAAGAGTGCGGTGAAATACATCAACAACTTTGAAAAAGTATGTGCTGAAATTGCCATCCGGAACAAATACGATTATGTCATCTGTGGACATATCCATCAACCGGAAATAAAGGAAATCAGCAATGCAGAAGGAACCGTACAGTACCTGAATTCCGGAGATTGGATAGAAAATTTGACTTCCTTAGAGTACAATGAAGGGGAATGGAATTTATACCATCATCCGCTAAATAAAAATCACGAAACGACACCAGAAGAATCATCCACCACCGATTTTGTACTCCTTAATAACAAACAACTTTTCAATATCCTCTTAGAAGAAATTTACTCAGAGAAAGCCATAACCATTACCACAAAACGATGAAAGTACTTTACGCCATTCAGGGAACAGGCAATGGCCATATCAGCAGGGCGCTGGAGATACTTCCCTTACTAAAGAAGCGCGCTGAAGTGGATGTGCTGGTCAGTGCCTCACAATGGGAGTTGAATCTGCCCTTCGAAGTAAAATACCGTTACCATGGATTGGGATTTGTATTCGGTAAAAAAGGAGGAGTAGATATATTAAGGACTTATCTTAAACTGGATACATTAAAACTCTTCAACGAAATAAAAAGATTACCTGTTGAAGACTATGATCTGGTGATTAGTGACTTTGAGCCTGTTTCTTCCTGGGCTTGTCAGTTAAAAAGAAAAACGTGTATCGGGTTGAGCAATCAAGCGGCTACATTGCATCCGCTGGCTCCGATGCCGGAAACAAAGGACAGGCTGGGCAAAATGGTCCTGGAACATTATGCACCCAGTACTGCCAGTTATGGATTCCACTTTAAGCGATATGATCAGGATATTTATACTCCCATCATACGAAATGCGGTGCGCCGGGCGGATATTAAAAACAAAGAACACTTTACAGTCTATTTACCCTCTTATGAAGACCAACGGGTGTTAAAAAACCTAATGAATTACAAAGAGCTATCCTTTCAACTTTTTAGTAAGAAAGCCAAAAGTGCGTATCGCGTAAAAAACACATGGGTACTACCCCTTCACAATGACAGCTTCATAAAAAGTATGGCTGAATCAGAGGGAGTCATCACCAATGCCGGATTTGGGACAACTTCCGAAGCCTTATATCTTGGCAAACGTCTTTTGGTGATCCCTATGAAAACACAGTTTGAGCAACATTGCAATGCGTCAACACTGGAATCGATGGGTGTAACTGTCATGAAAAGTTTAAAGGAAAAACATATGGATAAACTGGAAGATTGGTTCAATAAAAGAACAATTGTACCTGTTGATTATCCGGATGAGACAGGAGAACTTCTTGATAAAATCATTCATCGTCATGCCGGACAACAACCTTCCAATGAAGATTTCGAATCCCAATTAAAATTTTTGAGAAAGTTGATTCGCACCAACGAAATCGCAGCATAAAATTCATCGATCCATCGTTTTGAAAGAAGACTTCTACTGGGGTGTTGCCACTTCAGCTCCTCAAAGTGAAGGAGCCGCATTTTTAGAGGGTAAAGGAGCTTCTATATGGGATACGTTCAGTGCCGGAAGAAATAAAATCGCTGGAAGGCATACACCACAAGTCAGCAACGATTTTTATCATCGCTATGCAGAAGACATCGGATTGATGAAAAGTTTACACATTCCGAATTTCCGATTCTCCATTGCCTGGCCCAGAGTTCTTCCGGAAGGAACGGGGGCTGTAAATCATAAAGGGCTGGATTTCTATGATCGTCTTACCGATCATTGTTTAGCAAATAACATCACCCCATGGGCTACATTATACCACTGGGATCTGCCACAAGTGCTGGAAGATAAAGGAGGTTGGACAAACAGAGATATTGTGAAATGGTTCAGTGATTATATTCATGTAATGCTTTCGAAGCTGGGAGATCGGATTCAACATTGGATGGTATTGAATGAACCCCTCGTATTTACGGGAGCGGGATACTTTCTAGGAGTACATGCACCGGGTCGGAGAGGAATGGATAATTTTTTAGCGGCAACACACCATGCGGCTTTAGCACAAGCAACAGGAATTAAGATAATTAAACAATTTCATTCAGCACTTCAAGCCGGTACTACATTCTCCTGTTCGATGACAAGTCCGTATTCAGATGGTTTAAAAGATAAAGGGGCTGCTGAAAGAGCAGATGCCTTGCTCAACCGTCTGTTCATTGAACCTTTGTTGGGATATGGATATCCTGTAAAGGAACTTCCCTTTCTAAACAGGATTGAAAAGTATTTTAAAAAAGATGATGATGCATTACTCGTTGCTTCTCCCGACTTCATTGGAATTCAAAACTACACCAGAGAGGTTATCAAACATTCATGGATGACACCTTATCTGAAAGCGAAACCCATTGATCCGCGATCGAGACGGGTGAACCATACTATGATGAACTGGGAAATTTATCCGGAAGGCATATACCATATTCTGAAACAGTTTAATCAATATAAGGAGGTAAATGCTATTATTGTCACAGAGAACGGTGCAGCCTTTCCCGACAAGGTGATCAATGGAGAAGTAGATGATGTGCCCCGGATCACGTACTTGAAATCTTACATTGAACAAGTACTTAAAGCCAAAAATGAAGGGGTGAAAGTGAAAGGGTATTTCCTATGGTCCTTTACCGATAATTTTGAGTGGGCGGAAGGATATTTTCCCAGATTTGGCATTGTTTATATCGACTATGAAAAGCAGCAACGTATTGTAAAGAAATCGGGAAAATGGTTCAGTCAAATGATACAGCAAATGAATCTATCGGCAAAAGCTTTTGAAGAAAAGTACTGATTATTTATTCCATACTACTCACATTATATTTGATATCCATTACTGTAAATTCACCGTAACAAAAATCTCCATCTTGTAATTTCCATACCGCGTCACCCCTTTCCATTTGCAAAAAACGTTTCGCCTTATCGTAAGCTCTGACAGGTGTTTCCCACTGTACTTTTTTCATCTCTTTTCCTGAAAAATAATACCTGTCGTTGGAAATAAAATTGATCAATTTAAAATCCTCTGAAAATATAAGCCTGGCTGAAATGCTTTTCTTCTCATGGGTAAATGCTGCTTCGACTTCATTGTTCGAAACACTTTTCCATTGAATTCGTTTATCGACTAAAGCAGCAGGAGCCATCAGACATACATCATTAAAAAAAGTCACTGTTTCTGAAATATCCATTAATTCACCATCCTGATATTGCACCTGCAACAATGACAGCAAACGAATATCCATCATGGCTTTCCCCTTACTATAGGCATGGTATCCGGCTACCGGGAGTCCGTACATCTTTGCCTCCATAAAAAAGTAACGGGCAGGATGCTCTGTAAAACTATACTGAACGGTTGTAAATTCCATCCACTCCGACGTTGCTGAAGCCCTGATTCTCCCTTTAAACTCCACTCTAAAATTACGAATCTCCTCCTGTTCTAAAAAACCGGATTGGATCATATATTGTTGAACGGGATATGGTAAATGCTGAAGATCATGGATAGAATTTTTCTTTACAACTTCATTCGCGCCGGCAGCAAGTTCTCTCTTTACATCTTCATTAAACCCGGACTTGAAACTCGCGGCACTATACTGAAGCACCAACATGACCAACACCAATACATTCAGGATCGTTCCGAATTTAGCCTCATTCCAATTTATAACAATCAATAGTTGTGATAAAATAAGAGCAATCACTCCGATAATCAGCCAGGATTTGTTGTCGATGAAATACATTACAGCGGCTGCTATAAACAAAAGCGCAGTTAACATCCAAACAACTCCCTCAAATTTTCCAATATTACGGTGAAGGGTGGTAATAGGAAACCAATCGAAGGCTTTTACAAAGCCCATTCCATGAATCAAACCATGAACAACCAGTAAAAAGACAAACAAAATTTTCAACATGACTTTCCTTGACAATTAGACAAGAGTTATGCAAAGTTATGGATCCCGTTTAGCTAATCAATGATAAAAATCATTACATTTTTTGACATCAAGCTTTCAATAATGGTACTTTAGGCTTTTGAGTCATTCGAACACAAGGGACGTAAACCTCCTAATTCTTCAAGAAAATAAAAACTCCTGCGGCAACTATCGCCGGTCATCGTCCATCGTTATGAAAGCATTAATTATAAGCTTTCTGTTTATAGAAATCTATAATAAATTACTAGCTCTACTTCGCAACAAACACCTTCTTTACGCTGACACCTTCTTCGTTATAAATGCGTAACAGATAGAAACCGATAGGAAGAAACTCAATGTTTACCTGATTTTTGATTCCTGCATTTAAAGATTGTTTTAGCAACACCTCCTTACCCTGTACATCCAGCACTTCAAGAACCGCATCCTTATTCATTTCTACAAAAAGGAAATCGGTTGCAGGATTCGGGAAGATGGACAAATTCCAGTTGGATGCTAAATCACTTAATCCAACTGTGGATGGTGGAATAATGGCTTCACTACAAGGATCCCCATTCAAATACCCTTTCAATGAAAACATATTTGCTGCATCCAAAGATTGGCCGGAGGCTAAATTAAAATGAATAAATGCCAATACCGTTTGATTAGCAATACTCACCAGAGAACTGGAGGTAAAACGTACCACGGAATCATTAGGATTCAAATAGGAAACGGCGAGCAATGTAGATCCAGCCGGGGATAAAGTAATCGTATCATACACCATATCCAGGTTATTAAACTTAAAGGAAAAGTCAACCGCATAGATAGGGTCATCTGAATTGATATATACCGGAATAGTAACCTGTGATCCGGAATATGTGGCGTTAAACATATCAAAAATGACTGAATCACCGGCATCGATGGTGACTACATCAGGAGTGGGGAATATGTTGCTTTGTTTCGCTTGACAATGAATCATTGCAGCAAAAAACAAGAATAGATTTGATAGTATAATTTTAGACATGACTGGGGAGGGGATTAGTTAGCAAATATATAGCTTCAGTCTGGCAATAATATTATGCTGAAATTACTTCTAAATGAGAAAATTGTTAAGGAAAAGTCACTAACCGGTGAAAATTAAATTTTCTGCAAAAATCAATTATTACAAGTCTTAAAAATGTCAGATACCCATCGCAAATAATCCCTGGTATCTATTAATCCATCTGCAATAAAGTCTTCTGCACATGCAGGGCAAGGGCTATTAAATACTCCGAGGAAGATGATGTAATCCAAAACATCCACATTACCGTCATTATTCAAATCGGTAATGAGGCTACTGACGGTTATTGTAACCGGCACAGCGATCGATGTACATTTTCCACCTTTACCTTTTCCTTTATAGTTTGTGATTTTCAAGCCATAGACTCCGGTAGCTGAAACCTGAATAGAAGAAGTTGTGGCTCCTGTTGTCCATAAATAAGTGGATCCGGTAGTTCCTCCGCCCGCGCTGAGGGTAATGGTATCTCCGGGGCAAATAAAAAGTGAACCTTCCGTAATAATATATGCAGTATTTGCAAAACCATTGTTTGAGGGATTTCCCAATGAATCCCCGCTCATACGAAAACCGGGTGGAGCAGCTTCCTGAAAGTAATGGTGTGCACTAACCATTTCATCGTTTCCGGCAAAAGACTTTTCATGAATAGCCCATCCATCCAATGCAGACAGTAAGCAAATGACAGAAAGAGAAAACAGGCACTTCATCATCATTGTAAAATATTCAACTGCGGCAATTGTGTGAAACAAATGTAAGGCACTGCACAAATAGTCATGTTAAACTAATATTAACAATACGGAAAACTGGAAAAAAATAAAAACAATAAAGTAATAGCAAATAAAAAAGGGCTCCGAATAATCCCGGAGCCCTTTCAAAATAATACTAATCAACTATTAATGCTTTACTACCACTTTGCTTGTTGAAACAAACTCACCATTCCAAACGTTCAGCATATAAACACCGTCAGACACACCTGCCACATTGAGTTCCTGCTTTTGATCAGCAAGTACATTGTTAACAGTCATGATCACACGGCCACTTAAATCAGAAAGTTCGATTTGAGCATTCTCAGATACAAACACATTCAACATATTGTTTACCGGATTAGGATAAACACTTACGTTCACATCAGTTGCAGCGATACGCTCCGTTCTTACTTCAACTTCAGCGCTTTCACCGTTGATATAACCTGAAAGTGAATTCAAGTCAGCAGGGTTGAAATCAGTGCTATTGATAGCAAAACGTACATTTAAAACAGTTACATTCTTTTCAATGCTTTCCAAGCTATTCGAAGTGAAACGAACAGTTTGGTCAGCAGTATTGAAATGAGAAAGAACCATCATCTTACCGGTAAGGTCTGTCACGTTATCGAAAGTTAAATTTCCGGAATTGAATTGGAAAGAGAAATCGATCGCATTAACAGTATTGAATGATTTAACAGCAACAGGAATTGTAACGAAACCATCTGCAACTACTGCTTTAGTAGCATCGAAGATTACTTTCTCAGAGCTTCCCACTTTAAATGGACTTGGAGCACCATTGTTAGAAGAGTAATTTCCGTTAGCATCACCTAACAATACACCGATATAAGATTCAGTTCCGATTACAGGACAATCACCATTAATAAAACTAACAGGGATTGGGCTACAGAAATCAACTTGTGGAACTTTATTCTTGCTATAACCAATTCCATCATTAGAAGGATAGTTGGTTGAGATGTAATAAGAAGGACTGGCACTTACAGTATTTACATCTACAAACAACCAGTCTCTTGAAGGTTGACCATTTGATACACCCTGAGCATTGTAGTTCCAATCCTGTTGGAATTCAGGAATGAATAATACAGCGCGTTGGTTAATCTGTGACAAGTCACCTGCAGAAACAACACCATCTGTATTCACATCCATAGCGATCATCTGATAAACAGAAGGAACGAAACTTGCATCATTGATCAATACACGACGTGTAAGGAAGGCGTCAAATCCATTCACTACAGGTTGCATATCCGTTGCAGGAGCGATGTCCTTGATGATTTCAATCTTAGCACCATTGTTCACATTGTAAGTAAACACACCATTTACATCAGGCTGAACAGCAGCAACCGAACGGTTGTTACAGCTGGTATTGTTTCCATAAATATTAGTGATCAGATAATCAGCAGGTACAGCAGCGTTGTAACGGATAGGACTGAAATCTTCCCAGAATTTTAAATTGCTGGTGAAGAGACTGTCTTTATACGTTGCATAGCTTCCAGCATCAGTAGCTTTTAATTGAACTCCGGTAATGCGGCTTTCCATTAAAGTATCTGCTACGAATAAAGCTGTATCCGTGTTACCAAGACCTGTCTTAGCAAATTCAACACAAATGATATCTCCTGATCCGGCGAAACGAGCTGATGAAGGAGCGCTACCGTTGAAATAAACTGCGATACGCAATTTACCATTTGTAGCATCATTAGAGTAAGCAGTGCTCACCATGTTGTAGTTGAAAGAAGGAAGCAGTAAATCATTGCTACGTACAATTGCACCTGTAGGAGCAACTTTAGTTACATCATAATCGAGAACGATATCATAACCGATGATATCTGCAACGGTATCCACAGCAGTGATTGGAAGACAGAAAGTGCTGTTCACGCATTTTTCTGTCAAATTCCCGATTGTATAAGGAAGCGCAGCAGGGTTCTGAACAGTGATAGAAACTGTAGCAGAAGTAGTGGATGCACCGAAGTTATCCGTAGCTACGGCAGTCAACAAACGTGTTCCGAAAGGAGCGCCACTTGTCCAGGAAACAGAGTAAGGCGATGTATTATCTACACCTACAGAAACTCCGTTTACAAAGAATTCCACCTGAGCCACAGCACCACCCGGATCAGATGCATTCGCATCAATCTGAACAGCAGCTCCACCAATTACCAATGTTCCATTAGCAGGAGCAGTGATATTTACTAAAGGTGCGGTGTTTGTACCAACAGTAATAGTAACGATAGAAGAAGTAGTAGTAGCACCACCATTATCAGTAGCTACAGCAGTGATGTTCTTCGTTCCTGAAGTAGCCACATAGGTCGCTGCATAAGGATCCGTATTGTCTACACCAACAGAAACTCCGTTTACGAAGAACTCTACCTGAGAAACAGTACCGGGAGCAACATCAGAAGCGTTTGCAGTGATATTCACCACATCGCCAACGAAGAAGCTGGCACCGTTTGCAGGAGCTGTAATGTTAACACTTGGAGCAGCATTCGGCTGATTCAATGTACCGGCAAGAGCAGTCATTAAAATCTCAGCGCCAACCGGGTTTGCATTCACATAGTTCTGTACAGCGAAAGTGGTATTGTTACGAATCTGGATATTTAATTCATAATGAAATACACCATCTGAAGTAAACTGTCCGATCAATACACGGTTAGTACCTGTAGGGAAAGCACCTACTTGCTCACCCAATACTCCCCAGGAAGTATTTGTACTGTTGTAGCTATTACCCACTGTTGAACCATCGGTAAAAATATTTACCGGAGCAGCAGCAGCATCACCTAATAAAGTTAAGGCAAGTAATGCCGGAGATCCACCAACGTTATAGTGACCGTCTGCTGTAGTAAGAGCAGGAGCAGCACTTGGGTCGTTGTTGGCCAATACTGTACCGGGAGTAATCACCTGGTTAGCACCACCACCTGCAGGAACTGCAGCAGAATTATCTTCGGCTTTCAATACACCGAAACGCGCAGGAGCTACAGCACCGCAAGAAAGATAAGAGTCTAGAAGAGTAGTTCCGTCGCCCAGGATACTGTTACTATTGCTGGAGAAGTTTCCACCGGTAGTATTCGCATTCGGATGATTAAAGAATGATGTGGAAGAAGTCAGCACCAATGGATGACTTGGTACACCATACACTGACTGAACTCCCCAACCCGGGAGCAGATCAGCGTACACACGCCAGGTCACAGAACCCGAAGGTAGTGTACCTGTTGTATAACCTGCACCTGATAACGCAGTGTTGGCGTTAGCAGCATCTGCAGCATTTGATACGTAGTACTTCTCTATGATAATGTTCTCCAGACCGTTCTGGGCATGCAAAGAGGTTCCTGTCAGCAGAAGGATTACTCCTGCCAATAGTTTATTTAGTTTCATAAGATTTTAGCTTTGAGCTATTTTAATTTTTTTTAATTACAAGAAAGGTTGAATTGAGCAACGAATAACAAGAAGTCAGAAGTGTTTGTCTGACCATCAGCATTCAAATCTGTAGGACATGGAGACAAGCCGGGGATCACATTGATTACAGAGGTGTAAGCCCATTTGTTTAACCAGGGCTTTTTACCTGCTTCAAATGCACCGCGATAGTTTGCAGGTGTGAAGAAGCCATCATTTGGAGCTGAACAAGTTGTAGAGAGATTGCTGTTTGGAACTACATCGATATTGTCAGAAACTACGTTAGTTGATCCGTTGATGTTGAACAGATAATCAAAACCTGCAATAGAGTTTGTATTTACGTTGTTCTCACTGAAAAATTTAGTAGAATCAGTACCGGTAAAAGGAACATTGGTGTTAGACGCAGGGAAAGTACAACCTACCCAATGGTTACACTGAACTTTCACTAAATTATTCACCCAGTTCACATAAGAAGAATCTGAACCACCTTGTAAATTCATACCTCCACGGAAACCGGTGAAGATAGAATTGTAGATTTCACCTTCAGCATCTGATTTGAAGCTAATGCCGAATGGATTTCCAGGAGTAGTACCAGTACCACCCGCACCGGTATTAGAACCATTACCAAGGATAGTTGCATTGTAAACAACTGGATGAGACTTCACTGTAGAAACAGCAGAAGAATAACCACCGAACCAGGTAGAAGAACCTTCATCACCATCCCATTCGAAACCACTTTCACCACCCGGAGCAACAGCAGCAGGAGCTTTTACACCAAATAAGAACTGCAATTTTCCATCATAATCCATGTCGATATCATAACCGTCATCATTCAGGAACATGAAGTTGATGTACTTACAGTTTACAGTACCACCCCACCACTCGATCGCATCATCATCGTTTGAAAGCACTTCGATGTTTTCAATAATTGTTCCTCTACCCACAGCACCAAGAGATAAACCGTTTAACTCTACGTTTGCTGCGGTTGCACCACCTGCATGACGAATAGATACATAACGAAGTACACCAGAGTCGTCATTGTTGTTTGGAGTTGATCCTCCGCCAAATATTGAACGGGCATCCGCATTCAGTCCTTCCATTAACCACTCACCATTAGCAGTTGTTCCACCACCGGCAATAGCTACACCACCTAAGCGAGCCAATTGCGCGCTACCCAATACCTGAATTCCACCCCACTCCGCACGATTGCCGATAGGATAAGTGCCGTTTACAGGATCATTTGTGGAAGTAAATACAATCGGACAAGTAGTTGTACCTGCAGCATTGATTTTACCGCCACGCATAATAACGAGAGAATTTTGTTGGACACCGACACCTGTTGGTGTTCCTTTGATAACAGTTCCCGGAGCGATAGTGATCGTTTTTCCGGCACCTACCCAAACCTTGTCATTCAGGATGTAAGTAGTGTCGCAATACAAATAAAGATTAGCATTCAGATTTCCATCAACATCAACATAAGAACTGAAGTTCTTGGTAGGACGGCCGGAAACAGGAGGACATCCGCAATCAGCGCCTAAGTTGTTTTGAGCAGAACCCGTAGTACCGGCTGCAACTACCATCCCGGCAGCAACAGCAAATTTTGCAATTAGTTTTTTCATTTTTTTAATTTGGTTTATTATTTGATTTTAAATTATGCATGCACTCTTTAACCCGGGTCAAATGTAGAGTGGCAATTGTACCTGGAAATATCCGGTAACTTACTAAATCATTATTTGTATTTCACCTGTATGTTAACCGGAAATCAGGTAACATTAAAGACATATTGGCTTAACTAAAAAAGTCCGGAAATCATTGATAAAATAAAGTGAATTATCGGGTAATTTCAAAAGCAGATCTTCGAAAAACTCATATTAATCATGTTTCCTTTAGGGTAATGATTGAAATATTATCAGTGAAAATTTATTTATTGCATTTGTCATTGAAATTGGAAGCTCTAAAACAAAACACCAATAACCTCTCTTCCACTTTTCATCCACTTCAATAACACCTATCAACATTTCAATATATATTGTTTGCAACAACACTTGACTTAATCTTTAACGCAACGCACACTCATTCCATACTTTTTCTCCACATACTGTCTGAATACTTCTGATGTTTTATAGTCGAGATAGCGATACCATGCTTTATTATTATCAGCACTATTTTCTGAAGCGGTCCACCAAAAACCGGTATAGAAGCGACCGGGATATCCGTACTTCCCGTTGTAGAGACGACAGGACCCTGATAAGGCAGTAAAACCACTGCTGTTCGTTGCCCATACGGGATCAAATCTGTTCCAGTTATCCGTTCCTTCTGCTTTTAAAGCATCGCCTTCAATGGAACCTCTCCATCCTGTCTTTACAATTTCTGATGATTCCATACCAATAGCACTTTCCAGTTGCTTCCAGTCCTCATCTGTAGCAATATGCCATCCATCAGGAGCAAGACCGGCTGTATTGGAAACGGCTTCCCAATTGTAAAGGTATCCCATCGCTGTGGTAGCATCCGGATGAACAGAATAACCGGCAGCACCCTGACTCCAGGTGGTATCTTCTACTAATTCATTCACAGCCTGACCGTCACGATAATGTTTTACTCTCAAATTCTCGGCCATCCACCACTTACCACCAATCAACACTGTTTTGTAAATATTCCCATCTACATCGATCATGGTTCCTGTTTCCAGCACGGGCGTGGTTTCGTCATCGTCCTTACAAGCACTAAATCCTAATACAAAGTAGAGGAGGAAAAACAACAGAAATCGCAATGATGAATTGTTTCGGAAGAATTGAATTGAATTATTCATGATAGCTGCTATTAATTATTATTTCTCTTTACAATACGGATACTCCGGTTCAATTGATCTCCGGTTACTCTTACCAGATATACGCCATCCTGCAAAAAGGTTATGTCATGATCGGAGAGGGTAACTTTATCACTTAAAGCAATACGATCTGCATAAACTAATTCGCCCATGGCATTATACACTTCAAGGGTTGCTTGCTGCTTTTTATCCGCATACAATTCAACGGTAAGTGGTCCAATGCTTGGATTCGGATAGACCAAAACGTTAGATGATGCAAATCGGCCCAGATTTAATGTTGGACATACCAACGAAATATCAAGATCATTGCAGTAACCGGGGTAACAACAAAGTGTACTAATATTAAAATTAGCGTTCGGATTATAGTTACAGGCCATTGTATCCATACATCCAAAAACGATCAGCGTTTTACAAGAATCTTCTTCCAGACAAGTATATGAACCACTATACTCCAAATACATGGGATCATTACATCCACATGCCAGAGGGTACGAAAGAAAAGGACTCACAACTTCACCGGGCCGAAGGGTATCGTCAGTGGCAACATAATCTACCAGCACCGTATTTCCGTTGATATCGGTTTGTTCAAGTGTTAAATTCAATTCAAATTTAAGTTCACCGGTAGTGGTCAGTTGAGCTACTAAGACTCTGGAGCTATCCTGACCTGGCCCTTCCACACCCAACGTTTGCTGCAATGCACAACCGTAACATTTGAATACATTTCCAATACTGTCCGCACCGAAGATGGTAGTATCATTACCAAATCCATCCTTAAAGCCGACATCTATCCAGGTTCCTTTCAAAATGGTGTTCGGCACTAGACCATCGGCAGTGGTAAGCGGCAAACCCATCAAAGGGTCAGTATTCACCAATAGTCCACCGGGGATGGATGCTGTTCCACCCAAATTATTGCTGCCGGCAACAATATCACCATCATTATCTTTTGACTTCAAAATTCCTTTATGCGTTTTAGAAGCAAGTCCCAACGTCAACCAGCTATCCAATGCAAGGGTAGGATTATCTTCGTACCAGGAGGCCTGTATTTCATAACCAAATTCATTGGATGGACGATCATTGTTATTGTAGAAAACGGAGTCACTCATGATCGAAAGCGGATGCAATGAATCTCCATAAACCTTACGCACTTTGCTTCCCGGTTCTAACTCCACATAAATTCTATAGGTTCTCGCTCCGAGCGGTAAGCTGCGTCCACCTGTATTATCAGTTATGTCGTTGACATCTGAGATATAATACGTTTCCACCGACAATCCCTTTATCTGCGCCATTGCTGAACATGCGGTGACGATCAGAATTGTTAATGTCATCACTAGTGCATCAACACCTATCCGGCAATTAAGTATTTCCTTTTTCATTTTACAGTTTATAAGTTAAACCCAAATTGATACTTGTACCCCAACGAAAGCTATCGAAATCCAATTTCTCATCTGTGTCTGTTTCAAACCGGCGTTGTATAGGCTGATTTAAGATATCCCTCACAGTAAGTGAAGTGGTGAAGTGTTTTCCCAACTGCTTTGAAATTTTAAAATCAATAACATTTCTAGGCATTTCATAAACATCGGGTACATTTTCTGTTGCAGCAATCACTAACCGCTTCCCTTGTATGTTATAGGAAACCGTGACATTTAATCTGCTTTTCTCAAAATTATAACTGACAATTGCATTAACAATATAAGGTGCTTGTCCATACATTGCGCGGACAAGTGTATCATAAGGTGTAAGCACGATGACACCATCTACATCCTTCCTGCTTTTCAAAATCACATTTGTTTCAGATTCTATCACAGCAACGTTTGCCCGGATCTCCAGATTTTTTGTCTACCTCTTTACACCCTCCACTTCCAAACCAACAACATAAGAGTCATCTACATTCGTCCAGGTATTTGCATCATTGAAATTCAACAATTCAATATGATTTTTAAACTTCTTATAAAAAGCACTTACGGATATGCTACTGGCATTTTTAAAGTATCCTTCCCAACGCAAGTCGAAATTATCTACATCAGCAGGTTTCAATGTTGAATTACCAAATACGAACGACCTTAATTCAAAATCCAGGATATTATTCTCTGTGATCTCGCGTATGCTGGGGTAGGCGGCTGTACGGCTATAATTTGCCCTTACATTAATTGATTTTGACTCGTCATCACGGTACTTATATACCACGTTCAGACTGGGCAATAATTTAGTAACGTTAATGATTCCGGGGTTCGCCAGGAAATTATCACCGGGGGCTTTTCTTCGAATGTCGCCGGGAGCATATCCCAATCTGTCGTATTCATAAATGTCGGCAAAGATGTCGACATGTTCAACCCGAAGACCTCCCGAAGCCCGCCATTTGTATGAAAGACTGTAATCAATCATAGCGTAATAAGCGATCACTTCACTGTAACCAATGGTTCTGTTACCGGGAACATCATTTTCAATATAAATAATATTCGATCTTCTCTTCGGCAATCCTTGAAAATCATAAGACTGAATGCCGAAGTTTGAAGGATTCAAAAACGCATCCATGTTATTATCCGGTATTAAATATGAACCTGTAAGTATATTACCGCTACTATCCGTTCCACCTAAAATATATTGGAATTGATTAAATTCACGATCGAGATACGTGTAGGCACCGCCTAATTTTATTTTACGACTTTTACCGGGCTTTTCTGCCAATGGAATTTCGATAGATAAACGGGAGTCAAACAAGTTCTCCCCCAGATAACGATAATCCCGGGTGTTCGGCAAATTTCCAAGGCCACTCAGCAATTGACCATTCAACAAGAATGTACTTAAACTTCGAAAATCAGGAATATCACTGTTACCTTCGGTATAAGAGGCATCCATATGAATTCTTGCCTTCGCAAAGGGAAGATAATGATCAGACGTTACCTGATAAATCAATTGCTGACGTTCTTCATAGAACTGATCATTTGAATAATAAATAGCATCCGGCTGATCTTCAAAAATACCTGTACCGACAATCGTTCTTAAATTATTTGATCCTCCTACATTGGGCATAAACAAAAATCCAACACTATGATTCGGATTAATCTTATACGAAAGTTTCATTAATGCACTCCAATTGTTTGATTCCCTTGTAAACTGCTGTGTTGAAAAAAAAGTATTTCCTTCTAACCTGAAGCGGTTCAATTTTGCATCATTGTCATATTGAACACTGTTGCCATACCTCAAGCCAAAAAGGAATCCGAGCGCACTTTGCTTTCCGGTTTTAATTTGGTTAGCAATACCAAATGACTGACTAAAATTTAACGGTGCTTTCCGTCTACCGATAAGCCATGAGTTTGAGAATTTTTTATTCTGTTCTGTAGCAGGTGTATTAATGGTGCTGAACGCATCGAGTGCTAATCCCGTTTGGTAGGTACTCAAAGCCTGGTTAAAAGCAGCAGGATCATTAATCAAGGCGGGTGCCAAAAGGCCTAATTCTACGAGACCCAATTTAAACAGATCAATACCGGCTTGCGATGTAGGATCCCAACTTTGAGTAATTCCTAAGCCCAGATAAAAATTACCAAGTCCAAGCGCAACCATTTCCTGAAACTGAGTAGGTCTTGCGACATAGTCAATAAAGCCACCATGAGAACGATCACGAGAGCCATCATCGAATCCCAGCCAATCCGTAGTACTTCTTTCTCCACCCAATACATTTTGAAACGTACTTTGAGTATTATATCCAATTTGTGTTTCCGCAGCTACAGTTAGTTGTTCCGGATAATCCTTCGTCTCGACCGAAACATAGGCCCCCGCCCAGCTTCCGGGTAAATCCGGAGAAGCGGTTTTGGTAATGATGATATTATCTACCAGATTAGCCGGAATGAAATCAAGTTTAATGTTATTAGTAAATGGATCCAATGTAGGTATCACCGAACCATTCACTGATGTCTTCAGATATCGATCGCCTATACCCCTCACCGTTATAAATCCTGCTGACGTATTTGAAACACCGGTCACCCGCGAAATGGCAGAAGTCACACTATTATCACCGGTTTTCCGAATCGTTTCAGAAGAAACATAGTCGATGGTTGTCGAGGATTGCTTCTTCATATTCTCCATATAATAATCAGCCGCCTTTACTGCCTTCGCAGAAATCTCTACTTCCTTTACTTCTACAGAAGAGGATTGCATCGTAAAATTCTTTACGACTACTTCATTATTGGTAAGTGTAATGGCTTCCTCTATCGTATTAAAACCAATATAGGTGACTACTAAAACAAAGGGAGCATTTTCCTTAATTGAAATGCTGTAGTTCCCATCCAGATCAGTCGCCGCACCTATTGATGTGTTGCCCTTCACAACGAGTGTAACTCCAATAAGTGATTCACCGTTCTTATCTGTTACTTTTCCGCGAACAATACCCTGTCCAAAGGATTTACCAAGGGATAGTAGCAATACGATGAGCACTATAAATTTCTGCATAATCTACGTGAATAGAGCGGAGCGTTCAATTCAGGGACTATATGGATATGCTGTAGTCCGCTGCATCTAAACAATCGGTATAATTTATTTTATTTCCAGCAATTAATTTTTTACAACCCGACGAGTAGTAGTTTGACCATTCAATGAAAGTTCCACCATATAAATTCCGGGAGCAAAAGATGTCAAATCAATTTTCTCCATCATGTCTTGTTGCTGCACTCCCAAATCTTTACTAAACATCTGCTTTCCATCCAAAGAATAAATCCTGTAACTATAATGACCGGATTGTCTCGATGCGAAAATCCACATGCTGAATAAATCAAACGAGGGATTAGGATAAACGCTGAATGCGGGACCTTCCACTGTAAATTCCGGACTTCCGGTAGTAGAACAATAATTCAATCCCGGAAAAAGAATTTCAGCTCCTGTTGGATTGAGCGCTACATAATTCTCCACAATGCCCGGAGTTGGAGTGCGTAATTGAACATTCAATTGAAAACAAAAGGTGCCGTCGGTAGTTATTTGAGCAATCAATACTTTATTTTCGATCGTATCAGGACCATACGTTCCATTTAATGCCACCCAGGAGCCATTGAAAGTTGAAAACACAGGCCCATTCGTCCCATCATTCTGATTATCAAAAACGGCTAATTCATTTGTAATTCCTAACTCAGTAAATGCCTCCGGCGTACCGGCGATTAAGCCATCCTGCTGCGTTAATGGAATACCCGCGGCAGGATCTGCATTTTGCAATACCTGAGGTGTATAATTATTTACAATATTGCCAACACCGTTATCATCTGATTTAAGGATTCCCATATACCCGTTACAAGCTGCTCCTACGGACAACCATGAATCCAGCATCACCGTATTCTTCGCTGCATTTGTAAAAGAGAAATTTGGCGAGGTTGATCCACGATCTTCATTATTAAAAAACAACGTGGTGGTTTCAATTCTTAATTCGTGTGTAGGTACACCATAACATACCTGAAATTTATAGCCGGGCAACATATCTACATACACGCGATAGGTAACGGAACCCACCGGTAAAACTCCACCGTCCAGATTTGCAATTGTATCATTGCCGTCTGAAATATAATATTTTTCAACAATAATATTTTCAAGACCATTTTGGGCATTCAGATTCCAACTGCAGATAAGCAGGGCGAATACTAAAACTAAATTTCTCATTACTTTCAATTTTTTAGTTAAGATGATACTATAGATAATATTCATCATAGACTCCTACTGATGATATAAAATCATGAAGGGCAAAATTGAATAATTGAGATGGAAATGAGGTTGTATATACGTTATGTTTGGATTAACAATTCGTTATTGAAAAGACCTGAAGTAAGAATTAACATTTACCTAACATTGCAGAAAAGCAAATTTTTAATCTCCTTGTTTCTTCATCGCCGGCAGAAAGAAGTCCTCTGATCTTGTTTTTGCACCTAAAGCATCTATGGCAGTGGCTGAAACTTTAACACCTCTTCCTTCATACTTATAATTAAATTCAAAAGGCGCTTCTGTATCCATTGCAACCCATTTATCATTGATGTAGAAATCCACACCTGCAATTTTACCATCAGGATCATTTGCACTGGCAGTAAAGACTAAAGTTTGTGAGCCTGTCAACTTCTTCACATCCGGTCCGGCCAGACTTACCATTGGAGCTTTATTGCCGGGCGAACTCGTGTACTTCAATCCGGGAAATTCAACTTCTCCCTCTCCGGGATTCCTGGCAACGAACTTTTCAACTCCACCATTCGGAACTGCCAATTGCATATTCAATTCAAAACTCAATACCCCATCTGTTGTAAGTTGAGCAATGAGTATACGATTCTCAGGTTGTGGACCTACAGAACCACCATAACTTGCCCATGCTCCATCGCGTGTTGAAAACAACCCCTTCATCGAATCTTTGTATTGGTACTCAAAAATTTTGAGATCATGCTCCAGATTATAATATTGCGTGGCCGGTTGGTAACGTAAATATTTCATTCCATCCTTTTCTGATAAAGGTATGCCTGCTTCAGGATCGTTGTTTTTCAAAATACCATGAATATTCTTAGCAGCATAACTTATCACCGAATCATCATCTGCTTTCAACACTCCAAGATAATCAACGGTTGCTGCACCAACAGAAACCCAACTATCCAATAGAAGAGCACCATTCACTAACTGTAACGGTTGTATATCATTGGCAGATCTTCCATCACTAACAGCTGAGTTAAAAAATCGCGTGGTTGTTTCAATCCTTAATTCATGTTCCGGAACTCCATATACCGCCTGGAGTCTGTATACAGGCTGTAAATCAGCAAAAATTCTATACGTAACAGAACCTATGGGTAAATACCCTGTTGCATCTGCTCCAACTGTATCTTTAGCTGTAGAGATATAATACTTTTCTACAATAATTTTCTCCAGTCCACTTTGTGCATTGAGAGAAAAATAGCCGGTCATGATCAGACCGGCTATTAATATAGATTGCTTTAACATCATTTTATAATTTTCAGGTCATGCTATTAGCTTCACCGATGCAATTTTACACTTACAATTATTCAACAAGTAACTTCGACACGACGCTTTTCTCGCCCATCTGAAGTCGGACGAGATATACACCACCGGCAAATTGGTTTTCCATATTCACTTGCTTGAAGAGTTGACCCTCTATTACTTCCACTGCCTCTGAATACACCACTCGTCCCATCATATCTACAATGGCAATAGTGGCATTGGCATCAATGATGTCCTCTGATAGATAATTCAAAGTAAATGCACCGGTTGAAGGATTTGGATAAACACTCAGGGTATAATTTTCCTCTGATTCAACACCTTCGCGACAATTGATGACTACTTTTTTACCTGTAGACAATTTCGAACAACCAGCAGAACTTGTTACCTGCACTTTATATGTCCCGGCAATTTTTGCTTTGTAAGAACCGGTTGTAGCACCGGCAATATTGTTTACACCACGTAACCATTGATACGTCAAACCTGCACCACTGTTAGCGACTAATGTCACACTGTCACCGGCACAGAAAGTGAGTGGGCCCTGAGCAGTAATTGTTGCAGGAGGTGTTGTATTAACGGTAATGGCTGTTGCAGGAGATGCTTTAGTACATCCATTGGCATTGGTTACAATAACCTTATAGTAGTTATTTGAAGTGGTAGGTTGGAAACTGATATTTGTAGCCCCGGAAATCGGTGTTAAAGCAGCACCTTTTGTCCACTGATACGTTAATCCTGCACCGGCATTAGCCGTGATCGTACAAGCATTGGTTCCTGAACAGAAAGTAGTCGGACCGGTTACTGTTTTTGTAGCAGTTGGTAATGCATTTACAACAATGGCTATACCGGAAGATAAGTCAGTACAACCATTGATCGTAGTTGCTTTCACTTTATAAGTACCCTTTGTAGTTGGTACATATGTTAAACTGGTAGCACCTGCGATATTATTATTGTTCTTGGTCCATTGATAATTTAATCCGCCAATATTCTGTGTGCTTAGTGTACAAAGGTTAGATTGATTACAAAAAGTGGTAGGACCGGTAGCAGAAATAGTGGCAGTAGGAGCGGGATTTACCAGGGCAGTAATAGTATTTGATGTGGCAGGATTATTTAAAGCACCGGCAATACTGGAAGTCATGATACATTTCACCTGATCATTATTATTCAATCCCGTTAAAGTATATGTGGGACTATTTGTTCCAACATTAGCATTATTCTTTTTCCATTGAAAGGTTGGTGTTGCTCCGCCATTAGTTGGTGTAGCGGTAAACGTTACACTTGTTCCGGCACATGTAGGGAAAGCTGTGTTACTTACTATTGAAACAAGTGCAGTTGGATTGGAAGGAGCAGGATAGATAAGTCCCGGGAAAAGAATCTCACTTCCCACCGGATTTTCAGCAACGAAATTCTGAGAAACGCCCGGGGTTGGAGTACCCAATTGCACATTCAGCTTAAAGGAGAAAGTACCACTGGTTGTGAATTGAGCGATCAGTACTTTATTCGCAGCAGTAGGACCTGAAGCACCACCTAAAACTGCCCAAGAGGCATTAGTGGTAGAAATTAAGTTACCGGCATTACTTACATTATCAAACACGCTTAACTGTGCCGGTGTGAAACCGAGTACGGTAACACTTGCAGGAGTTCCGGTATAAAGACCATCCTGTGTGGTAAGTGGAATACCTGCGTTGGGATCCGCATTGGCAAGAATTCCATTCGCATTGATAACAGTAGCACCGCCTGCCGCAACATTGTCTTCTGATTTTAAAATACCATGATTTAATGCGCAAGCTGCTCCACCTGTTAACCAGGAATCGAGCATTACAGTGTTAAAACGAGCATTGTTTTTACTGTATGTTGGAACGGTTGATCCGAAATCTTCATTGTTAAAAAATGAAGTAGTGGTTTGAAAACGCAACTCATGACCAGCTACTCCGTAAGCTGCCTGAAAAGTATATCCCGGCAACATATCAACATAAATACGATAAGTGGTGGAACCACTCGGCAAAACACCAACACTTCCTGCAGCGTCAGCCGCATTGGAAATGTAGTATTTCTCTACAATTATACCTTCCAGTCCATTTTGCGTAAAACCTGACTTTGCCATGATAACAAAGGCCAGGAACAGTAATAGTTTTTTCATGTGTATTATTTTTAAGTATTGGTTTAGATTTTAGATTGCTTATGATGATAATTGAAGCGGAACCATCATAGAAAATCCAACGGCAAAACTACGGGGCAACAAGAATAAAATATACTATAAAACATTATCATTCTATTAACTTAATGTGACTAAAACCGGATTGTGTCTTGAATATTAAGTGATGGTTAAAAAAATAATAGTCTATTGTAAACAGTTCAATGTGCTACCTTATCATTGTTTCTATCTATTCATGGAGTTCGATTCAACACCTACTTTCGAAAAATTTTGAAGTAAAAACATTTACACTATTTACCACAATTTAATATCAAGGTAATTATTAGGACATCGTACTATTTGATTTTTGCAGCGTCTTCAAATTATATACACTTCAAATAAACTACTAAACCACTCTATTAAGCCGCGCAATAGTTTCTTAGTGCAAGGGTATAAAATCGCTGCTGCCAAGGGACCATCATCATTACGAGGAATGCTCAATAAAAACAAAAGAGAATAAAAATCCGGAATACCACTACCGGTTAAAACAGATTAAACCAATTAAGAAGTTTATATCATAATAAATATCAAATAGTTGTATTTTTTCGTTTGTTCCAAAAGGGGCCTGATTATCCGGCTCCTTTTTTCATTTGTGCTGGTTGATATCTCCTGCTGAAATGAGTAAGTAACAGAGAAAGCAAGGCTGAAAAAAATGATATTTGCATCTCTGAAAAATGAAAATACCGAATACGCGAAAAGACACGAATTTTCTCCTTAAAAAAAGCGGTATCGCTCTCACGGTAAAAGTGGGAGGGATCATCACGCAATACCTATTTGTTTTTACTGTTGCACGCTTACTCGGCCCGGGAGTATTGGGAAGTTTTACCTTGTCTTTCACTGTTTTACAATTACTTTCCATACTTGGATTACTTGGTCTTGACAATCTTCTCACACGGAAGGTAGCAGCCGCTAAAGCCGGAAATCGACCCGACGAGATAAAAAAAGCATTCCAGACCGCTTTAAAAATTACAACTTTCAGTTCCCTCCTCTTATCTGCACTCCTGTACTTTACATCGGACCTTATCGCGGTTCAACTCTTTGGAAAACCACAGCTGGCTCAACATTTAAGGATGATGTGCTTTGCCCTGGCCCCTTTTGTGATCATCAATATTCATGCTTCTGCATTCCGGGGAATGAAAAACATGATAGGATTTACCTTGTTTCGGGCAATTATCCCTCTTCTAAATGTTCTCTTTATCCTTATTAGTTGGTATGCTTCCTTGTCGATAAGTCCTGCGATGGGTTACTTATTTTCCTCTTTAATTGTCCTGATTTTTTATGTGATAGCATGGAGACGATTCAGCGCCGACCCCACAGACACCCTCTTACCGGAAAGTAGCGGTTCATGGAAAGAAATGGTAAACGAATCATTGCCGATGATGATTACCGGTTCTATTTTTTTTATTCTGAATTGGATAGACAATTTGGTTATAGGAATCTACCGAACCGAGGCTGAAGTTGGAATTTATGATACGGCGTTTAAAATTGCAGCCATTTCAGCGGTCGTTTTGATGGCCATGAATGCCATTCAGGGCCCCACCTTTGCAGAATTCCATAGTCAAAATGATCTCTCCAAACTTCGGCGCTCCATCTACACTTCTACCCGATTGCTCTTTTATGCCACATTGCCTTTTACTTTAATTATTATCGTCTTTCCCGAACTGATTTTATCGCTCTTTGGGGATGAATTCATCTCTGCCGGTACAGCATTAATCATCCTCACCATTGGTAATTTCTTTAGTACAATCACCGGTTCCGTAGGCATTTTACTCCAAATGACCGGACATCAGCGGCAATACAACATCATCATTCTGATCACTGCCATCACCAGTATTACTATGAACATCTTGCTGGTACCTGAATTTGGAATTACGGGAGCGGCCATCTCCTCTGCAACAGCCAAAATAATTCAGAACTTTGGAGGTGCTTATTACGTATACAAAAAGTTCGGATTCCTCTCCATCTATCTGCCCGGAATTCCCCGGCCTAAGGATATACCCACAATTAACCAATAATGAAACCTAATTTCCTGGTAGCAGGTGTAGCAAAATGCGGAACAACCTCCTTGTTCTATTATCTGGAACAACATCCGGAAGTATGCATCCCTAAGAAGGAAACATTCTTCTTTATCGCAGATTTTTACAAGAAGCCTTCTGACGATAACCGCGGAAGACGTGAGCCGTCACGTATTATTTTTACGAAAGACCAATATGATCAACTTTACCATAAATGTGATGGAGGAGCGATAGGAGAAGTTTCTACCTGCTATCTTCATTATTATAAAACAGCTATTCCGCAGATAAAAGAAACGCTGGGAGATGTCCCTATCATCATTGTGATCCGCCAACCGGTAGCGCGACTTATTAGCGGATATAAACATTTTATAAGGCTGGAAAAAGAAGATTTATCACTTGAAGCAGCTCTGGAAGAAGAACCGCATCGTGCTGAATTGAACTGGGATTTTATGTGGCAATACAAAGGTCTCGGCTTATATGCAGATGGAATTGCTGCATTTCAAAATAATTTTACCAGGGTCAAAGTCATTCTTCAGGAAGATCTGACTGATCAGCCCGTTGCTACGATGCAGGAATTGTTTCGCTTTATTGGAGTGAATGACACCTTTACACCTGATACTTCTGTAAAATACAATATTTCCGATCCTCAGAAAAACAACTTATGGTTCAAATACATTTTCCAAAATAAAAATGTGAAAGCTTTACTGAAGCCAATCGCTAACATTTTTACAGAGGAGAAAACCAGAAGAAAAATAATGCACAAGTTCAGGAAGCCCTCTATACAGGGAGAAAACAAACTCATCATAGATCCGGAACTGAAAGAAAAACTTAAGGATTTTTACAGAGAAGATATTATCAAAACGCAACAACTTATTCAGCGGGATTTATCGCTCTGGTTAAAATAACACATGGCATCCTCTAAGAAACCGGATTTCTTTATAGTAGGCGCAGCGAAGTCAGGAACGACGGCGCTATACCATTACCTGCGTCAGCATCCGGATATTTATATGTCTCCGATCAAGGAACCAAATTTCTTTTCCACTGATATCATTTTAGAAAATCTTCGTCAAAGTGTGAAGAACAGGATCAAAGCTGAAAACATCGATCAGTTTTTTAAAGATGGAATGAAGAGGGTGATTCATCGTGCCTATATCAGGAATAAAGAACAATACCTGCAGCTATTTTCGCAGGCAGGTTCCGGTCAGGTCGCAGGTGAAGCCAGTCCTTCCTATCTTTATTCTGAAACTGCTGCTCAGGAAATATTTAAATTTAACGAAAATTCGAAAATAATCATCATACTTCGCGAACCGTCCGGAAGAGCTTATTCTCATTACCTGATGGATCTTAAATTAGGTTTCACACAGGATAGTTTTAAAGTCGCACTGGAAAAGGATCGTACTACAACACCAAAAGGATGGGGAGCCAGCTCTCTCTATCTGGAACTTGGTCAATATTACAATCAGGTCAAAAGATACTTCGATACATTTCCTCCAAACCATATACTTGTACTCCTTCAAAAGGATTTGTATCAGGATAAATCCGCGACATTAAAAAAACTATTCGATTTTCTCGGCGTCAGAAATGACTTCGTTCCCCACGAATCTGATTTTAAAAATGAATCTACAGTTCCGAAAAATAAAATGATTTCTTATCTGTTAAAATCGGATTTCATACGGGTGAAGGCAAGAAATTTTCTTGAACATTCACCACTAAAAAAAATAATACTTCACCTCCTCTATAAAAAACCGGAAAGCAAAAATTCAGATGAGGAAACAAAGAAAGAAATAAAAAATCTATTGAAGGATGATGTAATACGATTGTCCAAATTAATAAACAGAAATCTTGACGAATGGCTGAAATAAAAACAAATATACTACCTAACTTTTTGGTGATTGGCGCTGCTAAATGTGGCACCACTTCTATCTATCATTATCTGAAACAACACAGAGATGTTTACATGAGTCCTATCAAGGAACCGAATCATTTTTCGAAAGATATTCATCCGGAAGAATTTAGTCCTGAATATAAAATTCACGAAAAAGCAAAAAATCTTGATGTTTATAAATATGTCCGTGGTGACATGAAAGAGGATCAATGGGGAGCATACGTTCAGTCAGAGGAAGATTACAAGCTGTTGTTTAAATTTGCAGCAGGAAAAAAACGTATTGGCGAAATCAGCAACTCTTATCTTTACAGTGAAGTCGCGGCGAAAAATATTAAATCAACATTACCGGGTGTAAAACTCATCGCTATCCTCCGGAATCCTGCCGACAGAGCCTACTCTCATTATTTAGCCAATATACGTGACGGAAGAGCGATCCTTCCTTTCCGGAAAGAACTGGAAGCGGATATGGCAAAACCGCAAAAGGGCTGGGGTAAATCTCATCTGTACATAGAATTAGGCATGTACTCCGATCAGATTAAAAGATACAAAGCACTCTTTACTCCGGATCAATTAAAAATTCTGGTTTTTGATGACCTCAAAGCAAATACGCCAAAGGTTGTTAAAGATGTTTTCGATTTTCTGGATCTGGATCCTGAGATAAACATCAACTTTGGAGAAAAACACAATGAAGCAAAGGTTCCGAAAAATGTTAAATTTTTACACCTGTTGACACAAACAGGATTAAAAAGAAAAGTTTTCAGAGCCCTCCCTAAATCCATGCAGAACTCCGTAAAGTCCCTCTTCTTCAAGAGCGAAGGACCTGAAAAAATGAGTACAGAAGATCGAAAATGGCTAAATGATCTTTTCAAAACAGAATTCGAAGCCTTGGGTAAGGAATTGAATCGCGACCTCTCCCATTGGTTAAAAGCGTAGATTTATTGCCTGATGATGCGAATGAAACCTGATTTCTTTATTATCGGTTCCCCTAAAGCGGGCACAACTGCGCTGTATGCCTATTTAGCCGCACATCCTCAGGTATGTATGAGTACTGATAAAGAGCCCAATTATTTTTCAGGTGATCAAATTGCAGCTCAAGGTTTATATTATAAAAAGAAAAATCCGAAAACGCTCGAAGAATATCTACAGCTTTTTCAACCCACAGAAGGCAATAGGATTGCCGGTGAGTGTAGCGTTTCCTATTTATTCTATCCGGGAGTAGCTGAAAAAATATATCAATTTAATCCGAAAGCAAAAATTATAATTTCACTTCGCGACCCGGTCCATCGGGCATTCTCACATTACCTGATGGATTATAGTCTGCATCTCGTTAAAGAATCTTTTGATAAAATTGTTTTAGAAGGAGAAAAAAACGATTCCTTAAAACTGTACTACCAGCAATATATTCTGCTTAGTCAATATACGGAGCAAATAAAAAGATACCTAAATGTCTTTCCGAAAGATCAGGTTTTAATATTCATCCATGACGATCTTGTTGCGCGTCCGGAGGAAGAGTTGAAAAGACTTTCAGCATTTCTTGAAATAGAACATGAGGTTTCAGGTCATGGGCTTGAGCAAAGAAATGTGACCACAGCTGCGAAATCACCATTCGTGAGATGGCTGTATAAGCAGGAGCAATTCAGAAAATTCCTGGCTTATTTCCTGGATGAAAAAACGAGAGGAAATATAAAATCAAAGTTGTTTTCCAAAAAGCACCTGCCGGTATTATCCCTACAAGCTAAGGAAGTTCTGTCCGCATTGTACAAACCTGAAATACCGGAACTGGAAAGGATTACCGGAAAATCTCTTCAACATTGGTGTAAATAATTTCGAAGAAATGATTACGGGGAAATTAATACATCTTTCGAAAAAAATACTTCTGGTACTTTTTTCATTCCTGTATTTCATGGTTTGCTTCAGAATTATTTCCAGAATTCCTGTAGGAGAAGTAAATGAAATCCTCTCCCTTTTCTTTTTGCTTCTTCTAATAATGGTCTTCCTGCATGAAACCACCAAACAACTTATAAATGGGAGGCTAAGCCGTTTATTCCTTATTCTATTACCATTGCTGGTTTATCCGCTGATAAATGCAGCGCAGGCACATTCCGTATTTAACCAGCCTTATCTTTATGGTTTACTTTCACAACGCTATCATTATTATATTTTAGGTGCTGTACTTGTTGTTGTTTCTCTTAAGAGGCAATGGTTAAGTATGGAAAAAATGGAAAACTATTTCCTTTACTCCATGTTTATCACACTGTTTATCATGTACTTTTTTTATATTTTCGTAAACCCTGCACTCTTTTCCGGTACTGAATTCGTTAAACTCACCGGCTACAAAGGATGGATTTATGAGTTCCCCAACGGAGCAACGGCGGGTCTTCTGATCTATGGTGCCATATCCTTTCTGAAAGATAACAAGACACGCCATCTCATCACCTTATTGCTTTCGCTGGGTTTCTTTCTGGTTTATGGGCAAGACCGTTCACAAATTGCTATTGCCCTCATCGTCCTTATGCTTTTCTATTTTATCCATCTCAAAGCGACAAAAATTCTATTCTACTCTATTGTTGGAGCCTTTCTTCTAGGTTTGGTCATTGTTTTGCTCCAACTGTTTACTCCTGACTTTGTCGATCATTATGCAGAATTGTTTGGCAATGCTTTTACTATTTTTACAGGAGAACAAACTACCGAATACTCCACCAATATCCGGTACTATGAAGCGGAAGTGGCACTCAAAGGAATCCGTGAAAATCCATGGCTCGGCAATGGATTCTTAAGTTCCCAGTGGAATGGTGGTTATTTGCAATTTCACAGGTATTTCTATCCGGCCGACATTGGATTACTGGGTAATTTATATGTTTTTGGAATTATTGGAACCCTATTCTACTATATTCCATACATCGCCTGTTTTATATGGATCTCTCAAATGAAAAATATAAATAGTGTATTTGTACTCACCTGCATCTATACTCTACTGTTCATCTTCCTTGATATGCAAAGTGCTGCGAATAATATTAAGTTTATCGGGACACCTGCCTTCTTTATGGGTGTGGTATATTATTACCGTTTCTACGTTTATCCTTTTCGTAATGAGACGATGGCACAAACCTTCGAATAAAGCATTTTCTCCCACATCTAAAAATTCAAATTACGGTCAATGCTTCATGTTTACTTAAGGTCCATCGTTTTCAAAGAAATAAATTACTAACTTTACGGAGCCTGTTATTGTATGTACGGCATTATAGTTAAAAACCATTAGCCATGATTAAATTATTTCTTATCCTGAGCCTTTCTTTACTGAATCTCCAAAATTCCTGTAGTCAGGAAGCAAAAAAACCGAACCGGGAAAATACTAAAACGACCGGAAGCGGTGAGGTTGTCCTAGCTCAAAATCAACCCGGGAAAGACAAAGAGTCGACCCCTGAAAATAAAGATTTACCTGTAAACTGGCCCTGGAGAGGTGTTTCGGTCGAATCAAAGAAATCAGTTCCCGCAGATTTGGTTTATCTGAAATCGATAAATGTAAATCTCGTAAGGATTTTCATAAAAGGCAATAAAAGAGCTATGCGTGAGAAGATGGATCCCACTCAGGCAGTTTTCAGGGAATTGATCTGGGCAGATAGTATGCTGGATGCTGCTAAAGCCAATGGAATTACTTGCATGATTGCCTTTAACAACCTGATTCTTGATCCTAAATCATCCGTCGATGATAAACATCCTGATTTCTGGAATAACAAAGGGAATTTAGACAGTGCAATCAATATGGTGGATATCATTGCCAGAAGGTATCAAAACAGAGGAGATGAGCTTGCAGCGTATGAAGTAATTGGGGAGCCGGCCATCGAATCGGGTGGTAAAATGAAGAGCCCTGAGAAGATTGAAGATTTTTTTAAAAGAGCATTAACTGCGATCAGAAAATACGATAACCGTCGCTATTTTCTTCTGACGCCCGGCCCCTGGGGTAAGCCTACGAATTACAAGAATTTTGAAGGTTATGCCATTAAGGATGATAAACTGATTTATGGAGCGCATATGTATCTCCCTGACCCCTTCTCTCATCAGGGTATTAAAAAGCGTCCAAGAGGTTTTAAGTATCCCGGCTTTGTGGACAAGGTGTTTTGGAATAAGGAATTGATGAGAAAGAAATTTGAAGACCTTAAGAAATTCGAAGCTACAACAGGAAATCTTATTTTCGTAGGAGAATTCCAAAGCGTGCGTTGGGCAGATGGAGCCAATATCTGGCTTAAAGATGTTATCGACCTTTTAGAAGAAAACAAATGGCCCTGGGCGATGTATGGCTACCAATGTGATACTGATTTTTGGGATCCTTACTTTGATGTAAAGGATAGAAAAGGCGAATCAAAAAATTGGGAAATTGAATACGTTGGAAAGGAAACTGAAGGATGGAAAATGATGGTTTAAACGAAATTTTGGAACAAAGAGTGAACCGTGTTGCCCTGATAGATCCTGTTGGTAAGAAAGCAGGCATGGATCATTATGATTTATTATTGCTGGAAGGAATGGCCAAAAACGGATTAAATGTCCGTTTGTATTCCAATTTCAAAGATAATGGTGCCGCCATCAAAGTCATTCAGGCTTTTCACAATCACAATACTTCGAAGTTGCAATCTGTAGCGGGAACTATTTCGGGTTTTATTCGCAGTTTAATTTCTTGCAGAAAGGAAAAAACAGAGTGGCTGATTCTTCATGTATTCCGGGCAGGGGTATTCGATTTATTTACATTTTCATTAGCAAAAATACTTGGATTCAAAATATGTGCTATTGTTCATGATATCGAAAGTCTGGATACTATTTCCTTACCGTTTGTGAGGAAAATGGTCATTGACAATTTACCAAACATACGTGTAGTTCACAACGAATTTAGTCTGCAGCAACTATCAAAGAGTATCCGTCCCTCCTCCACCACGAATACCTTTGTTATTCCCCATGTGAATTTTATTCATTTGTTTAAACATTATCAGGAGAACCCTTCCACTTTAGATACCATTAAAAACAATAAGGTAATTGCAAATTCTATACATGAACAACTTTATGATGATCTCAAAAAAGGAGTTAAAATAATATTGTTTTTTGGTCAGATAAAAAATGCGAAAGGTTTAGATACACTCCTGCGGGCGATTGCTATTACTGAGGGAAACTACAAGCTCATTGTAGCCGGAAGAGTGAGAGAAGGGAGTTGGGCCCAATATGAAAAAACCATCAACGAATTAAATATCGTTCACAAAATGATTCCGGTGATACGGTTTATCACTGATGAAGAGCGGGACTTTCTTTTTTCCATAGCCACTATCATCGTTCTACCTTACACTCGCATTTATCAAAGCGGCGTATTATTGATGGCGATGAGTTTTCCAAAGGCGGTTATTGCTTCAGACCTCTCACCAAATTCTGAAGTCGTTGTAACCAATGAAAACGGAATGCTGTTTCAGTCAGGAAATATAAAGCAACTTTCCGAAAAAATCAATGTACTCCTAAACGATCCTGTACTTTGCGAAACCATTAGCCACTCTGCATTGAAGAGTGTAGAAAAGAGATTTAACCCTGATATTATTGGAGAACGTTTTTCTGAAATCCTAAGATAACTTAAAATCCTCCACAGGTTATTAGTCCGGCAAATTATGCACAGTTATTGATTTTATCAATCCTGCCACTTTTTCATTGTACACTTTACATCCCGGAAACAATTTCAACATTTCTTTAGTAGTCAGCAGACGAATTTCTTTAATGTATGTCTCTGCCCGTTGAGGAGTGCGTTTACGGCCCCGACTTAACTTGGTCTTCGTAAGAATAAAATATTTTAAAGAGTACGGAAGAAACTGAAAAAACGGAAAAAGAAAATGCGGTTCTATCGGGAAGTAGCGATTAGGTGTTTGAACAAAATAGTATTTACCTGTACGCATCATTTCTTTAGCCATCAATACTTGCTTATCAAAAACAGTTAAATGCTCTATCACTGAATTACTGAAAGCCAGGTCGAAAGACTTATCTTTATAATTGGAGAGGTTAGTGGCATCGCCTTTAAAAATTTTAATATTAGTATAAGGCGAATCGGATGATTCAAGATTAATAATAGTAATATTGAAATCATTATTATTCTGAAAACCTCTGGCTTCCCAATACTTTAAGGTTCCTCCTACATCCAGAATATTTACCGGTTTAGGAAATTTCGCGAGCTTGTCCGCCAAAAACTTAAACCGCTTCATTCGAAAAGCATTTCCCAGAGAATCGTGATCAGAGGAATAGGCAATTATTCTTTTTTTCATACTTATTGAAATAAAATACCGATGAGGTATCTTACTATTCTACTGTTACGCTTTTGGCTAAATTCCTAGGCTGATCTACATTACAACCACGCATCACCGCAATATGATAGGCCAGCAACTGTAGGGGAATAACACTGACCAAAGGCACCAAAATCTCATCCGTTTCAGGAATCTCAATCACATAATCCGCCATTTCCTTCACTGCAGTATCTCCCTCTGTCACAATAGCAATGATTTTACCTTTCCGTGCTTTAACTTCCTGAATATTGCTCACCACTTTCTCGTAGCTGCCATGCTTGGTAGCAATAACCACTACCGGCATCTCATCATCAATCAAGGCGATGGGTCCATGTTTCATTTCAGCCGCCGGATAACCTTCCGCATGAATATAAGAGATCTCCTTCAACTTTAAAGCACCTTCTAACGCTACCGGGAAGCCGTAACCTCTTCCCAGATAGAGAAAATTCCTTGCGTTCTTATAGCGTTCAGCAATCAGTTTCACTTCATCATTTGACTTGAGTGCTCTTTCCACTTTTTGAGGAATACTTTCCAGCTCATTCAATATTTCACGAAATCGTGATTCAGAAATGGTACCTTTTTTATGTGCAATTTGCAATGCGAGCAATGTGAGTACAGTCACCTGAGCCGTAAAAGCTTTTGTAGAGGCTACTCCAATTTCCGGACCGGCATGCGTATAGGATCCGGCATGGGTTGCTCGTGGAATACTTGATCCCACCACATTACAGACTCCAAAAATGGTAGCGCCTTTTGATTTTGCCAGTTCCACTGCAGCCAATGTATCGGCCGTCTCTCCACTTTGTGAAATAGCAATCACCACATCATCTTCGTAAATAACCGGGTTGCGGTATCTGAATTCAGAGGCATACTCCACTTCCACCGGAATCCGGGCGAGGTCTTCAATGAGGTATTCCGCCACCAAACCGGCATGCCATGAAGTACCACAAGCGACAATCATGATGCGCTTCGCATTGATAATTCTCGTTTCAAACTCTCTTAAACCACCTAATTTAATTCGTCCTGCCCTGCTGTCAAAACGACCGCGCATACTATCAGCGATCGAACGGGGTTGCTCATAAATCTCCTTCAGCATGAAGTGTTCATAGCCGCCCTTCTCTAAGGCCTCTAACTTTAACTCGAGTTCCTGAACATAGGGCACTTTCACTTCATTGCCTATAGTCTTTACCGTTAGTTCCCCGTTATTAATTACTGCAACTTCTCCATCGTTCAGGTAAGCCACATTCTTTGTATATTCCACGATCGGTGTGGCATCGGAGGCGACAAAAAATTCATCTTTTCCTATTCCAACAACAATGGGAGATCCTTTTCTTGCTGCAATTAATTTCTGCGGATCATTCTTCGATAAAACAACGATAGCATAGGCACCCACCACTTCACCCAATGCGAGTCGCACGGCTTCTTCCAGCGGCACATTGGCTTTTGAATAAATCTCTTCTATCAGATGAATCAACACTTCGGTATCCGTATCACTTTGAAAAACGTGACCCTCTTTCATCAACTCGGCTTTGATTGATGCGTAATTCTCAATGATACCATTATGGATAATAGCAAAGTCCTTCGATTGAGAAAAATGAGGATGTGCGTTCCGATCATTCGGCTCTCCATGAGTTGCCCAACGGGTATGCCCCATTCCTACATGACCTGCAGTATTTTTTCCTTTAACAAATTCTGCCAATTCGCTTACCTTGCCTGCCTTTTTATATACATTCAGCGTTCCGTTCAACAGCGCAACTCCGGCACTATCATAACCTCTGTATTCGAGGCGCTGAAGACCTTTAATGATGATCGGATAAGCCTCCTGCTTTCCGATATATGCAACGATTCCACACATGGATCAGGGGTTGATTTTAGTAGTTGTAACTATTAATTTTATTGCATCCTGACCTTGCAGGACGGTTCTTTTAGCATTAGAAGTACTTCCTCCCGCTACGAGAAAAAGGCCATAATCTTTGCCGCCGTTTTCTACGACTTTCTTCACTGTTTGTTGCACATAACGGGCGACATTAAAAATATACTCGTCTTTTGTATCATCAAATGCCCCTCCGTAATACGCTGAAGTTTCTGTGGCATCAGCGGTTGTAATATTTTTTCCGGTTGAATCACTACCAAAAATCAGTAAGTTATTATGTGGAAGAAAATTTGAAGTGGTAGTACCGTCCTGCAATTTGATTATTAATCGTGCAGAGCTGACGGATACGGGTCCATCGTCGTAAAGTGATGTCAGATTTTTTATGACCAGACTATCTTTCAAGCCGGCCATCGAAGCGACCACTAATTGATTATCGGGAACATTATCATAAACAGAAGGCAAATATTGGTGCATAAAATAACTCAACCGCACCGCATTCACATCGATCAGAAATTCATAACTCTTATTGCCGGAAAAATAAAGTGTAAGACGATGCACTCCTGATGTAGAGGGTAATGAAACAATACTCCCTACTCCATCTGCACTATCGACGAGCAAGACTCCATTAAAGAAATCAATAAACGCGGTATTGCTCGCAAATAATCCGGGGTTTGAAATATACTCCCGCATAAATCTTCCACCCAAGGCGGTATCCAGTGGAATTCGCAACTGAGGAGCCGCAAAAGTGCTTCCCACTAACACACTATCCCTGATCTCCGGTATCAGATCAACATGACCCAGAAATCCGGTTCGGCTATAGGTTCTGCTGCTGTAATATGTACTATCGGTGTACAACACTTCATCCAACTCATACACGCTGATATGATGCGTAACTGTTGAATCGCCCTCAATTCCTCTGTAAAGAAAACTTAAAACAACAGAGTCGGGCGTGGTGACTCCGGCAAAAGTGGAGCTGGTAATGGTATTGCCCAGACGAATTTGAGAGACGAAGCCGGCTTGAGTTTTTCCGAGATAAGGATCATCATAACTTCCGATGAACAAGGTGGGCAACTCGATCAGATTTTTCAGCGGACTCCAGACGATCAGTGAATCTTCGGGCACTGTAAATGTTTCGAGAGTAAGGGTATCCACTTTCAAGCCCGGTTGTTGTGACAATGGCTGAAGGTCAAGCCCAATCAGATCGGGCTCGGTGCAGGAAGGCATCAGGAATAGAAACGACAGCAGTACAAACAGTACTTCTTGTCGGAAGTGTTTCAACATGGGGACGAAGGTAAAGGAAAAATATCACCCTGCATATAGCATGAAAAAGAACTTTTAACGCCTTTATTCTGCAAGAATTGACGCTTCCAATACGGCTTCATCATAGAAGTTATCGTAAGCTTCAACGTATTCTTCCGGTGATTTATAATCAAGAGTGGGTTTGCTTAAGTTCCTGAAGTCGACCTCTACTTTTTCATGAATGGTAGGAGCGCTTTTTACGACGGCATCCGACCAATTCATAGCCAACCTGGTTAAGCTGACATAATTGGGATCATTTAGTTCCTTTACATCTGCTGCGGTCAATCCATCCATCAGGATTTTCTTCCCGAAGTTGGCATTAAACGGCTCTTCGAAAGAATCATTGTACAAAGAATAAACAACTCTACTATTATGGAACATCGGATCCTCTTTATAGCTGGTTTTAATCAGCAATGGAACTAAAGCCGTCATCCAGCCATGGCAATGAATGATGTCAGGAGACCATCCCAACTTTTTTACAGTTTCCAATACTCCACGACCGAAGAAAATGGATCGATCGTCATTATCCGGATAGAAACTACCATCTGTATCACGAATGGTAGTTTTACGTTGGAAATACTCTTCGTTATCGATAAAATACACCTGCATGCGCGCCGCCTGGATAGAAGCAACTTTTATTATCAATGGATGATCACTATCATCAATGATCAGGTTCATTCCGGAAAGTCTGATGACCTCATGTAACTGATTGCGCCGCTCATTGATATTACCAAAACGAGGCATGAACGTTCTAATCTCTTTTCCTCTTTCCTGTATCCCCTGTGGGAGGTATCTGGCAATTTTACTTTGTTCTGTTAATTCAAGATAAGGATGAATTTCACTTGATATAAATAAAATACGGGCTTTTCTCATAGCTTTCTTCACGATATAGATAATTTTACGCAAAGATACGGAATATAGAAGGATTTTTTAATATACATTTTTTCTGATTATTGCTATTTGATATTAAAAAAGATTTTCGTATAGCTATTTAAATTATACTATTTAACAACGAATAATAGCAGTAGTAAAGTCAGAATATGTTGGTCAGTTATATTCGTAGGAATGAACATTAATTCGCTGACTGGTTTATTCATTCAGACGCAATATTTCAATAGTTAAATCCTTCTGTCTTTGTTTTCGCCAACTTTCGTTGCAGCATCCACACCCCTATCCAGGTGAGGAGTACACTGCCCCCAAGTAGCAAATCCTGTCCGGGCTCAGTTCCTAATGTGTCCGGGTTAAAAGGAATCCCCTGTCGGGCAGCAAGCCATACCAGAATGACAGCAGTAGCATTATTAAAAAAATGAGCCATTACCGGTAACCAAAGCGATCCACTCCACACGTAGAGGAAACCCAACAAGACGCCTAATGCAAATCGGGGAAGGAATCCAAAAAATTGCATATGCAGCGCGGAGAACAACAGAGAAGTGAGAACAACGGCGGCACCTTTACTTTCGGTCAGCGCTATAAATTGCTTTTGAATTACTCCACGAAACAGGAGCTCCTCCCCTATGGCAGGGATAATAGCAATTACCAATAGATTGATTAACAGATCACTGACAGCAGTACTGCCCAATAGGAGTTTTGTAATCTTGCCGGCTTGTTCCTCTGAAGCAATCATCCAGTCTTCCAAACTCTTCAAGGAGGCAGGGAGATGCAATTCACTATTCACCTGCATCATCCAGTTAATAAAGGGTACGGCAGCAATCAAAAGGAGAAAAACCATCACAAAAGAGGAATTATCCGGCATTGAATTTAATCCCAAATACGACTTTTCATCTCCGCTAAAAAGATAGGCAGCAACCCAGGCCGGCAGAATAAATGTTCCTATTGCCGCTAAGCCTTGAAACATCCTAAAAGCATTAGCTACCTGAGGATCAGCATATTGATCAATTAAAGAAGGGTCACCGGTCATATCTACCCCAAATACCAATTGACTCAAGGTAGCACCAATGGCTGTAAAAAGAACAGCACCCACCAATGTTAATCCAACAATGATTAAAAATTTATTGTAAGGAGGGCGATCTGCCAGGCAAGCACGGATTTGCATCGGTTTTTATTTCGTGCAAATATAAGTGATCGCTTTTCGAATGATAGAACCTTGTTGGATAAGACTTAACTTTGTGCTTGCTACCGGCTATCGGCTACCGGCTACCGGCTACCGGCTGAGGGCTACCGGCTACCGGCTGGCTACTTGCTCAAAAATGACTGCTAATTGAACAATTATCACTTTTAGCTCATTTCTTCAAATATTGAAGCCTTGAAATTGTGAATCATGAAACCTTAAACTTTGAACCTTAAACCTTAAACTTTGAACCTTAAACCTTGAACATTAAACCTTGAACCCATGAAGCAGAATCGCGAAAAGCGATACGCTTCAGGGTAAACATTAAACCTTGAACCTCAAAATCGGTAACATATCGCTCCCTGAATTTCCCTTACTTCTGGCTCCTATGGAAGATGTAAGTGATCCGCCGTTTCGGTATGTGTGTAAACAGCATGGTGCTGATTTGATGTATACGGAGTTTATTTCGAGTGAGGGTTTGATTCGGATGGCGAGGAAGAGTAAGATGAAACTCGACATTTTTGAGTACGAACGTCCGATCGGCATACAACTGTTTGGTTCAGATGTGGACTCCATGCGTGAGGCGGGGAGAATAGCCGATGAGGCAGAACCCGATTTAATTGATATCAATTACGGTTGTCCGGTAAAGGCAGTGGCTTGCAGAGGAGCAGGAGCCGCATTGTTTCAGGATATTCCGAAGATGGTGGAGATGACATCCGAAATCGTCAAAATAGCGACCCGCCCTGTGACGGTAAAAACGCGATTGGGTTGGGATGAGAGTACGAAGAACATTGAAGAAGTTGCGGAACGATTACAGGACATAGGCATTGCGGCACTGACCATTCATGGCCGTACACGGGCGCAACTCTATAAAGGACCTGCCGATTGGACACTCATCGGAAAAATCAAGGAGAACCCACGCATTACTATTCCCATATTTGGTAACGGTGATGTAGATACGCCGGAGAAAGCATTGGAGATGAAAAACCGATATGGTGTGGATGGTGTCATGATCGGCAGAGCAAGTATCGGCTATCCCTGGATCTTTAATGAGATCAAACATTTTATGGATACGGGAACTTATCTCTCCCCTCCTACTATTTCTCAAAGAGTAGATACCTGTCGCTCGCATCTGGATTTTTCGATTCGCTGGAAAGGAGATTACGTGGGCATTGTAGAAATGCGCCGTCACTACACCAACTATTTCAAAGGCCTCGATCATTTCAAAGAGCATCGTATGAAGCTGGTGACGAGCAATAGTTACGATGAAATTCTTCAAACATTAGAATTTATACGGGAACGGTACGCCTCCGCGGAAGTGTAATATTCGGCGTTGTATTTTATTTCCTCAAGAAAAATTATTTGGAATTATTTATTTACCGTATTTAATGGTCAGCGACAATTGCCCGGCGTGATAAGCCGTATGGGAGATAATTCTTCCGATAGCTTCTGCCTTTGTTTTAGAGCCAAACTCTTTAGTAGTTATTGTTTGTTGCCAATCATCATCCGTTTGCTTTTCAATTATTGCTTTGAGATGATCATAAGCAAATTGCTGATAATCCAATAACTCTTGCAGATGTGTCCATTCGCCGGTATCGTGTTGAGCTATTACTGTTTTTGCCTGCACTTTAAGGTCTGCGGCACCAAAAACATTTTTTGCAAAGAGTAACTCCACATCTCCAATGTGTCGAATGAGAAATCCTGCACTATTCTTTGTGTCTGCTAATTTCTTAATCAAATCCTCTTCTTTTAACTCTGTAAGAAGATTTGTAAATCTTGTTCTGGCTTCTGTCCAGGTTTGCAAGTAGGCTTCTGTTGTTGTCATTATTCTATAAGTTTTAAATAAATTAAAATGTAGTACAAACCGGTCAGAACAAATAGCAGTCCTGCTACAACCCGCATCACTTTCTCGATCCTTTGAACTGCATTAAAGTATTTACCTACTTTTTGCATACTGAATGCAATCAGGACTGTGAAAAATAAAACCAATGAACCTGCTCCCAAAGCATAAAAAAAGGGTAAAGAAAAACCGATACTACTTTTAATACTCATGGGAATTAATATCCCGAAATACATGGCTCCACTGTAGGGACAAAAAGCCATGGCAAAAAGAGCACCCAGCAAGAATGAGCCAAGCAGACCTTTATCTTTAAATTTATCCTGCAGCCTCTCCGTATAATTTCCTTTGCCCATGAAATTCAATTTGATAATATTGAGCATTATCAAACCTATTATCACCATAACTGGTCCCACAAATTTTTCACCATTGGACTGAAAGAACTTAGCTACATGAAATTTACTTGCTCCTAAAATTATAATTAATGCGATGGTGGTATAAGACAACGCCAACCCTGTCGTATAAAGCAATCCGCTTAAAAGCACTTTCTTTCTCCCGGAAAGTGTTTTGGCTATATAAGCAGTGGCTGTGATGTTCGTCGCTAACGGGCAGGGACTGATCGCCGTTAAAATGCCTAATAATAACGCGGAAAGAATTGGAATGTTTGTACTATCAATTAACTGATGTAAGGTTTCCATTTTGCTTTTTCAACGCTTCATTTATCATTGCTTTCAATTCAGGAATGTATTTACTTTCATCATTTGCTTTTTCTAAGGCAAAATCACTCCAGTCCATGATATTATCTTTTCCGTTGACCACATTATTAATCATCAACGCTGTTCCGGTAGCCTGAAATTTCTCTGCCAGCTTTTCATTAGCTTCATCATCCACATCAATTATGGAAAACACAATGCTCCCACTTTTCAATTGTGCAGAAAAGTAAGTGTTTAATGTTTGCCTTGTGAATGCCTTCATGTGTTTACAGGTTTCACATTGTCTTGTTCCATGAAAGGCATATATTTCCAGGTGATTATTACTCTTGTCTATTGCAGCTTTAGTGCTATTAACAGGAGCGCAATCAGATTTATCTTCTTCGCTGCAACAGGGTTTTTCTTCTGATTTAGTTTTGCAGGTACCATCCGGATTGCAATCTTTTGAATTAGGATCAGCGCAACAGGCTTTTGAAACTCTATCACCTGTTGCGGTGGGTAATCCGGCTTCACTCCAGGCATTCATTCCTCCTTCCAGATTTGCAATATTTGTAAAACCATTTGCTTTCAACAGGTCAAAGGCCTCCTGACTTCTTTTTCCACTCCTACAAGCTACAATTACCTGTTTGTCCTGTGGAATACTCTTGATTTTACTTTCAAGTGTACCTAGTGGTATATGGATACAATTTTTTACATCAAAAGACTGTTCCGCTATTTCCTCCGGTTCGCGAACATCTATTAGCAAGGTGTTTTCTGTCAGCATAGCGGACGCTTCGGAAACGGTAACACTTTCCTTCTCGCTTTTAAAATGAGCTTGTGAAGAAGTTGAATTACAAGACACGATAAAGATGCCTGCAATAGCGGTGAGTGTGAAGATGAGTAATTTCATTTTATCTATGATTTATTTTATAATATGAGGTTAAACAAGTAGCCGGAAATAATTATACAAATGGCCACAACGGCAAAAAAAATAATCAGCATTTTCACCGACATTACTTTTTTAAGCAATAAACCTTCAGGAACTGACAACCCTACGACTGCCATCATAAAGGCTATGGCAGTTCCGATGGGAATCCCCTTTTGAACCAACACCTGCATAATGGGTAAAACACCTGCTGCATTGCTGTACATCGGAATCCCCACTAATACCGCTATAGGTACCGCAAAAGGATTTTCTTTGCTTATGTATGCTTCGAAAAATCCGGTCGGAATAAAGCCATGCATTAATCCGCCGATAGCAATACCAATTAATATATAGAGGGATACCCCCTTAACAATTCCAAGTGCTTGTTTAAAAATTATTGGTATACGTTGCAATAAACTCAACTGCTCGTCTTCCTGTGTATCGTCCGAAAGTTGTTTATTCTTCAACAATTGCTGAACCCAATCCGTCAACAAATGCTCTAACTTCATTTTGCCGAGGATAAATCCCGCAATCATGGACAATATAATACCACTCACTACATAAATGATGGTGGTCTTCCACCCAAACATCCCGAGAAACATGGCCACCGAAACCGCATCAACCAGAGGAGAAGAAATCAAAAAAGCCAACGTTACGCCCAAAGGAATACCCCCTTTTACAAATCCAATAAATAAAGGAACTGAAGAACAGGAACAGAAAGGTGTTATGGTTCCAAAGAACGAGGCCAGAAAATAATCAAGGCCATGCCACTTGCGTTTAGTTAAAAAACTCCGGACTTTCTCAATTGGAAAATAGGAGTTAATAATTCCCATGATGATAGTAACTACTCCCAATAAAATGAAAATTTTTATAGTATCAAAAACAAAAAAGTTAACGGCATCTCCCACTTTTGAACCAACTTTTAGTCCAAGCACTGAATAAATCAGCCAGTCTGTGAAGTGTTGTAACCAGTTAAACATAGATCATTATTAACAACCCGAAGTATCACAACATGAACTACCACCTTTAATAGAAGAGGCGTCTCCTTTCGTCGGAAATCCCTTTTCAACCCAACGTGTAATTCCGTGCTGCATATTAATTACGTTCGTGTAACCATGATTAATTAAAAAACCTGCGGCTCTCAAACTTCTACCCCCTCCTTTGCAGACCATTATTACATCTTTGTCTTTTGGAACTTCATTATAACGTTCTTCAAATTCACTTAAGGGGATATTAATAATGTTTGGCACATCGTAAGCCAAGGCCGCCACTTCGTCCCTTTCACGAACATCCACTAATAATGCTCCTTCCTTTAGTCTACCCAAGGTTGTGGTTGGACAAATCTCTTTTACCAAAGTCTGATTTTCCATTTTCAGGCAATTAATAATTGTTTGATTTCATTGATGTCCGCCACTCTGCCTTTTACCTTAATGACTTCATCAATCATCAATACCGGTGTGGATAACACATTGTATTTCATCATTTCTTCTATGTCTTCCACTTTTGTGACCTGCGCATCAATGCCGGATTGCTTGAGGGCTTCCAAAACATTATTGTAAGTGGTTTTACACTTTGGACAGCCCGGACCTAATACTTTGATTTGTTTCATTTGATGTTCTGCTCTAATTCAGTTCGCAAATATACGAATTATTCGTCATAATACGAACAGTAATTGTCCTTTTATTTAGTCAAAAAATCCCATCATTAAACCCTTGGCTAAGTTCCAATTCTCCCGATTAATGCAATATTTTGTTTTAGGCGGAATAATTTCCCCTTGAATTAATCCTGCATCTAACAAAACTTTTAAATGTTGAGATAAAGTGCTTTTCGCGATGGGAAGTTCTTCTGCCATGTCCCCGTGATAACAACAACTTTGTTTTGATAACAATTGTAAAATAGTTACCCGAACAGGGTTTCCCAATGCGTTAGCAAACCTGGCAATCAGTTCTTGATTTGGTGTGAATTTTTCCTTTGTTCCCGGCATACCTTATTCGTTTATCTATTCGCAAATATACGAACTATAATTGGAAAAGTCACCCTACGATTCAGAACTTTTTTGATCAAAAGGTTCTTGAGCGAACTTGATAAGACGCAGCGAACGATCTCCCCAGTGAGCGAAGCGAACGATCCCCTGAAATGAGGGTTCCCTACAAATCAACATCCGATTGTTAATAATTTTCAATTATTTCCTATATTTGCCGTTCTTCAATTGTAACTGTATAACCCACTCATTACCATGTTCCAACAACTGAAAAACAAAGGGGTAATCACCCGTCCGGCAGATACGAACGGAAATGGCGCTATTAACATCATTGGTGCAGGTACCGTCATCGAAGGCGAAATTAAGTCCAATGGCGATGTCAGAATTGACGGAACCATAAGAGGATCAGTAAGTTCTAAGTCGAAGGTGGTGATAGGAAGTACAGGACAAGTGGAAGGAGATGTCATCTGCCAAAATGCGGATATTTCAGGTGCAGTAAAAGGTAATACCACCGTGGCGGAGATGTTATTTTTAAAATCACAGGCGCGTATCAATGGCGATATTCTTACCGGCAAATTAGTAGTAGAAGTAGGTGCGAGCTTTACAGGCAACTGCAGCATGGGTCCGTTAATAAAAGACATCAAACATGGCGAGCGATCAGCCCCAAAACTCGCCGAAAAAACGGCTTGATAATTACATCCGCTACTCATCGATGGGCCTCCAAATGGGTGCGACCATCTTTCTGATGACCTGGGCGGGCGTAAAACTCGACGAATACCTACAATTAAAATTTCCGGCTTTCACCCTTTTCTTCGCCCTCTTTTCTGTGGCGGGGGTGATGTACTACTTCATAAAACAAATAACGAAAAAATAGTAATGACAGGTCGCTACCTGTCATTATATGTGGGATTGTTTCCATAGGACAGGTCGCGACCTGTCCCTACATACGTGGATTGTTTTCCCAGGACAGGTCGCGACCTGTCCCTACATACGTGGATTGTTTTCCCGGGACAGGTCGCGACCTGTCCCTACTTTCGTATTTTCGTACACTCTTCGTATTTCGTATTCATCATGAAGAACTTCTTACTTAAATTAATTCTCCTCACCTCACTAACGTCTGGCATATACTATTTCATGGGAAATTATATTCCTGCCAAATGGTATTATGCAGAGTTTTTATGGTTGCCTTGTTTCATTGCCATCGTAACGGCTATATTGCATTGGGGATTGGTAAAGAGATCAGGTGATAGTAAAAAATTCATTCGCTATTATATGGGATCCACGGGATTGAAATTATTTATTTATCTCACCATCATTATCGTTTTTGCATTTATTAATAAACCGATGGTGATTCCGTTTGCATTGAGCTTTTTCTTTTTCTATTTCTCTTTTACCGTATTTGAAGTCGCTGAAGCTTATAAGAATTTTGGGAACAGGAACTCCACCCTTGCCGCCGGAGATGCATCGAAAACAGGAAACATCTCCAATACAAACTGAAGATAAAGTGTATTGTCTACACTGAATTCCAGACGTGCAGTTGAGTTTTGCTATAGCCATCTGACTCCCAAAATTCTCCTAAAACTATTCTGCGTCTACTAAAAAACTATTTAAATATCGATTTAATAAATGACCAGTTCTTTGCACTGAAAATTCCATTATAAGGTTCTGCTCCCAGTTTATATCCTATGCTTTCATACTCTAAAACAACAGGATGATGATGCGCGTAATAGAAAACGGATTTAATTCCCATCATTCGGTACATTAACTGGACATTCACTCCGGCTACCAATGAACCCGCAACAAGACCGGCAAAGAAATTATAATCATTGAAAATAGCCCAAAAAGCGCCAATTACAGCAAATGCAATTTTCATTGTCCTTCCTACTTTATGATACCATGCCGCGAGCTCACTGCGCGGTAAGAGAACAACGCGCTGGTGTATGATGGTCTTGCGGTAAACACTGGTACTGGTCACCTGTGTTCGATGCATCATAATCTGACAAGGATCCGGGCCTGCTTCTTCGCTTTCTTTAAAAAAACATTGATTCGATTCCACTTCAATTTGCAACGCATTGGAAGCAACCGGATGATGATAGAAATTAATACTCGCCGGCTGAATCGTGAGCCAACCCTTTTGCAGCGGACAAACGGTATAATGCAATACCGTTTCTTTCACTGCATTTCCATCTCTGTGTACAATACGGTGATCGACGGTAGGACCGGCCGTTATTATCCAACCTTGCAATACCGGCTTCCTGAAAAAGCGCCCTTCTCCGGGAAAGGAAAACGTTAACTCTACTTCTTCATTCAACTTCACCTTACTTGTATCAACCTCGGCCTTTAAATATTCATAATGAATGAGTGATTCGGAAAAGGAAAATCCGGAACTACGTAAATCATACGCCGCCCTCTTTCCGGGATCAATCAAAACCTGATAGGCTTCGAGTACCTCTTTAAAACGCTCAGGAGCTTCGGCGTCACCGGGATTTTTATCGGGATGGAATTTTAAAGCCAAACGATGATAGGCTTTCTTAATTTCCGCTGCATTCGCTTGAGAGGAAATTCCAAGCACGGTATAATAGTTTCGGGCAGCCATGGTTGAATAACGTAACAAAATTAAGCAGTATTACATCTTAACACCATAAATGCCGGCACATTAGAACAACATGTTGATCAACAAAACCTTTCTTACCTTCGTGCGGTAATTTATCTCAATGAAACGCATCGCTATTCTCGGTTCTACAGGATCCATCGGAACACAAGCACTTGAAGTTATTCAGGCGAATCCTGATCATTTTCGGGTGGAAGTATTGACGGCGTTTAGCAATGCGGATTTACTCATACAACAAGCCCGCCTTTTTAAGCCAAATGCTATTGCGATATGCGATACGGCTAAGCTGGAAATGCTGAAAGATGCTTTAGCGGGGGAAGATGTGAAAGTATATGGCGGACAAGAGTCGATTGTTCAACTCATGAGCATGGATAGTATAGATCTGGTCTTAACCGCCATGGTCGGTTTCGCCGGACTTGAACCCACCTTTGAAGCCATCCGCAACAAAAAGAACATCGCACTTGCTAATAAAGAAACCCTCGTTGTAGCCGGTGACCTGGTGACCAAGCTGGCGATGGAACATAAAGTCAGCATATATCCTGTTGATTCTGAACACTCTGCAATTTTTCAATGTCTGGCAGGGGAAATGCATAATCCTATAGAAAAGATTGTTTTGACTGCGTCCGGAGGACCATTTCGCGGGAAAAAAAGAGCTGAACTGGAGAAAATCACCAAGGCAGAAGCGCTGAAGCATCCCAACTGGACCATGGGCGCTAAAATAACCATTGACTCCTCCACGCTCATGAACAAGGGTCTGGAAATGATAGAAGCGAAATGGCTTTTTGATTTGCAGCCTTCAGCCATAGAAGTGATCGTTCATCCTCAATCCATCATACATAGCATAGTACAATTTCGCGATGGGAGCATGAAGGCGCAGATGGGTTTACCCGACATGAAGTTACCCATTCAATACGCATTGGGATACCCACATCGACTTCCCTCCGATTTTCCCCGATTCGATTTTATGAACTTTCCGCAACTCAGCTTCGAAGCTGCCGACGAAGAGACTTTCCGGTGTTTGGGATTAGCGAGAATTGCCATGGAGAAAGGAGGTAATCTCCCCTGCATCATGAACGCTGCCAATGAAGTAGCGGTTGCTGCCTTTCTCAGGGATGAAGTCGGATTTTTGCAAATGGCAGAAATAATAGAAGATACCATGCAACGCGTCTCCTTTATTAAATCGCCTTCTCTCGATGATTATCGATCCGGAGATGCTGAAGCCCGCAACATATCCGCCGAACTCATCCGCAAAGCCGCCATAAAAATCTAATGCAACAAGAAAAAAAAATATATCGTTTAAAATCTTATCCTCATACTCATCCATTCATCATTCCTTCAACTCTACCTTCGCAAACTCACGACACTGCACTCCATTCGTCATGTTCGGACATTCGTACATTCGTGGATTCGGACATTCGTGGATTCGTGGATTCGTATTTCGTATATTCGTACCCGTGAAGCAGAGAAGAGAAGGATGAAAGGGTTCATCCTTCTCTTCACGCTTCACGGGATATTCGTATTTCGTAACCCATTCTAAAAATTCTATCTCCCAAAGATCTCTAAATGCAAGGTTTAATTATGGCTGCCCAGCTCATCCTGGGACTCTCAATACTCGTTACGCTCCACGAACTCGGACACTTTCTGGCTGCCCGCGCTTTTGGTATTAAAGTTGAAAAGTTTTATCTCTTCTTCGATGCATGGGGATTTAAACTCTTTAGCTATAAGAAGGGCGACACCGAATATGGTATCGGATGGCTTCCATTTGGAGGTTATGTGAAGATTGCCGGAATGGTGGATGAAAGTATGGATACCGAACAGTTAGCATCACCACCACAGCCCTGGGAATTCAGATCAAAGCCGGCATGGCAACGATTAATTGTTATGGTAGCCGGCGTGACGATGAATGCTATTTTAGGAATTATCATTTTCAGTTTTACATTACTTCATTACAAAAAAGAATATCTTCCCAATGATCAGCTCATTCAGGGAAATGGTATTTATGCATACACATTGGGTAAAGAAATCGGACTACAGGATGGAGATAAAATTCTGGCGATTGATGGTAAACCCATTGAGCGCTTTGAAGATGTGCTCTCCTCACGCGTGCTCTTTGGTGCTTCTCTTTCTGTCTCCAGAAACAATCAAACTCTTGAAGTGGAAGTGCCCGATAATTTTTATCGAAAAGTAAGTGCTGCAGGCCGATGGAATTTTATTGGTTATGGACCTTTACAGTTTGAGATCGGTAAAGTAATGCCCGGAGAGCCTGCGGAAAAAGCCGGAATTCTTGCGGGAGATAAAATTGTTGCTATAAATGGAGAAAAAATAGCGGGCAGTGATGATCTGGTCAGCAAAGTCAGTAAATTAAAGAACAAAGAAGTAATGCTGACACTTTTTAGAAACAATCAAAATATCACGGTCACCAGTACTGTTACCGATAAAGGTACTATTGGAATTGCCTACGATGCATCTCCTGTAAAAAATTCAGGCTATACGATGCAGCCTTATACTTTTGGAAGTGCATTGGCTTTTGGTACAAGTGATGCAATAGAAGCCTTAGTATCGAATGCGAAAGGATTAGGAAAAATATTTACCGGAGAAGAAAAGGCCACCGACTCTGTTCAGGGACCGATCGGCATTGCCACTATTTATGGCGGTGTTTGGGATTGGGCAAGATTCTGGGCCATCACCGGACTATTGTCAATGGTACTTGCATTTATGAATATGCTCCCGATACCTGCGCTGGATGGAGGACATGTGGTATTTCTCCTCATAGAAAGCGTATTCCGCGTAAAGCTCAGCGATAAAGTAATGGAAAGAGCCCAGGTTGTAGGTATGGTTATCTTACTGTCGTTACTCATTTTCGCTGTAGGTAATGATGTGTGGAAGCATATTTTAAATTGAAAGATGTATAGACGAATTACAAGCAAAGGTTTTTAAAACCGAATTGTTTATATTTCCTTCTTTCAAACATTTCATTTGGGGTATAACCTTCTACTTTTGAAGGATGATGCGCATCTCCCTATTTAGCTTTCTGCTTATATTGGTATCGAATATCCTTCCTGCTCAGGGAACGGAAAAGAACAGCTCCATTGTACTTATTCCCTTCCTTCCTGAATTTTATCTCAGCGATGCTGAAAGAGATATCATGGCACAAACCCATCGTTCGCCCGATGAATATCGATACTACTTTCGAAAAACACTTGACTTAAAAATACAGGCAGAACTGGAAGAATTGGGTGTTTGCCATAGCATGTTACAGGATACCACTAAAAATGGCAAGTTGCTTCTTGAAAAATTCTATGAAAAAGCAGGATATTCTTATAGTGAACCGGTGGGAACTAAGACTAAGAATGAAAACATATTTTCAAAAATCAGTAAGTCTTTAGAAGAAACTCCCGACCAGCATACTTCAGAAAAAGTATTCACTGCTGATGGTGAACAAAAGTTTATGCAGGCTGAAATTAAGGATACTGCTCTTCTCAACTCTATTTGCTCTAATTCACAAAGCCATCTCATCGTAAGTATCAATCAATTTGAAATTCGTACTAATTATAAAACCTGCATTGACATCTCCAATAAAATATATCAACGGGATCTCATTATACATTATTCGATATTCAACACAAGCGGAAAACAACTCAAAGGAAATTATATAGCAATAAGCTTCCCATCAAACTCAAGCAGTGATCGTGAAATTGGAGAACGATTATTTCCTGAGATTGCACGAGTGCTCCGTCAAGAAATAGAAAAATTGAATCATTTAGCAACTACGGAGTAGTAACAGGTAAAATGCTATTTCATCTATTTTATGAATACTTAAATCGTTGATTTATAATTTGCCCATTTGAAATATCTTTTCGGAAATGCGCACATTTTATCTTTAAATATAATAAAAAAGCCATAAAAACACTTTCAAAATATTATTCACGCCTTATTGGGATTCCTTCTGGTGCATTTAAAATTCTTCATAAATAACGGCATGCAACTCCGAAAACGCGTTTATTGCTCTTTTAATGGGCGAAAAATGACCAAAATCAGGGTAAAACCAGGGTAAAATCCAATAAAAATTTAATTGCAACCTGCTTATAAACAAGTAATTGTTTATTAAAATTCAGATTTTTTGGAATAGTGCCGGAATTGACAATAAATTTGCACCCAACCTTAATAAAAAAAGCAATGAAAAAGAGCTTACTCATCTTAGCAATGTTTATCGGTGCTGCAGCTTCGGCACAAGACATGAATTCAAAAAGAGGAACTCCAATCCTTCCGGAATCTGGAGACTGGAGCATCGGTATTGGCGCAAACTCTACTTTAGAGTATTTCGGAAACCTGATGAACGGCAGCAACAGTGCTCCTTCATTTGACTGGCCCGGTTCACAGAATGTAATCCATGGTAAAATGATGAAAGACGAAAATACGGCTTACCGTATTGGTCTTCGTATCGGATTTAACTCTGGAAAAACTACAGAAGCAGATCCTCAGGAAGGCGAACTTTCTGAAACTAAAACTTCTGCAATGGACATCAACCTGATGGGTGGTATCCAGAAGTATCGTGGTAAAGGCCGCTTACGTGGTTTTTATGGTGGTGAAGTTGGATTCGGCATCGGAAGTGGTAAAACTACTATGACTTACGAAGGTGATGCTCCTGCAGGATCTACACTCGAAGACAAACAAGGCGGTACTTTTGAATTTGGTATCCGTGGTTTCATCGGTGCTGAATATTTCTTCGCTCCAAAGATGTCAGTTGCCGGTGAATTTGGCTGGGGAATTGGTCTTGGTTCACAAGGCGAAGGCGAACAAACAATCGCTGACGGAACAGGTGGAAGTGATTCTGCTAAAACAGGTAAATCAAGCAGCTTCAGCATCGACACTGACAATGCAGGCGGTTCTATTATCCTGAACTTCTACTTCTAAGAATTTAATTAATTAAAAAAAGGCTGTCTCTATCCGGGACAGCCTTTTTTATTCTGGTCCGGCCCGGCTATATTTTCTTTTTTTCAACCACCTTCTACTCTATTTTAATACATCTTCAGTAATTTGATCATCTTCTTTTGTTTTGCTGATGAAAAAGATGGAAATTTGATTCCGTAAGTCATCCCCACACTGTGAGCGAAAGTTTCGAGATACGTTTGCCCCAATTTGAAGGTCCTTTTGACCTCTTGCTCTTCTTTATTGAAAGGGACGAGTTGGATATTCATGATATTCCGATTGCAATTATCACCAATGAGTTTTTCGACTACATGCATCAGATGCAGTCCATGAATATTGAACTGGCCAGTGAATTTATTCTGGTTGCCGCAACGCTAATGCGTATCAAAGCGAGATTATTGCTGCCACGTTATGAGAAAGACGAAGAAGGCAATGAGATTGATCCCCGTCAGGATTTGGTACGCCAGTTACTCGATTACAAACAATTCAGAGCTGCTGCGGAAGATCTCCGGGCTATGGAAGATGAACGACTGATGCGTTTCCAGAGAGGAAATCTGCAACAGGAACTCTCCAAAATGATAAATACCAGCGATGCCGGCTATGCAGGAGAACTGAATCAACTGACACTTTATCGTCTCATTGCCACTTTTGAAAAGGTGATGTCGCGCTTTGAAGTGAATCAGAATAAAGTAATGCATACTATTGTTCAACTGCCGTTTTCAATAGATTCACAAAAAGATTATATACGCGGTATGCTGGTAAAAAAACCGCAATCCAATTTCACCGATATCTTTGAAGAATGCGGTACTAAACTTCATGCGGTATTTACTTTTCTTGCCTTGCTGGAATTGTTGCAAAATCGCGTATTACTCATTTTTATGGGGGAAGGATTCAATAATTTCGTGATCTGTACACCGGAAGCAGCCCCTGAAACTCAAGCCCCACCCGAAGAGGATGCAAACTGATCCAAGGGAACTACTTAAGCACTTTTCGCCGAAGCGAATTATATGGCCGGTATTGATAGGTTTAGGCGTGACGGTTTGGCTCTTCCTGAAAGATTTTGATATCGCTGCCTTTCGTGCAGTAAATTGGACAAGGAATTCCACTTTTTGGTTCTTCCTGGCTATCGTCTCTGTTGTTATTCGCGATTGGGCGTATATGGTTCGTATTCGGGTATTGACCGATAATAAACTCAATTGGAGCAGAGCATTTATTGTTATCATGTTATGGGAATTCAGCTCTGCTTTAGCACCGGGTATGTTGGGTGGAGGATTCATCTTTGCCATTTTTATTTTGAACCGCGAAGGCATTCATATGGGGCGAAGTATAACTGCCATACTTTACTCTTCTTTCCTTGATGGTATATTCCTCGCCGTTATGGCACCCTTGGTTTACTTTATTGCCAGTAAGCAAGCCTTATTCTCCGGCATTCACATGAATACGAGTTTCGGGAACAGTATATTTTATACTTTCTGGACTGTATATTTTTTAATCCTCGCCTATAAACTCTTTGTGGCTTACGCCTTGTTTGTAAATCCACATTTTGTAAAACGATTACTCATCAGCATGTTTTCTGCGCCCTTGTTACGACGATGGAAAGAAGGAGCAATAGAAACCGGAGATCAACTGGTAATCGCTTCCAATGGACTAAAAGATAAAAATCTCAATTATTGGATGTGGTCACTGGGATCCACCTTTGTATCATGGACTGCACGTTACTCTATTGTCAATTGCATCATTCATGCATTTCATGGCAATATGCCGGTTCATGATTTTGTAGTTTACGGCAAGCAGGTCATCATGGGCATCATCATTCTTTTGAGTCCAACACCGGGTGGCAGTGGTCTCGCGGAATACATGTTTACTGATTTTCTGGGGGAATTTATTTCCAAAGGACTTGCTCCGACGTTGAGTATCCTCTGGAGAATGCTCAGCTATTATCCCTATCTGTTCATCGGCGCCATTATTTTACCGAGATGGATCAGGAGACATATTAAAATGGAAAAATTGAAATTGTAATATCCGTTTGTCGTAGTGACAGGTCGCGACCTGTCACTACAACGACGATCACGACACCGCCGTTGGTGGTTCCATCACCGATCCGCAACTTTTGCAGGTACGCAGATCCAATGATGCGTAAAATTTATTCATCACTTGTGGCAATTGGTTGACGATATCTTCTAAACTGAAAAATTCTTCATATAGTTTATTGTGACATTTTTCACAAAACCACATGCAGGCATCTTTTTCCTGTGGATCACGGTATCTTTCTATCACCAGTCCGATCGTGTTTGGACCTCTCTGTGGGGAATGAGGAACACATTTTGGCAGCAACCACATTTCACCTTCCTTGATATGGATGTCACGTTGCTTTCCTTCGTCGATAATTTTAACTGTAATATCTCCCTCCAATTGGTAAAAAAGTTCTTCTGCCTCTTCCCAGTGGTAATCCTTCCGTGAATTCGGCCCACCTACTATCATTACAATAAAATCATCATTGGCCTTAAAAACCTGCTGATTCCCCACAGGAGGTTTTAATAAATGACGGTTTTCATCGATCCACTTTTTCAGATTGAAGGGTGTTGCTACGGCCATAATGCGTTGAGTTTTGAAGAGGACTAAGATACTAAAAATATGCATGAAAAACTGAACTTTCAGGGGGGCGAGGCCGCCAATACAAGGGATTATTTATTCCGGGAATAACCTCTTATCTTCGCACACTATGGATCTCAACCTACAACATAAAACAGCATTGGTTTGTGGAAGCACACAGGGAATTGGACGGGCGGCGGCCCAGGAAATTGCCAGGCTAGGCGCCCATGTCATTTTACTCGCACGAAATGAAGAAAAATTACGTGATACATTATCCTCTCTGGATACAACTATGGGGCAAAGTCATAAATTTTTAGTGGCAGATTATAGTGAACCCAATCCACTTAAAACGAAGATGGAGTCATTGGTAAAAAGCAATGAGCCTATTCACATTTTAGTAAATAATACCGGAGGACCTCCCGGAGGACTCATCTCCAATGCAAAAACAGAAGAATTTTTAGCTGCTTTTTCAAATCATCTTATATGCAATCATATACTTGTACAAGCCCTTTTGGATGGAATGAAGAAAGAAAAATATGGCCGGATCATCAATGTAATCAGCACATCTGTCAAGCAACCTTTAAAAGGTCTGGGCGTTTCCAACACCGTGCGTGCCGCAGTGGCAAATTGGTCGAAAACATTAGCAGGTGAAGTGGCCGGCTTTGGCATTACGGTGAACAATGTTCTCCCGGGAGCGACCAATACACAACGCCTGCAGAGTATCATTGAAAATAAATCCAAAAATTCGGGCGAGTCGGAAAATGAAATTGTCAATGAAATGGAAAGTGAAATTCCGATGGGACGTTTTGCGGATCCGTCAGAAATTGCAAATGCCATCGCCTTCCTTGCGAGCCCTGCTGCATCCTACATCACCGGGATCAATGTACCCGTTGACGGTGGAAGAACAGCTTGCCTATAAAACATGGATACCATTACCCTCTACGCTGTTGAAATGAAAGATTGGCTTCGAATTTAAGAAGGTCTATTTTCTGATTCAACACATCTCATCAATGAATGAAATTTCATAATGAATAAAAAAAGAAAGGATATTTATTCATTGTTGATACTGCTCGCATTGATCGCGACATATCTCCTTTTCTTCCGGCAAAATCCCGAACATAGTACATCCTCCCGCATCGATCGTCGCGAAGCGGCATTTCGTCATAAGCCAATTTATTATACCAAACATGCTAAATGCAGAATGGAATGCAGGCAGATCGACGAATCAGAAGTGGAAGAAATTTTAAGCGACGGGAGTATAAATTACAATAAGAGTGATTTAAAAGACAGGCCCTGTCCTACTTACGCAGTGGAAGGAATTACCCGGGATAAACAACGCGTTCGAATTGTTGTGGGCGACTGTGATGCAAAAGCCGGTATTATTACGGTGATAGATTTAGAGAATGAATTCGAATGTGATTGCAAATAACAATACGCCTCACTCTTACTAAAACTAATTTCTTAGGGTGAAGGAAAGTTGAAATTAGTTATTGCTCCACCTATCCACAGCGGCATTTTACTCCATGTCTCTAATGAATTTCGATGTTTAAGTACCACAAAAAAACTTTGATTTAAAAGAAGGGAGGGCAAGGTCAATGAAACCGAACCTGATGTTGTAATGAGTGCATTTGCACCATATGCGATGTCAAATGGCGCTTGAGGATATCTTAATTCAATATGTACCGAATCAGCAGCAAAAGGCTGATTATTGGCACCTGACTCATATAGGGTAGCCCGCATTTGTCCGGCACCCATATATTGACCTTCCAATAACACCTGAAGATTCAGAACAGGCAAAGGACAAGCCTGGAGCAAATACGGTGCAGTTGAAATACAGTCAATAATAACAGAGTAGGAACCGGCTGAAGTCGCTAATATACTTTGAGTAGTTGCACCCGTGTTCCATAGATAAGTAGTGCCGGGAGAAGCAAATAATGGGATAGTATCACCCGGACATAAAAATTGATTACCGTTACCGGAAATAACCGGGTTATTCGACCCTGTTAAAAGAATATCATCAATTCGATATTGTGTTGCCGTACCGGTATTCATGAATCGCAAATGTAAATTAGAAGTTGCAGGAATTATTCCGGAAGCTGTACGGAAATACCAACCTGCCCCATTGCTTAATGAAGCAAAACTCAAATCATTAAAAGTAACACCATCTTCACTCCACTGCACTTTTAAATCAACACCGGTTGCAGTTGTCGAATTTTTATAAATGCCAAAACTTAATTCCACATTCGCTTTTCCAAGTGTATTAATGCCTGAAATGATGAAATTTCTTCCTGCAACATTGGTTAAAAAAACATTAGCAGCAGCACTCGACTGCCCATAATTAGAGGACTGCTGCGTGTTCCTAACATCACCATTACCACTCATCGCTAAATCATCGCTTAAAAATCCATTGTTAAACTCATGGACAGCGATAGCAGTAGTAGTAGCAACCGATCCTATATTTTCATAAAAAATTGTATCAGATAATTGTCCACTTAAGGCGGTTACTACTATTGGAGCCAATGCTGAAACACAACCAAAATTATTGGTCACTGTAACTGTATAGAGTCCGGGGGTTGATATGTAGATAGCTTGACTTGTGGCCCCGGTTGACCATAAATAGGAGTTGGCAGAACTGCAGCTAAGCAGAATTGTATCGCCCGTACATAACTGAAGCGGTCCAACAGGAGATACTGTTGCTGAAGTACCTGTCTGAATTATAAATGTAGAAAAAGGCATAGTATCATTCCCATTATTAATATCACCTGTGGTCAGAAATGTATGTGAAGAAAAAGTATACATTCCACTATCTAACATTGCATATCCCGGCTGAAATTGAATTATGGTATCTGCACCGGCGGCAAGTACTCCTGCATTTAATAATTTGGAAAAATTTGTAATAACAAATGAAGGTGATGCGGCAACCAAACTCACAACCGCGGGATCATTCGCAAAATTTATACTTGAACTTCCGTAATTTTTCACGCTCACCTTCAACGTTACATTTTCATCAGGACATGTAGACAAGGGTGGAACGAAGGCAAAAACACCAATATCATTAAGCGGTGAAGAGGAAGGAACGGTGAAATTCAACGAAGCTATCACAGGAAGATGATCGGAGGCATGGTGCAACGCATTCGCAACATTTACACTCACCGCGGAATTGGGCTGATGATTAATTGAATCATTATAATGCTGTCCATCATTACCGAATACCTGTAACGAACCTGGAACATACGTAACGCCTCCTGTTTGTAGAATACCATTCGAAAAAAGTATCATGTCAAATCGATCATCAAGACCACCGGTTGCGCCACCACCAAAACTTCTTAAACGGGGAGATTGACTATGGTAGGGAGCATAAGCAGGATTATTCCATAAACCGGGGAGATTCAATACATCATAAAACTGACCCTCTGATCCTTGTTGCACTTCTACTAATTTTTGATAGGCTACTTCGGTGCTGCCGTAGATATTGAAATCACCACAGACCATGAAATTGGATCCCGGAGCAAATGCATTGGTCACCTTTCTCAAACTATCCACTTCTGCTGCTCGCTGTTGCTCATTGGTTACACCAGTACTCGCCTTGAGATGGACTACAAAAATTGTTAACGTATCGCCACTTGCATTATGAACTAATTTAAAAGCATTAATATCGCGCAGGGCAGTTTGTATAGGTGTGTTACTGATAAACTGAAATTTAGAAAATTTAAAAAATATTCCACGATCAGTATCATCGCTATTGATGTATGTTCCCTTGGCATACAGCGTAGCACTTGCATTCATTACATTGGTCAAAAATCCCAGATCTCCACTTAAACTATTTAATTCTTCAATAACAAGAATATCAGGATTAGCGGCTTCGATCACAGTCCGGAAGTAGGGATTACGTAAAGTAGTATCAGCATTGGGATTTGAAATAGCAGGATAATTAAGAAGATTATAGGCCATGATCTTTACCTGATCCTGCGTTTGAGCGCACAAAATAGGGGCTAAGAATAGAAAATACATCCATAGCAATAATTTACAGGAAGTGCAATGAAGGAGTTTCATAGTCCGGGAACCTTGAAAAAAAATAAGGCCATTGATAATAGGAGGAGGATTTCAGGGATAGCTAATGTAAGGTATATTTTCGAATCGCACAAATGTTTACACAAAGGCCTGAATAGCAAATTTTTAAACGGTGGTGAAAAGTAGTTTACACTACACACAAGAAAAATTTCCACTATTGAAATCAAACTTGCTGTAGCATTAGTAGTTTTACAGAAGAATATAATCCATCCATGCAAAAAATTCAGAATTACATCAACGGTAAATTAACAGCGCCGCTTTCCGGAAAATACATCGATAATTATAATCCTGCGACCGGACAGGTATATAGTCTCATCCCTGATAGTGACGAACAGGATGTAGCGTTAGCCGTAAGCGCTGCTGAAGCGGCCTTTCCCTTATGGAGTGCAATGCGTACCGAAGAGAGATCTGCACTATTGATCCGGTTAAGTGAGTTGATTGAAAAACATCTGGAACGTTTTGCAGTTGCAGAATCGATAGATAACGGTAAGCCGGTATGGTTAGCTCGCACCGTGGATATCCCCCGCGCAGTGTCTAATTTTCACTTCTATGCGACCGCGGCATTGCATATGTCCACAGAAGCGCATGCCATGGGAGATATAGCCATCAACTATACCGTACGTACACCCATTGGCATTGCAGGATGTATTTCACCCTGGAATCTGCCCCTCTATCTTTTCTCCTGGAAGATCGCTCCTGCATTGGCATCCGGAAACTGTGTCGTCGCCAAACCTTCAGAAATCACCCCCATGACAGCCTTTATGCTTTCCGAATTAGCCATTGAAGCCGGCATACCTCCCGGTGTGCTGAATATCATTCATGGACATGGAACCAAAGTTGGAAAAGCTATTGTTGCTCATCCAAAAATACAGGCCGTATCCTTCACCGGAGGCACGAAAACCGGAGAAGAAATTTCCCGTATTGCGGCTCCTATGTTCAAGAAATTATCCTTGGAATTAGGAGGAAAAAACCCAAATATTATTTTCGCAGATTGCGATTTTGACAAGGCAGTTAAAACAACTGTTCGTTCCTCCTTTTCCAATCAGGGCGAAATCTGTCTTTGCGGTTCGAGGATATTTATTGAAAGAAGTATTTATGATAAATTCAAATCTGCTTTTGTGCAAGAAGTGAAAAAGTTGAAAACCGGCGATCCGCTGGACGATACTAACTGGCTCGGCGCGATCGTATCTAAACCGCATATGGAAAAAATCCTGCATTACATTGACTTGTCAAAACATGAAGGGGGAACTATTTTAACCGGTGGAAAACGTATTCATTTGGGTGGCATTCATAGTGAGGGTTATTATATTGAACCCACCATCATCGAAGGACTCCCACACGATTGCCGGACCAATCAGGAAGAGATATTTGGACCGGTGGTGACCTTACAACCTTTCGATACGGAAGAAGAAGTTTTAACCTATGCCAACAGTACTACCTATGGTCTTGCCGCTACACTCTGGACGCAACATCTGACAAGAGCCCATCGCATGGCGGCAAAACTACATAACGGTATCGTATGGGTGAATTGTTGGCTCTTACGTGATTTAAGAACACCCTTTGGCGGAATGAAAGCTTCCGGGGTAGGAAGAGAAGGCGGATTTGAAGCTTTAAACTTCTTTACCGAAGAAAAAAATATTTGTATCAAATTGTAAATGATGGTGAAAACCGGAAGAAGAATGGAACAGGTTTGATCGTAAATAAATAAGATTAATCAATACTCTCGGCCAGGTAATAGCACTTCCAGTAGTTGATTTTCATCTATTCCATACGCATGAACACGCTTTCACAGGCAGTTTTATTATACATTAATACTCTCGACTAAAACACAATTTCTCTAAATCAACATTATAGATTTTTCCCTGTGAAAATCATGGGGGCCTGCATCAATTAATTTACTCTCAGTATTTTATTAAGAATAATTTCCGATAAATTGTAAACAAAAGTTTTTTTTATTATCTTCGCAATTGACACTACCACTATACTAAATTAATTGATAGAAGTTATTTAGTATTTTTATTTATTCATTGATGCCGCTTTAAATACAGCTTCGCTATTGGCATTGGTTCAGTTAACTACTTTGTTATTCGTGAAACCAAAATAGCGAAATATACTTCAAAAAGTCATAAAACGGACCTGTTATGGAAGAAAACCTCAGATTGAATTTCACCGAAAGTAATAACTTTCTAACATTGGGAGTTGAAATTGAATTACAGGTGATGGAAAAAAGCACCAATCAACTCACTCCAAAGGCGCATGATTTCATTGCAAACATTGATAACCCAAAACTTACGAAGGAACTTTTTCAAAGTATGTTGGAGATAATTACAGGGATATGTACAAATGCACATGAAGCATACATTGATCTTGACAATAGTTTAAAGCAGGTGGACGAATATGCTTCGGATCACGCTCTTAGCTTATGTTCTACCGGCAGTCATCCAACGGCAAATTATAATGACAGGATGATCACCGAATCGAAGCGTTATCATGAGCTTATTGATCGAAATCAGTGGCTGAGCAGAAGAACTTCTGTGTATGGATTACATGTTCATGTTGGGATGAGAAATGGGGATGAATGTATTGATTTCAGTAATTTTTTCGTTCGTCAACTTCCCATACTTCTTGCACTTTCTGCCAGCTCTCCTTTTTGGATAGGAAAGATTCCGGACTCGCATCAACACGGCCCACCGTCTATGAAGCAATCCCTACCTGTGGTTTACCTTATTTCTTTAAAAACTGGGAAGCCTTTAACAAAAGATATCAGGATCTGATCAGAGTTCAATCCATAAAAAGCATGAAAGATCTTTGGTGGGATTTGAGACCCAGCCCCGGACATGGCACACTCGAAATAAGGATTTGTGATGGACCGGCCACTTTAAAAGAAATGAAAGCTTTAGTAGCTATGATTCATGCGATGGCAAATTGGTATAGCGATAATAAAGCAGAATTCAATTCTACTTATGGAACAATACCGGAACGATGGATTCTGCGAGAAAATAAATGGCGAGCCATTCGGCATGGACTAGAAGCTCAATTTATAGATGAGAGTACCATTTCCAACTTGCCGGCCCGAACAGTGGCCTACAATTGGCTGGAAAAACTTTCTCCTTATTTCAAGAATTTTGAATACAATGATTGTGAAGAAATCATTGTGAACCTACTCCAAAAAGGCAATAGCACAAGCCGACAAAGGAAGGTGTATGAACGCAGCGGTGATCTTGAAGAAGTAGTGCGTCATAATATAAGTGAACATTTGTCCAGACAACCTATCTGGATAAGTTGATCCGCAACAATGGAAATTAAATTAATCTATCGTTAAACAGTATATGCTACGACTTGAAAATGATAATTTACGGGTAGATATTAACCCTCTTGGCGCTGAACTAATCCGTTTATATAATAAACTATTTCGACTTGAATACCTCTGGCAGGCAGGCAAAGAATGGTCAAAGAGCTCGCCTGTACTCTTTCCTGTTGTCGGGCAATTAAAGGATAATATCTATACTTATAACGGTAATGAATATACGCTCCCGCGACATGGATTTGCAAGGGAGAAACTTTTCAATCTCATTGAAGAGGGTACCGGCAAACTGGTTTTCCGATTAAAAGATGACGAGGATACACGAAAAAATTATCCATTTCAATTCCATTTTGACATCAGCTATACGCTAAAAGGGAACGAATTGAATGTAGAATATCATGTGTTCAATACCGGAAAGGATACGATGTACTTTTCTGTTGGTGCCCATCCGGCTTTTCGTGTACCCCTGGACTTGCGCGACCACTACGATGATTATTATATTGAATTCAGCGATGAGGAAAACTCTTCATTATGGCCGTTGAAAGAGGGATTGATCAGCGATGTACCTGCTTCATTTTTTACTTCAAAGAGAATCCCTTTGTCAAAAGCTCTTTTTGAAAGCGATGCGCTCGTCTTTAAAAACATTCGTTCGGAATGTATACATTTACGCAGTAACCAACACGATCATGGTCTGAGTGTTAAAGTCAATCGATGTCCCTTTCTGGGTTTATGGGCAGCAAAAGGGGCCAATTTTCTGTGTATTGAACCCTGGCAAGGAATAGCAGATAGTGTACATTCCACAGGAAAAATTGAGGAAAAAGAAGGGATTATTCCACTGAAGGCCGGAGAGAATTTCAGTTATGTCTGGAGCGTGCGGGTTATGTAATGACGGGTCGCGATCCGTCGTAGAGACAGGTCGCGACCTGTCACTACCTCACTAACGTGACCCTTCCCGTATAACTATGGGCCTTACCGAAAACATCTATCATATCAATTTTGTAAACATAAACATCCATTTTTGCTTCGTTACCATTGTAATTTCCATCCCACCCTTTAACTTTATCACCGGTAGTATAGATAACTTTCCCAAAACGATTAAATATATTCATCTCATAATTAGTAAAGCCAAATCCATTCACTTGAAAATTATCATTTATGCCATCGCTATTGGGCGTGAAAGAATTGGGTATCCATATTGCATAATCATCCTGAACTTCAAGCGCCTTCCACGTGGTATCTTTACACCCATCATTACTTGTTATAATTAAGGTAACGCGGTATTCACCGGGAATATCATAACGATGCATGGGATACTGATCGGAAGAAAAAGTGCTATCTCCGAAGTGCCAATTCCAAAGTGCTGATCCTGCGGATTGATCATAAAAATACACTTCCGGCAAGAACACTCCGGGATGTTCAGGATCAAAACGAAACGCTGCGATTGGTTTTGGGAAGACTTCAATGTAATCTGAAAAAACCGAATTCGCCTTGCAGCCCACTGAAGAAACCAAACTGAGTGATACAGCATATAAACCTGCAGAATCATACACCATCCCCGGTGATGACCCTAAAGCTGTATCGCCGTTTCCGAATTCCCAGAAATAGGAATTGATAACACCATCCGCAGAAAATGATGAATCGTTGAAATGAACTGCTAATGGTTCGCACCCTGCTCTGATATCCGCCGTAATTCCGGGAACTGGCAGGTACCATATCTGAACCGGGTTTATCACAGAATCCCTACACCCTCTGTCATTGGCCACTATTAACTTAGTATTAAAATATCCTCCTGATGGAAAAATATGTGATGGATTTTGCGAATTTACTTCCGGTGAGCCATCTCCGAAGGTCCATGACCAGGAAATAATGTTACCAAGGGCGGTGACGGAGACATCTTTAAACTGGACCAACTCCTCTACACAAGCCTGATTATTGGTAAATGCTGCAACCGGGATAGAAGCGACATCCACCTGTCTGGTAATTGTATCGGTGCATCCGTTCACAGTAGTAACTATCAACGTTGCTGCATATGCACCATACCCGGGATAATTATGCGTAGGATTTCCGATTCCTGATAGTACAGGACTTCCGTCGCCGAAATCCCATTCCCGAGAAGCAACAGAAGTGCCTGGAAAAACAGAAGTATCATTAAATGTAACCTGATTGCTCACGCATGTGGAAATATAACTAAATCCGGCTATCGGTCCGGGAAGAGTAGCTATTTGCTGCACGATGGTATCTCTGCAGCCTACACTATCTTCGATAATTAGTGTTACAGGATAAGTACCCGGTAATGCAAAGGCATGTTGCGGATCTGATAATGTGTCTACGGGTGTTCCATCTCCGAAATTCCACCACCAGGAAACAACCGAACCATTTGAACTAAGACTTCCATCTGTAAACTGACCGGAGAATCCTGCACAAACAGTAGCTGAAGAAAAAGAAGAAACCGGTAGAGCATGAATAGTAATATTCTGTAAAATAGAATCCGTGCATCCTACGCCATTTGTAACTGTTAACATCACCGAATACGTTCCGGGAGCTGCATAATAGTGAATGGGATTTTGCGAAGAAGAGGAATTCCCATCGCCAAAGTTCCAATTCCATTGTACAATGGGAGAACCGGTAACGACAATAGAAGAATCATAAAACTGGATGTCACTCTGACAAAATCCGGATAGCCCGACACCGGATGCAATCACTGTAGAAGAAAGTATAGCTGTTAATGTAATGGTACAACCGGTCACCGAAGTCATCGTACATTGATACTGCGTGCCAACGATTGGATTGTTGATAGTAATAGAGGGTGTTGTATCTCCGGTACTCCAAAGGTAGGATTCAAAACCAATCGGCGCAGCTAATGTAGTCACACCGGAACCTGAGCAGAAGTCAGAAAGAATTTGTAGTGGACTGCAATAGCAATCCACATAAGCATAGCCGAAATGGGCGCCATATGCACAATCACCTGTAGAAAACTCAATGGTAATATTTTGTCCGAAATAGGGTAAAAGATCAATGCCAACCGTCGTCCAGTCCTTATATTGAATGGTTCTTCCAAATGAATTTGTAATTGTGACAAAGCCCGGTATACCTGCAGAGGCAACAACATTATAGGTACCACAACCAATAGATGTACCATTTTGATCATACACCCGAATCTCAAAACGTGGTTGAGCAAGAGGAGAATGACTGGGGTCTTCCAATACAACGGCATACCGGTAAATAAAAAGTGCATTGGTAGAATCTACACTTACCTGATAGCGGAGTTGCTCTGCCTGTGCACCTGCATTATCATTCCCCAAACGTGCCGAATACAATCCACCCGGAGCAACCACCGTTATCGCACCATTTGTATTGGGATCTGTGCCCGGGCCAGACATGATTTCATGCCGGCCGGTAACAATTCCCGGCGTAATGGAATTAACCGGACAACATGTGCCAGTAGTTCCCACCCAATTAACAAAACTATTCTGCTCAAAATCTGCATTGACACATGAGCTTAACTGCGCCTTGGAAACATCTGCCAATACCAACTGTAAAATAATTCCCAGAACCTCTTTTCTTGCTCCTTTCATAATTTCAGTTATTAAAAATCACTTTAAGGTATGTACAAAAATTAAAAAAACCAAATTAGAACTAAAATATTTTTAAAAGAGGAATTTCGCCGGCTGAGCCGAAATGTAAAATCGTTACAAAACCATTTAAAATAATAACCGGGGAAACGGTTACGAACTATCGCTTCACTCCATCTGGAAGTACTCCAAATCAAATAGAATTCAATCTATTGCATATCTGTACTTTAATTATTTCTTCTCGTGTTGAAGTTCTTCTGTAAAACACCCGCATTTCTTCTTAACTTTGCACCCTCCATTTGAGCAAATACATGAAAAACGAAACAATAGCTACCACCGATTATCAGATCAGCGAAATGCTGAAAGCATTAGGAATCGACACCCTGAACCCCGGTGCATCAACCGGTACACACTGGATGAAAACCAAGGGAGATGTTTTGGACTCCTTTTCTCCTGCCGACGGGCAATTAATTGCATCCGTTCAACAGGCCACAGCCGATGATTACGAGCGAATAATTGAAACGGCACAAACGGCTTTAATGTTTGGCGCATGATCCCTGCCCCGAAACGCGGAGAGATTGTTCGTCAGATGGGAGATGCCTTGCGTGAATACAAGGAACCTCTTGGGCGATTGGTTTCGCTGGAGATGGGGAAGATTTATCAGGAAGGTCTGGGAGAAGTGCAGGAGATGATTGACATCTGCGACTTTGCTGTGGGTTTATCACGACAGCTTTACGGTTTAACTATGCACAGTGAGCGCTCACGGCACCGCATGTACGAACAATATCATCCGCTGGGTGTGGTGGGTGTAATTTCGGCATTCAATTTTCCTGTAGCTGTCTGGAGCTGGAATGCAATGCTAGCCATGGTGTGTGGCGATGTTGTGGTATGGAAACCTTCCAGCAAAGTTCCGCTTTGTGCTGTAGCTACACATAAAATTATTCAAAAGGTACTTGCTGCAAATAATGTTCCCGAAGGCGTGTTAAATCTTGTTATCGCTTCTTCGAAACATGTAGGTGATAATTTCCTTGCCGACAAACGCGTTCCTTTAATTTCAGTGACCGGTTCTACCCGTGTAGGGCGCCGTGCCGGAAAAATTGTTGGAGAACGTCTCGGCAGGTCTCTGCTCGAATTGGGTGGTAACAATGCCATCATCATCAGTGAAAAAGCTGATCTGGATATTGCATTGCGCGCTGTCGTTTTCGGAGCCGTAGGTACCGCAGGGCAGCGTTGTACCAGCACACGTCGATTGATCATTCACGAAAGCATCTACGATCAGTTCACACAAAAACTTAAAGCGGCTTATGAACATATTCGTATAGGCCACCCGTTAGATAGCAAAACATTGGTTGGTCCGCTCATCGATAATGGGGCAGTAACGGATTTTACCAAAGCTATTGAAGCTGCCCGCAGCGAAGGAGGAAAAGTACTATACGGCGGGGAAGTCCTGAGCGGAGAAGGATACGAAAGCGGCAACTTTGTTACACCCTGCATTATTGAAGCTAAGAATAGCTATCATATCGTACAGGAAGAGACCTTTGCACCGATTCTTTATCTCATGAAATATGCCACGATGGAAGATGCTATTGCACAGCAAAACGATGTGCCGCAAGGGCTCTCCTCCTCTATTTTCACACGTGATATGATGGAAGCGGAAGCATTTTTATCACATGAAGGTTCTGATTGTGGTATCGCAAATGTTAATATCGGAACTTCGGGTGCTGAGATTGGTGGCGCATTTGGTGGCGAGAAAGACACCGGTGGTGGTCGTGAATCCGGTAGTGATGCGTGGAAGATATATATGCGTCGTCAGACAAATACCATCAATTACTCTAAAGATCTTCCTCTCGCGCAAGGCATCAAATTCGATATCTAAGCAATTGTATTCGTTTAACTGACGTATAAATTATCCTTCAAATCCATCTTTGCGTGCCGCAGAATTCTGAACGCAGATAAAACGGATTTATATGATTTGCGCGGATAGAATTACCGTATGAAAAACTGACAGAAAGAGTATAATTGCTTTTATAAAGTATACAAAAATATGGATGCCGGAAATCCGAGAAAATCCTAAAAATCTGTGTAATCCGCGTTCCTATATAAATCTTTATGTTAAAAATAGATATTCATACACATATTATTCCGGAGCATTTACCGAAGTTTAAGGAGAAGTTTGGTTACGGCGGTTTTATTTCGTTGGATCATCACAAGCCCTGTTGCGCGAAGATGATGATTGATGACCGCTTCTTCCGGGAGATACAAGACAATTGCTGGTCGGCGGAGACGCGGATGAAGGAGTGTGACCATCACCGGATCGACGTGCAGGTGTTGAGCACCATTCCGGTGATGTTCAGCTATTGGGCAAAACCTCAGGACGCACTTGAGGTCAGTAGGTTTTTAAACGACCATATCGCCACTATCGTTCATGCCTATCCGAAAAGATTTATTGGTCTCGGCACTATTCCATTGCAATCACCGGAACTGGCCATCAAGGAGCTGGAGCGCTGTATGCAAATCGGATTGCGCGGCGTACAGATCGGTTCTCATGTCAACGACTGGAATCTGGATGCACCGGAGCTGTTTCCTGTTTTTGAAGCCGCACAAGCCCTCGGAGCTTCCATCTTTGTTCACCCCTGGGATATGATGGCAAAGGAGAAGATGCCCAAGTACTGGCTCCCCTGGCTGGTAGGAATGCCGGCAGAGACATCACTCGCGATTTGTTCGATGATCTTTGGAGGTATCTTCGAGCGATTGCCACGGCTTAAAGTTGCCTTTGCACATGGCGGCGGAGCTTTTCCTTCCTCAATCGGACGTATAGAACATGGTTTCAACGTTCGTCCCGATTTGGTTGCGGTGGATAATAAAGTTAACCCAAGAAATTACCTCGATAAATTTTATCTGGACACACTTGTACATGATCCTATGATGCTTGATTTCCTGATGAAACTAATGGGACCAACACAACTCGCATTGGGAACGGACTATCCATTTCCTCTCGGAGAACTCGAACCGGGAAAATTAATTGCATCCATGCCCTACGATGATGCTACCAAAGAACGCCTGCTTAGCGGTTCAGCATTGGAATGGCTCAGCCTCGAGAAAAAAGGTTTCGAATAATACTTCCAATCCGCGTAAATCTGTCAAATCCGTAAAATCAGCGTTCAGGATAAAAAGTTCGATTTCATTTAAAATGACCTTATTTAAAGCGTAAACACTCTCGAGATATTAAATCCAATGCGAATACCACCATCGCCCCATTTCGTATTGGTATAGGGCAGGAACTGATTTTCTGCAAGGCCGAAGGAATTAGTCACATGCATTTGAAAAACGTGTCCTCCGGTTTCAATTTCGAAACCCACACCGAAGCTATCGTAATAATCTTTATTGGTATAGTCGTTGATACGATACGCATACTCTGCAGTTAATGCCATTCTCTTCGTAAATTTATAGCGAAGTGCGGCGGAAACTCCGTAGATATCATTCCCATCCAGAATACCATCTACCTGGTTATAGTGTACAAACCAGGGTGCAATTTGTGCAGAAAAATTCTGGTTAAATTTACGACCAACGATCAACTGATAATTATAAGAGAGGCGGCTATAGAAGTTTTCATATCTGTCAAATCCTGTGAGTTGCTTCAGCGGATCCTTACCTGTGGTACAATACATGGAAGCAAATAATGTGGCTGTGACGGGCATTCCTCTTTCCACAGTTTGTCTCAATAGTTTATATTTCAGAAAACCATCCAGCATTTTCTGATAGCTGATTCTGCCAAAGCCAGCCATCAATCTTCCGTCATAACTATACTCCAAACCTAGACGAATACTGGCACCACCATCTATCCCCCAGAAATTATCCACTCCACCATTGACTTCACCAAAGCGATGCGAGATACGAAAGTCGAGGGTGCGTTCACCGACGGTTTCGACTGTATGAAAATTGATAACTCTTGTCGTCTTAAATGTCGCCAACGTATAATTTTTACCTGACGAAGCTGAATCTTCCATCAACTTTGAAAAATCATCCTGAGCATTTACAGCAACAATATAACTACTCAATAAAAGGGTAAGGGTGTACTTTAGGTAATTCATAAACGTTAGTTATTAAGTTTTCCTTCGTCGATCCATTTTTGAATAGTAGCAATGCGGCAATTGTCAAGTTTCCCGCCACCTTCCGGCATGGGAGAGGCGCCGTTCTCATGACGAATAGCATCCATCAAATTATCGGAAGCAGAGGCCGAAACATCTGTATGCGTTACCAGTGGAATATTACTTGTAGATGTTGTACCATGACAACCGGAAGCGGCTCCACCTGTAGTTCCGCAAAAAGTGGTAAGAATGGGCTGCACTTTTTGATTGAAAGAGATAATACCCGAAGTATCACAATTGCCCACGAGTCCGAAACTCGGATCAAGCTCTTCCATACTATCATAATAGCAGGAACTAAAAGCAGAAAGTCCTGTTAGCAGGATCAGCCAGCCAAATAAAGGGTTAATTTTCATATATTGTGTCTGCTCTTAGTTATTTTTTGCGCCCTGCTCAATCCACCAGTAAATCAGCTTCACATTTTCGGCACTTACATCCGAATACCCGCTGGGCGGCATGCGTTCCACAAATCCGCGCTTAGTTATAGTTTGATATAGTTTACTTCCATGAGCATTTCCGGCTTTAATGTATCCCATTACATCGGCATAAGTGACGAGTGAACCGGCTTCACCGCCACCACTTCCGCCATGACAACCTTCAAAATTACAATGTGCCGATAAAATACCCTGCACCTCTGCACTGAACTTAATTTCCGGGACGGTATCGAGGTTGGGCTCTGTGGAACAGCCGGAAGTACCTGCCAGCAGTAAAACAAGTCCTGCAATAATCCAATATTTTATCATTTTCGTGATTTATGGCAAATTTAAAAATATATGATATCCACTTATGCGACAAAAGTCACTTTCATTCAGAAATCATAATCAATCCATCGCCAAGGCTTCGAAGCACCGGGAATAATCAGCTTTCCACTCAACCCGGAAATCATTCGATTCGAAAAAAATTAGCAGAATCGCATTCCTTTCCCTAATTTTGCATCTTAGAAGAGAAAAATGAGCGACGCTCTTTATCACGAATGCGGGATTGCCCTGGTTCGGTTATTAAAACCCCTTGAATATTACCTGGAAAAGTACGGCACAGCCCTCTATGGGGTGAATAAGCTGTCACTTTTGATGGAAAAGCAGCATAACCGCGGACAAGATGGGGCCGGTGTGGCCTGTATAAAACTGGATGTCTCTCCCGGTGAAAAGTACATCAGCCGTTACCGTTCCGTTGAAAAAAATGCCATTGCTGATATTTTCAGTGTGATCAATGGCCCTTTCCGTGAAATTCAAAAACAAAATCCGGAAAAACTGCAGGATATTCCCTGGTTGAAGAAAAATGCGGAATTCATGGGCGAGCTTTTACTTGGCCATCTTCGCTACGGCACTTTCGGTGGAAATAATTTCGAAAGTTGTCATCCCTTTTTGCGACAGAACAACTGGATGACCCGAAATCTGGTGGTCGCGGGAAATTTCAATCTGACCAATGTAGAAGAGTTATTTACGAATCTGGTGGATATCGGACAACATCCCCGTGAAAAAGCGGATACGGTTACCGTTATGGAAAACATCGGTCACTGGTTGGATGAAGAGAATGATTTGCTTTACTATCAGTATAAACAAGAGGGCTATACGAAAAAGGAAATTAGTCCTATCATTGCTGAAAAGCTCGATGTAGCCAATATCCTTCGCCGTTCATCCAAGTATTGGGACGGTGGTTATGTGATGGCCGGTTTGATCGGACATGGTGATGCATTTGTATTGCGCGATCCGTCGGGAATACGTCCGGCCTGGTATTATGCCGATGATGAAGTGGTAGTGGTAACATCCGAGCGACCACAGATACAAACCGCGTTCAATGTTCCTTTCGAAGCCATTCGGGAAGTGAAACCGGGTCATGCACTCATCATCAAGAAAAACGGAAAAATCAGCGAGGAGTTAGTGAAAGAACCTCTCGAGCGTAAATCCTGTTCCTTTGAACGTATTTATTTTTCACGAGGTAGCGACAGAGACATCTATCGTGAACGACAACAACTCGGAAGACTTTTATGTCCTGCTATACTCGATGCAGTTGATAAAGACCTTCGACATACCGTCTTCTCTTACATTCCCAACACTGCTGAAGTCGCTTTCTTCGGACTGATCAAAGGTATGGATGATTACCTGAGCGATGTGAAGAAGCAGAAGATCCTTGCAATGGGTAATACTATTGAGGAGTCTAAACTTTCAGATATACTCGCCATTCGCACACGTGCTGAGAAGATTGCCATTAAGGATGCCAAACTGCGTACGTTCATCACCAACGACACCGACCGCAGTGATATGGTTGCCCATATTTATGATATCACCTATGGAACTGTGGAACCGGGAGTCGATAATCTTGTAGTTATAGATGATTCCATAGTGCGCGGAACGACTTTGCGAAACAGCATCATTCGCATGCTCGATCGTTTGAATCCGAAAAAGATTGTCATCGTATCTTCGGCACCCCAGATCCGTTATCCCGATTGTTATGGTATTGATATGGCCAAAGTGGGTGATCTTATTGCTTTCAGAGCGGCGATCAGTCTGCTGGAAGAGCGTAATATGGAACACCTCATCGACCAGGTTTTTGAAGAGTGTAAGGAAGAATTGAAAAAGGACTGGCGGCGCAGAATGTGGTGAAGAAAATTTTGAACCTTTTACCGACGAAGAAATATCAGCAAGAGTGGCGAAGCTGGTTACTCCCCCCTGATTGTAAAGCAGAAGTAACGGTTATTTTCCAAAAGATCAGCGACCTTCACACCGCTTGTCCGAACCATACCGGCGACTGGTACTTCAGCGGCGACTACCCTACACCCGGCGGCAACCGCGTTTCATGCAGGGCGTTTATAAATTATGTCTCCGGGTTGAATGAACGGGCGTACTAAAATTTTCCTTTACCAAAACAATTTTTGAATTGATGAATTGATGAGTTGTTGTCCCGAAGCCTCGGGATGATGAATGTTTTAAAGGTTTAATTTTGAAAGAGCGAATTTTTCTGAAGGTATTGATCTGCACCTTGCGATCCCCGCGCTCGCGAGGCTTCGCGACCTAGCGTTCCTTGCGGTGAATAGAATTTTCTACCCACGAAAGACTTCCTTCGAATTTATGAATATTAATCCATAATACTTTTATGGGCCGCAGATTATCATGATTATTATGATTGGTTATGATAATTCGCCGCGATCGTTGCTGGACGCTGCTAACCGCTGCGTTAAAAACAGAAAAATTTTTCTCAACAGGAACACTTCAGGAATTGATGGATGATTTCTGTGTACGTAATCTGCAGTTTCCAATTGACCATTCGTTCATTTCAAGAACCTATAGGATGCCAGGTCGTTTTAGTTTCTTGTGCTGCCAGGATACGATAAGGAGATTGAAGATCTTCTTTTGAGAAATCGAGGACACGTTTTACATTTAAGGCCGCGTTGATTTGCACGAGTTTTTTCTGTTCCGTATCGAGGTCAGCAAAGAGGATGGCGTTAATGTCCATGTGAGAGGAGGCATGACTGAGAAATTCTTTCCTGTAACCTGTCAGAATGTTTACTACACCGCCCGGCACATCGGAAGCATTCAGCACTTCTCCAAAATCAACAGCGGTAAGCGGGTACTTCTCGGAAGCCAGAAGGGCACATACATTCCCACCAATGATCATCGGTGCTAACAAACTCACCATGCCCATCAATCCCTGCTGCAGAGGAGCTACAACACTCACCACTCCCATCGGCTCATGATAGGAGAAATTAAAATGCGAACTCTCTACCGGATTCACCGAACTGAAAACCTGGATATACTTATCACTCCATCCTGCATAGTAAACGAGTAAATCAATGGCCGCGTCCACTTCTTTCTTCGCATTGATGGAAGAATCTCCCTGTTGAACCAGGGTGTCGATGAACTGCCCCCTGCGACCTTCGAGTGTTTCGGCGATACGATAGAGGATCTGCGCTTTGTTGTAGGCCGATTTCTTCGCCCAGCCTTCCTGCGCTTTTCTATTCGAGACAATGCTATCACGCAAATCCTTTCGAGAACCACGACAAACATTGGCGATCAATTTTCCGGAAGCATCTTTCAGGGCATATACGCGTCCCGATTCCGTGCGTGGAAATTTACCGTCAATGTAGAGTTTATATGTTTTACGGACATCCAATCTGCTTGTCGGTACTTCATGACCGTTAGAGGAGACGTTTACTTTAATATTCTTTACTTTAAGAATTGTTTTCGTTGCCATGTTTTCTGGTTTTAGAAAATATCAGGAGAGTTTAACGTAAGGCATCAATCCGTGAAGACCTCCTTCCCTGCCCATTCCACTTTCCTTGTATCCTCCGAAGGGACTGGTAGGATCAAATTTATTGTAGGTATTGGCCCAAAGTACCCCGGCCTTAATTTTTCCGGTTACATTAAATATTTTCGCGCCTTTATCTGTCCAGACGCCACCGCTAAGCCCGTAAGGAGTATTGTTCGCTTTCTCCACTACTTCTTCGAGCGTACGGAAGGTTTGTATGGCCAGCACCGGTCCGAAGATTTCTTCCTGTACAATTTTACTGGACTGCGCCACATTGGTAAACAAAGTGGGACGGAACCAATATCCTTTCGATGGCACACTGCACTCCGGCTGCCAGCATTCGCCGCCTTCTTTAATTCCTGCATTCACCAGTGACTTTATTTTTGACAATTGCGCTTTTGAATTAATCGCACCCACATCGGTATTTTTATCCAGCGGATCACCCACTATCAGTGTGGATATACGATCTTTCAGTTTACGAATCACTTCCTTCGCCACCCCTTCCTGCACAAATAATCTTGAACCCGCACAACAGACATGCCCCTGATTGAAAAAGATTCCGTTTATGATTCCCTCCACGGCCTGATCGATGGCTGCATCTTCAAAAATAATATTGGCTGCTTTTCCACCGAGTTCGAGTGTATATTTCTTATCTGTGCCCGCGAGTGCTTTCTGAATCAACTTTCCTACATCGGTAGAACCGGTAAAAGCCACCTTATCGATTCCGGGATGATTCACCAACGCGGAACCGGTAGCACCTGCACCTGTGATGATATTCACCACTCCCGGAGGCAAATCCGCTTCCTGTAATATCTCCGCGAGCTTAAGAGCAGTGAGCGGCGTGGTCTCGGCGGGCTTCAGCACAACCGTATTTCCACAGGCCAGCGCGGGAGCAATCTTCCAGGCGGCCATTAATAACGGGAAATTCCAGGGGATGATTTGACCGGCGACCCCCAGCGGCTGTGAACGTTTTCCGGGGAAGGCATAGTCGAGCTTATCGGCCCAACCGGCATAATAGAAAAAGTGGGCAGCGGCGAGAGGGACATCGATATCACGGCTTTCACGAATAGGTTTACCGCCATCCATACTTTCAATCACGGCTAATTCTCGTGCTTTCTCCTGCAGGATGCGGGCAATGCGGTAGAGGTATTTTCCACGCTCCGCCGCCGGCATCTTCGACCATGTCTTATCATAGGCTTGTCGGGCAGCTTTCACGGCTTTGTCGACATCAGTCGCACCTGCTTCAGCGACAGACGCTATTTTCTTCTCTGTTGAAGGATTGATGGTATCGAAATATTTTCCACCGGCAGGAGCAACAAACTTTCCATTGATGAACAACTCATAGCGATCTTTCAGTTGGATATGTTCAGTACCTTCCGGCGCCGGGGCGTAACTCCATGAGGTAGAAAAATTGAGTGGTTTCACTTTAACAGCTTTCTTCATACTCTGAAATTTTTACGAATTTAAACAAACTTTTTCACAAAAAAATACTCCCCCGAAGTCACAAGGTGTAGATGGCAAGCATTGTTAAAAATAAAATAACGCTCTGAATTGAACTATCCATTTTTAATTATTCTCTTTTACACCTCACAGACGCATAACCCACCCCCTAATTACATAATTTTAATACTAGTATTTCGTATTTTCGTTTTACATTAGTATTTAGTAATATATTTACCCCATCAACTCCGCCAGTACTTCATAGGAGCGGATACTGAATCCCTGGGTATGGTGCAACTCGAAATAGGTGATGATAGCCTGCAGCAATTGCTTTCGTTCGGCACCATTCATTTTAATGTCATGCATCTCTTCCAACGAAAGCGAGAGTAATTCGTGGAAGAGTTTTGTGAGGCTGTGTTCGATAAAATAAGGATGCATCGGACGACTTTCTCTGAAGACACCTTCCTTCAGATCAAAATACTGGCTTTGGCTGGAATAATGTCCTCCGGGATAGAAGCCCAGGTAGCGGCTTAACTGCAGACAAAAAACGAGGTGGAAACAGGTGGTCGTTTCCGGATGCAAGTCCAGTATCTGCACCGCATGATCTACAAAGCCGAATAAGCCTGAATTTGGTTCTTCTTCCTTTATGCTCCTGTAGAGGATTTCAGCAAGAAAAAGTGCGACAGTAGTTTTTACCGTATCATAAGGAATATGTACCAAGGGCGGAGATGCGGAAACCTCTGACACCCGATGTAGTCCGCCTTGCTTCTTGAAATAAGCCACCACCTCAATTATGGTGAGGGGTTGAAAAAGATTATTCGCATAGCGTGCCTTTTGTTTCCTGACGCCATTGACAAGAAAACTTTGCAGTCCATGTGACTCCGTATATGCTTTGACGATGATACTCGCCTCGGCATAAGGAGTGATATCTAGGACAACAGCACGGGTTTTTAGTAACATAACACTTTCATTTAACCGCAACGGGCGCAACGATTACGCAATGGGCGCAGCGGGTATACGATGAGATTACTTTTTTTGCAATATCAAATCCTGTCCGATATCTTTACGGTAATAGGCATAATCGAAATTAATGGTTTTTGCAGCGGCGTAGGATTTTTCCAGGGCAGCCTCGAGAGTTTCGGCGAGAGAGGTCAGTGCCAATACACGTCCGCCATTAGTTATAACATTCTTTCCTTGCTGTGCTGTCCCTGCGTGGAACACCAGTGTATCTCCAACTTTATCCAGGTTAGTGATGGAAAAACCTTTATCATAATTTCCCGGATAACCACCGGATACCATGACAACGGTGGCGGCTATACGAGGATCAATTTTGAGTTGTACTTCATTTAATTTTTGCTGTGCAACTGCTTCCATCAGATCGACGAAATCTGTCTGAATACGCGGCAATACTGCTTCCGTTTCCGGATCACCCATACGACAATTGTATTCGATGACCAATGGTTCACCGGAGACATTCATCAATCCAATAAATATAAATCCGATGTAATTTATTTTCTCTGCAGCTAATCCGTTGATGGTTGGTTTCACTATTCTCTCCTCCACTTTACGCATGAAAGTATCATCTGCAAAGGGCACAGGACTCACAGCGCCCATGCCACCGGTATTCAGACCTTTGTCACCATCACCGATGCGTTTATAATCCTTTGCTTCCGGAAGAATTTTATAATTCACACCATCCGTCAAAACAAAAACTGAAACTTCAATGCCGGACAGAAATTCTTCTATCACCACCTTCTCGCCTGCTTTCCCGAATTTACTGTCGCCCAACATGGCCTTCAACTCCTGCTTCGCCTCTTCTAAATTATCCAGAATTAAAACACCTTTACCGGCAGCAAGTCCATCGGCTTTCAGCACATAAGGTGCAGTTAATGTCCCGAGAAATTTATATCCTTCTTCCAGTTTAGAAAAAGTAAACGTATCATAGCCTGCAGTTGGAATGTGATGACGTTTCATGAACGCTTTTGAAAAGTCCTTGCTTCCTTCCAGTTGAGCACCGGCTTTAGAAGGACCAATGACGGGGATATGCATCAGTTGAGGATCCTCCGCAAAAAAATCCACCACACCATTCACCAGCGGATCTTCCGGGCCAACCACCACCATATCGATTTCATTTTCCAGAACAAAAATTTTCAACGCGGGAAAATCATTCGGTGATACATCAACGTTAGTCCCGTGCTGCGCGGTTCCTGCATTACCCGGGGCAATGAAGAGTTGGCTGCATCGAGGGCTCATAGCCAGGCTACGGGCGAAGGCATGTTCACGACCACCGGAACCGAGGAGAAGGATACTTAATTTTTCTAACATAACACTTTATTAAGAACGCTGATCTCGTTACTTCGTCCCGAGACAGGTAAAACAGTTGGAATGGATAAACGCGGATTTTTATACTAAAACTTTTTACCACTTGGGTGTGACGCCCATATTATAGAACATAAACGAATATGTATCCGCAATTTCTTCGATGGTCTTGCTGAGCGGTTTACCGGCGCCATGTCCGGCCTTTACATCGATGCGAATGAGGACAGGATTTGAACCTTTCTGATTTTCCTGCAAGGCGGCGATATATTTAAACGAATGAGCAGGAACTACTCGATCATCATGATCAGCAGTTGTGACCATCACTGCTGGATAATTAGCAGGTCGGATATTATGCAAAGGAGAATAGTTCAGGAGATTTCTAAAATCCTGAATGCTATCACTGGATCCATACTCCACCACCCATCCCCAGCCAACAGTAAACTTATGGAAACGCAGCATATCCATCACACCTACTGCAGGGAAAGCCACCTTAAATAATTCCGGACGCTGATTCACTACAGCTCCTACCAATAATCCGCCATTGGATCCACCTTGGACAGCAAGGTATGCGGGAGATGTATAATTTTCCTTAATGAGATACTCAGCAGCAGCAATGAAATCATCAAACACCGATTGTTTCTTCAACAACATACCTGCTTTATGCCATGCATCCCCATATTCACCACCTCCACGAATATTCGCCATCACAAAAATGGCCCCTTGCTCCAGCATCGCCAGACGCGCGGCGCTAAAACCGGGAGTCAGATTGACATTAAAACCACCGTAGCCATAAAGCAATGTTGGATTCTTTCCATCTTTCTTAAGTCCTTTCTTATGCACAATAAACATCGGCACTTTCGTACCATCCTTACTTGAATAAAAAACCTGTTCTGTTGTATAGTCGGCAGGGTTATACTTTACTGATGAAGCCCTGAACTCCGATACTTTTCTCTCGGCGATCACATAACGATAAATCGTAGGAGGATAGGTAAAAGAAGTAAATGTAAAAAACACTTCCTTATCATCAAGGTTTCCGCCAAAACCACCTGCCGTTCCGATGGAGGGCAACTGAATTTCATTCTCTCTCACACCCTCGTAAGAATACACATACACATGCGAAGAAACATCCTGCAGGTAATTCAGAAACAGTTTTCCACCTGCAGAGGAAACATTATCGAGCAATGATTTTGTCTCAGGGACAAGCACCTTCCATGACTTTGTATAATCACCGGCGGGATCAAATGTGTTCAAGTCCAAAGCGACCACATGATTATTCGCAGCACCGTGGTTCGTACTTACAAAAATCTTGCTGCCGACATTATCTATGACACCGTATTCATAGTTGAAGCCTTTAAACAATGTTGCCAGCTTACTATCGGGCTTAGATAAATCTTTATACATGATTTCAGTTCCATAGGTACCCATAGACACATAGACAAAAAGATACTTCTCATCTTCCGACACCTGAGCACCATAATACCGAAGTGCATTTGACTTATCTTCATAAATCAATTTATCCGTGTCCTGAGAAGTGCCCAGTTTATGATACCATACCTGATGATATTCATTCTTCCCGCTCAGCTCAGTACCTTTTTCAGGGTTGGGATAGCGTGAATAATAAAATCCATCCTTATACCAGGCAGCTCCACTGAATTTCACCCAATTCAATTCATCCGACATATCCTTCGCGCCATCTACCTGTTTAACCTTAATGGTTTGCCAATCAGAGCCGCTTTGATTAATGGCATAAGCGACATACTTTTTATCCTTCGAAAAACCCAGCATACTTACTGCTGCGGTGCCATCTTTTGTCAATGTATTCGGATCCAGGAAAACCATTGGAGTTCCATTAAGACCTTTTTGATAGTAGATAACGGATTGATTTTGCAAACCATCATTTTTACTAAAAAAATAAAACTCTCCGGCGCGACTGGGAGCTGAATACCGTTCATAGTTCATGATTTCAGAGAGACGATTTTTAAAATTCTCCCGGTAAGGTATTTTAGAGAGATAATCAAAAGTCACCTTATTCTGACTTTCGACCCATTGCTTTACATTTTCAGCTGTATCCACTTCCAGCCAGCGGAACGGATCCTTTACGGTTGTACCGTGGTAATTATCCTGATCGGTTCCTTTTTGTGTAAGAGGATACTTAAGGGGTTGCGCCATCAATGAATGAAATGAGATTAAACATAGTAGCAGAAGTCCTGCAATGGATTTTTTTGACATAATTGAGAGGGGTGAGGACTCAAAAATAAACAAGAAACAGCAGAAAAGCGAATTCAAAATTAAATTCGATACAGCTATTAAAAACTCTTCAATTACGGGAAATGTTCATCGGGTTAAAAGATCACTTCGGCATTTGCAAATCTTTGGCGGACAACATAAAACTTGAGACCACGACTCCACTTTTATCTATCGAAACCATTTTCAGGGAACGATCATTCCTTGGCCCTGTAACATCAAAACGACAGAAATTATTCGTAGAGACCAGTGTTTCGGGAACTCTATAGGGATTCTTCAATTCCTTTGTACCAACGGGATGCGACCTGGAGGTGAGTGGGGAGCAGGTAAAATCATACATTTTATACCCTCCTTTCGGTTGCCAGGCAATTACTTCGGAGAAATGACGGTCGCCGCTCAGGAAGACGACACCATTAATTTTATAAGATAAGATAAATGCCATCAGGTCATAAAACTCGCAGGGGTAATCTCTTAAATGTTCCTTTTCGGCAACAGGATTCAACACCTGATTCCCCACGGCAACAAACTTAAAAGTAGCGGATGAATTCAGCAATTTATCCTTTAGCCATGACAATTGAATTTCGCCAAAAAAAGACTTCTCACAATTCGGTTTCCCTGCTACTGAGTCAATCATGGCATTAGGTGCACGGTTAGAGCGATCATCCATCAGGAAAAAGTCGCAGTCACTCCATGAAAAAGAGCTATAAATACCATGATCATATTCTGATCCATAGGTTTTATTTCCCCAATAAGCACGAAAGATATCCTGCGAAGATTTTTTCAGTTCAAAAGAGCGGTCCGAGTTGTCGGGACCAAAATCATGATCATCCCAGATTGCATAATTAGGTCGAGAGGCGAAAAGTTCTGAAAGTTCGGGGGCTTTTCGCTGGAGAGAATAACGGTACTGGATACCCGCAGAAGAGCCATAATCCGAGGGCCGTAAATATAAATTATCTCCCAGCCAAAGCATAAAATCGGTTTGCATGCTGGCCATAGTTCGGAAAATATAGGGATCCTGACCATAAGGGGTACCGGCTACGTCCAGCACCGGATCGTTTAAATAGGTACAAGAGCCTGCCAAAAAGGAAAAATTCAGAGGTTCGGCTTCCGGATTCGCCTGGTGCGGCTTCGTTGTAAAACTATGCTGCTTTACTGTTGGCATTACTTTCCCATTCAACACCAACTCGTACAAATAGGTCGTGTTTAGTTTCAGTTTTACCAATTCGAAGTGAATCGGGTTGTACGGATTACCAAGATTTCCTTTATAGTCCATCTCATAAAAAAAGTCAACATCGTTCTTCTCCCAATAACGCAATACCGCGGTCTTTACGTTTTGACCTACTTCGAACCAAACCAACACCGACCTGTGTTCACTGAAACCAAGCATCGGACCTGAAATCAGCAAGGGCTCCTGCTGCGCGGTGAGTTTCAATGAAAAAAACAAAAAGAATAGAAGAGATGCGATTGTTTTCATATGATGGAATTAAAACATAAAAGTATTAAAACACCTGATAACTGCCTCAAATTTTTTAAAAAATATCTCCCGACGCCAATCCTTAGAGCAATTCAATAGAGATAACGAGTTCAAAAAATATAAAAGTTATAAAACTTCAGGAATATACTGCACTTAGACTAGATGGGCACAACACCTTTACTTGAAAAAACATCTCATTCACCCATGACAATAAGTAAAGCCTCTTCAACAACTACCGTAAACATTAAACATTGTTTCAATTACAAAATCATCTATGAAAATAAAGGAACTGAAAGTCATAGCCGTTATCTGATCCTGACCTTTATTTTAAATAACAACTATTAGGGGTAATAAAAAAATCCGACGTTTCTACATGCATACTATTGTTTTTCGTAATTTTAGTCTCCACTTATGAAAAAAACAATATTTACTATTTTCATTCTCTTTCTTTTCACAAGAACCAACGGGCAATCCTTTAGTGGTGCAGGAGGAAACATTCCGGATGACGGGAACAGTATACGATTTCCTGTTTCAGTAAACGTATTACCTACCTCCATTGATTCTACCTTCGGCGTGATAAGTGTCTGTTTAAACATTGTACATCCCTATGTTTCAGACCTTTCTATATGGCTGGTTGCACCCGACAGCACGTATATTGAGCTAACCAGCGGAAACGGAGGCAATGGAGACAATTATTGGAACACCTGTTTCATTGATACCGTGCCTGTTATTATTACCAGCGGAGCTGCCCCATATAGCGGAGAATACAGACCGGAAAGTCCAATTTACAATGTGAATAACGGACAAAATCCGAATGCCGTATGGCAATTACTAATTGAAGATACTTATCCCTTTGCAGATGCCGGAATACTGCTCAACTGGACAATCACCTTTGGAAACAATCCGCCAAAGGGTCTTGTATTACAATCCTCGAATCTTCCCATTGTTAAAATCAATACGCTAGGCCAAGTGATTCCGGATGATCCGAAGGTAACAGTCCAAATGCAAATTATCGATAACGGTATGGGTATACGCAATTATGTGTCCGATACGCCGAATGTTTATAATGGCCATATTGGCATAGAAATCAGGGGATCGAGTTCACAAATGTTTCCCAAAAAATCTTTTGGTTTCGAGACGCTTGACAGTGCCGGAAACGAAATTGACACTTCCTTTTTTGGAATGCCATCAGAGAGTGATTGGATACTCGGTGCTAACTATACCGACAAGACATTTATGCGCAATGTGATGACCTATGATTTATCACGGAGGATGGGACATTATGCTACAAGAACCCAATATTGCGAGTTAATTTTAAACGGGCAATATCAGGGCATTTATGTTTTCACAGAAAAAATTAAACGTGATCCGGGTCGTGTTGATATTGCTAAGATGACGCCTGCTGATACGAGTGGAGATGATCTGACCGGAGGATATTTACTAAAAGTAGATAAGACGACGGGAGGGGCCGGCGGGGGCTGGAATTCCAATTTTCCGCCGGTGAGTGGCGGGCCCATTCCACTTATTCAATTTGAATATCCTGATGTTAACGAAATACTACCTGTCCAGAGTCAATATATCGAACAGTACTGCGACAGTTTCGAGTTCGCATTACAAGGGCTTAACTTTACTCATCCACTAACAGGATACCGGCGCTACACGGATCTTCAATCCTGGATAGATTTCTTTATTCTAACAGAGCTCTCGAAAAATGTAGACGGCTACCGGATCAGCACATTTTTTCATAAAGCAAAAGACAGTGACGGAGGATTATTAAGGATGGGTCCGGTTTGGGATTATGATATTGCATGGGGGAATGCCGACTACTATGGAGGTGATGTACCTTCCGGTTATGTTTATCAAATCAACGATCCCGGTGCAGGGGAACAGAAACCCTTTTGGTATAACCGCATGATGCAGGACCCGTTTTTTGTGAATGCGCTTCGATGCAGGTGGGAAAATTTAAGAGACAGTTTACTTTCTACTCCGGTGCTTCATGCATGGATTGATAGTGTTGGACAAGTCCTGGACGAAAGTCAAATCAGGAATTTCACGATGTGGCCCATATTGGGTGTATATGTCTGGCCCAACCCCAGTCCTGTTCCACCTGACTATACCGGTGTCAAGCAAGAACTCAAAGACTGGATCACGGGAAGATCCAATTGGTTGGACATAAACTTACCCGGCAACTGCTCTCTCAGTGGTTTAGATCAGACGATTTCTATCACTAACGTTAAAGCCTATCCGAATCCTGCAATTGATGAGACCTGGATTTTACTTCCTTATTCTTATTCAGGAAAAGCCATCATCAGAATTCAAAACACCCTGGGACAACTAATAGAGGCGAGAGAAGCAGGTATTGAAGATGGAAAACTTCCGGTAAATCTTGGCGTTTATTCATCCGGAGTAATAATTATTGAATTAGAAATAGCCGAAAAAAAGTTCAGGACCCTTGTCGTAAAAAAATGATTTTTAGTTATCAATTTGATAATTCACTTGGATATTTTAAGAATTTCATTCTATGGTAAGAGGTTCATTTTATGAAGATATAATAGGAGATGGAAGATATTGAAGAGCTCCGAGGTTAAAAATAATACCGGGAAAATACTTATTACAGATCAGATAATTTCCAGAATTGGAAGCTTTTATTTTCGGTCATTGATTTGATAAATGGAGAGAAAAAATGGCCAAGATGAAGAAAAAGTCGTTGTTTATAAAATAATTGCCTGACAAACAATGCCTTAATATGCACCCGCGAGGTCTAACACCCGCGAGGTCTAACACCCGCGAGATCTAACACCCGCGAGATCTAACACCTCGCGGACCGAGAAAACCTTACAATATATCCAATTTTTTCAGGAAGATACTTTAACCGAGCTTCAAACCCCTTACCTTAAAAGAGAATTTAATCGAGTTTCAAAACAGCTAAAAATGCCTGCTGAGGAATTTCAACAGAGCCTACCTGCCGCATCCGCTTTTTACCTTCTTTCTGTTTTTCCAACAATTTACGCTTCCGGGAAATATCTCCTCCGTAGCATTTTGCCGTCACATCTTTCCGCAAAGCTTTCACGGTTTCGCGGGCAATAATTTTTGCTCCGATCGCTGCCTGAATAACAATCTCGAATTGCTGGCGTGTAATTAACTCCTTCAGCTTTTCACAAATTTTCTTTCCAAATGTAAAAGCATGATCTCTATGAATCAATGCAGACAAGGCATCTACCGGCTCGCCATTTAATCGAATATCCAGTCGAACAAGATCACTTGTTCTGTATCCGATTTGATGATAGTCGAAAGAAGCATACCCTTTAGAAATCGATTTCAGCTTATCATAAAAGTCAAATACTATTTCTGCTAATGGCATATTAAAAATCAATTCTACTCGATCGGTGGTCAGGTAACTTTGATTTACAATTTCTCCTCTTTTTCCTATACACAAGCCCATCACCGGACCTACAAAATCCGACTTAGTTATAATAGTGGCTTTTATATAGGGTTCTTCGATTCTATCGAGCCTACTCGGGTCAGGAAAATCACTTGGATTATTTACAATGAACTGTGTGCCGTTTAACAGATAGGCAAAATAAGATACGTTGGGAACGGTAGTGATTACCGTCATATCAAATTCTCTTTCCAGGCGTTCCTGAATGATTTCCATGTGTAACATTCCCAGGAATCCGCAACGGAAACCGAAGCCTAGTGCTGCTGAAGATTCCGGCTCGAAGGTGAGAGATGCATCGTTAAGCTGTAACTTTTCCAAAGATGCACGGAGCTCTTCGTATTCATCTGTATCTACCGGATATATTCCAGCGAATACCATCGGCTTCACATCTTCAAATCCCTCAACAGCGGTGATTGTGGGTCGGGCAATATGCGTAATCGTATCTCCTACCTTCACTTCCTTCGCGTTCTTAATTCCGGAAATGATATAACCCACATCGCCGGTTTTCACCACGTCCCGTGGAGATTTTTCTAATCTAAGAATTCCGATTTCATCCGCATGATATGCAGAATCTGTTGAAACGAATTTCACGTGATCTCCGGTTCTGATTTCTCCGTCCATTACTTTATAATAAGCAATGATTCCCCGGAATGAATTAAAAACAGAATCAAAAATAAGTGCTTTCAATGGTGCCGTTGGATCGCCCGATGGCGGAGGAATACGCTTCACAATTGCTTCCAGGATTTCCAACACACCCAAGCCTGTTTTCCCGGAAGCCGATAAAATCTCATCCCGATCACATCTTAGCAGATCAACAATTTGATCCTTCACCAATTCAGGTTCCGCACTAGGCAGATCAATTTTATTCAAAATCGGGATAATGGTTAAATTATTGCCTAAGGCCAAATACAAATTAGAGATGGTCTGTGCCTGAATGCCCTGAGCAGCATCCACAATTAAAAGAGCGCCTTCACAGGCCGCGATCGAGCGAGATACTTCGTAGCTAAAATCCACGTGTCCGGGAGTATCAATCAAATTCAGTGAATATTGCTTCCCATCCAACGTATAATCCATTTGAATGGCGTGGCTCTTTATCGTAATGCCGCGCTCGCGCTCCAGATCCATATTGTCCAACACCTGAGCTTGTAAGTCTCTCTTAGACACGGTATTAGTATACTCCAAAAGCCGGTCGGCCAAGGTAGACTTTCCATGATCAATATGCGCAATGATGCAGAAATTCCGAAGGTGCTCCATAGGTGAGCGAAGGTACGAAACAGAAGCTTGCCATTTCGATCATTTTTGAGTGCCTCCATGCTTCTGTTCCAGCATACGCCAGAAAAGTTATCAGGACCCGGTACTCAAATTCAGATAGTGCGGTTCATTCCATCGAAGCCTTGGGGTTATGAAGTGAGGCTAGAAAACATTTTCCCACTCAATGAAGATGGAAAAAATAACTTCTTCGAGATAAAAAACATCGACTTTTAATGAAGTGTCTTATAGAGAACAAAACTGGCCACACAACAAAGAAAAAATCAATTTGCAGAAATTTCCTTTATAAGGATGCGGCCATCTTTGGTCCAAAAATCTGAATATGAAGAATAAAAATCGAACTTTGCTCAATGTCTTCTATTCTTGACAACGATAACTGAACCTACACAGAGTCACCAGAGTTTCAACTTTTGAGATTGATTATTAACTAATTGAAGGAATAGGCAACCTTCCATGCAACTCCAAACTCGTAAATTGCATCTATGGTAGTACAGCGTCCTTTAGAAATGACCGATGAGCAAATACTTGAAGCCTTACTTCGCGAAGATGCTTCCGCTCAGCGGTTGCTCTACGATAAGTTTGCGAGGAAAATGTTTGGTGTTTGTTTACGCTACACCAAGCAAAGGGAAGAAGCGGAGGATCTGTTACAAGAGGGATTTATAAAGGTCTTTCAAAAAATTAGTTCTTACAAAGCGGAAGGTTCACTGGAGGGATGGATAAGAAGAGTGATGGTGAATACGGCATTAGATTATCTGCGCCAACAAAAAATGCATTGGACTGATTTAGAAGATGTTGTTGAAGCAGGAAGTGAGCCGGTAATAGGTCATGAGATAGGAGCCGGTGAATTGATGGCGGAATTACAAAAATTGCCTGTTGGCTACAAAACCGTCTTCAACCTCCACGCCATAGAGGGATATTCGCATAAAGAAATTGGAGTGTTGTTGGGAATCAGTGAAGGAACCAGTAAATCCCAATATTCAAGAGCCCGAAATCAGCTGATGATGTTAGTACAAGAGTTAAACAAAGAAAACAGTTATACTACCAAATAAAATGAGTCGCTTCGAAGAGCAGTTTAAAAATACCTTCGAACACTTCGAACCTGAAGTGGATCCGAAGCTCTGGCAAAATATCAGCCAGCAGCTTCCCTCTACCCCACAGGTTCATCCCGGTGCTTCTTCTGCCGGTAAAAGTATTATCGCTAAGTTGGGTATCAAAGGCATAGCTGCAATTTTAGCAGCTTCAGCCATTACGGTTTTAAGCATAATTTATCTGACAGATAAAAATGACGGGGCTCATTTACCTATAGTTGAAAATGCAAATGAAACAGAGTCATCTACTATTAATATTCCTTCGAATGACGAAGGGGAGGCTTTAGAAAGTACCATTCCGGTTACCGGTCAGAAATCAGAAGCTGATAAAGAAGCGGAAGAGCCCATGATCGGACCAAATCCAACTCAAGAATCGAATAAAAATAAATCTGAAAATCTCCCTGAAACCGCGTCGACCGGAGATTTAATTGAGGATAAAGGGGAACCAACACCTGTTATTGGTTCCCCCTCTTCCCAAAAGGAGGTTGTTCAGTCCGGAAACTCAACAAAAACGTCGATTCCTACAAATAGTACTGCTGTTACTCCTTCAGGGGATAATGAGGCAGGACTTGTGACTAAACCGGTACTCTTAGTGTCAAGTAAGGGTGGTTTTGCCCCCTTAAAAGTTACGGCGTTAACCAACCAGGACGGAATTACTGCTACCTATGACTTCGGGGATGGAAGTACCCCTCTTAAAACATCCAGTGCTAATCATATTTATACCGAGCCCGGGACATATATCATCAATTGTTTGATTAATGGGGTGATCCTTGAACAAAAAATTCATGTGATTGGTCAGATTCCTTCCGCTTTTAGTCCGAATGAAGATGGTATTAATGATGAGTTCAAAATCAATGACATAGAAGACATTTCTATTGAAATCAGAATATTTAATCGTACCGGTAAATTGATGTTCAGCGGTAAAGGTCGTTCGATAGCTTGGGACGGCAAGACTCCTGAAGGACAAAATGCAGAGGCAGGTACATATTTATATGATATATTTGCTACCCCGGACGGAGGTGGCTCGTACAAACAAAAAGGAACTATACACCTATTCCGATGAACAACATAAAACAAATTCTTAAAAATAACACGGTTATGAAAAAACTGTTTACCCTGTTTGCAATGGCCTTCTTCGCCATTTTATTTGCACCTGATCATGCAAAAGCCTCCCATATGGCAGGCGTGGATATCACTTATGAATGGACAGGGAACCCTAATGAATACCTGGTTCGACTAAAGTTTTACCGTGACTGCGTAGGAATTAGTGCTCCTACCCAGGTAACTATCTGTTACTCTTCTTTATCTACTGGTCAAAACGGATCAGTAATCGCACCTAACGTATCCTCAACTCCTGTGCCTAACACAGCTTGTGTAACCACTGCTCCTACCTGTCCGGGCGGTGTAGGTGATATTGAAGAATATGTATACGAAACAATCATATTATTACCGGGTCAGGCACCAGACTGGACATTTTCCTGGGCTGATTGCTGCCGTAACGGAGCAATCACTACCCTACAACCAAATGGGATGTATATCAGTTGCACGCTGGATAATATTATTGCCCCAACGAATTCATCCCCTTCATTCCTGAATCTTGCTTATACCCGTTTCTGTGTGGGCAACCAGTTCTTCTATGATCAGGGTGCCTCTGATATCGATGGTGATTCATTGGTATTCTCTCTGGTAACTGCTGAAGATGGTGGTTTTGGATGTCCTAACAATCCTTTTCCAAATACCTATATTGCTCCTTATTCACCAACCAATCCTCTTGCTTCATCTATTCCAATTACTATAGATCCTGCAACCGGTGTAGTTAATTTTATCCCTGCTTTACAACAGGTGGCCGTAATTCGTGTACTGGTACGTGAATACCGAAATGGCGTTCTCATCGGTCAGGTGAAACGTGATATTCAAATCAATATTCTTGCACAGTGTAACCAGATTTTCCCTTCTTTTGTTAACAGCGTTCTTACTGCCGGTGGTGGTCAGATAATTGCCAGCTGTAACGATTATCAGGTAATTATTCCTTTTGATACCACATTCCAATGCGCATCAGCTGTACCTACTGATTTTCGTATCATCGGTCCATTTGGTATTCCAAATCCCGCTGTTGCTGTGCAGCCTATCAATTGTTCTAATGGTGAAACCGATTCACTTCTTGTTACCTTCCTGAATCCATTGAGTGCCGGTGAAACTTTCATTTGGATCAAACGTGGTTTTGATGGTAATACCCTCTTATCAGAATGTGGTTCCGAGATTCCTGAGTTTCAGGATACCGTGAGAATTCTTGTTACGGATAACAGTATTTGGACTCCCGTTACTGATTCTATCAGTTGTGTTTTCAATGACTTTACGGTTACGCTCTCTGACAGTATCTATTGCTTCTCGGTGGCTCTTGACGGAACAGATATTCAACTCGTAGATGGTGCCGGAACCAATTACCCTATTGCCAATGCGTATGGCTATTGTACTCCCGGTGGCTTAAAGACAAATCAGCTTCTCGTTGAAATGGGAACTACAACTAGTGCAACCGGTCCTTTCTATCTTGTAATTACCAACACAAACGGATCTGACGGAAATACCCTCGCAAATAATTGTGGTCGCTTCCTGACGAATGCCGATACACTGGCAATTCTTTATCTGGATAATGTTATTCCTGTAAATCTTGGAGCTGATTCTACTATTTGCAGCTTTGATCCAATACCTACACTTGACTGCCAACTCGCCAATCTTACTTATCAATGGTATGACCAGGCTGGTGCTATTACAGGTGCTACTGCCCAAACCTATACTCCAACAGCAGCGGGCTCTTATTATGTAGTGGTTAACAGTGGTGCCGGATGTTCAGGATCTGATACAGTTGCTATTACGATCATTCCTGCCGCTCTTGACAATCTTGGTAATGACCCCACTTTATGTTCCTATGATCCAATGCCTACGCTGGATGCCGGTAATCCCGGAGCAACTTACCAATGGTATAATAATGGAGTTATTATTCCGGGTGCTACTTCTCAAACTTACACTCCTGCTTCTCAACCCGCAGGTAGTTATACTTACTCGGTTTCTGTTGATAACGGAAATGCGCTATGTATTGGAAACTTTGATGTGATCATCAACCGTATCGACCCTCCTGTACTTGCAGTAGTGGATCAGGATATCTGTACAGATCAACAAGCTACCCTGGATGCAGGTGTAGCCGGCGGAACTTATCTTTGGTCAAACGGTGGCAACAGTCAAACAATCAATACAAATGTGGCCGGAAATTATGTGGTAACTGTAACCGTAAATAATTGTTCTTCTACTGACACAGCTGTTGTAAATGTATTTACTTATCCTGTTGCTCCAATTGTAGCTTGTAATCCCGGTACCGGTCCTTTCAAGTTCGTTTATGTTTGGGCTGCCGTTGGTAGTGCAGCCAGTTACGAAGTCAGTGAAGATGGTGGTGCAACCTGGATTGTAGCTAATGTTCCAACCGGACCTGAATCCCATGGTGTGAACACAAATATCCCTAACTTCTTAGTTCGTGCTATCGGCAGCGGATTATGTAAGATTGGTGCTCAGTCAGAACCTGTTGCTTGTGAAGTTACTATTCCAAATATCTTCACTCCTAATGGAGACAACACCAATGAATTCTTTGAATTGGAGAACATCGAACAATATCCGAATAACACGGTTCAAATCTTCAATCGTTGGGGTAAGGAAGTGTTTAGTACCAGTGGATACAATAACACTACCAAGAAATTTGATGGTAAAGACCTTCCTGATGGTGTATATTTCTACATCGTTGACTTAGGAGATGGTACTACTGAACCTAAAGCCGGAACGGTGACAATTAACCGATAACCAAATAAAAACCAGTTTTAAAACCCGTCTGAATTTCAGGCGGGTTTTTTTATTAAAGTAGCCCAAATCATTAGGGTGCTGTCGCTAAGAGTTGGCTAATGTTCACCTATGTTGTTTTCAAAAAATCATATCTATTTTATCTTTGTATGATGATCTTATGCACTTTTGCAAAGTATAATCGGAACATTTACCCCTTTTTACTGTTTAAAAGGTCAATAGAATGATACTATCCATATGAAAGTTACCGAACACCTTCGCGATGCAAAAGGTAAAACACTTTTTTCTATCGAAATACTTCCTCCCTTAAAGGGTCGAAGTATGACTGAAATCTATGAAGCTATCGATCCCTTACTCGAGTTCAATCCCAGCTTTATTGATGTCACCTATCATCGGGAAGAATACGTTTATAAGAAGCGTCCAGACGGCTATCTGGAAAAAAAATCTGTTCGCAAGCGGCCCGGTACAGTAGGTATTTGTGCCGCCATCATGAATAAATACGGAATTGATGCTGTTCCACATATCATTTGTGGAGGCTTTTCAAAGGATGAAACTGAAAATGCACTCATCGATTTGTCTTTTCTCGGTATCGACAATGTGCTTGTGCTCAGAGGTGACTCTATAAAAACAGAAGGGACCTTCGTTCCGGAACCCAATGGCAATGCGTATGCTATCGATCTGCTTGAACAAGTAGTTCGAATGAATAAAGGGCATTATCTTGAAGATGAACTTCAGGGTGTAGCCCCTACTAAATTTTGTATCGGTGTTGCCGGTTATCCGGAGAAGCATTTCGAAGCTCCGAATATGCGTACCGATCTGAAATACCTGAAAGCGAAAGTGGACGCAGGAGCTGAATATATCGTTACACAGATGTTTTTTAACAATAGCAAGTACTTTGAGTTTGTCGATACCTGTCGGGAAATGGGTATCAATATTCCCATTATTCCCGGAATTAAAGTGCTCACTACAAAAAAACAACTGACGGTTCTACCAAGTATTTTTCATATCGATATTCCGGATGATCTGGAAGATGCCGTCGAAGCAGCCACTACAAACGCTATGGTGAAAGAAGCCGGAATCGAGTGGACCATTCAACAGTGTAAAGAACTGAAAGCTGCCGGTGTGCCCTGCATTCACTTTTATACCATGGGAAATTCCGATACCTGCAAACGCGTGGCTTCTCAGGTATTCTAGGGTCTACCGGATGCCGGCTACCGGCTACCGGCTACCGGCTATGAGCTGTTTTTTTCTTTAACGATTTTTATTTCAGATGACAAATTTTCGAGAGCTCCTTACCGATAGTCACGACGATTTCATTATCAGCAGGAGAAGGATTGGTCAGAATAAGAAACTAAGTTAGAGGTATAATGGCATCCCTTCCTACTAAGCTTCCCGTTATTTTGTAGCACGAAGATCACCGCCGGTAGCCGGAAGTCCTAAGCAGATAGCCCAAAGCCGGTAGCTGGAAGCCGGTGGCCGGAAGCTGAAATATTGCTTTATGCCAAAACGGTATTCATAATAGAATCAAAAATCATTCTTCCATCCGTATTTCCCAGCAAAGGATCACTGGCACGTTCCGGATGCGGCATCATACCGTAAACATTACGGCCCTTGTTGCAGATGCCGGCAATGTTTTCTAGTGCTCCGTTTGGATTGCTTGATTTGCTGATATTGCCCTGCTCATCGCAATAGCGAAAAATAACCTGATTGTTTTTGTTGATTTGTTCAAGGGTAGCATCATCACAGTAAAAACGGCCTTCTCCATGAGCTATTGGAATCCGGATGGTTTTTCCAATGGTGAACTTGGAAGATATAATAGATTCATCCGTTTCGCAGCGCAAGTTTACATTTTTACAAATGAACTGATGGTTATCGTTGCTGAGTAATGCTCCGGGCAGCAGATGCGATTCTGTCAAAATTTGAAATCCATTGCAAATACCGAATACAAATCCGCCCTTATCTGCAAATTCAATTACTTCCTGCATGATAGGGGAAAAACGGGCGATTGCTCCCGATCGGAGATAATCTCCATATGAAAATCCTCCCGGCAATAAAATAAAATCACAACCTTGAAGGTTATGATCCTTGTGCCATAGCTCCACGGCCTCCTTTTTCATAACATTTCTGATCACGTGAAGAAGGTCTCTGTCACAATTGGAGCCGGGAAAGATTACTACACCGAATTTCATTTTTTTATGCTTTATATCAGCAAAAATACGAGGTATTTTCTAATTTTAATCATTTGCCAATGCATCAAAATGAATTACTTTTGACTGAACCAACATCATTCCACCCCATTATGAAACAATTTATCCTTGTTTTACTCATCACCATCACTTTTCAATCGGCTCAGGCACAACGGTCCAAAGAATTGCAAGTACGGGCAGGTGTAGGATTTGGACTTTATGGTACCAAATCAGAATATGGGCCAGATAATAATAAAATTGAGGAAACAGGTGGTGCCGTTACCCTCTATTTGCCGGTAGATTTCCGCTATGAAATTACCCGTCGCTTCAATATGGGACTTGATTTGAAAGTGGGTTCTTACCTCTATGACCCGGATAGTGCCGATGGAAAAAGTAACGGTTATGTTGTAGTAGGATTGGGTGCCGAATACAATCTAAAAAACGAAGAGGATTTCCGTTGGTATTTCGGAGGGGGTATTAATTTTGCTAACCTCAAATTAGAGGAGACGAATCAGCCCTTCTCCTCTGTAAAAGAAGAATGGACCTATTCCGGTGTCGGCATCAGATTTAATACCGGTGTGCTGATTTATATAATTGGCGACTTTGGTCTTAATTTTAACCTTGGATTCGACTCCCATGCATTGAAATTAAAAAAGTTTGAGCAGAATGGAAATGAAATTGACCTCGATAGTTTTGATGCCAAACTGAATCTCAATGGAGTGGATGGCACAGTAGGTCTGGTTTACAGATTTAATTTAAAATAGTTCACGTATTGTTTACCGGTGGGAATGGTTACATGCCGATGTAGCTGCGTTTCATGAAACGCAGCTACATCGGCATATCATGAAACGCAGCTACATCTACCTTTCAATATCCGGGAACCTACTTCCTGTAAAAATTCATCTCATCAATATAATCCGATACACTTTCCGGCATCATAAAGCGGACATCTTTTCCTTCCTTGATCGCCTTTCGGATAAAACTGGAAGAAATTTCCATAACCGGTGCATCGATCCATTTTACGCGGGGGTGATTTTTTAACTCTCCCCCATCATGTAACGGTCGTGGATATACGTATATATCATGATTTTCCAGAATCATCTGATAATCCTTCCACTTGTGAAAATTCTCCAGGTTATCCGCTCCCATGATTAATGAAAATTGATTTTTAGGATACTTTTCCTGTAAATAAGCTAACGTAATTACAGTATAGGAGGGCTTCGGTAATTCAAATTCGATTTTTGAAGCCTTGAGTTTTTTGTAGGATCCAATTCCCAGTTCTACCAGATGATAGCGATGATAATCCTGAAGTAAAGTACCGATTGGTTTCAACGGATTGTGAGGAGAAACGATCATCCAGATTTGGTTGAGATCGCTATACTCCGCCATATATCCTGCAATAACGAGATGTCCGTTATGAACAGGATTAAAAGATCCAAAGAAGAGACCGATTTTCATTAATAAGTACTAAAGTTAAAAGATAAATTATTACTTGTTGTGATTTATTCTTACAATTCCTCAGAGGGATCGGGAACTTCGTCTTCGAGAAAATGTCGTACCATTAATTCCGCTTCCCGTTTCGCATCTTCCAGCACGGTATTCACAATGACATTATTAAAGTGATAAGCGTATTTCATTTCCTTCTCCGCTTTACTTAATCGCTTGAACAAAGACTCTTCTGATTCGGTAGCACGACCTACCAGGCGCTTGTGCAATTCGTCTATCGATGGGGGCATAACAAACACATCAAGCAACTGTCGTCCGAAATACTTTCTGATCTGCAAGCCTCCTTCTACATCTACATCAAACAAAGCAATATTTCCATCTTGAAGAATCCGTTCTACCTCAGATTTCAACGTTCCATAGAATCGGTCTTCATACACTTCCTCCCACTCCAGAAACTCATCGTTCTTCAACTTTTCTTTAAATGTTTCAGGGGTTAGAAAATGATAGTCCCTTCCATCCACTTCGTTCATCCGCTGTTCCCGTGTAGTTGCAGAAATACTAAACCGCATTTGTGGAAACACCGACATGAGGTGGTGAACGATCGTAGTTTTTCCACTCCCGCTGGGTCCGCAGAAGAGCACCAGTTTATGTCTGAAAGAGGGATTAATTTTCACAACACGTTGGCCAATTGTTCTTTTAATTTCTCCAATTCATCCTTCATCTCCACTACAATCCGCTGCATAGCCGCATCATTAGCCTTCGCACCGATGGTATTAATTTCACGTCCAATCTCCTGTGTGATGAAACCAAGTTTTTTTCCGTTGGCTTCCGGCCCGTCCAGTGTCTGCACAAAATAATCGCAATGACTCTTCAACCGAACTTTCTCCTCTGAAATATCCAACTTTTCAATATAAAAAATCAACTCCTGCTCGAAGCGGTTACGATCAATATTGGCCTGATCACGCATTTCGCTAATGGCCTTATCCAGACGAGCACGGATGTTATCTACTCTGACCTGCTCAAAAGCTTCGAGGCGCGGAATGCTGTTCAGTATGGTATGCACTCGTGCGGTAATGTCCTGACTCAAAGCTACTCCTTCATTGTCACGAAAACCATTGAAACGTTCAATGGCCTGCGAAAGGAGCGCTTTAAGATCCTTCCATTGTGTCTCATCGACCTCTGAACGTTCCGTATTCATCACGGCGGGCATGCGCAGGATCAAATCAAAAAGATTGACATCACTCAAATGATATTCCTTCCCCAATGCAGATAACTCTTCAAAATAGGCATTGAAAATTTCCTTGTTCACCGAACTCCTTTTCGCCAGATCGTTATTGTCAAAGGAAATGTTTAAATCCGCCTTTCCCCGCTCCAGTTGTTTACTCAGCTCAGCACGTAGCTCTAATTCTTTATCCCGGAATTGAAGAGGCATGCGCATATTTAACTCCAAAAATTTGCTGTTGAGAGAGCGGATTTCTACCGTGACGTTCTGCCCGCCAATCATCCCCTTCACATTACCGTAGCCGGTCATTGATCGTACCATTGTGAAATTTTAAGGAGCAAAAGTAATGCATTCCCTCCAATCGTGAAAACAGTAGACTCAGCCCCTGGAACTGCAATACCTTAGCAGATTTCTATTGACTTGCTTTCACCCTTGCGCTTTTTGTCGTCAGCCAAACACCGGAAAAGATAAGTGCTGCTGCGATCAGATGTAGAACATTGGGCTGATCCTTCCCCAACAGTATAGCAAATCCTGCAGCAAGCAAGGGTTGCAAATAAATATAGACACTCACTACTCCCGCACTGAGTTCCCGCAAGGCGAGTGTATTAAACAGATATGCTAAGAAAGTAGTTCCAACCACTACGAACACTGTAGCCATCCAGTCACCGGTTTGAAAAGTATGCCATTGTATTTCGGTGAATTCCCCCCAGCCAAATGGCAGCACCATGACTGATCCCATAAGAAACACCGCTTGCATGATGGTAACGGGATGATACTTCTTCATCAAGGGCAATACAATCACCAGAAAAAGTGCATAGGACAAGGAGTTGATAAGAATATATAAATCACCCAGCGGATTGCTCACGCCTGATGTAATATGACCGCCGAAAATAATCAACAAAGAAGCGCCGCTGATCCCGCAGGCAATACCTATCACCCGTCGTGTGGTGATGGGCTCACTCAGCAGGATAAAGGAAAGCACCAGAACAAATATGGGATTTGTCACCATCATGAGTCCGGAGTTGATGGGACTGGTAAGTGACAATCCCTTAAAGAACAACAACTGATTTACCGCTACACCAAAAACGGCGCAGGCAAAGAGTCGGGGCCAATCGCGTCTTTCAATTTTCTCTCTGAATAAAAGCAAATAAGTAAGCAGAAACAAAATCGCAGCCGTACATACACGAATCACGATAAAACCAAATGGCTTAATCAGCGATGGCATGACTTCTTTGGCAATAGAGTAATTCGCCCCGTAAATGATATTGGCGAACAATACAGAAAGGTGTGCAGTTACTTTCTTGTTCATTTAATGGCTTTGCGGGCTTCCTCCACTACTTTCTTGCTATTTCCGACAAAGATCTGATCGTCAACAATAATGACCGGCCGTTTAAGAAAGGTGTACTCGTCCAGTATTAACTTACGGTAATCCTTCTCCGTTAGTTGCATCTCATGAAGTCCCATTTTCCTGTATTTCAGCGCCACTTTGCTGAATAGCGCAAGGTAGGTGCCCGCCAGCTTCTTCATTTCGTCCAATTGAGCCGCTGTGATGGGTTCCGTCTTTATGTCCTGAAGCACCACCGTCTTCCCCGGTTTAATTTCTTTAAGAATCCGCTGGTTCGTACTACAGGTGGCGAGATGATAGATCTTCTTCATATAATCTTTTTAGGATAACAGCTATCTGTTCACTATGTTTATTAATATTTTTAATAATACGGGAGAGGACCTTAGACTGGTTTTCCCTCCCTCCTCTTCCCTCAGGATATTCCTTTTTACACCTTGGTAAATGATCTGTTCGTTTTCAGCCGGAACTGCAGGATGGAAACCGGCTCCACCATTCTTCATGCAAACGACCGTCTCTACTATCCGCTGAAAGCAAACGGAAAATCTACCTCCTATTTTTTTCGCAATTTAAACATCGCTTCCAACGATTTCATATCCTCATTCCAGACAAGTGCTGAAAACTCTGCCAATTGTATATGGCTCTTTCCTTCCTTCGTTTCCGTGATCGTCACTATACGAAAGGGAACACCAATGGTCGAAACATCTACCACATCCACTACATACATCACCTCATTCAAAATTCTGACCTCACGCTTTTTGACCGTAAAAACAGCTTTCGCTGTGGTATCGCGTGATTTTTCACCGATGTATTTCTTTATCTCATCCAGGTTCCAGTCTTCAGAAGGATCTGTGCCATACATGCGTGCGTTGGGTGCCATCAATTGAATCAACCCTGCCGAATCACGGTCGGTAATGGCGGTATAGAAATCATCCACAATCTTTAACTGTTTATCCGGCTTTTCATCACTTCCGGGTCCTATTTCCTTTGTGACAATGACTTCCTTGCTGTCATCATTACAGGAAACCAACACCGGTAAAAAAAGAACTATGAAGAAACAGGTGGCAAGATGTTTCCAGTTCATTGCACTAAATATTTTGTATTTCATTCTTAAAATTATTGATCAGTTAATGGGATAAAGTAGTGAATTGATACCATCATTCTGTAAGCAGTGAGAAGGTTGCCTAACAGATGGTGCACGAAATTAAACTATTTCTTCTTTTTAAGCCGCCTTGACCAAACCGGACATCTTCATACATTTATCGGGGTAAAAATGAATAGGAAAAATAATCCGTTCTGCTTTATAAATTTTCTATTTAAACGCAGCGTTTAAGTTTGTAATCTTTACTGCTCTGAATGTTGTATTATTCATTCTAATTTGCTTTATACCTGCTCTTAGGGGTAAAGTACGTCCCAAAGGACCGAAGCTCTCGCCAAGGTGGGCCCGCTCGATTTTAAAGGATGATCCATTTATTCCGGTTTTAAACCATTTTTAATTCAAAGAGCAACGGACGCGAAGGAGCAGCATCATTTTCGAAGGGCGCTACCTGCAGATTCATGAAATAGAATCCATCGGGTATGGTATCCGGAACAAAGATGAACTCTGAAATGGTGGCATTTAATCGGGGTTGATCGGGATAGTTCCAGAAAGCATGGTGCGCCAATAACAATCCTCCGTCTTCTTCTTTATCGACAGATGGAAGATCAATGAGCAAATGCCGCACACCGTTTTCACGCAACCAGGTAGCCGCAGCTGCTTCAAGGTAAGGTGGATTGGTATTGGAATAATTGGTGGATAATTTTCCGGGGAGATTGGGCAATGTTCTGATGACAATGGCATCGGAAAGTTCCTTTAACCCCGACTGCAATGACTTTAATGTGATGAGCTGATCACCATCCACTGTTTCAGGAGTGATACTGATCAGATGAGCAAAGCAGAAATATTCGTTGAGTTCTTTATTGATGGATATTAATTCGGGGGAAATATGTCCGGGAGATTCGGTATGTGTACCGTGTGCATGCGGATTGAACATGATATTTTTGAAATTCACGGCAGCACCGCTTTTCACTTCACCTACCCAATCTCCCATTCGTACCGGTTCTATTTTCATCGGACCCAGGTACCAGGCGAGGACATGACCTTCTCCCGCTTCAAAGGGAATTGAAATATCCAGTCCCTTAGTTAAGTCGGCAGTATAGTCGGTGCCCTTGTAATTCAATTGTACAATCATGACTTGCTAAATTATAAATAATTCCGATGTAATTTTATCTGCAAACAGGAGTCCGCTCCCGGTCAAACGAATATGTTTGTCGATGGGGGCAATCCAGCCTTTGTCCACAAATTTACCGGCGCCTTCTATCAATTGACCGGCAATGGCATTCCCATACTGTTTGCGTACCTCCGCTAACGTTAGCCCTTCCCGCATCCGTAGAGAAGTCAAAATCAATTCATGGAACTTCACCGTATAACTCAACACCTCCGCTTCTGAAGCTCTCTTCCCTTCCTTCATTTCCTTCACATAAAGTGCGTTACTGCTTACATTCCAGCTGCGTTGTTTCCCATCGTAGGAATGCGCTGATGGACCAATCCCGAGATAGGGAAGTCCCTTCCAATACGATGTATTATGCTTCGACTCAAAGCCGGATTTGCTTAAATTAGATATTTCATACCAGGGAAATCCTTTCTCTTCCGCTTCCTTCAACAGCCACTCGTATTGAGCGGCTGCCTTATCATCATCCGGAGCCGGAACTTTTCCCTGTGTAATTTGCCATGCGAGCGCCGTTTTCGCTTCAATGGTTAATCCATAACAGGAGAGATGAGTTATGGGAAGGGAAAGCGCGGTATTCACATTCTCCTGCCAATGTTCCATCTCCAGATACGGTAAGCCAAAAATTAAATCTATACTGATATTGTCAAATCCGGCATCGGCTGCATCGGGCACACATCGCAACGCCATACCGGCATCATGCGCCCTGTTCATACGTTGCAAATCCTCATCGCGAAAAGACTGAATTCCGATACTCAACCTGTTCACAGGTGTTTGTTTCAACTGCTTTAGAAATGCCGGTGTAAGATCATCAGGATTCGCTTCAATGGTAACTTCAGCAGAAGGATTCACTTTATATAAGTTATAAATCACATCAAAAAAAGACATCAGCTCCTCATAGCTAAGTAGAGAAGGTGTTCCACCACCAAAGTAAATGGTACCCACATCCTCCTCTGATAATTCCGCAGCCCGCATCCTTACTTCCTCCACCATCGTCGTAAACATATCCTCTCTTCCCCTTTGCGAGGTCGTAAAATGAAAATCACAATAATGACAGGCCTGCTTACAAAAAGGGATATGCAAATAAATTCCGGCCATGACGCTGCAAAGTACGGGAAAAAGAAACTAAATCTTTCCGGTTCCCGGTAAACTTTCTTCCTCAAAGATCTTGAAGAAGGATGGGTAGGATATAGGCTTTATGCTTATCTTGACAGAATATAGAGTTAGTACTTTAATAAAAATCCTCCGTGATTCTACGTGCTCTTAGTGCCTTAGTGGTTAAAAAGGAAAATTCCTTCGAGGACGAAAATCTTCATTCATCTAAAATCAATTAATATTTTCGGTAATATAAATATTTTCAAATAAAAAGCAACATCATTGGTTTCACGCAGAGGTCGCTGAGCCGCAGAGTTTTTAAGAGGCGCAGTAAAAAGCAAGCAGCCAGAAGCGAGAAGCAAGCAGCAAAAAATACTATTGGCACTTAAAATCTTTACTCACCTAAAATTTGAATAACTTAGACGAAACACTTTCTACATCAGTAATTAAATTGACAAGATAACCCCCCTTCGCCACCGCATTCATCGGTATCTCTCCCGTCACATACCCTCCACTTATCACCTCAATTTTCTTCTCGTACACCAGCCTCCCTTCCATATCAAACAACCTTAAACTCCCTGTTCTTCCTTTGAGTTTGGAGGCGTTGACGTGAATCATATTCGACTCGCTGTTGAACCATGCCTGAAAAAACACCTCCTGCTCCGGTACATTTTCATCCAACCCAACACTCAGCGTATCACAAGGGGAACCCACCCATGCGCCGAGCTCGTAATCGGGGTTATTAGGCAAACCGTAATAAGTCCTTGCCCCACCCAGGTAAAAACTATATGGCTGAAAATCGCAAGCAGACCCTAAAGAGTCAGGATAATTAATGACGCTGAGATGGGTGTTGATGGTAGTGGAATAAAGAATCAGGGTGGATAGGGCCATCCGCTACCTAAGCCAATATAAGCGGAACTGATATAAATTTTACCATCAGGTGCTAATTCCATACCGGCGGGACCTGCATCAATGGTAGAGAATCTACTAAAACCCGGGATGCGGGTATATTCGCTGCAGTTAGATCAAATTGGTAGAGTTTGCTCCAAATATTATATTGTTGTTGGTTAGATATTGCATATAGTCGATTTACAACCGGGACAATCTCTCCATGATAATATTTAAATGGACCCCCTGGTGGAGCATGAGGTTCAACAAGCATTTGACTTGAAAGAGTTCCAAGACATCTGTTAAAATTGAATATTCCTAAATAACTTCCCCAGCCACTTAGAACTAACTTATCTCCGTTGGTATTAAAACTCATATCACCGGCCGCATCAAAATGCGATGCTCCTATATACTGAACTGCTCAGGGTATTATTCCTGGATGAATCCAGTTTATATCCCCAAAACTAATAATTTGGAATATATGAGGAGATGTCCACCGGCGTGTTACCAACCAAGCAACGTCCATTCCATGCCTGACAGCAGCCAGCATACCCTGTACAGGATGATTTTCAATCTGAAATTCCTTATGAGCAACCTGACCAAGCCGCCTTGGAGCTAAAGGTCTAGAAGACAGGGCAAAAGGGCTACACAGTAGAATAACAAGTATCCGGGACTACTACCCCGCCATAAGGGTTACATAGAATGTAGCTATCAGTAACCGATTTGAGGCAGAATGATCATATCATGATACCAGTTCACGGCCTACTAATGTATCACCATTGAATAATTTATTGTGATTGGTTGAACAAGGTTTCATTCTTTAAACCATATGAGAATTGGTAGTATTTCCGGATGCGCCAAAAAATATTAAATTACCAACTGTCACTAATTGAGGAACATCCCGCTCGCAAAAATGAAGAACCGGATTTAAAAAAGCTCATTGGTGGTGTAAAATTGATCCCTGCGCTGTCCCCAAAGCACCAGTTATTATAATTGAATTTGAGCAACATTTCAACCAACAACCGAGTCATCAACCAAAGGCAAAAGAATTTTTTATAAGTAAAATTTCGGAAAAACTTTAAAAAGCAGGTAACTCATTTAAATACGGAATGGGGGGATTGAAAACCCTATCTGTTGGTGGCGGCGCAAAAGGTGCAACTCTACCTTGCATATGGAGTGGAAAAGCCAACCCGCGAGAAAGAAAGTAGTATCATAATAAATCAAAATAAAGTAACTTAAGCCCCAACAAACCCATATTCTCCTAAAGTAGCTGGGACATGGATAATAGGAAGTTGGGTGGTTGGAAAGAATCAAATCAAAGACCGCCCAATTATTTACTAAAGGCGTAGAAAAATTTGAGAATATTTATGAAGATGGAAATTAGCCTCAGCGACCAGTAGCTGCCGACAGGCAGGCAGCTGGAAGCCGCGTGCGCGGGGAACGCAAGGGTTTATCATAATAAATCATAATAATCACTATTTAGCCCCAAAGCTTGTAGCCGGTAGCCGGAAGCTGGCAGCTGGCAGCCGGTAGCAAAACTCACGATTTATTAAGCACGATCCGAAAAGTAGTGCCTTTATTCAGCTCTGAACTTTTCACAAAAATTTGTCCGCCATGGTACTCCTCTACAATCCTTTTTGATAAGGACAAACCAAGACCCCATCCACGGCTTTTGCTCGTATAGCCGGGTTTAAAAACAGTTTTATATTTCGATTTGGCAATTCCTTTACCCGTATCAGAAATATCCAGATACACGAATTGATTTTGATCGGTAATGCGCACCGTTATACTGCCTTCTCCACTCATGGCATCGATCGCATTCTTAAATAAATTCTCGAGCACCCATTCAAAGAGCGGGACATTCATCGGGGCTTCCACATCATAGGCCTGCCCATTTTCCAGTTTAAAATTCACGCGTGATGAAGCACGGGAACGGATATAGTCGATGGCATTCTGCATCACCAGCGTCATGTTCTCCTTCTTCAATGCCGGTGCGGAACCTATCTTTGAGAATCGTTCAGTGATGGTGTTGAGTCGGACAATATCTTTCTCAATTTCAGGAAGATGTTCTTCGGGTTGTGGTTTCGACTTCAGGTATTCCAGCCAGGCCATTAAGGAGGAGAGCGGGGTACCCAACTGATGTGCCGTTTCTTTCGCCATCCCTACCCATACCTGATTTTGCTCTGCTTTTCTCGAACTCGAAAAGGCAATATAGGATACCGCCAGAAACAAAGCGATGACGGCCAACTGGAAATAAGGATAATACCGCAATTGTGTGAGCAGGTAGGAGTCTTTATAAAAATATAGTTTTTCTGATCCGCAGCGAAGGAAATTTCAATGGGCTCATGTTGTTCGATCATCTCCAACAGCTCCGTAGCCACATAGCCTTTGTCATCCAATTTCAGTGAATCGAGATTTCTGGTGGAGATGACCTGTCTCTTCTCATCTGTTAAAATCACCGGAACAGTATTATTGTCGGTCAATACCGATAAGGCAAAACTAATGTCGCCGGGTTCGGCATTGATATCGGAGATTTGGCGAGTAGCCTCTGCCCAGAGCTCCACCTTCTTTTTCTCTTCAACGGAAAGCTTTTTCACCAGTTGGTTGGTATAAAACAACGACCCAATGCCAATGAGCAGGGCGATCATCAAGAGGACAAACTTCCAACGTTGTTTACGGGTGTATATGTTCACTTATAAAATTTGTTAGGCAAAATTAGCTGTTTTAAGGGCTTCTTCACTCGGTTTCCAACTCTAATTCCAGTTCATCCTGCTTTTTATGCTGGTTGTCAGGCTTCTTTACGATGGCGGTATCTTTCTTAAACCATCCAAACTCCTTATTGAGGATCTTCTTCAAATCCTGCTTTTCTTGTTTGATGTCCTGGGTAACTTTCTGCTCAATGCCCTTGCGGTCATACACAATCGTTGGATTGGCCAGCGGCCCCTTCATGGTCAGGAAGATGCGCATGCGGCCCAATCCGTCGTCTTCAATGGTTCCAAATTCCGTGGTATTGTTCCTTACCTTTTTTCCGAAGAGCTGGGAGAGATAGAGCTGGAGTTTATAATCAACATTATTATCGAAAGAATATGTTCCGGAGGCGGTCAGATCCATCACGCTAGACTTGATTTCCATAGAGGGAATAAAAATGGTTTTGTTGCTGATCTCAATTTGATTCTCCAAAGTTTCAAATTTTATTTGCTTCAGGTCGGCGCTCTTCAGGTATTTTGATAAGAGCAACATCGGCCGAAAATTGATCAACTCCCCTTTTTCGATGACCAATTTACTTTTTGCGTAAATTTTATTGAGATTGCAATGCAGGTCCTTGCTCCAGATGGATGCAAACTGAACGGTGGCAGAGATCTTTCCTTTTACATTCACATCCCTTATCACCTCTTGTCCGAAATTTCCCAACTGGGTAAAGAGTTCAGTGGCATCTAATTTCTTTACATCCGCGTCGCAGGCGATTAATATACTGTCATGCCGTGATGCATCTATGCGTCCTTTTAATTTCAAATGACCCTCAAATGCTTTAAAAGAAAGATCATCGGTAGAAAGAATTTTATTCCGGATATCAATTCTTCCTTTCAACTGCCAGGCCTGGAACTTCCGGAAGCTCAGCACGCCTACACTCACTCCCAGATTGACGCTGATGCGGTCACTGAAATCAAGACGATAGGAGGTGTCTTCCGCAGCAAGTTGCTTCTTGTCCTCCAGCAATTCATTGAGGTCAAGATTATTTGAAAGCAGCGTCGCCTCGCCTCTCAGCATTTCTCCGGAGGATAACAGGAAGGCATATACGTTATCAAAGTACCCGTTGAGTTTTAAATCACTGCCGGCCGCCTTTCCCGTGAGGTTGGTCAGCTGTAATCGGTTGCCTTGTAACACCAACCCGCCGTTGAAATCCGTGAAAAGAATTTCCCGTTGCTTCAGTTTAAAGCTCACATTAGTAGCTTGAATAGTTCCTTCAGAAATCCAGCTCCCTGAATCCTTCGTGCGGCCCTTCACTTTCGCATTCACCATCAGCTCGCCACTCATGGAAGCCAGGGTATCCGGCATATAAAAGCGACTCAATACTTCGAGGTTGACCTTACTTTTTGCAATGAGATTCATATAGGGATTGGAAAAATCTTCCAGTAAAAAAGAAAGACTTAAGGGTTGACCCTCCAGCACCGCATCCAGATTATTTAATGACAATCGTTCTACCGGTCGACCTTTGGAAATGCGGTTGGTATAACTTCCCTTGAAGCGAATATTTTTCAAAGTGTAGGATGTTCCCACAGGAGATAGTGATGCCTGATTGGTACTGAATGCAGCCACGATCAATGCTTTATTTCTTCCGCCTGTCTCTCCTGAAATATGAAGGTCGAAATTCACCTTGCCCTCGTAATCATAGTTCTTCAGTTTCTCCGTATAAACTCCCGGAATGAGGGACAACAATTCCTCTAAACCGGCATCCTTACTTTTAACTTTAAGATCGAGTGTGGCTCCTTCTTTATCATCTCTAATAAATCCATCAACACCGAGATCCAGTGCGGCTACACGAATGGAACTTTCACGAATCGTATACATTCCGGAAGCGGCATTTACCTCCACCAGCACTTTCAATGTGGTGAGCTTATTGTTGATGTAATTGACCTCATCCAGCAAAAAACGTTCTACGAACAATGCACCTTCGCCGGAAAGCGTGTAATTGTCATTGCTGAATAATCCTTTCAAATTCATGTCCTCCGCCCGGAAGGAGTAATCTTTAGCTCCGGGTTGATTCAGGTAACGAATGCTTGTATTTTTCAATACAATTTCCTCCAGTTCGAGGTTGAATGCGCGATTATCGCCTTTCTGTTCTTTGAAGATGCTGTAATTGTTTTTACCATTTTTATCCACGATCAATACACAAACCGCTTCTTCAATACTGATACGCTTCAACCGGATATTCTCCTTGAACACATCAAACCAGCTGAACTGAAAGTAAATGTGCTTTGCTTCCAATAGCGGATCCGCATACCCGGTGATTTTCGAACCTTTAGTGCTCACGTCTGATAAATCAACCGTAGCATAGGGGAATTTCCGGAGCAGTGAGAAGTCGATGGTCTTTACACTTACGGGGACAGTCAGGTAGTTATTGATTTGCTTTACGGCAAGCTCCTTCATTTTCGGACCGAGCAGCCAGGCAAGAACAGAAATCAGCAATAAAAACCCTGCAATGGATGCTAAAACGATAAGCAGAATTTTCTTCGGGCGATTCACAGTGCAAAAGTAAGGGCTAAGTACCATAAAGAAATATAAGGTACTTTATTGTTCATCAACAATGAAATTCACAATTTAAAAACTAATATACTCCAGTGGATTCACAGGACTGCCATTGTACCAGAGTTCAAAATGTAAATGAGGACCGGTACTGAACTCTCCCGTATTTCCAATGATGGCGATGACTTCTCCTGCCTTCACATAATCACCAACAGATTTCAGCAGGGCGGAATTATGTTTATAGAGCGTGAAAATATTATTCGTATGCTGCACACCTATGACATAACCGGTTTCAGAGGTGAAGCTCGATATGACTACTGTGCCATCGAGACTTGATTTTATTACTTCATTGGGTCCGGCAACGATGTCGATGCCAAAATGCTTTTGTACCGGATTAAATTTAGTGGTGATACTTCCTTTGAGCGGTGTAAAAAATGCAATACTTCCAATTCCGGTAGAAAAGGATCTCTCATTCGATTCATTGAGTTCGAAACGATCGGCTCCTTCCATTTGGAGGCGCATCAGGGAATCCTCCTCAGATTTATCCAGTTTTCGTAAGGTATCATTCAGGGCAGATTCCGAAAAATTCTTTACCGGCTGAGTGGTATCCACCTTATCATTCAACACATTCAGCAGGTTTGCCAAATATGCCTCCTGAGCATTAAGCTGATTTTCAACGGAATCCGTCTTCAAAGCAACCGCGACGAGGTTCCTTCGAATGGTAACATCTGTATAGCCGGGGATATATTCCCGCAAGGGCGTAAATGCAATCAGGTACAAAGTCAGGGTAATCAAACTCAGGGCAAAGGTCCCGCCGAACACGATAATGTTCATGGGTGTCAAGCGAATAGAGAACTTTTCTTCCAGCGTTTGGTCGTTCATGACCACCAGCCTGAACTTGTTCTGTAAATTCCTGACAATCTTTCTCCTTCTCGCTTTCGGACTCGACATACCGGCAAATATCGTAAAACTTACAAGTTTGAGCTGCTCCCTGTAACCTGCCATAGGGTTTGGTGGTTAAAAACAGGTGATGAGCTACCCACAGGAGAATGAAAACACGCAGAAAATCAGCTCTGCATACGGTCATTTCCTATATTTGCCTGTCTATACTAAAACCTGAAATTTTCAGTTAATACTGAATATCCCGACGCTATCCATCTGTGAATAAACTTCGATTTAGTCTGTTGTTTGTACTTACCGCGATCATTTTTTGGTCATGCAGCGTGCGAAAAAATAATATAGTAAGTCGCACCTATCACGGTACTACCACCCATTATAATTTTTATTTTAATGGTCGTGAGCGCATGAAACAAGGTGCGGCTACACTTGCAGATGCACATGAAGATAAATACGATCGGGTACTCTCTATCTTCAAGATTGCTGATCTGAACAAGGCGAAGGCCGTCTTTCCTGATTTTGATGAGGCGATAAAAAAAGTTTCTATTGCGATCACCCGTCACTCGATGATCGTAAAAGGGAAGAAGGATCGAAAACTTGCAGAGCGCAACCCCTGGATTCCGGAGTGCTATATGGTGGTGGGGCAGAGTCAGTTTTATAAACATGATTTCTGGTCTTCCATTGAGACTTTTCAATACATCAGTTCGGAATATAAGGATGATGAAATACGCCCGGAAGCCTTGCTCTGGCTGACACGGTCCTATCTTGAGTTGGGGAAAACAACGGATGCAGAATATCTTCTTGACTTCCTCAAAGCCGATAAAAAATTTCCCGTTAAGTTAAAAGGATTTTACAATGCCGTATTGGCACAATACCATCTCATCCGTAATGATATTCCCCGCGCCATGGATGCCTTGCAAATGGCCGCCTCCACGAGCAAGAAGAAAGATGATCGTTCGCGTTATTATTTCATCCTCGGACAATTGTACCAGCGTTCTGATTCCTTGAACAAAGCCTTTGCATCCTATGAAAAAGTGCTCAAGCTGAATCCTCCCTATGAAATGGCGTTTAATGCCAGAATCAACAGAGCACGTTGTTACGATACCGGTAGTGGCAATGCGTCCATCGTAAAAAGGGAATTGCAGAAAATGTTGAAGGACGAGAAAAACAAGGAATACAGAGATCAGCTTTATTATGCGCTCGCCGGTGTTGCTTCTCAGGAAAAGAATGAACCCCTTGCTGTTGATTTACTCAATCAATCGCTCAGGGCCTCTACTTCGAATACCACACAAAAAGCGTTGAGTTACTTAGAGCTTGGGAATATTTACCTCAAGCGCCCCGAGTATTTACCTGCTGCTGCTTATTATGATAGTTGCCTGACCAATCTTACCAATGATCATCCGGATTACTTCGATATACAAGCTAAGCGCAATAGTTTAGAGCGACTGGTGAGTAATCTGAAGGTCATCATGAAGGAAGATAGCTTACAACGATTGATGGCGATGTCTCCGTCGGAGCGCGAAGCGATGATTGGCAGTTTGGTAGAAGCTGAAGATGCAGAGAAGGAACGCGTGAAGAAAGAACAGGAAGATCAACAGCGGCTCGAAGAATTGGAAATAAAGGAAGAAAAAGATCTGAAGAGTCAACCCCGTGCCCTCAATGCACCGGCAACAGCGGCACAAGGTGCATGGTATTTTTACAATCAGTCGGCAATCAGTTTTGGATACAGTGAATTTGTAAAAAGATGGGGCAGTCGAAAGCAGGAAGACAACTGGAGGCGCAGTGAAAAAGAGATGACAATTGGGGAGATGTAACAGATACCACTACTGTTGACAGTTCTGCATTCAACCAGCAAAGTCTGAATGACTCCATTGCCAAATTGGATTCAAAAGCAAGGAAGGAAGCCTATCTCGCACAAATTCCAAGTTCTCCGGAACAAATTGCTGAATCCAACAAAAAAATAACAGAAGCTTATTACAATTGCGGAGTTATCTATAAAGAACAATTGAATAATCTCAACGAAAGCATCAATAGTTTTGAAACGCTCGACAAGAGATTCCCTGATAATAAATATAAACTCCCGGCTTATTATAATCTATACCGTACACATACATTACTTGGGAATACAGAGAAAGCGGATTTTTATAAGAACTATATTCTTACCAACGCACCGGAATCGGACTATGCACGGCTTATTCAAAATCCGGATTTCTTCCGGGAGATGAAAAGAAAATCAGAAGTACTGGAAGTGTTTTATGAAAACACCTACCGTGCCTATTTAAACAGACAATATGATCAGGTCATCGAGCGTAAAGCCTATGCGGATCAGTCCTTCCCGGCTAACAATAAGCTATCTCCCAAATTCGCCTTCTTAAAAGCGATGGCTGTCGGGAAGACCAGATCTATCAATGATTTTCAATTTGAGTTGGAAGATGTCATCCGGAGTTTTCCAAAAGATTCCGTGAGTATGAAAGCCAAGGAAATTCTTGACTTCATTAAAGGCAACAATGTAAAAGCTACAGCCATTGACACCATTCCGGTGGATACCAATAATCTGACGGATCCATTTGCGAAGTCTGCCAAGTACCTCTTCGATGCCAACAGCATGCAGTTTTTTGTAATCATCTTCCCAAAAAACGCGTTAGCTCCTGCAGAACTCATCGCGAAAATCAATGCATTCAATAATATTGATTTTACTGATCAGCAACTCACTGTGAATAACGGAAACATTGATCTTAATCTGCAGTACATCGCGGTGATGTCGTTTGAATCAAAAGACGATGCCATGACGTATTATCAGACGATCATTTCAGAGCAGAATTTACTCGATCAATTTGATCCGCAATTGGTGCAGTACTTCATCATTTCCCAAACAAATCTTTCTGAACTAACACGTACGAAAGACATGAAAGCTTACACGGAATTTTTTCAGCAAAAATATCTGCAATAAGCCTTCCTTATAACGCTAATGGATATACGATGATTTTATCCTTACTATCGAAACCTTATCCCCTTAGTGATAGTCCCTCAGGAAAAATCAGGGCCGCCTTATTTACAGGATTCTTTGTTTTCGTTTTCCTGTTTGCCTTTCGTCCTTTCCAATTGCACCGCTTCGATAACATCGTCGCATTAAAATTAACATTGGGATATGGAGCAGTTACTTTGATCATGGTATTGATCAACACGTTCTGGGTCACTACACTTTTGCCAAAATTTTTCAATGAAAGTAAATGGACAATAGGACGGGAGATCAGCTTTCTGCTCTGGATCATTTTCACCATCGGCCTTGGCAATGCGCTTTATTCCATGGTCATTTTTAATGATTTCTTCAACCTGCGTTATCTCTTGTACTTTCAATTGTACACGTTAATGGTCGCCGTTCTGCCGGTAATCATCAACGTAATGATCATGCAATTGGTACTCACCCGTCGTAATCTGAAAGAAGCAGAAAATATTTCTGACCATATGAATTTTAAGAAGCGACTGGATTCGGATCCGGGCGCCATCATCACCCTTAGGTCTGACAATCAAAAAGAAGAATTAAAAATACCTGCACGGGATTTATTATTTATTACTTCAGCGGATAACTATATCGAAGTACATTATTTGCAAAATGGTATTGAACAGAAAAAGCTGCTGAGAGGAACCCTGAGAAACACGAAAAATGATCTGCGCACCTATACTGCATTTTACCGGTGTCACCGGGCATGGATCGTCAATCTTGACCGTGTGGTATCCGTCACCGGAAATTCACAAGGTTACCGTTTGGTATTGAACGGGACCGACACCATCGTTCCGGTCTCCAGAAATTTAAATGAAGAAATAAGTACGCGACTTTCGATGTAATAATTTATCGTAGGAAATCCCTGTTTTTTTAGCTTACCATTCATCCCTACATTGATTTTCACCTTGCTTTTCATCCCAAATTCAACTCATCCTCCCAAAAGCTGTGCAATCATCCCTTTGGAGTTGACGTCAAATCAAATTCATTGTTCATTTGCAGCAAATAAAAATAATCATGGAAACAATTATTATTGATTCTTTGCGCTGGATGCACATCATCGCCGGCAGTCTGGCATTACTCTCGGGACCTGTAGCCATGCTCAATCAGGATGGCGGACGCCTTCACCGCCAAAGCGGGAAAATATATTTCTGGTCGATGCTGGTCATCTTCGTGACGTCGATCGTACTCTCTGTCTTACGGGAAAACTGGTTCCTGTTTATGGTAGGCATCTTTAGTTGTTATTTGGTCCTAACGGGATACAGAGCCTTATCGCTGAAAATGCTGCACAAGGGACAAAAAGCGGCCACCTTTGATTGGATTATACTCGCCTTTTCCGTTTTAGCCGGAGCAGGTTTGTTGTTCATGGGAAGCTGGTTGATTCTTGCAAAGGGCAACACTTTCGGATTAGTACCTTTAGCATTTGGTGGAGTACTTACTTCAGGCGTCATAGGAGATTATAAAAGGTTCACTGTTCCACCAAAAGAGAAAAATCACTGGCTGATAAAACATATCATCGGAATGATGGGGGGATACATTGCCACGATAACTGCATTTTTGGTACAAAATGTAAACATAAGTCCGGCATTCATTACCTGGCTCATGCCCTCATTGATCATCGCACCTTTTATATCTTATACCGTTAGGAAATTTAAGAAAGGAAAGGGCAAAGTCATTTTACCGTGAGACCGGTTTTTGCGTCATATAGTGAAAGAGGTGTTCGGAAATAGGAGTTGCATCATTCATAAAATAAAACATGCCACCCCAATTGTAATTCACATTTCTGAACTCTTCTATATGAGTTCCGTTCTTTATTCGAAAAACGGTGATCGTCCTGTTGGGCTCAATGATCTTTTGGATTTCCCTGCCGGATTCTATCTCCGGTGCTATTTGTTCAGGAGATTTTTCTGTTCCGATGGTCTCTGTCAAATGAATCTGCTGCACGTCTTTTCCATCATCACCTCCACCCGTTGCCGGCATTTCTTCCGCACCCGCTTTATCAAATCCACCTAAAGGCTCTTCCCCTTTGGCGACCGGAAATGGTTTGATCACCGCTCTATCATCACCGGCCTGACCGGGAGATGCCAGATCCTGCTTCGGCTCCTGCAATGTATCATTAGATTTTTCAATCGCTTTCGATTCTATTACTTCTTCCTCTACCTGATTCTTCTCCGGATTTTTTATTGGAGTTGCAGCAATGGCCTTTTTAGCCTTCATGTCCGCTTTATCTCTCGCTGCCCTCGCCTCCATCTCTTCAATTTCGTCCTTCGCCCTTTTCTCCAGTATTTCTTCCGTCCTGCTTAATGCTGATAAAATTGATTTGGTGTAATCCGTGTCATATCCAAAATCATCCATCTCTGCCAAATAGCGGATAGACGCCACCGGTTGATTATAGATCACCGTGTTGACACCCTCATATTGTTTGAACAATCTCACACCAATTTTATAGGGATCAAAACCATACTTCTTTCTGTCTTCTTCCACCTTAGTGTTAACACGAATGGTTTTGGTGATATAACCCGGTTTTGTAAAATCAATGGTATACTCGGTATTAAAATCCAATCGCAAGCGGAGATTTTTTTGTCCGCGAAAAGAGGCGACAGTCTCTCCTTCTCTGCGTAAATAAATCATGGATTCAGAAAAATCTCCATTGACTACCACAAATTGCACAGGAATATAAATGCGGGTAGCTCCCTTTGCTTCGTGATAAGTCACCAAGCCGGAGAGCAATATTAAAAGCAAGAAAACTATTTTCCGCATCTCATCAAAGATATGGATTTGATCATAGATGACAAAAACCGTTGAGGGTGATTTTTAACAGACCCTTCCTAAAAAATTCTAACCCTCTCATCCTGACTTCCGCACTGTGACACCTTAAATTAAAATCCGAAGAGTTCTTTGACTATCTTCAGAATAGTTTTTTTTGCAGAAGACAGAAAAAGAGATAATGTCAGAACAGAGATGGATATTTCTTCAGTATAAGCCCTGTAGGGGCGGTATCTCTTTAACCGACAAACTCCCCTTTCCTTTCATCGCCGGCAGCCGACCTACGGTCAGCTGCCGGCATAGGTGGGAGAAGATGATTTCCTTTACAGAGATGCCGCCCCTACAGGGCTACAATCAATAAATGCCCAATTTCTCCTTCACTTCTATATAAAAAGCTATTACTCGCAAAACACTCTTTGAAATTCCACGTATCAAAGCCCCTGAGAAAGAAAAATAATTCGTTATCAATTGGTAAAGAGCAGACGCTTCCCTTCAACCCGACAAAGAATTCCAGTCTATTTGAATTTAATAAATATATAACATACTAATAATTAATTATTTACAAAAGATTTGCCTGCTTTCTTTAAAAGACCTACCTTCGCACCCCTTAAATAGTGACTATGGAAAATTTCGTATATATCGTACCGGTACTTGGAATCATTGGACTTATTTACATGTTCGTGAAAGCCAGCTGGGTAAAGAAACAAGATGCAGGTGACTCCAAAATGGAGGAAATCTCATCCGCAATTGCTGAAGGCGCAATGTCCTTCCTGAAATCAGAATATAAAATTCTGGCCATTTATATGGTACTCGCCAGCATCGGATTGGGAATTCTCAGCCAGATGGTTGAAAGTTCTCATATTCTGATCGTTGTCGCTTTCATTATTGGCTGTATATTCAGTGCAGTGGCCGGATACAGCGGGATGCGCATTGCTACAAAAGCCAACGTTCGAACCACTCAGGCTGCACGTACTTCCCTGGCAAAAGCATTAAATGTATCCTTCACCGGCGGATTGGTAATGGGTCTTGGGGTAGCCGGTATGGCTGTGCTGGGATTGAGTCTTCTCTTTATCTGTTTCTACCAGTTTTTCATGGGTGGAGTAATGACAGGGAATGAACAGATGACACAGGTGCTGGAAGTTTTGGCGGGATTCTCATTGGGTGCTGAATCGATTGCACTTTTTGCCCGTGTAGGAGGTGGTATTTATACCAAAGCGGCTGATGTAGGCGCTGATTTAGTAGGAAAAGTGGAAGCAGGAATTCCTGAAGATGATCCACGAAATCCTGCCACTATAGCAGATAACGTTGGAGACAATGTAGGTGATGTAGCCGGGATGGGAGCTGATCTTTTTGGATCCTATGTAGCTACTGTTTTAGCCTCTATGGTACTTGGAAATTATGTGATCCGTGATATGGGCGGTATTCAGGATGCCTTCGGTGGTATTGGTCCTATTTTGCTTCCCTTGAGTATTGCCGGTGTAGGTATCATCGCTTCTATCGTTGGTTCATGGCTGGTATCTATTAAAGAAGGAGCACTCGCAAATACAGACACTGTTCAGTCCGCGTTAAACCGTGGTAACTGGGTCTCTATCCTCATTGCATTGGCTGCTTCATACTTCCTGATTGATCTGATGCTTCCTGCACAGATGACTATGAGAGCTTTTAACGATGGTAATTTCAATGAACTTTATACCAGTTCCATGAATGTTTTCTGGGCGGTTGTGATTGGAATGTTTGTGGGAGCCGCTATTTCTTATATTACGGAGTATTACACCGGACTTGATAAAAAACCGGTCAGAGATATTGTACAAAAATCAGGAACAGGAGCTGCTACCAATATCATCGCCGGACTGGGTACCGGAATGTTATCTACTGCTATGCCTGTTATTCTATTCGCCGGAGCCATTTGGGGAGCTTATTCACTTGCCGGATTTTATGGGGTAGGTATTGCTGCATCCGCGATGATGGCGACCACGGCTATGCAATTGGCGATCGACGCTTTCGGACCTATTGCAGATAACGCAGGGGGTATTGCTGAGATGAGTGAATTACCTGCTGATGTACGTGAGAAAACAGATATTCTTGATTCAGTAGGAAACACCACGGCGGCTATCGGAAAAGGATTTGCCATTGCTTCTGCCGCTTTAACGGCACTTGCACTCTTCGCAGCTTACGTGACCTTTACCGGCATCAACGGTATCAATATTTTTGATGCAAAAGTCCTTGCTGCACTCTTCATTGGAGGAATGGTGCCTGTAGTATTCTCCGCCCTTGCGATGAATTCAGTAGGTAAAGCTGCCATGGATATGGTGAACGAAGTACGTCGCCAGTTCAGAGAGATTCCGGGTATTATGGAAGGAACAGGTAAGCCTGAATACGGTCGTTGTGTTGAAATTTCTACAAAAGCCGCTCTTCGTGAAATGATGTTGCCCGGTGTAATTACCATCGTTTCGCCAATCATCATCGGAATTGTGATGGGCCCTGAAGCATTGGGTGCCTATATGGCCGGAGTTACTGTAAGTGGAGTATTATGGGCAATCTTCCAGAACAATGCCGGAGGAGCCTGGGACAATGCAAAAAAATCATTTGAAAAAGGCGTGGAGATTGATGGCCAGATGTACTATAACAAATCTGAGCCACACAAAGCGGCTGTTGTTGGAGATACTGTCGGCGATCCGTTTAAAGATACTTCCGGTCCTTCTATGAATATTCTTATTAAACTCACCTCATTGGTGGGACTAACCATTGCTCCACTCATTGCTTTGAATGATGGTCATGGAGCGGGTGCTGCAGGCGATGATTGCTGTGGAGGTAAAGCGAAAATGGAATGTCAATCAGAGATGAGTGGTATGGGTTGTGAGATGGATGCAGAAGGCAATTGTATCATCGACTCCGCTATGTGTGCAGAATGGATGGCTGCAGGAAAGTGTGATAGCAGCGATTGCGTGAAGATGGAGAATGGTAAGTGTCACATCAAAGCTTCTTCCTGTAAGATGATGATGAACGGTGCCGGATGTGGAGAAGAATGTATGAAGATGTGCAAGGAGAAAGGCATCGAATGTGGTAATGGAAAACCTTGCCCGATGCATAAAGCTTCTGCACAACATGATTGCAGCAAGGGTTGCGATGACGCTTGTATGACGGCCTGTAAAGAAGCCGGAAAAGACTGCAAAGGAGAACACGGCGGTTGCGCTCATTAAAATATAAGATAACTTTTGAAAGAGCCTGTGCATTGAGCATGGGCTTTTTTTATGTAAATAAATTTTAGTTCTATACTACTTTAAATAAGGATCACGGATAACGCTGATTTTGCTGATTTACGCAGATTATATCCGTGTAAATCAGCAAAATCTGTTTTTATCCGTGATCCCAATTCTAAAATTTATATTGTAAATATCATTTCTTTCGCCTCGATAATTCTTACTTTTGTGAGCGAAAAATGTGATAGTTTACTTCATGATTTCAACGATCCTCTTCTTTTCTATGCTCTCCTTCGGCCCGCTACCGGAGACAGGAGGAGATACGCTTTTATCAGAAAATAAAACGAAAGTTTCGCAAGAGCGTAATGTATCTGCATCGCCAATCTCCCCGGACTTTCAATTGCTCAGCAGTCATATTCCTTCTAATCCTTACCCGGTAAAAAGAAGCCTTCCTTCTTATTGGTAGGTAAGAAAAAATGGATACAATACAATCCGGTGAATCTGACTTTCGGTGGATTATTATTTTTATATCAATCCGTGATATCATCGCAAATTTCTGCGGATTGTCCCTATGAAATCAGTTGTTCCAATTTCAGTAAGCAATCTATTTTACAGTACGGATTAATAAAAGGGCTTTCCCTCAGCGCTGATCGCCTCACCCGTTGCACCAAACTAGCGGCGAAAGATCTCCACCCCTTGCGCATCAGTAAGGAGGGTATGCTGATCGACACGCCTGCCTACTATTGCAATAAACATAAACATTGATGATAAAATATTTTTTTATCCTCCTGCTTTTGTTGGGTGGTTTATCAAGCGCGCAGGCACAACAAGATTCTATTGGTCTGCGGAAAGAAATTGACTTTTTACTTTATCTCACCGAGCAAAAACAATTGGATGATGTAGAATATTTTAGTGCCAGGTTGTTCCGGGATTCTTTAAACTATTCACAAGATTTCAGGGATACCATCAGCTTTATTTGTGCAGGGGCTTTTAATAAATTTAAAAAACCGTTGAAAGCAATCGGTTACTATGATAAAGTAAGTGATAATTCTGTATTCTATTATCCTTCTGCTTATACTTCTGCATTGCTCGAAGCAGAGAATAAAAATTTTAAAGCAGCGAGAAAGAAACTTGAAGAAGTACTTTACGATGACAATAATTTTTTTACCGATTTAAAACATTTTGAATTATCCGGCACCTATCTCCTTCTTCATGATCATTCTTCTTTCGATTCTATACAAGCGGTTTATCATCCACAGGACTCCTTGCTGCAGGCTGAGTTTGAATACTACAAGCAATACAACGTACTTCTACAAACCACTAAAAAGAAATCAGCCTTTCTGGCAGGAGCATTATCGGCGGTGATTCCCGGGTTGGGAAAAGTGTATACGGGAAAACCCGGTCAAGGACTGGCTGCATTTCTAAAAACAGTTCCGCTTGCAGCGATTACCATTGAAAACTACAGAGTAAACGGATTTAACAATCCGCAGTTGTATATCTTTGGAAGTCTATTCGCTCTCTTTTATGTGGGAAATATATGGGGAAGTACATTAAGTGCAAATATTGTATACCAAGAAAAAATTGACGAGATCCATCACAATATTGTTGTTGGTCTTCGCATTCCTGTCGACAACCTCTTTCGTTAATGCTCAGTCTGCAGACTTCTCCAAAGTGGATAGTCTGATGGCCCTGCATCAATATGAGGACGCTTCGCTGGAATGTGAATACATCCTCTATCAGCAACCCGGAAACCCCGCGTTGATGGCAGAATGCCTTTTAAAAAAAACGGACTGTCTCAAAGCTACCGGTAAACATGCCGAAGTGCCGGTCTTGCTTTCCCGACTCGATGGTTTTTCGGGGAGTGATTCTTTGAAAAGCCGGATTTATTTTCAAAAAGCACTTGGCTACTATATGTCCGATAAATTCGAACTGGCAGAAAAGAGCATCCTGCCCTTATTCAATTTGCAGGAAGTAGAGGAGGAAACAGAAGTTACCGGAGCGCTGCTCTATGCAATGGCATTGGGCGAATCCGGAAAATGGATGGAGGCGAAATTGTTTCTTACCAATTTCATTCAAAGCAATCCGCGAACAGACGCTGCATTAAAAACTGAATTGACAGAACAGGTCAATATGGTTTATGACAAAGAAAACATTCCTAAACTCAGAAGTATAAAAAAGGCGAAAACACTCTCACTCCTCTTCCCCGGTTTAGGGCAAGCATACAATGGGAATTTCGGCAAGGGTTTTGTAAGCCTCCTGCTCGTTTCAGGCAGCGGTGCATGGGTGGGATGGAATATATTTAACACCACCTATATTACCGCAGCTACAGCGGGAGTATATATCTTCCTTTACTTTTATTTCGGTGGTGCCAATCAATCCAGTTGGCTGGTGCCTGTGAAAAATCATAAAAAGAAAACTGAGTACAATCATCAAGTGCGAACAGAACTAAGTCGTGTAAGTCTTCAGCTCTTGCAACAGAAACAATAAAACCATGAAAACAAAAATTATTATTTTCTTTTTATTCCTCCTGAGCTATCAATCGAAAGGCAATACAGAACCCACGCTGATTTTATTAGGTCATAAAGAAGGTGTTAACATTTGCAAATTCTCTAATGACGGCAAAACCTTGTTAAGCGGGAGTAAAGATGGAATCATAAAACTTTGGAATGTATCGGAAAATTATAAACTCATCAAAGAAATTGAAGTGGGGATGATCCGATAACTGCCATTTCTTTCAGTCACAAAGGCGATCAGTTTGCCGTAGGTACCCTGGAGAAACTATACATCTATGATTTTGCTACTTGTAAATTAATTTCCAAAAAGAAAAATGCGCATGCGAGTTTTGTGAAATCTGCAAATTTTTCTCCGGATGATAAGTTGATCGTTACCTCCAGTTGGAAGGAAGATGCGCTTACCATTTGGAACTATCCTGATTTGAAAAAATCAATCCAGCTCTCAGAAAGTATATGGACCGATGAAGCCTTCTTCTCACCGGATGGGAAATTCCTTCTCTCCTGCAATCACGATAATGTTTGTAAAGTCTGGGATGTAAACACAGGAAATATCACCCGAACTTTTGCCGGACATGACGATTGGGTATATGCTATCCGACTAAGCAGTGATATGAAATATCTTATTACCGGTAGTTTTGATAAAACATTAAGAAAATGGGATTTTAACACGGGCAAGCTGATTGCCACCTTCAACGGACATAAAGATGGTATTTCCTATATGACTTTATCACCGTACAATTCCTCCGCGGTATCCGGGTCGGTAGATGGAAGTATCATTTTATGGAATCTCAACGATGAAAAGGATTTCAGGATGATCCGGGAGAAAGGAAGTGCCATCTTAAATCTTGCTTACTCACCTGACGGGAAAACCATTGCCGCGGCCCTGGCTGATCATTCAATCTTAATCTGGAATATCGATATTGCGGGACATTAAACTTAATTGATCAAAGGAAATAGTAAATTTGTAATCCCTATCATTAAAAATATGAAAAAAACAATTGCTTTAGCCTTAATGCTGTTAACTTCAGCTACTTATGCTCAGGATGTCATTACCTTGACCGACGGCAGAACTGTTCAAACCAAGATTCTTGAATTAAGTCCTGACGCTGTAAAGTATAAGAAATTTGACAATCAGGAAGGTCCGACTTATACTGTTCCTTTAAATACCATTTCTAAAATAAAGTATGCAAATGGATCGGAGGAGTCCTTTAATACTGCTCCTGCTGCCACTGAACAAGGACAGGCCAATTCCTCGGGTAATGGCGGCGATCTTCCTCCAATTTTCAAAGGAACCTTTGATGTGAATGATAAAGCCACTGAAGCCTATATCGAAGCTGTTGCTCAAAATGCCGGCGCAAAAATTCTTGAACGCTGCACCGGACGTTCTGACAATTCTACTACCGATATATTTTACGGTGAAGTATTCAGAGATGATATAGCTGTGGAATTACATATTCCGATTCTGGTAAAATGGGATAAAGGGTTAGCCAATAAAGTACGATCCATCAGAGGAGAAATTATTGTGGATCGCAACGGTAAAAGAAGCTGGAAATACCAAAGTGATTCCGGCATAACTTTCAGTGGTTGCGCAAAAGGAATAATTGAACTTTAAAAAATTTCTTTTCTTCATATTGAAGAGTACGCAAGAAAATTAAAATATAGTTTAAGAGTAAGGCAGAATTTTCACCTCTGCCAGGTGTCAAAAAAAATGAAAGGGATCCGATGGGATCCCTTTCATTTTGAATATCTGCCGGAATATTATTCGCTAGCTTTCAATTTGGAAGTTTTGATAGGAGTACCTTGTACTACCCAACCTTGACGGAAAACTTCATATCTTGAATAAACAACACCGTCAATAAGTGCATCGTAACCTGGACCAGCCTTCTCGATAGCTTTATCAACTGCTGCTTTTAATTGTGGAGCAGTACACATTTTAACTTCTTTACCTTCAGTACGTGGACCTTTTGCCTCATTTGGGAGACGCATAGTCACATTTTTAGAACTGATTACGGTAAAGTCTAATAGACGCTGCTGGCAAGAAGTCAATGCCAATGCGCAACATACTAAAACTGGGAGTGCAATTTTTTTCATATTATGGGTCTTTTCTATGCGACAAATATACCTTTTATTCAACACAAACCAAATTTTATGGGTAATGATAAAAATTATAATTATTCCATAGTATTGTTTTTCAATCAATTATAAATCCATTTGCCGGTTTTCACTAGAAATCCCTTAAAAAACACCACTTCCGACCTCTATTTTTAAGCTTTGAAAATAATGATGAATTATAGTAATGCTTATTGCAACACTTCTAAAGCAAGCATCTCCTTTCTAAATAATATCTTTGAAGGGTGCAGAAAAAGAAAACCTCCACTCTTGGTCCTATTGTAAAGCCGGCAAACACATCAGCCACCGGAAAGCAAATAAACTTTAAAGGCATTTATTTCATCATTGCTTTCATCACTTTTCTATTGTATGCCAATACCCTTGGCCATGAATACACCGTGGATGACTCGACCGTAATTGAAAATAATAAGTTCACGGTTAAAGGTTTTGGCGGATTAAAGGAGATTTTCACCACTTCCTACCGTGCCGGTTTCTGGGACAGGAAGGAAGGGTTATACCGGCCCATCTCTGTAGCCATGTTTGCAATAGAATGGGGCATTGCACCCAAACAACCTTTTCTTGGACATTTGATCAATATACTGATCTATGCGCTGAGTGCTGTAATCTTACTTTCCGTTTTAAGGCGTTTATTACAAAAGATGCATCCTCTTATACCCATCTTCATCACCCTACTCTGGGTATTCCATCCGGTGCATACTGAAGTGGTGGCGAATATAAAAAGCAGAGATGAATTATTGAGTTTCCTTTTTGGCATTGGTGCTCTTTCAGGACTCATTCGTTATGTAGATACTAATAAACTTAAATATATTTTACTTTCATGTCTTGCCTTTTTCCTGGCATTATTGTCCAAAGAAAATTCTGTGGCATGGGCGGGTGTATTTCCGTTGGCTATTTGGTGTTTCACGAAAGTGGATTTTAAAAGGACAATTACACTTTCTTCCGTATTTATTGGAGTGATTGGCCTTTACTTTTTGGTTCGGATTTCTGTTTTAGGGGAGATTGGCGGAGGATATGATCTCATGCTCATCAACAATTCGTTAATTGGTGCAAAAGATAAACTTTCACAAATGGCGGGTGCCTTCTATATTATGGGCAGATATTTTGGGTTGTTCATCCTTCCGGCAACATTGGTTTTTGATTACTCTTACAATACAATACCCCCTGTCAGTTTTGCGCATCCCCTCGCCTTTCTGGCCTTCGGAATCATTGTCTTTGGATTGATCTATGCTCTTAAAAATCTTCCCAGGCGAAGCATGATCTCCTTCGCCATTCTCTTCTTCCTCGGAACTATTTTATTGGTTTCAAATATCTTTTTCCTCATTGAAGCCACTATGGCGGAAAGGTTCATTTACACGCCTTCCCTGGGATTATGTTTGCTGGCCGGTTATTTTGCCAATAAGTGGCTGATAGGAAACAAAACATTTGAAGGCCCTATAACGGTTTCGCATATACGAAATAACAAATTATTCATTCCCGGCATACTTGTTCTCATTATTTTTGGAGGAAGAACTATTGTTCGCAGTAACGACTGGAAAGATAACCTTACCTTATTGCAGAAAGATGTTAAATCATCACCGGAAAGTGCGCGTATTCGTTACGCACTGGGCAGCACTTTACTCGTGGAAAAAGCCCTGGAGGAGCCGGAAGGGTCAGCCACCCGAAAAAATTATCTCGAACGGGCTATCGTTGAATTACGAAAAGGCGTTTCTATATTACCAAATTACAACGATGCCTGGTATCATCTGGGCATCGCATACAAAGAACTGGGGGATGCGAAAAATGCCGTATTAGCTTTTGAGCAGGCACGATCATATAAAGCATTCAACGGTGCAAATCATTTTACCAGTTCAGGAATTGCCTATGGTTTGAACAAGCAATACGACAAAGCTATTGCTGATCTGGAAGCCGCTGTAAAACTTGATCCGCAAAATTCAGATGCATGGAATAACTATGGTTTATACCTGAGTGAAGGAGGAAGTCTACAGGCTTCCATTGATGCATTAAACAAATCCATTGCACTTAAAAATGACTTTGACAAAGCATACTATAACCGCGGTAACACGTATGCTAAAGCAGGAAATTACAGGGAAGCATTGAAAGATTATGCCAAAGCCCTCTCTATAAAAAGCAATTATACCGATGCCTTAAACAACAGTGGAAATTGTTATATCATGTTACAAAGGCCGGATAGCGCTGTGAGTTATTTTGAAAGAGCCATTCAATCCGATCCCGGAAATGTAAAAGCCGTGATTAATCTGGGAGTTACATTGCAAAATTTAGGAGATACGGTTAATGCCAAAATTTACTTTGAAAAAGCCCGGAGTATGGGTGCTACTTTATGAGAAATTTGATACTCTGTTCCTTTGTGCTTCTGATCACCGGATGTACTGAAGTCAAAAAACAACCGGAAATAAATTATTTTTCGATCAGTACTTTCTTGAATAAGGAGATCGCAACATTGAAAGAGAAGGAAGCTATTTTAGTTAAAACGATTCAACAAAAAATAAAACAGAAACCCGATCCGTTTATACTCCTGATTGGGAAAATGAATTAAAACCATTTTTTGAATCCGCCATTGACCGGCCGGCGTGGAAGAATTCTTACCAATGCGACACCACTCTAATTGATTCAGAAATGGTCATCAGTTATACCACTAACAACAAAAAAGCTCCGGTAAAACTTCTGCGTGTTACGTATTTAAAAGATAAGGTAAACACCATTTTTATTTTGTTTGAAAAATCCAATGCCTGGTTTTGCCTCAATCAGCAATTAACATTTCAAAGTGCAGAAGGCTTTACCATCCATAGTGAACAAAAAATGACATTGTCTGCACCCGCCATCTATACGATTTCCGCTATATTCGAAGAGAAAAAGTACTCTTCTAAACCTCTATAAAAACAAACCATGTCATTCACTTTCTTTCTTGGAATATGGCTGGGCATCCTGCAATTACCTGATGCAAACCTGCCTTTTCAGTTTGAATTTGCTCAACACGACGGACACCCTGTCATGATCATTAAAAATGCTGAAGAACGAATTGTGTGTGACGAAATTACTTTAGCGGGTGATTCCATTTTTATCCGATTGCCTCTTTACGATTCAGAGTTTCGTTTAAAAGCAGGTCGGGAAACGATGCATGGCGTATGGATAAACAAAGGAAGAAAAGTACCTGCTGTTATTCCTTTCACTGCGCAAAAAAATCTGTCCTATCGTTTTTTACCCCAGCAAACAAAAAGTGATGAACAGAGGTTAACAGGCCGTTGGGAAACCTGGTTCAATGTAAATTCTGGGGACTCTTCTCTCGCGATTGGAGTCTTCGAGGAAAAGGAGGGAATTGTTACCGGCACTTTCCTCACTGAATCCGGAGATCATCGTTTTTTAGATGGGATAAAAGACGGAGATTCGTTAAAGCTTAGTGTTTTCGATGGATCACATGCCTGGTTATATCTTGCTAAGATCAAAGATGGAAAAATGGAAGGAATGTTCTATTCCGGAAATCATCACAAAGCCCCTTTTCGTGCATGCATTAACGATAGTGTTCGTCTGAGGGATCCTTCAAGCATTACTCAGGCTACAGGTAAAATAAATTTCAATTTACCGGATCCGGATAGCCAGCTTGTTTCATTAGATCAGAGCAACTATCGTAATCGTGTTATCATTGTACAAATTATGGGCACATGGTGTCCGAATTGTATGGATGAATCTGTTTTTTTGGATAGTGTTTACAGGGATAGAGGGGAAGAAGGACTTGAAGTAATCGGTCTGTCCTTTGAAAGAACTGCTGAATTCAGCATTGCTGCCAACAATGTCCGAAAAGTTAAAAAACGTCTGAATTTATCTTATCCTGTATTGATCGCCGGTGTTGCTCAAAAAGATGAAGTACAAAAAATAATTCCTGCCATTTCAAACTTTTTCTCCTATCCTACTACTCTTTTTATAGACCGAAAAGGGACTGTTGTTAAAGTTTCCAGTGGGTTTTCAGGCCCAGCTACTGGCGAGTTCTGGTTGAAATACAAGAAGGAGTTCAATCGAACTTTAGACCGACTATTACATTAGTTAAAGTACTGTATTTCAATTATTTAATTAATTAAGTGAGTAGGATTCACTCATTTTACTAATGGTGCTTAGTTGAAATGCTTTAAAGGGTAAAAAACTTAACAAACAAAAGAGGGTTATTTACCCTTAAGTTTTCGCCGTTTGCCCATTAACTCAAAAATACTACTTACTTCCTCCCGATATTTGTAAAATCCGGGAAAAAAAAAGCTAAAGAATGAAATTATTGCCTTTCCCAATGATTACCATCGATTGTATACCCATCTTGCTTCTTAAGAAATAAACAAATACTCCATAATACACACATGAAAAAACAATTACTACTTTGGGTTGCATTACTACTGTCACCCTTCTTCAGTTATTCACAATGTACTACTACCAACGCGACGTCTTGTGTATGTAAGGACGGTACAACAAATTGTCAACTGCTTCCGGATATTAAAGTAGCACGTCCGCCACTACTGGTGAATGGATCCAGTGGATATTTAGAATATCCACAAACCTGTAATCCTCCTTGTAGTGGTAATGACGGACGTTTACGTGTTTCTGTTTCTACTCCTAACATTGGGTTTGGTCCCCTGGAAGTGCGTACTACTCCTACAGCTATTTGTGGTACCGATACATTTTACAATGTTCCCAGCAACTTTACTTGTCCGAACGGACAGCCATTGCGTCAGATATTGAACCAACGCGTGTATCAAAAAAATGGTAATGCCATGTCATACATCGACCGTTTTGCAGGAAGTATGACTTATCACCCATCACACGGACATATGCACGTTGATGATTGGGGTATTTACACTTTACGTACTGCAACTTCGGATCCAAATCCGTTAAACTGGCCTGTAGTAGGTACAGGTTCAAAACTTGCCTTTTGTTTAATGGATTATGGAACATGTTCTTATTACAATGGACATTGTGTTGACAGTGCAAACAATACCATGCTAAACGGTAACTTCCCTAATTTTGGATTAGGCGGAGGTAACTACGGTTGCTCTAGTGTTGTTCAGGGAATTTCATCCGGATACACTGATATTTATTACCAGTCATTGGATGGTATGTGGATCAATCTTCCTCCCGGACTTTGTAACGGAACTTACTGGATGGTCATTCAGTTAGATCCATACAACTACTTTTTAGAAAGTGATGAAACAAATAACGTACTCGCAGTGCAAGTGACGTTAACACAGCAAGGTGGTACTTTACCTGTAGTTACAGCCAGCGGTTCTACCACTTTCTGTCAGGGCGGAAGTGTATCACTCACTGCAAGTTCTGCAACGAATTATTTATGGTTGAATGGTGCAACTACACAATCTATCACCGTGAATCAAGCCGGAAATTATAGTGTTACTGTGAATACCGGAACATCTTGCGTATCGACTTCTACACCAACAACCGTAACTGTTTCTCAGATTCCTGTTACGGCTACTGCTACTCCTGCTAATATTTGTGCAGGTGAAAATGTTCAACTAGGAGCATCAGCTACCGGAGGTGGTACATCCAATCAGGTAGTGACCTATACGAATAATACTATTTACAATATTCCTGATAACAATGCAACCGGTATTTCAAGTTTCATTACCGTTAATAATATTGATCCTGTTACTATCAATTCCAATACAGTTGTTTCAGTACAACTTGACATTACTCATACTTATGATGGTGATCTTCAAATCCAGTTAATTGCTCCTTCCGGAAATGCGATTAACTTAAGTAACCGCAGAGGTGGTAGTGGTAATAATTTTACTAACACCATCTTTATAGGTAGTGCCGCACTTTCAATATCTCAAGGTTCCGCTCCTTTCGGCGGAAGTTACAGACCCGATGGTCCATTTACATCATTAACGGGAAATTCAAACGGTACCTGGACACTCAAAATAATGGATTTGGCCGGTACAGATATAGGAACGCTGAATTACTGGACTTTGAAATTAAACGATGTTGTTCCTACAACACTCAGCTATAACTGGACTTCATTACCTGCAGGATTTACCTCCACTAATCAAAATCCTACAGTTAATCCTACTCAAAATACTACTTATACGGTTACTGCTACTGAAAGCGGAACCGGTTGTCAAGGAACTCAGACCGTGAGTGTTGTTGTAGGGAATGGAATTAATGTTACTGCAAATACACCTGCACCTATCTGCGCAGGACAATCTGCAAATCTTTCAGTGAGCGGGGCAGATACTTATGTCTGGAGTCCTGCTTCCGGTCTGAATGGAACAACCGGAAATGCGGTTATTGCATCTCCATCACAAACTACTACCTACACTGTTGTTGGAACTACCAGTGGTTGTACCGACACGGCGTATGTAACAGTGGTTGTAAATCCATTGCCTGTGATCAATGCCTCTGCAAGTACAAGTATATGTGCAGGTGGATCAGTTACGCTACAGGCCTCAGGAGCTCCCAATCTAAGCTGGAGTCCTGCTACAGGATTAAATACAACTTCAGGAAACAGTGTTGTAGCTTCTCCCGGTCAAACGACCATTTATACTGTGACGGGTTCTGACAATGGTTGTTCCAATTCATCAACAGTTACTGTGTCTGTGAATGCATTACCTGTGGTTACTGCAAGTGCGAACATCAGTATCTGTGCAGGACAATCAACGGCATTGACTGCATCAGGCGCATCATCATATAACTGGAGTCCTTCTTCCGGATTGGATCAAACTACCGGTTCCACTGTGAATGCTTCTCCTTCTGTGGACAGAACATACACGGTTATAGGAACCGACAACAATGGTTGTTCTGCTTCCGCAACCGTAACAGTAACTGTCATTGACCTTCCTATTGCACCAACATCCATTGTAGGTGCCGCCAATCATTGTTTACCCATGTCAGCATCTTTTGCTATCAATCCAATTGGAAATGCAACCTCCTATACATGGTCAGTACCTGCCGGAATGAGTCTTAGCGGACAAGGTACAAGTAATGTTACTGTGAATGCTACCGGTGCCTCTTCAGGTGATCTATGTGTAATTTCAAATAATACTTGTGGCAGCAGTGCACCGAGATGTGTAGCTGTAACTGCAAACAGTAGTGCACCCGTTAGACCGGGTTCTGTTTCCGGTACCGGAAAAGCTTGTGCCGGAGATGTTGTAAATTACAGTATTGCTACCGTAGCCAACTCTAATTCTTACTTATGGACAAATCCTGCAGGTACTACCTTACTTAGCGGACAGGGTACACATGCAATCAGTTTGCAGTTTAATGCCGGTTATGCCGGTGGAACATTGAGTGTTCAGGCTGTAAATGGTTGTGGCAATAGCTTGTCACGTGTTAAATCGCTTTCATTAAATATTCCTGCAACAACAAGTGTAATATCAGGACAAACTACGGGCTTGTGTAATTCACAACAAACGTATAGTGTTATGCCTGTAGTTGGAATGACTTATAACTGGAGTGTTCCATCGGGTGCAACCATCCTGAATGGACAAGGTACTAATAACATTCAAGTACAATTTGGAGCAGGATTTACAAATGGCAATGTTTCTGTAAATGCCCAAAATGCATGCGGTACAAGTACAGCGCGTGTGAAGAGTGTTAAAGCTGCACCGGCAATTCCTGCTTCTATCACAGGACCTGCCAGCGTATGTCAGGGTCAACAAGGAGTAAATTATACTGCTGCATCAGTGTATGGCGCTACTTCTTATACCTGGACAGCTCCAACCAATGCAACCATCGCTGCAGGACAAGGAACACTGAATGCCAGCGTGAATTATGCTATGAATGCTGTAAGCAGTAAGATAAAAGTGAAAGCCTCAAATGCTTGCTCTACCTCTTCAAATAGAACGAAGAGTATCGTATTAAACAGCTGCATCAAGGTATCTGACTTCACTACTTCAGCGTTAACCGGTTTATCTTTATTACCAAATCCGGCCACCACTTATGTTGAAGTTCAGTTTAACAGCAATTCCGATCAGCCCTCTACATTAAGAGTTACAAATGTACTTGGTCAGGAGGTGTATACTCAATCCATTCATCCATCTAATGGAATTAACAACTATATGGTTGATGTTCGCAAACTGAACTCCGGCGTTTACATAGTAAGTATTCTTCAGGATGGTAAGTCCTTTGCTCAGCGCCTGGTTGTTGAATAATAGAAACTGATAAAACTCAATCAAAGCCGTTCTTTTTATAAGGAACGGCTTTGTACTTTTGTAAAGAATCTGAATCCATGAAAAACGCGTTTATACAATTATTGCTCTGCTGTATTATTCTGACTTCATTAGCCAATCCTTCCCAAGGGCAATCTATAGCATGGACAGAATACAACACTATTAATTCCTCACTACCTGATAATTCGATACGATGCATTACTTACGAAAATGATAGCACCGTTTGGATTGGGACGGACTTCGGTCTGGCAAAGCTGGTAAACGGACAGTGGACCAACTATAACACGTCAAATTCCGGATTAGCCAGTAATAGCATCCGTAGTATGGCCATAGATAAGTTTGGTGTGAAATGGATCGGGACATTTACCAATGGACTTTGTTCCTTTAATGATACCGTCTGGACGAACATCAACACCTTTAATTCTCCTCTACCGGATGACTTTATCAGAAGTCTGGCCATCGACACCAACAATGTTATTTGGGCAGGTACCACCGGAGGATTAGTGAGAATAGATTCACTGGTTACGTTTACCATTTACGATCAGTTCAACAGTATTATGAATTCCAGTAATATAGCTTCCATGTATGTGGATAAGTCTCACCTGCTTGAAACTTGACGATATAGACCAACCCTGGATTGGCACTGCTGACAAAGGGCTCCTGTACAAAAACGGCAGTAACTTTATTGTATACGACACTGCCAACTCCCCTTTAACGGATGTCGTAATTCAATGCGTAAACATTGACGATAGCGGTAAAGTATGGATCGGAACGCAAACCGGCGGATTGTTTATTCTTGACCCTTCGCTACTCACCGGTATTTCCAGTACAGGTACTTTCACTAACGTTAGCGTCTATCCTAATCCGGCCAGTGATGTACTTTTTTACAACAGTCCATTCCCAACTGTTAGTTGTGAAATCACAGATCTGAGCGGGCGTCTTTTACTTTCAGAAAGTGGAACGTCTAACCAAATTGATATTCATGCGCTGAGTACCGGCCTTTATCATGTCAGATTCATTTATGAAGATGGGAATAGTATAACGAGGAAATTTCTGAAGCAATAAGTTAAACTACATTTTCTGCGCCATCCTTTTTAACAAGCTATAAATCAAAATACTTTCTCTGGGACAAGTAATTTCTAAATTAGGGTAGTGATAAAACTATTTAAAAACACTTCCTGACTTCCGCAGAAAAAAAACGTCCATTTTACAAGTAGTAGCAATGTAGCCTGATGCTGCAAATTAACGGGCGCCTTAGGTTGTCCTACTGAAATAAGACATAACTGAGACAGCCTGAGTTCTTAGATGTCCGAGCCCTGTAGGGGCGGCATCTCTGTAAATAAGGAAATCATCTTCTCCCACCTATGCCGGCATCCGACCTACGGTCGGATGCCGGCGGTTGAAAGGATAGGGGAGTTTCTCGGTTACAGAGATGCCGCCCCTACAGGGCTATTTGGAAGAAATATCTATCTCCGTGCTTACGTTAATTCTTTTCCTGTCTTCTGCAAAAAAACTCACTCTGAAGATTGTCAAAGAACTCTTCGGAGTTTAGTTTAGAATTTCCCAGTGCAGAAGTCAGAAAGGTGTTAAACAAAATACTGTCTTCGGGATAAGGTTTCTTTAAACTTATTTCTGAATTACGGTATTGGTAAAACTATTTAAAAACACCTGCAGTTCTTCTACTTTTTTTATCTCTAGCATGATATCATCAATTGATATTTGCGCCATTTCACGGGCCTTTAGCTCTGCGCGAAGCTCCTCTCTGATTTTAGTCAATTGCTTCTTTTTAATGTACATGACCGGATCAATCACGGTCTTATGCAATTGATCTGCCTCCCGTCGGACTTCAATATGATGTTCACTCCATTTTGCCAATTCATAGGGTGGAGTCATCAGACTGATAGCTGTATTTTTAATTTCAGGTGTTAGCTGTTGTAAAAAATCCTGTTCATTATAGGGTAAACCCTCATCCAACTGTACAGAGAACTCCGCAAGAATTCCGGCATAGACTTCATTCGAAAAATGAATACCATCATCACGAAGATGAGAAATGATAAAATCTTTCACGCGGGTAGGTGTTTGATCCGCTCCAAATGGGATGGTGAAATTATGATCGGCATAGAGCAACATAATCCGGATAATCTCTTCCTCCTGCGTAAACGTATCGAACTCATCCGAAACTTCCTCCTGAGCGTCTGCAAGCGCTGCTGTTAATGGATCCTGTGGTACAGGTTGAGCTGGACCTGATCCCTCCTGTTGGAAAGACTCCTCCCCTGCTTTACGCACTTGTTTGCGAAGGATCTTATTCAGTTCATTCAATAAAATCGATTCTCCCATCTCCATCAACACCGAAGTATGCTTCAGATAAGCAGCACGTGTAATCGCATCGGGTATTTTCGCGATGGTATCAACGATATCACGAATCAAGGCGGCCTTTTTAATCGGATCTCCGGCTGAATCAGCAAGCAATAATTTTGTTTTAAAGGTGATAAAATCGACCGCCTGCTCCTTTAAGAACACTTTCAATTCTTCCGTTGAAACTTTTGATGAGTAGGAGTCCGGATCTTCCCCATCCGGAAACAGGACGACCCGCACATTCATACCTTCTTCGAGGATCAGATCAATACCGCGTAGCGATGCTTTTATTCCGGCCGGATCACCATCATAGAGCACAGTGACATTTCTGGTGTAGCGACCAATCAAGCGTATCTGCTCAACCGTTAGTGCTGTTCCGCTGGAGGCCACCACATTTTCAATGCCGGCCTGATGCATGGAAATAACATCCGTATATCCCTCTACCAAATAGCAACCATCGTGAGCTACTATAGCCTTTCGCGCCTGCGAGATGCCATAGAGATTCTTGCTCTTAAAATAGATTTCTGTCTCCGGAGAATTGAGATACTTCGGACTCTTTGGATCTGTCTTTAAAATACGCGCACCAAAAGCAATGACACGTCCCGTGAGATTATGAATCGGAAACATCACGCGTCCTCTGAAACGATCGTATTGCTTATTTTCATTCAGAATCGTAAGACCGGTTTTCTCCAGAAACTCCACTTTATATCCTTCCTGAATAGCTGCTGCAGTAAGGCCATCCCATTTATCCGGAGAAAATCCCAGATTGAACCGGCGAATGATATCATCCGTAAAACCTCTTTCATGAAAATAAGAAAGTCCAATCGCTTTACCTTCTTCTGCATTCCATAAGTAATCCTGATAAAACTGCTGCGCAAAAGCAATCACCGTAAATAAATTCTCGCGATGCGATTGCTGCTCCAGATATTCGGGTGTGGGCGCTTCCTCCTCAATAGTGATATTGTACTTCTTTGCCAGATAACGTAAAGCCTCCGGAAAAGTCTGGTGTTCGTGCTCCATGATAAACGTAAGCGAATCACCTGCCTTTCCGCATCCGAAGCATTTAAAAAATCCTTTAGCAGGAGATACCGTGAAAGAAGGAGTACGTTCATTGTGAAAAGGACAAAGACCTAAAAGATTGGCACCCCGCTTCTTCAAGGCTACAAAGTCACCCACCACCTCTTCAATCCGGGCTGTTTCAAGAATTAACTCCTTGGTAGAATTATTTATCATCAGAAAGTAAAGATACGATACCGGATAAAAACCAACGCATAAAACCGCGATTAATGATTCCTCTCAGTGGTAAAGCGCACTAGTTGAATAAGAGAAGTTTTATACGCTGATGCCGGCAAATCTTCGATAAAACTAAAAGCCTGATTTTGAAAGTGCTGCATTTTATCTCTGGCGTAGACTAAGCCACCCGCCTCCATCACCATTTTAATCACCTGCTCTACCCGTTTCTTATCATCGCTATAGCTTTTCACGGTATTGATGATAAATCTTTTATCTGAAGAACCCGATTGATTCAAGGTATAGATCAGCGGCAAGGTCATCTTATGCTCCTTGATATCGATCCCTCTGGGTTTTCCGGTTTGTTCGGCTTGCTCATAATCGAATAAATCGTCTTTGATTTGAAAGGCGATGCCTACAGCTTGACCAAAATCATGAAAACGTTTCACTTGCTCTGCAGTTGCACCTGTAGACGAAGCTCCGGTAGCACAACAAGAGGCAATCAAGGAAGCGGTTTTAGCGGTGATAATTTCATAATAGACCTCTTCCGTGATATCGAGCTTACGCGCTTTTTCTATCTGCAGCAATTCCCCTTCGCTCATTTTACGCACGGCGGTTGAAACTATTTTCAGCAGTTCGAATTCTTCATGATCCACTGCAAGCAGTAATCCCCGCGATAGAAGATAATCGCCCACCAGCACTGCAATTTTATTTTTCCAGAGGGCATTGATCGAAAAAAAGCCTCTGCGTAAATTACTGTCATCCACTACATCATCGTGTACGAGGGTGGCGGTATGCAAAAGTTCAATCAGGGAAGCGGCACGATAGGTACTTTCCGTGATTCCTCCGGATGATCCTGCAGCCAGAAAAACAAACATCGGACGCATTTGCTTTCCCTTCCGCTTCACAATATAGTGCATGATACGATCGAGCAGCGGTACATGGCTCTGCATCGCCTTTCTGAACTTCAATTCAAACTCCTCCATCTCCTTGCGGATAGGCTGTTTGATTTGATCCAGGTTTAAAGACATCCGTTTAGTTTAACTTAAAATAAAACGGAAGCGTCAAACGCACATCCACGGGAACATCGTCCTGGCTCCCGGGCATCCAGTCGGGCATAGCTTTCACAATACGTATCGCCTCCTTATCCAGTTCAGGGTGCACACCACGCAGGACTTCCACCTCACCAACTTTTCCCTTTGCATTGACTATAAATGCCAGATATACCTTACCTTCAATACCACTTTCCTTGGCTCCTACAGGATAGTTCAACTCTTTCACGATAAAGTCATTCATGGCATCCTTCCCTCCGGGAAACTCCGGCATTTTTTCAACGCTGATAAAGACTTTTTCATTCTTTGGATCCTTTTCGGGCAATCGCTGAGAAAAGGATTGCAAGGGAAGAATCAAGATAAGCAGAAGACATAACCGGTACATAAGCAGGTAATTTAGAGTACGAAGATACATTTTTTCCCTCTGACAAAAAGTACACGGAATATCAGGACTTTGCCCTCTTATACACCGGTACCGTACTACAAGGTTCACCATACAAAATACTTTTCACCACAGGTTGCAATTTTGCTGTTAGCGCAACGTAAGCCTGCAAGGGAACCGGACGATGGCTGCATCCTTTTATCACTACGCGCTGATCACGGTAGTCCTCCGGATTTAACTGATCCATCATGCGCCGGAACAATTCTGTTTCTAACGTTTCCGCATTACCGACAACAACTGTAGCAGCAAATGGCTGTAAAGCAGACGACAATAACATCCAGGCCCAGCGCGGCACAATGGCATCCGTTGAACAAAACAATGCGACATGTTTACCGGAATACTCCTTCCAGGCATGGTTCGCAATAAAATCCCTGAAATCCTTTTCCCGCAACAGCAATCCCTCCACCAACTGCGTACTGATATCAAAAAGCACCCTCTCCCCCGCCGGAAATAACTCCTCAAGATCAATGGTCACAATACCACTCTGCGCAACTCTATTTACTATTTCCGACATTCTATTTTAATAATTCATCAATCATCATTACCAATAATCTTCCACCATCTTTGACACATATACTACTTCTCAATACCTTAAAAATTTTTAGGGAACGCTGATCTCGTTACTTCGTCCCGAGACAAGTGACGCTGATTTTTTAGGATTTGCACTGATTTGATTTCGGCAGCTTAAAAACTTTCGTATCCTTTCGTACCTGCCTGCCGGCAGGCAGGTTTCGCCCTTTCGTATTTCGTATTTTCGTGAGCTTTCGTATTTCGTAACCCCTTTTCACCACATACCGAGTTCCAATCTCGCCTCCTCACTCATCATCTCCTTCTCCCAGGGCGGGTCAAATGTAATTTCAACCTTTGCGGAATTCACATCCGGAATATCTCTTATTTTCTGTTCTACATCGGGGGGCAATGTTTCCGCAACCGGACAAGCGGGAGAAGTCAATGTCATTTTGATATGCACATCATTCCCTTCATTGATATTGATTTCATAAATAAGACCTAATTCCCAGATGTCCACCGGAATTTCCGGATCGTAACAGGTTTTGATCATATCGATGACACGTTCGCGTAAGGGCTTTACTTCAGGTATGTTTTCAGTTGCTGACATGGTGGTTTCCTGATCCGGATTCGCCTTAAATTTGTTTTGAATGGTTTGAAGCAGCGAAGGCATAAGTTTTCATTTGTTTGATCATGGAGGAGAGTCCATTCGCTCTGGTAACGGCAATATGTTGACGCAATCCGATTTTATCAATAAATTCCAGTTTAGCATTAAGTATTTCTTCAGCAGGTTGACCTGAAAGAACATTGATCAACAATGCAATTTCTCCTTTCACGAAGGTAGAATCACTATCCGCCTCAAAAAATAATTTACCTTCCCGTTCTTCACCATGCAGCCAGACCGAACTCTGACACCCCTTAATTTTATATTCGTCACTTTTATACTGTTCCTCCAACGCAGGGAGTTTTTGACCGAGCTCAATGATGTACTGATATTTTTCTTCCCAGCCATCAAAGAGGTTAAAGTCCTCCACGATTTCATCTTCTATTTCCTGCATCGTACTCATAATGCCGTTTGTGGTTGTAATAATTGAATCGCTTTACCTAAATTCTCCACCAGACTATCAATTTCTTCCATCGTATTATAGAACATAAAGGAGGCACGGATGGTTCCCGGAACTCCAAACCGCAACATGACGGGCTCTGTGCAATGCTGCCCTGTACGCACAGCAACACCCTTTGTATCCAGATACATTCCGGCATCCATGGCATTTACTCCTTCGATAACAAAAGACAAGACGCCCGCCTTTTTCTCCGCGGTTCCAATGATTCTAACACCAGGTATAGCCGAAATTTTTGAAGTAGCATATTCGAGCAACTCTTCTTCCCATGCTGCTGCTCCCAATCGATCAAGATTGTTCCAGTAATCAATTGCTGTCCCGAGCGCAATCACATCCGCGATATTCGGCGTTCCGGCTTCAAACTTATAGGGCACTTCATTGTAAGTCGTCTTCTCAAAAGTCACGGAAGAAATCATCTCTCCTCCACCCTGATACGGTGGCATCTCCTCCAGCAACTGCAATTTACCATACAGGCATCCAACACCGGTAGGACCCAAAATTTTATGTCCGCTGAATGCAAAGAAGTCGGCATCGAGATCCTGAACATCAATAGGTGCATGAGCGGTACTTTGTGCTCCATCAATAAGAACAGGTATTCCTTTCTTGTGCGCTTGTGCTATGATTTCCTTCACCGGATTAATGGTTCCGAGTGAATTAGATACATGCACCAGCGAAACGAGTTTTGTTCTGTCTGAAAGCAAGGTATTCAGTTTATCAAGAACGAGTTCCCCTTTATCATTCATCGGAATCACTTTCAACACAGCTCCTTTCTCCTCACACAATAGTTGCCAGGGAACAATATTGCTATGATGCTCCATGGCAGAGATAAGAATTTCATCTCCCTTCCCAATATTCTTTCTTCCATAAGTAGCAGCCACCAGGTTGATGGCCTCTGTGGTGCCCTTAACAAAAATGATTTCCTTCTCTGATGATGCGTTAATAAATGCTCTTACTTTCTCCCTGACATTATCAAAAGCTTCAGAGGCTCTTTGAGATAAAAAATGGACACCACGGTGAATATTTGCATTGCTATGTGAGTAATAATTCACCAATGCATCAATCACTACCTGAGGTTTCTGAGAAGTAGCAGCGTTGTCGAAATACACCAATGGCTTTCCATACGCTTTCTCCGAAAGAATCGGGAAGTCGTTGCGGATATCGTTAACATTAAAAGTGGCCATTTTTTTCTACAATTATAATTATCAGGAACGCGGATGACGCGGAAAATTTAATTTGCGCGGATTGCTTCCTTTTACCTGTTATTTTAGTTTTTTTTCCAGCAACTGCAATAGACTTGCGCGCAGTTCTTCATTCTCTACTTGTTCAATGACATCTGCTGCAAATGCATGGTTGAGCAATGCACGGGCCGTTTCTTCACCGATACCGCGGGCACGGAGGTAGAAGAGTGCTTCATCGTCGAGTTGTCCGGTAGTCGCGCCATGACTGCATTTCACATCATCCGCATAAATTTCAAGCTGCGGCTTCGTATTCATGGAAGCCTCATTGCTGAGCAGGAGATTTTTATTGGACTGATACGCATTCGTTTTCTGCGCATCTTGTCGTACCCAAATCTTTCCATTAAACACTCCCGTGGCATGACCATCAATTATACCCTTATACAATTCATTGCTGTAACAATTCGGCATCGCATGATCAACCAGCGTATGGTTATCCACCACCTGATCTCCATTTAAAACATAGAGCCCATTCAGATAGGAATTAATATTTACATCATCGAGACGAATATGGAGATTATTACGTACCAGGAGTCCGCCTAAAGTGACTGTGGTCAGGTGCTGGTAACTATCGCGCGCCATATTCACTTTATGGTAACTTATATTTTTTGAAGTATCTGCCTCCGCCTGGACCTTAGTACCAAAGTACCGTGCTCCTTTTCCTACCACCACTTCGCTAACTGCATTGGTAAATGTCGGGGCTCCATCACCGTGAGTATGGTAACTCTCAATGACCGTACATTCCGACTGATCGCCCATCACCACCAGTACTCGCGCCGGAATGGACAAGGGCTCTGCGCCCGCAACTGCAACAAATGCAAGCTGCACAGGAAGTTCAATCTTTGCGTTCTTCTCTACAAGAATCACAACCGGTTCGTAACAAAGCATGGTATTCATTGCTACCAATGCTTCGTTCACAAAATCAGCATGCTGAAACAGGTGAGATTGTACGGAGTCCTGTCCTAAAAAATCAGAGAGCGATCCTATTTTAATCCCGGAGGGCAAATCGTTCATGGAAGAAGCGGCGGAATTTATTCGTCCATTCTCCACAACAACCAGCACACTCTTCTTTCCGGGCAACCGGTATTGCTCTGCTTCTTTAGCGGTAAACGTTTGTGTATCTGTCGGACTAACGGTACGATAGCCCGCAGTTGTGATCCCTGATAGGTTCAGGTACTTCCATTCCTCATGCTTTCCGGTAGGAATTCCCAACTTTGAGAAAGCAGCAATAGCCTCGCGGCGCAGGTTTAAAAAAGCCGGTTGTTGTTTTCCATATAATTCCGCGAACATCTCTGCTTCCTGCAAGAATGCGGAAGGAGAAGGGGCAGATGTAGTTATCGTCGTCATAGGTTATCAGGCTCCAACTGCAATTTCTTCTTTGATCCAATCGTATCCCTTTTCCTCCAGTTCCAGCGCGAGATCCTTGGTTCCGGATTTTACGATGCGCCCTTTGTAAAGGACATGCACGAAATCAGGAACGATATAATCCAACAGACGCTGATAATGAGTGATCACAATAAATGAACGATCAGGACTGCGCAGGGCATTCACACCGTTCGAAACAATTCGCAAGGCATCGATATCGAGACCGGAATCTGTTTCATCGAGGATGGAAAGCTTAGGTTCAAGCATCGCCATTTGAAAAATCTCGTTACGCTTTTTCTCACCGCCACTGAATCCTTCATTCACCGAACGTTGGGTCATGGCTTTATCCATCTCCACCAACTTCATCTTCTCATTCATCAGCTTGAGAAATGCTTTCGAATCGAGGATTTCTTCTCCACGTGCTTTGCGGATTTCGTTAACGGCAGTCTTCAGAAAATTCGCATTACTCACCCCCGGTATTTCCACCGGATACTGAAAGGCAAGAAACAAACCTGCACGCGCACGGTCTTCAGGAGACATCTCCAAAAGATCAGTACCCAGGAACGAAACGGAACCACCGGACACTTCATACTCCTCACGGCCGGCCAGTACCGAAGCAAGCGTACTTTTACCGGAACCGTTCGGCCCCATGATCGCATGCACTTCGCCCGGCTTCACTTCGAAATTAAGGCCATTGAGGATTTGCTTACCCTCTACGGCCGCCTGTAAATTTTTTATTGATAACATAATTATTGAATACTATAGATAAATCATTTTATTTTTCAATGACAACTGCAGTGTATACAACAGTCATCTTTTTATTTTTAACCAACAGAACCTTCGAGAGAGATGCTCAGCAATTTTTGCGCTTCAACAGCGAACTCCATCGGCAGTTGATTGAATACTTCTTTACAATAGCCGTTGACAATCAGGTTCACTGCATCTTCGGTAGAGATACCGCGCTGATTGCAATAGAAGATTTGATCTTCACCGACCTTACTCGTTGTGGCTTCATGCTCCACCTTCGCTGTTTTATTGGCTACTTCGAGATAAGGGAACGTATGTGCACCACATTTATCACCGATCAGCAAGGAATCACATTGGGAGAAGTTACGTGCATAGGAAGCATTCTTACCAATCTTCACAAGACCACGGTAAGAATTCTGACTACGACCACAGGAAATTCCTTTTGAAACAATCACACTGCGCGTATTTTTTCCGAGATGAATCATCTTTGTACCGGTATCGGCCTGCTGCATATTATTCGTCACAGCGACAGAATAAAATTCACCGATAGAATAATCTCCCTTCAGAATCACACTCGGATACTTCCAGGTAATCGCGGAACCGGTCTCTACTTGTGTCCATGAAATCTTGGCACGATCACCGAGACAAATACCGCGCTTCGTAACAAAATTATAAATACCGCCTTTCCCATTTTTATCACCAGGGTACCAGTTCTGCACGGTACTGTATTTCACATTGGCATCTGTATGTGAGACGATCTCAACCACCGCTGCGTGCAATTGATTTTCATCGCGCATCGGCGCTGTGCAACCTTCGAGATAACTCACCTGCGCACCCTCTTCCGCAACAATCAAAGTGCGTTCAAACTGACCGGTACCGGCGCTGTTGATGCGGAAATACGTACTCAACTCCATAGGGCAGCGAACACCTTTCGGGATATAGCAAAACGAACCATCACTGAACACCGCACTGTTGAGTGCCGCGTAAAAATTATCAGTATACGGAACCACAGAGCCTAAATATTTTTTAATCAATTCAGGATGATCATGCACGGCTTCACTAAAGGAACAAAATATAATTCCCAGTTCCGCCAGTGTTTCACGAAAGGTAGTTTTTACAGAAACACTATCTATGACAGCATCTACAGCCACACCTGCCAAGCGTTGTTGTTCGATCAGTGAAATTCCGAGTTTATCAAATGTGGCTTTGATCTCCGGGTCCAGTTCATCGAGACTATTCAGCGTAGGTTTCTTCTTCGGCGCAGAATAATAAATGATATCCTGAAAATCAATTTCAGGGTAGGAAACGTTGGGCCACTTCGGTTCTGTCATGGTCAGCCAATGACGAAAGGCTTTCAACCTCCATTGCAGCAACCATTCCGGCTCGCTTTTTTTCAGAGAGATAAAACGCACGATATCCTCATTGAGCCCTTTCGGTGCGTTATCGCTTTCGATATTGCTGACGAAACCCCATTTATAATCAGAGTTGGTAACTTCGTCTAGTATTTTTAAGTCTTCAGACATAATGTTTCATTAGTGGGAACACGAATCGATTGGGTTAACGCAAATCAGACGGCGAAGGACTCGCCACAGCCGCAGGTACGACTGGCATTGGGATTATTAAACTGAAATCCTTTTCCGTTGAGGCCATCGCTGAAATCAAGCTGCGTCCCTACGAGGTAGAGGAAACTTTTTTTATTGCATACTATTTTGATTCCCTTATCTTCAAACACCTTATCGTCAGGTGTAAGGGTATGATCGAAAGTGAGGCTATAACTCAATCCGGAACATCCTCCACCTTCTACCCCGACACGGATAAAGGCATCTTCGGGATGGTTTTCCGATTTGATCAACTCTATCGCTTTATCTCTTGCTTTTTCTGTGACTGTAATCATGGCTTTATTTTCTGGTGCAAAGGTACGGTGAAATCGCTTATTTAGAACAATTCTAAGGAAGAAAAGTTTGAAGCGCAGCCGGAAAAATATATTTTGTATGGTACTGTATTACAATGCTTTAAGCAAATGTGGGGAGGATCGCTTCCTTCGGGGGAGGGGAGGATCGCTTCGCCAAGAGGAACGCTCCGCTTGGGGGAACTCTTGTCAACTGACGAGATTGGGGGAACGCTCTCTCGTTATTACTCATCTTGTCTGCGAACATTTGAATCTGACGAGATCGCTGGGAGGAACTCTCGTCAAGTGACGAGATTGGGGGAATGTCTCATCAAACTCACTTCTTGTTAGATGCAATGAATCTGACTTGATCAATGGGGGAAGTGATTATTCATCCGTAGGTTCTTTCTCCGGAACCCTGAAGGGGTTCAACATCGCTAACTCCGGATGCAATCCGGGGTTAGCGACACCATCCCACCCTCCAACCCTGAAGGGGTTGAACCGAGGAACACCAGGTATAAATATAATCTGTCGTGTATGATCGATTAAAATAGAACCGATCATGTTTTTGCATAACTGAAGCTAGTACAACAAGACAATATTTTATCGAACCACACTGATTCTCTTTGCCTGTGAAGCCTTGGATAATAATAATCCTCGATGCGAATAAGCCTGTCGCCACGCTGTTGCCATAATAATATCGCTCCTACGGAGCTACCCATATTTCGCATCTACGATGCTATAATAATGTCGCTCCTACGGAGCTTTGGAAAATGGAATTCGCTTTTGTAGAATAATGTCGCTCCTACGGAGCTTTGGAAAGTGGAATTCGCGTTGCAATAAGCATGACACCAGGCTGTGGCTACTGTTTAAGCAACCTATTTCAGGCAAGGACAAACTTTTACTTAAACCTTGAAACTTAAAACTTGACCCCCCCCCCCCACCAAACCCCAAGGGAGGGGGGGGGCGGGACGACCTCCCACGGCACCGGGCGGCCGGGGGGGCGAGTGAAAACTTTGAAGGCGGACCATGAAGCAGAATCGCGAAAAGCGATATGCTTCATGGTATACCTTAAACTTTAAAAAAGTTATTTATTAAATATAAAATTCGCGTTCCAAAACCAATCGCTTATCCTGATTAACGACGCAAATACTGTACTTCCCATTGGTCATGCCGTGCACATTAAGATCAATGGGGAGCACCAGCGTTCCGGGTGGTTGATGCAGACATACTTTTACGATACGAATTACCTTTCCGTTTTCTGCACGCAACTGCACTTCCAAATCACTTTCACGAGGCAGCAAAAGATTTAGTTTAGCGCTGATACGACTGGCAACACCGGAAAATTCAAGGTCGTTACCACTAACCGGCGGGGCATATTCTTTAGAATACCAGGATGGAGATTTATGCTCACGGTTACATATATCCGAAGTAAGCGCAAGAAGTACAGGTTCACTCACATCAGAAGCCGTGATATCACTCATGCTATGATTGTTGGTATAATGCCAAACTACGGCTTGATACAAGCAGCTTGAAACAATCTGCATACCGTTCATTTTGTTCAACGTTATCACCATATCTTTTGGTCCCATAGCGGAACGGGTAAAACTCACTTTCCCGGAGGGAGCTTTCGCCCCACTATTGCCACAGCGGGCATGGTGCCAGGTAATTTTCCTGCTTCCTTTTTCCAGTGCAATGACCGCCGTTCTCGTAATCACAAAGGGCTGATATCCTTCTTCGGAAGCATAGAAAACACGTCCGGTTTCTATTTCTACTTCAAGATCGTCGTTACTGATATTATTCATCGTCATTTGCATTCGCCTGTCGTTATTCGTTTCGGCCTTCACCTGAAATTCTATCAGATGATTAAGAACGGCTTCTCCAAAGGTGAGTGTCCGTGCATCAGTGGCAGTTGAGATGCATACCAGCATCAGCCCTGCAAGAAGTGTTTTCATGTTGCAATGATTTTTATAGTGAACCTGTTTCTGTCTTCACAATCATATCCTTACTGCGGACCACCATCTTCCGGTAATCCCCCTTATCAAGTGGCTTCGAAAAATCAAGGAATTTCCCGAGGAGAACCGGCTCAAGGGTCAATTCCTTCCCATTCTGATCTACCACTTGCATACTTATCTCTCCATCAAAACGCAAGTCGCCTATTGGAAGTCTGACTTTGCGAACTTTACTTTTCGCTTTCCAGTGATATACGATAGCCGAAGGAAAATTCTGGACAATCCGTACAGATTGAATCTTGCAATTAAACGGGACACGCACGAATACTCCTTTAGGCCGGGACACAGGTTTTACAAAGAAACCATACACACCCGGACAGGAAACTTCTTCTACATACTGACCTTCTGTAGTGGTATTCGCTTTCACATATTTTGGCTTGTCCAACAGTTGCCAGTATTTATCCGCCGGGTTCCATTTGTACCAACCGATATTTTTAAAGAGTTTATCAGATGAAGCATGGAAATACATCTTCACGGGTACCGGAAGACAACGTTTCGAATGCACCTTCACCTCGCTTACCGACAATGCGCAGAGTACTTTCCCCTCCTTTGTAACGGTAGGGTAAGCCGAAGTTAAATCCTCCACCTTCAACTGTCTGATGTCAGCGATATCGTCTTCCGGCAACTGCGCGGAAAGGAAATTCAAATACAAGATTCCCGTGATGAGCAATACGATCCTTTTTTTCATGCCGTATTATTTTATATGATCAATGGCTACTGACTTCACAGCATCAAAATCATCATTGAGCCGGAATCCATATTCAGGTATTTTATAATTCCGGCCATCTACCATTACATTTCCTTGCATAGACTCCGGAATCCGATAGCGTTTTCCCAACTGCTGCCCGATTGGCGCTTCAGTAGCATAACGAATTTGTTTCTCTAAAGTGAGCATGCTAAATTGTCCATGGAGTCCGGTATATTCTACCGGTAAAATGAAGAGTGCAGCGGTACCTCCGTTGATGATTTCTGCCGGCCAACTTTGATATACGCCCATGACCAGCACCGCCCTATAAAATGAAAGTTGCGGAGGTGCGCTCACATAGAGCAAATGCATTTGAGAAGGAGAAAGAGCCGACAACCTGAAAAATCCGTCGTGCTGCAAAGAAACCGGATAATATTCTTTCCCATTCACCTTAATAAATCGGCTGACATCGGACTTTATTTGTAACCACATCCGAAGGGAATCATTGAAATATTCCATGAGAAAAGTTGCATTTTTTTCATTTGCAGTTAACGGAATCAAAATTTTATCAGGCAACAACTCCTCATTGTTATTCCGGTATTCAAAGAGAGTTACCAACCTATAACCTTTGCGATTTTCCATCAGTAAATTCGGTTCATTGGTGTCATTTGTTGATGAACTGAGATCAAATACATGGACAACCGGCAAATTTTTTTTGGCAAGATAAGTACACAAGTCATACTTCAGCAGGATGCCGTTGGCCGATTGGATAATTGTATCCTTCAAACAAAGAGGATTCACATTTCTTCTCCGGTAATTTAACGTAAAATAATCGGGTGGAAGTTCATATTGGATCAACAGTGAGGATGAGGTCAACTTCAACAATTGTCGTTCCTGAGGAGAATTGATCCATTTCCTGCTGATCCTCTTTTTCGGAACACCTTCCTCCAGCAAAATGCCTTCTACCTCCTTCATCCGCTCTGTCAAACAGGTTGCTTCTCTCGCAGATAAATGCTCCCCATTTAATGAAATTAAATCAATGTGTAGAGCACTGAATAATTCATTATTCATTTTACGTATTTCGTCTCTCTCCAACGAATCCGGTTTAACGCCGGCTAAAGGATAAGAAATGCGTATGGTCCTTTTTAGAGAGTCCGGGTGTAAAGTAAAACTTTGTCCAAAGGATTGCAATGCAAAATGACCGAATACAATTACCAGAACAGCATGTGCGAATGGGGAAGTGTTGGATAAGTTCATTTGGCAGGTTTAAGCGGAAAACACCAAACCATCGGTACTTATTGTGATAAAAGGATGAAATTCTATTCCTGTTTACTTCCCCACAATAATAAAAAGGAAGTTTGCGTTTGATGCCGTTTTTTAAACGACCTGTCACAACAAACCAATAAAGTTATTTAAACTAACAGGAGGTAAACTCTTATAAAACGGCTTCCAAAATATACAGAAAAAATCCTGCAAGAGCTGCGGATACGGGTATCGTTAGTACCCATGCCCAGATGAGTTGCAAGGTGACACCCCATCGCACTGCAGATATCCGTTTTGTCAATCCAACGCCAACGATAGAACCTGTGATGGTATGAGTAGTACTCACCGGTATTTTAAAATGCTGTGTAGCAAAAAGCGTGAGTGCACCTGCTGTTTCGGCGCTGAAGCCTTCAAAGGGAGTCAGTTTTGTCACCTTCTGCCCCATGGTTTTAACAATTTTCCAACCACCTATCATTGTTCCCAGTGCTATGGAAACATAACAAGCCAGTGGAACCCATGCCGGAAGTTCCTTCATATCTCCGATAATACCCTGACTAAGCATTGCCGCGGCAATAATCCCCATCACTTTTTGAGCATCATTACCTCCATGTCCAAGCGAATACGCAGCAGAAGAAACCAATTGTAAGCGTCGGAAAATCCGATCCACTTTAGAAGGATTCGCTCTTTTACAGATGTGTAAAGTAATGACAGAGATGAAATATGACATAAGCATCCCAAGGACGGGTGCCAGTACAATAAAATACACTGTGGGCATCACCTTATCAAACTGAATCGCATCAAAACCACCGGCATGAGCTACACCTGCTCCTGCAAAACCACCAATCAGGGTATGTGAGGAACTGGAGGAATTCCCCACCACCAGGTCAGCAGATTCCAAACAATAGCGGCGAGAATTCCGGCCATCACCACGGTCAGTGTAATGTTCTCGGGTCGTACCGTTTTAGCTACTGTGTCTGCTACCTTCAACTCAAAAATCCAGTAGGCAATGAAGTTAAACATGGCGGCCCAAACAACAGCGGAGAGTGGACTCAGCACCTGCGTAGATACGACAGTTGCAATAGAATTCGCTGCATCATGAAATCCATTAATAAAATCAAAAATCAGCGCAAGGACAATAACGAGAAGGAGTAAGTCTGACATAGTACAGGATTATGCCATCTTAATGATGATCGATTCAATAACATTGGCAGCATCCTCGCATTTATCGGTTGCCGTTTCCAATCCATGCATAATTTCCTTGTACATGATAATTTTTACAGCATCTTTCTCATTGGCAAAAAGATCGGCCATTGCATGATCAAAAATATCATCGGCATGATTCTCTATACTATTAATACGAACCAATGATGCCGTGATATCACGCATTTTTCGCATGTTTTTTAATTCCAAAACGGCCGACCGTAACTCCTGAGTGCTGAGTTGAATCAGTTCACAAAGTTTTATCAGATCCTTATCGAAATGCTGAATTTTATACAATTCGATCCTTTTCGAGGTGCCATGGATATAGTCAATGACATCATCAAAAGAAGTCACTAAACGATGAATGTCTTCCCGGTCGAATGGGGTGATGAAATTTTTTCCGAGTTCCAGGAATATTTCATGAGTGATCTCATCACCGGCATGCTCCAGCTGTTCAATCTTCCTGAACCATCTTGGGCGCTCCTCCACTTCGCAAGTAACAAGTTGATAAACAGCTTTTCCGCCCTCATGCAGGTTGGTTACAGCCTTATCAAACAACGGAAAGAATTTACGATCCTGGGGTACGAAATACTTTAAGAAGCCGAATGAAGACATAGCGATGGGTTAAGACTGCGAATGTAAAGGAATTGTTATGTAAATATTAATTCGCAGGAGGAAGATTTTTCCACATTCACTAAATCTTGTTGAAGGGAAGCGATAATCCCCATGCAGAAGTCAGTCATAAACTGTATCCGAGTATCTTTGACGCCATGTTTGAGAATAAGCAAAACAGAACGGAATTGAGCAGTTTAGGCGAATTTGGCCTCATACATCATATAAAACAAAGTGTGAAACTGACTCAACCGGGATCTTTAAAAGGAATTGGTGATGATGCTGCTGTGATCGATAACGGTCCGGGCAGAACGGTGGTCACCACTGATATGTTGATTGAAGGGGTGCACTTTGACCTTTCTTTTACTCCACTAAAACATCTGGGATACAAAGCTGTAGTGGTCAACATCAGTGACATTTGCGCCATGAATGCCCTGCCCAAGCAAATTGTATGTGGCCTGGCCATGTCCAACAGATTCTCACTGGAGGCCGTTGAAGAATTGATGGAAGGAATCAATCTGGCTTGTGAGCGCTATGGAGTTGACCTTGTTGGAGGCGATACCTGTTCAACGCCCGGAGGTTTGGCGATCAGCATTACTGCTATTGGGCATGCCATGGAAGAGGATTTGGTGTATAGAGATCAGTCTGCTGTAAATGACCTTATTTGTGTGACGGGTGATATAGGGGCGGCCTATATGGGACTGCAGCTCCTCAACCGCGAGAAAAAAATATTTCTGGAAAATCCATCTGTTCAACCCGACTTACAAGGCTTCGATTATCCATTAGAAAGACAGTTGAAACCGGAAGCCCGACTTGATATTATCCAACGATTCAAGACCTGGTATGTGAAGCCGACGGCGATGATTGATATTTCGGATGGCCTCGCCTCTGACTTAATGCATTTATGTAAAGGCTCGAACACAGGGTGTCAGATTTACGAAGAGAAATTACCGATCGATCATCTGACCCGTGAGTTGGGCATAGAATTAGGGCTTGATCCCACAGTTGCCGCTTTAAATGGTGGAGAGGATTATGAACTGCTTTTTACTTTGCCGCTCAGTGAATTTGAAAAGATAAAGGATCGTGCTGAGATCAGTATCATCGGACATATGACAGATGCTTCATTTGGCTATCGATTTATTGACAAGCAACAAAATGTGCATGAACTGAAAGCGCAGGGCTGGGATGCATTTCGCTCCTGATCTAAAAAATAAAAACAGACTGAATAATTATGCGAATTGCAATTACAGGATCAAGAGGTATTCCTAATAATTATGGTGGATATGAGCAATGTGCCGAAAACCTAGCCGTATTATTGGTGAAATCCGGACATGAAGTTACAGTATACAACCCCCACTACCACGAATACAAACAAGATAATTTTCATGGTGTACGTATTGTTACCAAATGGAATCCGGAAAAAACAATAGGAACTCCGGCTAATTTTATATACGATTATTTATGTATGCAACATGCCTTAAAAGAAAAGTGTGATATTCTTCTCGTGTTGGGCTATACCACGGCTTCCTTTTTTTTCCCGGTGCTTCACAAGCGAAAAAGCATCCTTGTGACCAACATGGATGGTTTGGAATGGAAGCGTGATAAATGGAATGCAGTAGTAAAAAAGCTGGCCAAATGGTTTGAGTCTTTGGGAGCAAAATACAGTGATCATCTGGTAAGTGATAACATCGAAATAAAGAACTACTTATTGAAAGAGTATAATAAAGATTCTACTTTCATCCCTTATGGAGCAGATGTATTTGATCAGCCGGAAGAGCATATTTTAAAAGAATATGGTCTGGAAAAAGGCAACTATGATTTATTGGTAGCCCGACTTGAAAAGGAAAATAATATTGAAATCACGCTGGACGGGATTGTATTATCCGGAGCCGGAACTCCGTTTTTGGTGATAGGGAAACACCATACGGCCTATGGTCAATACTTAAAGAATAAATACAAAGCGTATAAGAACATTCGTTTCATGGGGGGTATTTACAACCTGCCGCATCTCAATAACATTAGGTGGTTTGGGCGCTACTATTTTCACGGACATTCTGTAGGAGGTACCAATCCTTCACTTCTCGAAGCAATGGCATCAGGATCCTATATTTTCTCTCATGATAATTTATTCAGTCATAATGTACTTGGAGAGCATGCCTGGTATTATAAGACGCCGGAGGACATTGCAGCACTCTTAGCTGACATTCCAAAGCTTGAGGAAAAGAGAAAACTCTTTGGAGCTGTTCAACGTGAAAAAATTCAGCAACAATACAACTGGAAGAAGGTTGCAGGAGAATATGAGGCTTTGTTTAAAAAAGTAGTGCGTTAAAAACTCTTCCATCTTACCCGAAACAGAAAGCCTGTTACCCGCATTTTCATATGCGAATAACAGGCTTTCTATTTCTACTCTTCGTTATCAATAATTGGCAATTGCATAATTCACTGCTGCTGCTGCATTCAGGTTCCCATACCCTTTCGTACTGTTCTTCGTGGGATAGAATTGTGCCGTATTGGTAAGGCATGTCATTAGTTGAGCACGTGTCATAGCTGGCTTGGCACTTAATGCTAATGAAGCGATACCCGCGGCAGTAGCTGTTGCGCATGAGCTTCCACCAACATATGTTGGAGTTGCGCCACTTGCGGGAAGGGAAAGCGAGTTGCGATTACTATTTGCACTTCGTTCCATGGTGATCGTATATAACACCTTGCTACAGTCATGGCAGGAAGCACAACGGCCACCGTTTTCTTTAACCCCGGTAACAGCAATGCAAGAACTATACGCAGCAGGATAGATCACCCCAAACCAGCTGGTCCAGCTAAATGAAGTTCCGGCAGCTGCAAAAATTGTTTTACCTAAACCATAAGCATAGTCTACTCCGTCCTTCAAAACTCCACTACCAAACGGTGAACCCATACTCAGACTAATGATACGTACATCTGTTCTGTTACCCATTCTGATAAAGGCGTTCTTGGTAGCTGTTTTTTCAGAAGAAGCATCCAAAACGACATCATTCGCAGCACGAATAAAATGCAAATTACTCTTATAGGCTACCCCTGTTGTTGCATTCTGATTATTCCGGGGACCAACAGCCTGACCACTCATACTTGTTCCATGCGTGCAAGAGTTGAAGGCAGATGTTCCCAGTGTATAATCTGTACTCACTGTTCTACCCACATTAGAAGCTCCGTTGTTAAACTGAGCATTCAACAATGTTTGAGAAGAACTTAAACCGGCATCAATAACGCCAATGGTTATACCCTGACCTTCGCTGATATTCCAGGCATTTGGAATATTCTGGTTATTGAAATTCCATGGCACCAATGCTCCGGGAGTGATCGTGGTCCAGTCGGCGGTGTTGAGTGCTTCGGTACTGGCACTGCAGCCGGAAGAAGAACGGTTCGGATCATTTGGCCAATAATCCAGCGGCTCCAGGTAACGCACATTCTCTAAATTATACAATTTCGTAAGCACTTCCTTATTCGTAAGCTTAATCGTCAGAATTGGTAAAACAGGATCATCTTCTACAAGAATATCCGCCAGCGTCACTTTAGTAGTACGACCGGCATTTAATTCAGAAAGTATCAGTTCAATCAGCGCATCGTGTACTTGTTTATAGGCTCCGCTCTTCACATTCACCGTATGAATTTTACCACTGATATCCCCTTCTGAAGCCGGCTTATAACCGATGGCGAGGCTTTGATCCCCATAATGAAGTGCACTCCAGAGTGTTTTTAAATCGACCATTTCCCATTGAAAATCATTCCTTCCTTCCAGCGTAGAGATAACCATCTGATCCAGTTTTGCCTTATCATAAGCTGAACCCGAAGGTACGGCAGTTGGATTCGGCTTCACTTTCAGCACAGGCCCTTCCTGATCATTCGCCGGTTCATCCTGTTTTGTACAGGAGACGAAGCCCAGGCATACCAACAACATAAGATAGCATAGATTTTTTTTCATAATTTTTTTATGATTTATTTAAAGTTTGAAATTAGTTCTTTTTCCCAATACGGAAAAACAAAGAACAATAAAATACATTGAATTCATAGAAAAATAAAGGTTTACAGTCGAATACAAACGGTTAAAAACGGCAAAGCGACTTAATTTCATCTGATTAGCAAGCTCTAACCCGATAAAATACAAGTACACATTCATTCTTTCTCCGTAAATTTGTCCCTTCACTACTTAAAAACATAAAAAAATGGCTTTCACACTTGCCCCTCTCCCCTACGATTTCAACGCGCTCGAACCACATATCGATGCACGCACCATGGAAATTCACCATGGCAAACACCATCAGGCCTACGTTACCAATCTGAACAATGCCATCGCCGGAACTGATGCCGAAAACATGAGCATTGAAGATATCTGTAAAAACATTTCCAAATTCCCTGTTCCCGTGCGCAACAATGGCGGAGGTCACTGGAATCATACTTTCTTTTGGAGCATCATGGCACCTAACGCCGGCGGAGTACCGAAAGGAGCATTAGGTGATGCGATCAATGCCGCTTTCGGTAGTTTCGACGAATTCAAAACCAAATTTAACGCTGCAGGTGTCGGACGATTCGGTTCCGGATGGGCATGGCTTATCAAGAACAGTGCGGGTAAACTCGAGATCTGTTCAACTCCCAATCAGGACAATCCATTGATGGATAGTGCTGAAGTAAAAGGTACACCACTCCTCGGATGTGATGTCTGGGAACATGCCTATTATCTCAACTATCAGAACCGTCGTCCGGATTATTTAGCGGCCTGGTGGAATGTTGTCAATTGGGATGCTGTAGCGAAGAATTTTTAATTAGGAGGTGGCTTCGAGTGCCTCTCTTGGGTGGCTTCGAGTGCCTCTCTTGGGTGGCTTCGAGAACCTCTCTTGGGTGGCTTCGAGAACCTCAGCCACCCAAGAGAGGCATAAAACCAAAGAATCTCCCGCAATTGTCTTCAAGAACCTTCATGGTGGCTGAGGCTCTCGAAGACACCATGAAGGCTCAATTCTTGATGTCAAAATATGAAAGGATATATGTATATTTTGGAATGCTGTGATGGAAGCTATTATACAGGCAGTACTAATAATTTGGATTTAAGATTAAGACAGCATCAGAATGGCGAAGGGGCTAACCATACTAAAAAACGATTGCCAGTGAAACTGGTATACTATGAAGAATATGAACGTGTACAAGATGCTTTTTACAGAGAGAAACAAGTTCAGGGATGGAACAGGAAAAAGAAAGAGGCGCTGATAAATGGAACACCTGAATTATTACCTGAATTAGCGATTGCTCATAGAGACTTAAATACGTTGCCTTCGATCGCCTCACATGGGTGGCTTCGAGAACCTCAGCCACCCAAGTGAGGCATAAAACCAAAGAATCTCCCGCAATTGTCTTCTAGAACCTTCATGGTGGCTGAGGCTCTCGAAGACACCATGAAGGTTCGATGCCACCATGAAGGTTCCCGAAATCTTGATGTCAGAAATATGAAAGGATATATGTATATTTTGGAATGCTGTGATGGAAGCTATTATACAGGCAGTACTAATAATTTGGATTTAAGATTAAGACAGCATCAGAATGGCGAAGGGGCTAACCATACTAAAAAACGATTGCCAGTGAAACTGGTATACTATGAAGAATATGAACGTGTACAAGATGCTTTTTACAGAGAGAAACAAGTTCAGGGATGGAACAGGAAAAAGAAAGAGGCGCTGATAAATGGAACACCTGAATTATTACCTGAATTAGCGATTGCTCATAGAGACTTAAATACGTTGCCTGATCGCCTCACATGGGTGGCTTCGAGTGCCTCAGCCACCCAAGAGATGTTTAAAACCAAAGTAATCTCCCGCAATTGTCTTCTAGAACCTTCATGGTGGCTGAGGCTCTCGAAGACACCATGAAGGTTCGATGCTAAGAAAGAGTGCCTCTCTTGGGTGGCTTCGAGAACCTCAGCCACCCAAGTGAGGCATAAAACCAAAGAATCTCCCGCAAATGTCTTCTCGAACCTTCATGGTGGCTGAGGCTCTCGAAGACACCATGAAGAACCTCAGCCATCCAAGTGAGGCATAAAACCAAAGAATCTCCCGCAATTGTCTTCTAGAACCTTCATGGTGGCTGAGGCTCTCGAAGACACCATGAAGAACCTCAGCCACCCAAGAGAGATTTAAAATAAGGTATTGTCCTGTAATTGTCTTCTCGAACCTTCATGGTGGCTGAGGCTCTCGAAGCCACCATGAAGGTTCGAAGCCACCAATTAGTTTACCGATACCACACTCAGGAAACTTTCTTCTCTTCCTTATTCACAATCTCTGCCTGAATACGTACGGATTCATCGTGAATCTGAATGAAGAGGTTGCGGATAAAGCCGGGATTCAAATTCATTGATAAACCCTTTTTCATCATTTCTTCGAGGATAGACTTCCATCGTTCCGGTTGAAAAATAGAAATCTGTTGTTCTTTTTTCAATTCACCTATTAATTCGGAATAGCGAAAACGATCATTCAGTAATTTTAAAATCTCATCATCCAGACGATCAATATCCGATCTCCATGCTTGCAATTTAGCCACGCTGAGTTCGTCGGTCACTTTTGAAAATCGGGGTTGCAGATGATTGAGAATTTCAAAAAGTCTTGTAGGTGTTACTTGTTGCAACTTATCGGTAAGAGCGTTATCAGGGTTAATATGTGTTTCTATCATCCAGCCATCGAAACCCAAATCCAGGGCTTCCTGTGCTACACTAAGTAGCAAAGGTCTTGTTCCTGCGATATGACTGATGTCACAGATAATTTTCAAGTCCGGCATGAATGATTTTAATTCAAAAGGGATTTGCCATCTGGGGTGGTTTCGAAACTCTGTTGTTTCAAAGGAATGAAAACCGCGATGGATTGCCAATACATCACCGGTCACAGCAGCCCGTACTCTTTCAATAGCCCCTCTCCACAATTCCACATCAGGGTGAATCGGATTCTTCACCATAACCGTGATGGATGTACCCATAAGCGCATCAGCGACGTCCTGAACCTGAAAAGGATTTACCGTTGTACGCGCACCTATCCAAACAGCATCGAGACCTGCTTTAAGACATAGTTCTGCCTGTTTGGAATTGGCGGCTTCCGTCATCACTTTCAATCCGGTCTCCTGTCGCACTTCTAACAACCACTCGAGAGCCTCCTCTCCCACCCCTTCAAACGAACCTGGGCGTGTACGCGGTTTCCAAACACCTGCTCTAAAAATTGCTGTCGGAAGTCTGTTCGCAATTTCCCGGGCGGTGCTCAGCACCTGTTCGCGGCTTTCGGCACTACAGGGTCCTGCAACCAGTATTTTATCTGCTATGATCGTATTCTTCATCTTTAAATTTCAATCTGCCTTCCAGGTTTTCGACTTCTTCATATAACGAACGAAGAGGTACATTGTTAGAAGAAGAACCTGTACCGTAATAAATGCAGGAAGCATTTGCATTACAGCTTCCCAACCCGCCTTGTTATAATAGTACTTTGCCACCAGCCAAAGCGCAGCTGTTGACCAGATAAAGGTAGTTCCATATTCCTTTATCCAAACACGTTTCCAGTGGAAAACCATCGAATCCAGCGTTCTGCCTACACCGCGTATGCCGGGAATCCACCGATTTACATTCTTCATATACTCACGGTACGCCTGTCTGAATTTATTTTCCAGAAAATTTTCTTCCGCACGCAAAATGGCCTGATAGAAAAAAAGGAACAATGGAATCAAAATGAAAATAAACATTATCGAATTCGACATCATTCCCAATCCAACAATCATTAAAATATTACCCACATACAATGGATTTCTGCAATGCGCGAAAATGCCGGTTGTTACCAGTTCTTCCGCATACACCTGACGGTTTTTTCCTCCACGAATAATATAAACGAGGCCGATGGTCATCATCCTTGTCATCTGCCCTGCAAGACCAACGATAAATCCGGCTAACAATAACCAATATCCGTTTTCCACAAGAAGAACAGCCGGAACAAACAACAGCGCATAAAAAACAGGAAAGAGTACATTCCTGTAATGAAATATTATATTACCGATTTTAACCATCACTTCACAGCTATTATTCCCACAAAATTATACCACTTGAAAAATATTTCCGTCTGACTAAAGCCGGCTGCTTTTAACAAATCCAGATTCTCTGACAAACGATAAGGGATTAAAACATTCTCCAATGCTTCGCGTTTCTTTGATATCTCCATATCGCTGTAATTATTTCTACGCTTATAATTGTAGTAATAATCAATGAACATTCTATTCAACATCGAACCTTCGCCCAATACTTTTTCGACGAGTAGAAAACAGCCTTGTGGATTCAGCTGACGGTATATTTCATGAATGAGTTTTTCCCTGTACAGAGGACGTATAAATTGCAATACGAGACACATGACGACTACGGAAGGATTTTCAAGAATCAGTCCATTATTAATATCTGCATTGATCACTTTATAGGGCCGGGTAATTCCTGCTTTCTGAAAATTCTCTTCACATTGTTTCGCCATTTCCGGTGAATCATCTACACCAACAAATTTCACTCCATCGGATAATACTTTATCAAAGCCCAGTAATGTTGTACCTGTTGAACATCCTAAATCGTAGATATTTGTTCCATCTACAGCAAAATCTGCGGCAAGCTCGGCAAGCATTCGTTGCATTTCATTGTAATACGGCACTGATCTGGATACCATATCATCAAAAACCTGCACCACCTGACTGCCGAATTTAAAATCGCTTATTTTCTGCAATTCATCATTAAATATTTTATCCTTATTCTTCATCTGTACTCTAAATTTTTAAGACTTGATTTCATGAAAAAAGAAATACTCTTTCAAAGCTGTCTGGTATGACAAAGTAAAATTATAAAAAATTTCGTGCAGATAACGAGATAAAAAAGAAAACGGGCAAAGGAATGTTCAAATTCATTTGCCCGTCATTAAGCAGGTGAGATTAACTGATTAATATCATAGACTAGACTGTCATAATTTCTTTTTCCTTCGCTTCAAGGTGCTTGTCCACTTTCGTAATATAATCGTCTGTTATTTTCTGCGTTTTCGCTTCACCGTCTTTTGCAAGATCTTCGGGCAAACCACTTTTTTGCGCTTTCTTAATATTATCATTTGCCTCTCTGCGCAGGTTGCGTATACCCACCTTGGCATGTTCTCCCTCTGCTTTCGCACGTTTCACGAGATCACGGCGACGTTCTTCACTCAGCGGGGGAACATTGATACGAATCATGATACCATCGTTGGCAGGTGTCATTCCGAGGTTAGAATCGATGATGGCCTTTTCAATCGCTTTTATCAGACTCTTCTCCCAGGGCTGTATCACGATGGTCCGCGCTTCCGGTGTATTGACATTAGCGACCTGACTTAAGGGAGTCATGGCACCATAATAATCCACCATGACGCCATCGAGCATATTCGGAGAAGCTTTACCGGCGCGGATTTTTACAAGTTCTGATTCCAGGTGAGTGATCGCCTTTTGCATGTGATCCTGCATGTGGTCAATAATGGACTTTATGTCGTTCATAGAGATTTTAAGGGGGTTACGAAATACGAATAGAGTACGAAAATACGAAATACGAAAATACGAAATACGAAAATACGAAATACGAAAATACGAAATACGAAATTTTACGAAACTACGAAATATGGGTAGACTACAAGTAGATTAGGGATAGACTACGAATACGAAAGATTTAAGATGAGATTTATAGTATTTCGCTTGCTTTTTTCGTATTTCGCATTTTCGTAAAATTTCGTGTTTCGTAATTCAACTCCCTTGAAAAATCGTTTGACTAAGACAATTTATATAGATTAAACGGTAACGAGGGTACCGACTTCTTCGCCTTTGACGACTTTCATGAGGTTGCCGAGTTTATTCATATCGAAGACGATGATGGGCAGATTGTTTTCCTGACAGAGGGTGAAAGCGGTCATATCCATCACCTGGAGATTTTTAGAATAGGCTTCTGCAAATGTAATTGTAGCAAAGCGCGTTGCAGTTTTATCTTTTTCAGGATCAGCGGTATAGATGCCATCAACACGGGTTCCTTTCAGTATAACATCAGCTTCAATTTCAATGGCTCTGAGGGAAGCGGCGGTGTCGGTTGTAAAATACGGGTTACCGGTACCTGCACCAAAAATCACCACGCGGCCCTTTTCCAGGTGACGCACTGCCCGGCGACGGATAAATGGCTCACAAATCGCTTCCATTTTGATAGCAGATTGCAGGCGGGTTAATACTCCTTGTCCCTCCAAAGCTGCCTGTAATGCCATTGAATTGATCACCGTGGCGAGCATGCCCATGTAATCTCCCTGCACCCGATCCATCCCCCCTTCAGCAGCTTGTAATCCACGAAAAATATTACCTCCACCAATCACAACGGCTACCTGTACACCCAAATCGGCAATGGACTTAATATCCGCAGCATATTGCGCAAGTCGCTTATTATCAATACCAAACTGTTTGTCACCCATCAGGGCTTCGCCGGAGAGTTTAAGGAGAATGCGGTTGTATTTCATAGCAAGTGCAAAATAAACCTTTTTCTTTGAAAGATGTAAGCTGAGAGTCTTGAAAGGACCATCTTCTGTTATTGATTGTAAATTGATTTTACACCATCCGAGTCCTTTGCTCAATAGCTGAGATGAGTAGCCGCGATGGGAAGCCCAGATGTGTAGCCCGGATTTCCCTCACGATATGATACCCCGATGTGTAGCCACGTTACATGTAACGCGGCTACACATCGCGTATACAAATCGCTGCCACTGATTCTTCCTATTGATAATAAAAATGATATATGATCACTACAAATCTATTGTTCGCTATGCAACAACACATCCCAGTCAACTAATCCTCAAATTCAAACCTGTCTCCCGCCAGAGAGATCATCACCATTATAAAATCATCATTTCCAAATCTTCAAATCACCCCATCTTCAAATTTCAATCATATTCCGGGTAATATCATCAAGCGTCTCTCTTTTACGAATAAGATGAAATTTTCCATCCATCATTAAAACTTCGGCTGGGCGTGGCCGTGAGTTGTAATTATTACTCATGGTAAATCCATAGGCTCCGGCGTTGAGGATAGCCAGGGTATCGCCTTCTCTGACTTCATTTAATTTTCTGTCGACGGCGAAGGTGTCTGTTTCACAGATATACCCTACCACCGAATAAATACGCGGTGTACCATTGGGATTACTCAGGTTGATGATATGATGATAGGCATCATAAAACATAGGACGGATCAAATGATTTTGTCCGGAATTCACGCCTGCAAAAACAGTAGCCGTGGTTTGCTTGATGACATTCACGCTCACCAGCAATGCACCCGATTCGCTGACTAAAAATTTCCCGGGTTCAAACCATAATTCCAGTTCCTTGCCATACTCTTTACAAAATGAACGAAATCGTTCTGTAATCACTTTCCCTAATTCCTCCACATCGGTCGTCACATCATCTTCCTTGTAAGCCACTTTAAAACCGCTGCCAAAATCGAGAAATTCAAGGTCACTAAAATTAACAGCAGCTTCGAAGAGGAGATCTGCAGCGCGCACGAATACACCGGAGTCGAGGATATCACTACCGGTATGCATATGCAATCCATTCACCACAATTTTTTCTTTTTCGACGATGCGCAACACATGTCGCAATTGATGAATAGAAATTCCAAACTTCGAGTCGATATGACCGGTTTGAATATGAGAAGTTCCACCTGCGACGATATGCGGATTAATACGGATACAGCAGGGGATCGTATTTCCGTACTTATGTCCGAACTGTTCGAGCAGCGAGATGTTATCAATATTCACCTGCACGCCCAACTCCACAGCAGACACCAACTCTTCAAAGGCCACGCTGTTGGGTGTAAACAATATTTCAGAAGGTTCGAATCCGGCCATCAATCCCAACTGCACCTCCTGAATAGAAACGGCATCGAGTCCCGAACCCTGCTTCAACAACAAGCGCAGCACATTAATATTATTACATGCTTTCAAAGCATACTTCACCTTCAGTTTCACACCGGAGAAAGAATCGTTCAACCGTTTATACTGATCAATAATTTTATCACCATCATATAAATACAACGGCGTTCCGTATTGTTCAACAATTTGCTGCACAGGTAATGCTTGCAGACGAGCGATAGCATTTGAAATTGACATATGAAATGAAAGTTTAAGGTTTAAGGTTTAAAGCTTAGCAGTTTTTCCCAGAGAGCGTAGCGAACGATCCCCCAGCGGAGCGAACGATCCTCCCAGTGATCTCGTCATACTCATTTCATCTACGACTCAATGATTCTGACGAGAGAACGATCCTTCCAGAGGTTTTCCGATGAATCGATTCTCAGTTCTATTTTGTACTTTTCTTTGCATGACATTTCAAATTCAACCCCTTCAGGGTTGGGGCGTCCGGCGATCCGTAACTCCGGGTTGTACCCGGAGTTACTCAGGTTGAACCCCTTCAGGGTTCCGCTTACCATGGATTTCCCAGAGCGAGAGATCTTCCCAGAGATCTTTCGGAGATTCGATTCTCAACTCTATTTATTTTTTCCTATGCATGACATTTCAATATTCAACCCCTTCGGGGTTGGGGCGTTCGGCGATCTGTAACTCCGGGTTGCACCCGGAGTTACTCAGGTTGAACCCCTTCAGGGTTCCGTAATTTCCATGGTATCCTTTAAACATTAAACCTAAAGCCCTGAACCTTGAACCTTGAACCTTGAACTTTACATTAAACGTGTTCACGTTTAATGTAAAAAAGCCGATCCAGGTATTCCGGATCGGCTTTTCATATTAGGGGTTTTGTAATTATCCTATTTGAACTCTCCGGAAGATGGTAACGGTGAGACCTTTCTCAACACCATCGAGGTATTGTTTCACGGTCTTTTTATCTTCCTTCACGAACGCCTGGTTGAGGAGGGTATTTTCCTGGTAGAACTTATTCAGTTTACCGGCGGCTATCTTCTCCACCATTTCTTCAGGTTTACCTTCCTGACGAATCATATCCTTAGCAATTTCCAGCTCACGTTCTACTACGCTGCTATCCACATCATCCTTATCAATAGCAACAGGATTCATTGCAGCAATTTGCATCGCTACATCTTTACCTGCAGTTGCATCAGCAGTTGCTGAAGAGAGTCCTACCATTGAAGCAAGACGGTTACCGGGGTGATTATAAACGATCACTTTAGGTGCAGTAATTTTTTCAAAGGCACTCAATTCGATTTTCTCTCCGATCTTCCCGATCATATCGAACAACTTATCGTTGATTGTAGTGCCATCCAATGGAAGGGCTTTCAATGCTTCTACATCAGAAGGATTATTCTTCATCGCCGCATCAAGAATCGACTCGGCGAAATTGGTGAAATCAGAATTCTTAGCAACGAAATCCGTTTCACAGCTTAATGAAATCAGGAAGCCTTCCGTTCCGGCAGTATTTGTTTTAGCGAGGATATAACCTTCTTTCGCTTCACGATCGGCACGGTTTGCGGCTACTTTCTGACCTTTCTTACGAAGGTAATCTACAGCCTGTTCAAAATCACCACCCGCTTCTGCGAGTGCTTTTTTACAATCCATCATGCCGGCGCCTGTCATTTGACGGAGCTTATTTACATCGGCAGCTGTAACTGGTGCAGCAGTTGACATTTTATTTTTTATTTTATATTAGTTTAACTCTGAAATTTCAATTTATCCTCTTCCACGAACTTCTAACGAACTAAACGTTTCAGAGCAAGAAATATTTTTTTAAAGAAGGCGGGATGTTTTGAAGAACCCGCCTGCTTAATTAATTTTTATCTTCTTGGTGCTCCGCCTCCACCGCCTTTGCGGGGACGGTTACTACCTCCACCACCGGGTTTTTGAGGGGCACGGCCTGTTGATTCACCACCCTCTTCATCGGTAACGGCGATCATCTTACGCTCTTCTGTTTCTTCTTCTGTAGCTGCTTCGCGCTCACGCTCCTGTTCTTTATCCACTTTACGCTCTGCGAGACCTTCTTCCACCGCTTTGACCATAATATTCATGATCAACTCAATTGACTTACTGGCATCATCATTTGCAGGGATTGGAAAATCGATCACAGAAGGATCACTATTGGTATCATTGATAGCGATAGTAGGGATTCCCAATTTAATGGCTTCATCTACTGCGATATGTTCTTTCACTGTATCCACTATAAATAGTGCAGCAGGAAGACGATTCAGGTCAGCAATAGAACCCAACAATTTCTCCATCTTCGATTTCTGGCGACCCATCATGAGGCGCTCTTTCTTCGAGAGATTTTCCACTGTACCATCGCTCAGCATTTTATCCAGTGAAGTCATTTTCTTCACGGACTTACGCTGTGTAGCGAAGTTGGTCAGCATACCACCGGGCCAGCGCTCTGTGATATAAGGCATGTTCACTGATTTCGCGGCACCTGCAACAATTTCCTTTGCTTGCTTCTTGGTAGCAACGAAAAGAATTTTCTTACCGGATTTTGCGATTTGCTTTACAGCGGCTGCAGCTTCCTCCAGTTTCGCATGGGTTTTATTCAGATCGATAATATGAATGCCATTGCGCTCCATGAAGATATAAGCGGCCATCTTCGGGTTCCACTTGCGCTTAAGGTGACCAAAATGGACACCGGCATTGAGAAGTTCTTCTTGCGTTACGTTGATCATTACGCTGATTGTATATTATTAAGGTGGTGGTATAAAGCAACTACTGCAAGCAGTACCGGCTTCACACCTGATGGATTAACGTTTACTGAACTGGAAGCGACGACGAGCTTTCTTCTGACCGAACTTCTTACGTTCAACCATACGCGGATCGCGGGTCATCAATCCATTCGCCTTTAATACCGGACGAAATTCGGCGTTGATTTTAACAAGAGCACGGGCAACGGCCATACGAATAGCTTCCGCCTGACCGTTAAATCCACCTCCGAAAACATTTACATTCACGTCGTACTGATCTCTGGTTTTTGATAAATCAAAAGCCTGTACTAAGAGATTCTGTAAAGGAAGCGTCGGGAAATACTCCTTATAATCCTTATTATTTACTTTAATAGAACCATTTCCGGGTTGAACATAAACGCGGGCAACGGCGGTCTTACGGCGACCTATGGTATGTGTAATTTCCATGTTTGTCTAATCAGTACTTAAGGGTTACCGCTTTAGGTTGTTGAGCCGCATGAGGATGCTCACCACCGGCATAAATAAAGAGATTGCCTTTGATGGCATTACCCAAACGGGATTTTGGCAACATACCATAAATTGCTTTCTCCACTACCATAGTAGGTTTCTGAAGGATCAATTTGGCAGGTGACACAAAACGCTGACCACCGGGGTAACCGGTATGAGAAACGTACTCACGCTCGGTCCATTTACGGCCGGTGAGACGCACCTTATCAGCATTAATAATGATCACATTATCGCCGCAATCTACGTGCGGGGTGTAATTGGCTTTATGCTTACCACGAAGCATCATGGCAGCCTGAGATGCAAATCGGCCCAGCACCTGGTCCTTAGCGTCCAGAACGACCCACTCTTTGGTAACGGTCTTGGCATTAGCCGATACGGTTTTGTAACTTAACGTATCCACGGTATATAAATTAGTATTGTGTTTTTCAATGGGAGGGCAAAAGTAGAACATTTTATTTGAATAACAAACACTATTAACAATTTTTAATTAACTGTTATGTAGTTGATTAAAAGCGTCATGAACAATAAATTGTTAATTCTCGAAATGGGAATTTTCTTATTATTGGAATAAGGTACGTCTCGTCATGCTCATCTCATCTGCGATGAACTGATTCTGACGAGACTGGGGAGAGTGGGGCGTTGTCTCCACAAATACAGACCTCTTTTGGTTAAGGAAAACTCCAGCTAGGCATTAAATATCAAGTATATAAGACGATTAAACGGATATAAATGTTTATCAAACGGCTTTGGGAATTTAAAGGATTAGTATTGCATCAAACAATGAAGATGAGAGTACATCATAAATTGGTGGTATGGCAAAATGCAAGAAAGCTGGTGAAAGAGGCTTATCAAATGACAAGGTCCTTTCCGAAAGAGGAGATGTTTAGTTTAACGCAGCAAATAAAAAGGGCTTCGGTTTCCATACCGGCGAATATTAGCGAAGGAACGGGTCGAAAAACAAAAAAAAGACAATCCAGATTTCTAACCATTGCTCATGGTTCCGCCTTTGAACTGGAAACACTTTTCATCATTTCCTGCGAACTTGAATTTATTGCGGAGGATTCTCTTATTAAACTTTTGGAAAAAACAGAAATGATCACTGTTCAATTGAATGGTCTTCTCAATAAATATCAAACCGATTAATTTAGTCAAAACCCCTCCTTACGAATGCAGCGAGTGATCCTCTGAGAGATCTCGTTAGAATTATTGCATAGAAGATGAGATGGGGAATGAAAAGACGAACGGTCTTCCGGTGAATCGATTCTACGTTCTATCTGATTTTTTCTGTACATGATATTTCAATATTCAACCCCTTCAGGGTTGGACCGCCTGATGATCTGTAACTCCGGGTTGCACCCAGAGTTACAACTATTGAACCCCTTCAGGGTTCCGTTTCGAACGAAGTCTTAACACGGGATATGATCTCAATATCTATTTGTGATAGCGAAGCAACGTTTTAAAATTGAAGCTAATGAGCGCAGTGAGTGATCCCATCCCACCACCTCCTAATCTCGTCTCGTCATCACTCAACTCGTCTTTGACTGAGTTGAAACTGACGAGACGAGATGATCCTCCCCTCCTCCCAACGATCTCGTCAGATTCATTACATCGAAGATGAAATGAGAAATGACGAGAGAGTGATCATCTCTTCGTACCAACGGCAATAACGGAAAGGCCAATTCTGTTCAAAGTTAACTTATCTAAAATGCGGGCGATGGGAACCAATTTATCATAGGTGTTCATCTGACCTCCTTCAATTTCTTTTTTCTTCATGATTTTTCCACCTGTGAACCAGGCGGGGATGCCGAGTGCGTTAAAGTGCCAATATTTTTCAATAAAAAGTCCCGAACCAGAGAAAAGATTAAGCAAATCTTTCATTTTATATCTTTTGAAATGAAGGAGTCCTTTATCGATTTCATTATAAAGATATGGGCCAGCAGGTACAAGTATGAATACGCTGCCACCAGGTTTAATTAAAGAAATCATATTCGTTAAAGCAAGCGCGTCATCTTCTATATGTTCAATCACATTAAGTGCAAACGTTGAATCAAAGGAATGCAGAAGGTCTGCGTATTCATTGGCAAAATCAGGATGAACAAGGTCTAGCTTCAGGACATTTTGCTGCGGAAACTTATTCTGTAATGCATTGCAATAATTTTCCCTTATGTCACTTAATGTGATGTCGGATTCCATTGCAATAAAATACTTTGAAATATTTCCGATTCCACTTCCGATTTCCAGAATTTTTCCCTTCATATAGGGCTGTACCTGCTCAAACATCCATGCGTTAAAACGCGCTGCATCTGAGATTGCTTCGAGCGTGTGTAAACCCTCCGGATCTATTTGCTTAAAATGGAAGGAGCTCATGAAATGTTAAATTTGCTTTTGTGTTTTTCCGGTACAACTTTATCTGTCAATTCTTCCAATGCTAGTCAGGAAAAAAGATTATATCTCAATATGCAATAAATCGCTCTGAACCCATCCTTCCAGTTTATCTTCTTACCTTCGGCATAGGTACGGCCATAATAGGAAATACCAACTTCGTAAATACGCAAATCAGGAATGCGTGCTATTTTTGCAGTAACTTCAGGCTCGAAACCGAATCTGCTTTCGATTAGCTTTACAGATTGTATCACTTCTCGTTTAAAGAGTTTATAACAAGTTTCCATATCTGTAAGATTAAGGTTGGTAAACATATTAGACAGGGTCGTGAGAAACTTATTTCCAATGGTATGCCAGAAGAATAAAATGCGATGAGGTCGTCCGCCGATAAATCTGGAACCATACACCACATCTGCAAAACCATCCAGTATCGGCTGAAGCAGGCGATTGTATTCCTGTGGATCATATTCCAAATCCGCATCCTGAATAATCAAATATTCACCTGATGCCTCTTTAATCCCTCTATGCAATGCAGCTCCTTTACCCATATTATAAGGCTGAGAAAAAACAGTAATCAGAAAATCGGGATGTTGTTTCTTATAGTTGTCCAAAGCTTCGAGTGTAGTATCTGTTGAAAAATCATTGACAATGATCACTTCCATCTCAAGATCACCAATTAATTTCACAGCCCTTACTTTATCAAGAATAAGGTGTATTGTTCTTGCTTCGTTGTACGCCGGAATAACAATTGAAAGTTTTTGTGACATATCTTATAATTTACTTTCTTACGAAATCTTGCAAATTCCACACTTTTAAGAAGGAATCTTATCATTTGGTCTCGCGACGAAATTAATCCCGAAGAAAAAATATTCGCGTGCAAGATTATTTTTTTTCCAAAGCTTTTGCTCCCTTTCTATAGCCCGTGTGTATCCATACTTGTTAAAAAGCTGAGGGGGAAATGCCCGAATATACTGAACACTCTTTTCATCTATCAGAAGCCGTTGTTTCTGCAGTTCAGTTTTCCATCTTTTCAATGAACGGATATTTTCATTCCCCAATAGAATCGTTTTCTTGAGGCGTTCATCATAAAATTCTATGATACGCTTATTGCCACGCTGCTTATACAATTTAAGTGACTGGATAATATTATTCCCGTTCTCTTCAATAACCACCATCTTTCCATCAGGTTTAAGATGATCATGAAGAATATGCAAGGCATCCTGTAAAGGCTCCAAATGATGGAGTGTATCCTGAACGATGATATAATCAAACTGATCTCTTTTCACAGTTGTATCAAACAGGTCTTCATAATCAAAAGTAAATCCCGAAACATCTCCAAACTGAGACCAGTATTTCATTCGCTCAGGGATTTCCTTAAAATAAAACTCCAGTGTGGTGCCATGAATTTTAAATCCGTTCAGTGCAAGAAAAAGTGCTGTAGTTCCGTATCCACAACCCAGATCCCAGGTCAATGATTCTTTTTTTACAAATTGATCTGCGATATATTGTAATCTCTGACAGAAATAGGCTTTTCGGAACTCTAAACTATTTAAATCAGTATGGTATTTATAATAAGACCAAAGCTGTTTATTCGCTTTCAGCTCAATCATAAACAACTCAAAGAATCTTTCGACAATCACAGTCAACCGGAATTTGGACTGGCAAAGATAGTAATTCTAATAAGACACATTAAGAATTTGATTATCAAGTCATCCTTTCAAAACCACTTTATGGACTAAAGGGGTTCCAAAGCGACCACTTTAAAATTATCCAGATATAAAGGTTCCTCACCACGTAGATAAGTATACACTACAAGTTTATCCTCTCTTGTAAACAATCGCGGTGTCAAATAGTAGAAAGTAGCCTGATTCCATTCACCTACAACATAAGGTAATGACTCCAAATCCAGCGCCCTGTACTTCGTATGATCCCTGCAATTTCCGTAAATCTGCATATTCACAATGAGACTTGCCGGATTTTTTTTCAAATCCACAACCGGAAAATAATTAAAGGTTATTCTTACCCAAAGATAGTCTTTGTCCGTAAGTTCTTTCATTGGCATTCTGAAAGTAGGCGAATAGATATTTTCTTTCGACAGTTTCACTGAATTTTTTCCATTGAAAGAAAACGTAGTATCAATAAATTCATTCCCGATAAAAAGAGTATTCATTGAGTCCGCATCAAAGTAACAAATGGTACGTGATCTGAATTTACCATTTACAGGGAAATCATTGGTTCCGGGAAACTCCAGATCAGGCTCAAGTAAATCCCAACTGCCTTCAGGTAACGAGGTTTTTAAAAAAATCTTTTTATAGTAAGCATAGGTCATCCGTTCCCCATGCAATATAGATTTGGTGAATTGCCATGTTTGAAAACCATTTAAAAAAATCAATATCGAAAACACACCAAAAAACGCCCATTTCACAATCAAATTCCTATGTAAAATTCTGTCAACTAAAAATCCAAAGGGTATCGCAAACACAGCAAGCGATTGCGAAAAATATCTGCTGCCAAAACTGGTAGCCCCCCACCATACCAACCAACATGATATCAGATACGTATTTAATACCAGAAAAATAATAATAGCCCATGCTGTACCTGAATTTCGAAACTTCCTAAGAAAAAGGGATCCAATAAAAACTAAAACAGCGGGAGTATAAACAAACACACCTTTCTTAAAGCTAAAAAAGAATGGGATCAAGTTAGGGCGAAGAAGATTAAATCCCTCTGCCATCTTATAATTATTGAAATACCAATGACCTGTAATATATTTCCAATGTATAATTTGAGGTAAAAAAACAAGAATAGCTGTAATCATAGCCACCGCAACCAACTTGAAATTAGAAAATATAAATTCAACTCTTTTTTTAAGGTCATTCATTGAACCTATCCCCCATAGAAAAACAAGGATTAAAGAAACGATTTCACTTCCTCTAATCATGAGCATAAGTCCAACAACTGCACCTAATCTTACTGATTTTTGAACAGAGGGAACGCGATACCACAAATCCGTATAATACATCAATACCCCATACAGGGCAAAAAGTACATTATGTGGTTCCAGTCCATCATTAAATACTTCATGAAAAATATTAGTACTTAAAACCAACAATAAAATGGTAATACCAGTTACTTTATCGGAAAAATAATTCAGCAATAATTTTCTAAAAAAGAAAAGGCCAATAAAAAAGTAAATCATCATTCCCATTGAAATTATAATCTGAAAGGGTGGTGAAAATCCATCCACCGGAAAGCCAAACAACGACGCCCATATGCACGCTATTAAGAAAAAAGGAAGATAGAGGAATGACATTCCAATGGCATAGCTGGAAATCCAATTCCCGTTCTCCATTCTGAAGGCCTGATAATACGTGCTAGAAGGATTATATTGTTTAAAAATCGCATCCACGACCTCAGAATTGGTCATACCGGGATCATGATAAATAAGATTGAACGGTAAATAAGAATAATAGCCATACACATCCCATGATAAAAAATTCAAATCCGGCGAAACAGCAATTTTGAAAAAATACTGGCAAAGTACAATAATTACGATCAGCACCCAGATCGAAGAAATTGAAAAACGTGAGGTTTGAGTATCCGCCACTACATTTTTAGAAAATATACTAACCATTTGGCAAATTTATCTAAACTGCTGTAATTCGAAACCGCTAATCAATATATGTTATTTACTGTCATTCAATTCAATAGGATATTTTATGATTTTTTAAACACAATTGCAATCATTAATTTAAATAGTTTCGTTGCATACTGAATTAATGAATATGTCCGGATTTCGCCAGCTAATACGTAAAATAGTTCTTCTACCCTCTTTATTTATACTCTTTACAGGTGTCGGATTCAGCTATTTTTATTTTCAGCATAAAAAAACCCAAATAATTCCTGCTTCAAGTGAAAAGCCCGATTCACGTTTTATCAGCATTAAAAACAACAAATTCTTACTTGAAGGAAAACCCTGGCACCTGAAGGCCATCAATTTTGTAACCACTTTACGCAAAAATGATACTGTATTTTGGCCATCTGTTTATATGGGGTATATCCCGGAAAAGGATTATTATACAACAAATAAAGATTCATGTTTAGCAGAACTCTTTCACACATTTGTTTTGATCCATGACATGGGATATAACGCTGTACGAATTACAGGCATAGGTGAATTTGAAGTTCAGAATAAAAACACAGGAAAAGTTGCCTTTCGAGTGAATCATTTTTCTTCAATAGATAAAAGGTTTAAAATGGAAGGCGATTCTATAATGAATCTTTATTTCGAAGCCGTTGAAGATCTGCTTGCGTGTGCAGAAAATGCAGGACTAAAGGTAATTTTCACTTTAAAAGTATTTCCTGAAGCACCAATAACAGAAGTGTTTCTCGGTAAAATTGCAGATCGATTTAAAGACAATCCTACTTTAATGGCTTATGATTTTTTTAACGAACCACTTTACTTTGATGACCGGCAACGCAACAAAGGATCCGTTTATACTTTTACCCGCAGATGGCATAACATTGTCAAGAAATACTCACCACATCAATTAACAACTATAGGATTAGCTTGCCAACGTGAAGTGTTTGAATGGGACCCTAATTTGGTAAATGTTGATTTTATTTCTTTTCATCCTTATGAATACGAGAAAGATCAGGTGCGGAATGAAATGTATTGGTATTCTAAATATGTGAATAAGCCATGGATAATCGGAGAGACAGGAATTCCTTCCAACAATGACAGCATTCCTTATTCCAATCAAGTGGAGTTTGCACAAAAAACAATAGAACAAAATGCAAACTGTGGCGGAATGGGATATTCCTGGTGGCAGTATAAAGATGTTGAATGGGGTGGTTATCATCAAAATTTTCTTGGCGTGGTTTCACAGAATGGATATACAAAAAATAGTTTGGGCAGGATGGTTCACGGTACACCAAAGCCGATGAACGAAGTAATAAAAATATTCGATCCCACAATTTCTAAAGGAAAATGTTTCTGTCCGGACAATTACTATAATTTCAGTTCCAATAACTATTTCAGAATCGTTGGCAGAGTGGTCGATGAATCCGGAAATCCTATAGACGGAGCGGGCGTATTAGCGTGGGATGAATGGTGGATTAACCATTATTTTACCACTTCAAAATCTGATGGGACATTTGAGATTTACAGTGATTATGATTTCTACCACTGGATGGTATCACCAACCTATTATAATATGATAAGGGATGATATAAGACCAGATACAGCCAGATTAGAAAATGGTATAAAAACAATAAATCTGGGAGAAATAAAATTCCATAAAATCGATTTGAATTCCAGGTTTTTAAATTTCTAAAATACTACTTTTTGAATGTGACATTAAAGGTCATCCGCCACATCTTCTATCTCTCGAGTTTAAAAAGACTAGCCCGTTCTTTAACTTCGTTTGCGATTAACTTCTGATCAGGGGTAATTCCGATGTATTTTTCATTCGCTGCTTTTATAATAAAAAAATCATCCTTCACGTCTTCAAAAATGAAAGATTCCCAATAACCGGGCGCATCTCTGTTTGAAACTATCTCACCAACGGAAGACAATTCCGCACAAACAAATTTATCATGTTGCGAACGAATAATTTTCTTACCATCCTGCATAGTTATTACATCCCAATATTCTCCTACAGCACCCTTTTCTGCACCTATATATAACCTACCACCACCGGTTGAATCCCGTAAAACAACTTTATCGTTTGAACTTATCAAACGTCCATGCTGTCTATGCCTGAAACTAAAATCGAATTCAGTAATTATTTGTATGCTTGAAGTATCCGAATGATTATAATTCATCCATCGATAAAGGGAATCAATGCCTTCTGTATCTGCGAAACCCTGAAAATTCGGAGGAAATAATCCGGTATAGGCATTTACACATTTAATATTCAAATCCTGACAGGCCAACATTACATTTAAGTGTGACGGGGTTTCTTTACCAAAAAAATTCTTATGCTGGTATGCTATTGCCTTGTAAGAAGGGTTCTGTTGAGCAGCTATTCTATCCGCGACTGCTTTTACTTCATTTTGAACTTCAACCTTACTAAAAGTCCGTTCCCAATAGGTTACACTATTATCAATGACAACCATCAGCGGGAGAAATAGCATTACTTTGCCGGCCAGCTTATATTTTTCCTGTAGACCCTTGAACACGAATACAAAAATGACTATCTGAAAAATAATGATAATATTTATTATACGGTTAATCGACCTCATGGAACCAAAACCAGGCATGTTAACGATCAATTTATAGAAGGTAAATCCATCAAATTTTATTGAAAACAAAACGCATAAAAAAAAGGTTGCCACTAAAAACCCTAAAAACTTTTTTGTTTCCATCTTCACCCCCTTATGAAGCCACAACACCGGAAGGAGAAGCACTGCTATCCAAGGAAGAATTCCGCAGAATAAAAAATTCTCCCACCAATACACTTCGGAATCACGTAAATGATAAGAAAGATTATTCCATAAATAGGACTCCGGAGTGGAAAAAAAGTACGAACTCCATCTCGGTAAATACAAAGAAATCTCATTAAAACTTCTGAATCCCAGTTGACCGGAAACAGGTATATAATGTGACAACATCGGGTAAAGTAATGCCAGGTTCACTACAATTATTCCACCTATTGTTAGAGCAGTTTTTCGCTGAATAAATTGCTTAAAAATTTCTGTATCGCGATAAATAACCAGATAACTTATGATCATGAAAAGCATTACATAGAACAGAAAGAAACCCAAATACATACCGCAATAAAACTGATAGGTAAGTCCTGTAACAGCAAAAGCAAGAGAAACAATTCTTTTCTTACTCAAATATTGCCAAAACCAAAAAAGTACCAGAGGAGCAATGAATTTAGGAAGAATTTGAACATGATTAATATGACCAAGCAGATAAATGGAAAAAGCATAAATATAAGCACCGCAGGAAGATAATAATACATTTCCTGACCACTTTCTTAAAGCAAGGTAACAGCCCAAAAAATTCAAAGCAAACATGGATAAAAACCACCATTGAAAGGATGTCTCTTTGTCACACTTCAGTGATCTAAAAAAAATATAAACGGGCAGTGTGCCGAGAAGGTTATCAGAAAGGGCGATGGTGTTTCGATGAGGGTAGAGAAATGGGGCATCCCAATAATCAGGAACTTCACCCTTTGCATACTTATAACCATGCTCAAGAATATAGTTATTAAATCGGGCGTCGCCCTTATCGCCCGGAATCCTTGAAAAATCCCTATTCATCATAGACACAGGGAAAAGGAGTAAACCGGCAAATAGCAGAACGATGGGTAACAATTCTACTATCCTAATATCACGGTTTAGTTTCATAATAATTAGTGTTGATAAGGACTAACGATTTCCACTTTTAGCATCCGCATCATTTGGAAATTCCAGTAATGAATCAAAATCCTTCACTTTTTCCAATTTCCCAAACTGATTTAAATATAACTTCTTATTCATAGCGCAATAATGCAATGACCCCTTCTCAAATTGATAGGTCTGGAATATGTTTAGCCAGATTAAAAACCCAATTACACCGGCTATTGCAACTCTCGCCGGTAACGACTTTGTAAACAAATAAGATATAAAAGCTGCCAGCGGAATAGCGTATAATGCATAAGTATCCACCAATGCTCTTTGTCCAAATGATCCGCCATACCACCAATTCCACCATGAAAATGTTACATACAAAGAAGCAATTGAAGTAATAATAACAGGATAGAATGAAGTTCTCCTTTTAAAATATAACATAATCATTCCAATAAAAGCCAGAAACATTGCCGGTGTATATATTAACCAGCCTTTCCTGAAACTGAATAACCCCTTTAGAAAAACCGGCTCTGAAAAAAAGTATTTTTCAGAACTGTCTGTTGCCCCCAAAATACTTCCGGTCATCATTTTCCAATAATCAAATTGAGGCCACCATACCCCTATTACAACTACAAAAAAAACAAGAACCTGATACAAAGGAATTCGCTTTTCAGATAGCTCTTCGAAAGATTTCCATTGATAAAAAATGAAGAATAAAAGAATTACCCCGTTCGCAAATGAAATTAACAATATCAATGCATATGAGAGTGAAATACCAATGAAACTGAACAAAGATTTTCCATTTTCATGCCATTGAACCGAATAATAAATAAATACCGCAATAAGAAAAAAATTATACACATGAGGATAAGCACCGGACTGCGTTGAATAAGCAAAAAGATTAGTTCCCAATCCCAGCAAGAGAAGAGTCAAGGCTGTTACTTTATCAGAAAACTTCAGATATAACAATAATTTGCGAACGATTAACAGTCCGAGGGACATATAAAACAAAGCACTCAAGAGTAAAAAGTACTTGTAAGGCTCCGAAAACCCGGTTACAGGATATTCAAACATCTTAGCAGCGGCATCGCCCGCCCAGAAAAATGGCGAATATAAAAGGGCTACTCCATACGTTCTTCCAAAATCATACTTTCCACTTTCATAGCGTTTCGTCCAAAACCAATATCCATCTTCCGAGTACTGATAATTATCCCTTTCAACTTTAATGTCTTTATAAATATATTTAGCAGGAAGGTAACCATAATAATACCGTACATCATTCTCAATTACACGCTCTGTTTTCTTCCATAGCTTAAAATCGGAATCAACCAGAAATCCTGTAATTACAATTATTAGAATAGCAACAACAGACCAATTATTTTTCCTTGAAAACATTGCTTATGTTGTATAGTAATTGGTATTTAGTTATAAAATAAATCTGGTTCAAATATAAGTAATTCCATCTGACCACATAATTATGCAAGCAGCCATAAAACATTAGACATATGTGTAAATCAATAGTTTATAAGCAATGATTATTTAATATAAATTTGCATACCAATAAATACGGCCGATATGAATAAAGCACTACTTCTCTTATTTACTATATGCTCCACTTTTTTCATTAGTTGTAAGAAAGAAAAAGCTGATAATGAATACCTCAATGACTTTGAGGCCATTGGTCATTGGACGGATGGGCAAAATGTTAGTCGGGAAACTTCGAGCAGTGGTTTATTCTGTACAGTAACTGATTCGGGGATACCTTACACCTCAACCATGAAGTTGAACTGGAGTGATCTGAAAGTTGCTCATCCAAAATCTGCCGAGTTGATTGCATGGGTACTGGTTCGAGACATGAGTGCAAAAGCAAAACTGGCTTTTTCAATCGAAACAAAAGAAGGTCAAAATATACTTTGGGAAGGTGTTGAAGTTCAAAGAAGCATAAAAGAAGTAAATAAATGGTTTGAAGTTAAATTAAAAATTGATTTGAACAAAAAGATACCGGATGATGCCCTGATTAAAGTTTATGGTGTAAATGATGGTGTAAAAAGAATTTACTGGGATAATTTTTTGCTTAGGCTAAATGAATAAAACTACTTTTTCGTTAATGCCTTCTTAAAAGATTTTGGAATAAGTAAAGACATTTATTAATTCCAAGGTGACAATGGTTCCTGATTTCCATCTGGTTGAAAAGATGAAGATACTTTAAATATCTGAACTTCGTTTGCTTCACCTAAATAGTCAAGAGGAAAGTCTTTCGCATTGAATGTTACACCTTCAATTTGACTTTTCTTATTAAAAATGACAAAATTATACCTGCCTGTATGGAGATATCCCATCAATGTTTCCTGTACCTTTCGGTAAGGAATGGTTACTCCTTTGAGTCCCATCAAATACAAAGAGATATTCGGCGAATGATCAAAAACCACAACTACCTGATCGTTTAGTTTTATATTACCGGCTTTCAGGATTAAATCAGGTTTGAAATAAATATCATTAGCGGTTGAACCATATTTCCAATTATCCTTTTTATGACTTGTTCTTAAATGCGTCTTGGAAAAATAAAACTGAAAACCAACTGCCATCAATACACAGATTGTAAAAACCGCATGACCATTTGCATTCATCTTTCTATGAAAGGTATCTCTGATAATAAATAATAAGAATAAAACCAGTGGAAACATAGTAATGAAATAGTAATCATGATACGACAATTGCAATAACATTACATACAAAAAGGCAGTGCCTCCCGCCATCATCAGTAAGACATATGCGGATAATCCTCCTTTCAAAGGATTCGAAAGAAGAATCGAGATAACACCTGCAATTAAAATAATGGAAAGAATTACCGGATGATAAATCCTTTCTATCCAGTCCTTACTTACAATCTCCCATACATCTTTCATTTCCTGCCAACTTTTCGGAGGGCGCATCTCTAACAGAAAGACTTCTGATTGAGTGCTTTTACTCAACCATGAAGCGTAAGCATACCAACAAAAAGTTGAAATTACCGCTATTGCAAAAAATGAAAAATATTTCAGACCTGTCTGACGAGTCCAAAGTTTATTCTGATATAAAAATAAACCCATGGCGGGAAGATGTATCATAGAATTGGGCTTGATAAGAAAAGAGACGGTCATCGTTAACCACCACAACCATTTAAATCGATCTTCACGGGTTTTGGCGTAACTGACCAATGCCGACCAGGACATCATCGCAAAGCTGAGACTATAGATATCAGGTAAGAAACTGCAGGAATAAAAGGTCAATAATGGTGAACATACATAGAGTAACATGATAAGTAAAGCATGCAGTTTATTTTTCACAAAATAATCACTCAATCGAAATACGGAGGTGGCACCGATTGTAAATACAATTAATGTGACAAGTCTGTACAACCATTCATGAAATCCGAAGAGACGATATAAAATCGAAACGAAGTATTGCACGATTGGAAACTCAAGACCGGTAACACCTGTTCCATTATCGGTATTGTTCACCTGAGGATGAAAAAAATCTGCATGGTTCACGTAATAATTCCATGCCACGGAAGCCCTGTCGCATTGTGCCCATTGGTGAACGGATTGCGGGCGAAGAGGAATAATTTGATAAACTCCTAACAATCCATATAGCGCTGCCAGAATTATCAGGAGATGAAATGTCCTGAGTTTTTCAAAATAAATTCCCGGTTTAATCATTATTCATCCAGTTTCATCTCCGGTATTTCCCCCTCCACAATTAATTTCCCCGCTGTGGCTTTTCGTATCTCCTCCACCGTTACACCAGGTGCCCGTTCGAGCAATACAAATCCTTTGCCGGGAACAACATCGAGCACGGCGAGTTCTGTTACGATCTTCTTCACACATTTTACTCCGGTAAGCGGCAACGAACAGGAAGGTAACAATTTGCTTTCGCCGGCTTTATTTACATGTTGCATGGCTACAATGATATTTTTCGCTGCTGCCACCAGATCCATTGCTCCTCCCATGCCTTTCACCATCTTACCCGGAATTTTCCAGTTGGCGATATCTCCATCTTCGCTCACTTCCATCGCACCCAAAATGGTAAGGTCCACTTTTCCTGCGCGGATCATACCAAAGCTCAATGCAGAGTCAAAATAGGCTGTACCGGGAACTTCGGTAATCGTTTGTTTGCCGGCATTTATCAGATCCGGATCTTCTTCTCCTTCAAAAGGAAATGGTCCCATACCGAGCATTCCGTTTTCAGATTGCAGGGTAACGTCCATGCCCGGAGGAATATAGTTTGCCACCAGGGTTGGAATACCGATTCCCAGGTTAACGTAATATCCGTCTTTCACTTCTTTCGCGATACGTTTTGCAATTCCGTTTTTATCTAACATTTCGGTTCCTTTAATGATGACTATGGGCCACTGATTTATTATGATGGTTATGATTTATTATGATTTTGACCGAATGGTACGTTGTTCAATACGCTTTTCGTAATCTGCGCCCTGAAATATTCTGTGAACATAAATTCCCGGAACATGAATACCATCCGGATCAAGTTCACCTGCGGGGACCAACTCTTCCACTTCTGCAATGGTAATTTTCCCTGCCATCGCCATGGGCATATTGAAGTTGCGTGTTGTTTTACGGAAGATGAGATTTCCATGGGTATCGCCTTTCCATGCTTTCACGATTGAAAATGCGGCATCGAAAGCATATTCAAGGAGGTAATCAATTCCATTGAAATTACGGACTTCCTTGCCTTCGGCCACCTCGGTACCTACTCCCGCTCTCACCCATACAGCAGGCATACCATATGCTGCCGCCATGCAACGTGTAGCTAAAGTTCCCTGAGGGATTAAATCTACTTCCAATTCACCACTCAAAAGCTGTCTTTCAAATTCAGCATTTTCTCCTACATAAGAAGAGATCATTTTCTTTACCTGTCGCGTTTTGAGCATCAGGCCGATTCCAAAATCATCGACTCCCGCGTTATTGGAGATACAGGTTAAATCTTTTACGCCTTTTTTTACCAATGCAGCAATGCAATTTTCGGGAATACCGCAGAGACCAAACCCTCCGAGCATAATTACTTCTCCATCTTTGATATCCTGAATGGCATCTTCTGCGCCTTTTACTACTTTGTTCATACGTAATAATATTTCGTAAAAGTAGTAAAAAATGAACGCTTCGATTGGAGGATACCCCAACTAAATCCCGAAATCATCTTTCCCATTTTGCTGTTGTGCGGGGTTCTTGTACTTCTTGCAATCGAGCTCTACTCCTATCGGTTTTTCAGGCCTTTCAAAATCTCCCTTTGAATAATTGAGGGTAGGATCAGCGAATACTTTTTTCATATACAAACCCCAGGTAGGTAAGGCTACATTCGCGCCTTGTCCGAGTTGTGTGGTTCTGAAATGAACAGAACGATCTTCGCATCCGGCCCATGCCCCACTCACTAAATCCGGTGTGATGCCCATGAACCAGCCATCACTGTTATTCTGCGTGGTCCCTGTTTTACCTGCTATAGGATTTGTAAATCCATATTTTGATCCGCGTAGTCGGGCTCCGGTACCTCCCAGGGTTACACCTTTCATCAGGTCGAGCATCAGGTAGGCCGTTTCTTCACTGATCGCTTCAATTTTTCGCGGAACAAAATCCTGAAGTACGACTCCGTTTTTATCTTCAATTCGAAGAATGTATTGCGGTTCAGTATACACCCCTTTATTGGCAAACGTACAATAGGCCGCGACCATCTCAAAGACCGAAACATCCGCAGTTCCGAGAGCGATGGAAGGAAAAGGATCGATGGGTGAGGTGATGCCCATCTTTCTGGCCACCTGCACCACTGCTTCCGCACCAAACTGTTTCATCAGATAAGCGGAGATGCAATTTACAGATTCGGCGAGCGCTTCTTTCAAGGATAACATGCCTCCATATTTACCATCAGAGTTGGAAGGTGTCCAGGGCACGCCCGCTTCATCAACAATGGTCACCGGTACATTGGGCACTTCATAACAGGGCGAATAGCCTTCCTGCATGGCCAGTGTATAGAGGAAGGGTTTAAAGGTAGATCCTACCTGACGCTTACCATCTTTAACGTGATCATATTGGAAATACTTGTAATCATTCCCACCAACCCAGGCTCGTACATATCCTGTCTGCGGTTCCATCGACATAAAACCGGTTTGGTAAAACATTTTATAATACTTAATAGAATCGAGTGGGGAGAGTAATGTATCTACTTCTCCTTTCCATGAAAAAACTTTCATCTCTATCTTTTTATTGAAGGCTTTCTTAATATCCGCTTCTGTTGCGCCGGTATCTTTCATGGTACGGTAACGCTCACTTTGCTTCATGGCATCGTCGATAATCTGCGGCTGATCTTCCCATGCTACCCTACCCTTCCAATGCTCCCGAAAAGATTTCTGCAAGTCCGTCATATGCTCTTTCACGGCTTCTTCGGCATACCGCTGCATGCGGGTATCTATCGTGGTGTAGATACGGAGTCCGTCGCGGTAGAGATTGTAAGGTTTGCCGTCTGCTTTCTTATGCTCTTTGCACCATCTCAATAAATCCTGACGTAAGGTCTCCCGGAAATATTGGGCTAATCCCTCCGTATGACCTTCCTGACGGAAGTTAAGTTTAATTGGTAATTTTAGTAAGGAATCTTTTTGCTCAACAGTGATAAATTTATACTTCGCCAGCTGACCAATTACAGTATTTCTTCTAAAGGTGGCGCTTTCAGGATTACGTACAGGATTGTAGCGGGAAGGTGCCTGCAATAACCCGATCAGCAAGGCAGCTTCTTCTATTTTCACTTCCAGCGGTTGCTTTCCGAAATAAGTGGTAGCGGCGGATTTAATTCCGAAAGCATTGTTTCCAAATTCAACAGTATTCAAATACATCGCCAGAATCTCCTGCTTGGTATAGTTGCGTTCCAGTTTAACAGCGATAATCCATTCCTTCAATTTACGAATAATGAGTTGCAACTTACTCATGTTTTCACGGGGGAAGAGATTTTTTGCCAACTGCTGGGTGATGGTACTCCCTCCTCCGGCATCCTGCTGAAGAATGATGGTTTTTACAAATACCCGCATGAGGCCCTTGATATCCACTCCGGAATGCTCCTCAAAACGGACATCCTCCGTCGCTTTCAGGGCATTGACGAGATTGGGGGAAAGATCCTGAAAATGAATATTTACACGATTTTGAAAATAATACTTGCCCAGCGTTTTCATATCGGCTGAATACACTTCACTGGCCAGACTACTCTTAGGATTCTCAAGCTCTTCGAAAGTAGGCAGCTCTCCAAAAACACCCCAGGCAGTAAGTCCAACCATCAGGAAGACAAAGAGGACCGGAGCAAAGAGGAGGATCCAAATGTACTTTATATATTTCCTGAAAGCTGGTGTTGGTTTTGGCATAGGGGGGTTACGAAATACGAATCGGATACGAAATTACGAAATACGAAATACGAAAGTTCACGAATATACGAAATACGAAAGTTCACGAATATACGAAACATGACGGCAGACAGGATTACGGATGGTTACGGAGGGTGCGAATGTACGGATGGAGAAGGGAGGTTGGAAGGGATGTGGGGCCGGGCAAGAGTAGAACAGGAAGGTGTCTTTTGTTGAGGCTAGGATAGATTGACAACGAAAAACCAATTTAAAAAGTATTAACTGGTCAACAACACCGACCGCATGGAAACTGATCCCATCACGGTCTTTTCGTTGAAGAAGCTAAGTTGGTCTTTTCTATCTTGTAGCGCGAGGGTGTAGAGCAAGGGGAGGTAATGCTCGTTGGTGGGGATGGCGAGTTGGGCGACTTTTCCTTTTTTACTGTAATCGATCAATGCCTGATGGTTGCCGGAAGAGACGATGCATATAATACTTTTCAATACATTAATATTTCTTAGGGAACGCAGATTACGCTGATTTTTTAGGATTTTCACGGATTAGACTTCGCATGTCCAAACATTATTCGTATCCTTTCGTATTTCGTCCTTTCGTGCATTTTCGTATTTCGCTCTCTTCTTTATAAACTTCCGACGATGCATATAATACTTTTCAATACATTAATACTTTTTAGGGAACGCTGATCTCGTCACATTCTGCGCCGAGACAAGTGACGCTGATTTTTATGATTTTCGCGGATAGATTCTCGTAACATTCGTAACATTCGTAACATTCGTATTTCGTTTAAAATTCGTGCGGCGAATTCGTATCGATTAGTAGCTAGAAGTCGAGCATGTCATTCTGCTGCATCTGGTCATTATTTTGTCTGTTACCTTTTCTTCTGTCTTTACCTTGTTCAGCTTTTCCGAAACGGAAGCTAAGCGTAAAACTGGCGACTCTGGATTCCCGTTTTCTGGTGAATTCCAGGCGCACCCCATCGGCTCTGTTATCGATCACCATATTTCGCGTATCAAAAATATCGGTAACGGAACCATTGAGTGACCATTTTCCTCCTTTGAAATCATACTTGAAACCAAAATCAACACCACTCATTCCTTTAAATGTTCCTTGTGGTTGTTCACGCGGTGCCATGTAATTGCCTGTGAATTGTGCTGACAATTGCTTTGATAATTTTACGGATATCGATCCGCGGAAATCTCCGCTCCATACATCGCTTACCAGATCGTCTTCCACATTGGTGCCATCAACGGTATTATAAAACACGGTGAAGCTGGCGGATGTGGTAAATAATTTCAGGAAGGAATTCCGGAAGATCAATTCGAAGCCTAAATTTTCAGTAGAGTTATAGTTGATGAATGATTGCGTAGATACATTCGTCACTGTATCCACCTTTCTGAATCGCTGCGAATTATCGTTGGTATACCGGTAAAAGACATTGGCGGAAATGTTTTGTTCTCCATAACGGCCTATATAGCCGAACTCGAGTGAATGCGTCAACTCGGGAAGGATAGCAGGGTTCCCGATAAAAATATTCAATGAATCGGATACATTCCGGAACGGATTCAATTGCATTTCCCGCGGACGGTTTATCCTGCGACTATAACTCAACTGAACATCCCTGCCCTCCTTAAAACTATATTTAATAGCTGCGGAGGGAAAAGATTAAGGAAGTCCCGTGTAAAAATGGTATCTGCACTTTTAGAATCTCCCTCGATAAACGTTTGCTCTGCCCGAAGTCCTGCACTCAGTTCAAACACTTTCCATCGACCGCTCCATTGCAGATAGGCGGCATATACCCACTCTGAAAAAATAAACCGGTCGGTGAAGGAAGTATCCTGATTCCAAACATTACTATCGAAATCAAAACGATCGGACGATTGGCGGCTATCGTTGGTACGATATGAAGTTTTCAATCCGGATTCTATTCTAAAACTTTCGTAGGGCAATATATAATCGACTTGTCCGGTTCCATTGTAGGAATAACTTTCCGTATTGATGCGTTGATTCAGATCAAATCCCGGAGCCGGGATAAATGTAGACAAAGTATTTTCCGCATTCCGGTCAAAAACATTCAGGTTAACGTTCGCAGTGAGTTCGCGTTTACTGTTCGGAAAAGTGCGGCGGTAATCTATACTTCCGTCTCCACTGGTATTGTCTTCTATCGTTTTTGAAAGGCGATCAAATCCGCTGATGGAAGTTCTTTCTTCATCCAGAAGCCTTGTCAGTGATAAATCTCTGCGATTCTCATCCCGCATATTGTAGCCGCCGGAAAATCCGAGTGTATTGTAATCGTTGAGATAAAAATCAATGCCACCCCTAATATTATGGGAAAGGTTATCATTATGTCCGTCACTTTCAGATATAAAATAAGTAGTGGTATCATTATAGGTATTCGTTCGATCGCTGTTACTTTCAAAATCCCTTCTATCATCACGGAAAGAATAATTCAAAAAGGCATTATGCGTCTTTGTTCTCCGATTCAGATTAAGCGCTGCATTGTACTTATCATTTGTCCCTGCACCAACGGAAACGGTACCGTTTAATCCCGGATTTTTATCCTTCTTGGTTTTAATATTAATAATTCCGGACATCCCTTCGGCATCGTATTTAGAAGAAGGATTCGTGACCACTTCTATTTGATCAATACTCGATGCCGGCAATTGTTGCAGAATAGCGCCTCTGTTATCACCGGTGAGTCCGGAAGGTTTTCCATCAATTAATATCGTCACTTGTTCACTTCCCCGCAAACTGATCTTCCCATCTATGTCCACATTTACAGAGGGAATATTTTGCAGTACTTCCGAGACGGAACCTCCTGCATTGATCAAGGTTTTATCGACGTTATAGACTTTTTTATCCAGCGAATTTACGTACTCCACTTTCTCCCCTACCACCTCTGCTTCTTTCAAAATTCGCTGAGAAGGTGGCATCCAGACATTCCCAAAATCTTTCAAAGGATCTTGCGGATTCAGCATAAACGGCTTTGAGTCGAGCTGACGGTAACCAATAGATGTGATGCGAATAAAATATCTACCGGGCATCACGTCCTCTATACGAAAATGCCCTCGCTCATCGGTCAATGCACCTCCGGCAACAGAACTGTCACGCACTTTCATCAACACCACGGAAGCAAATTCCATCGCTTCCTTGCTCGAAGAATCTCTCAAAATACCAATTACCTTTCCAATCGGTGCCATATTCTTCATAAATGAAGAATCTTTCATACTCGCTTTAAACCGCGACGAATCGCGACCCTGACCACCCGGAGGCTGAGCAGCAACCTGCAGAACACTTAAAAAGAAAAATAATAGGAGCAACAGTTGACGCATAAGGAATGGATTTTACTGAGTGTGCAAATTTACGGGGTTGATAGGACACCATTACAAATTAAAAGTTTATTTCACTGGAAGATCATTTAGTTTGAAAATGACTTATTCGAATATTAACGCACTAAGTATCAAATCCTTATTTACATGATAGAAGACAGCATCCCGAGAGTAACAGCGAATTATTCGAACAATGACTGCACTATTCGAAAAAATCAAGAGGCAGGTACTTCACGGAAGAGCACTTCCAGCAGGGTTTGACCTACTGCCTTGAGACTATTCTTATCGATTTTATCGATGGTATCATCATGCGTATGCCAGTGCGTCCAAAAATTTGATGGACTACTAAACTCATAATGGATCACATCCACACATTTAATACCTGCCAACCGATTAATGTAAAAATGATCATCAATAATTCCTTTGGTTCGTTCATTAATAAAGTAGTCACTGAATCCGGAGGCCGCGGCAATTTTCCAAACCTTCTCCACAATCTCCGGAGCATATTGCATAGAAGTTCCCTCTTGCGTAAACTTTGCATTCTGTGCTCCTACCATATCGAGCAGGATGCCATATCTTGCCTGATAGTTGCGGGTATGTAAATTCTTTGCCCAATACTGAGAACCCAAACAATAGGAATCTTCCATCCGTGGTAAATCACTATCATCCGGCTGACCATAATCCTCCGCATCAAAGAAGATGATATATCACTCCGAGCGCAGGGTTAGCAGCGGCCAGTTGACGCGCCACCTCTATCAACACACCCACTCCACTCGCGCCATCATTCGCACCATCGATCGCTTCATTTTCTCTATCATCATCCTGATCGGCAAAAGGGCGTGTATCCCAATGCGCGCACAACAAAATGCGATTTCCAAGGTCCGGATGAAAAGAAGCAATGATGTTTCTGCTGTTCAGAATTTTTCCATCGAAGGCCCTTACTTTAAAAGATTGCTCGATGACTGTATCCGCGTACGCTTTCATCTTACTGATCAACCACGACCCGCAATTTACATGACCAACACTATTCGGAACGCGCGGACCAAAATCCACCTGTTGCTTCACAAACGAAAAGGCCGAGTCCGCATGAAAGGAAGGTGCTTTCACAGTAACAACAGGTGTAGTGTTAGTTTGCTGACTCTCATCTTCTTTTTCAGATGCATTGTTACAAGAACTGATCGTCACCAACAGGAATAACCAAATGGCTGAGGGTACTAAATATCTGCTATGCTTTACTCCAGCTGGTCCCATCTTTTTCATCTTTTATCACGAAATTCAATTTAATCAGTTCATCACGGATACGATCAGAAGTAGCGAAGTCTTTTTTCACTTTGGCATCTGCACGTAAAGCGAGCAGGAGTTTCATCACCCCATCGAGTTCATCGCCACTCACTTTCTCCTCTGCTTTTAATCCGAGCACATCGAAAACGAATATCCTCATGGTCTCTTTGAGATGTTCAATATCCTCCGCAGTCAATTGCTCTGTTCCCGCATGTACTGAATTGATCACTCTAACGGCTTCGAACAGGTGCGAAATAGCAATCGCGGTGTTGAGATCGTCGTTCATGGCCGCGTAGCAATTATCGCGTATCGCTTTCACATTACTTGTTGATGCAGCACCGGGCTTTAACTTCTCCAGCAATTCTACAGCCGCCATCATCTTATTCATGCCCTTTTCTGCTGCCTGAAGTCCTTCATTACTGAAATCAAGCGTACTTCTGTAATGCGCCTGAAGAATGAAAAAGCGAATTGACATTGGGCTATACGATTGCTGCAACAGCGGATGCTCGCCTGTAAACAATTGACGAAGGGTAATAAAATTGCCCAATGATTTTCCCATCTTTTGTCCGTTGATGGTGATCATATTGTTATGCATCCAGTAACGCACAGGAGCCTGTCCGCAACTTCCTTTCGACTGCGCGATTTCACTTTCATGATGCGGAAATAGGAGATCCATTCCCCCACCGTGAATGTCGAATGTTTCGCCGAGATACTTTTTACTCATCGCTGAACATTCAATATGCCAGCCGGGGAAACCATCACTCCAGGGCGAAGGCCAGCGCATGATATGTTCGGGAGATGCTTTTTTCCAGAGGGCAAAATCGGCGGGATTGCGTTTTTCATCCTGTCCTTCCAGCACACGACGTTCATTGCCTGCCCCGGAGATCAATTCCTCAATCACGCGACCGCTGAGCTTTCCGTAATCATTCGTTTTACTGTAAGATATCACGTCAAAATACACCGAGCCATTCGACTCATAGGCATAACCGTTATCCATTATTTTCCGGATCATCTCGATCTGTTCGATGATATGTCCGGAAGCACGCGGTTCAATACCGGGAGGAGTATTGTTAAGGGCACGCATGGAATCATGAAAACTATTGGTATAAAGTTCAACGATCTCCATGGGTTCGAGTTGTTCGAGGCGGGCTTTTTTGGCGATTTTATCTTCTCCTTCATCGGCATCATTTTCGAGATGGCCTACATCGGTGATATTCCTGACATAACGCACTTTATAGCCCAGGTGTTGCATATAGCGCTTCATCACATCAAACGTAATGTACGGGCGTGCATGACCTAAATGGGCTTCACCATACACCGTTGGTCCGCAAACATAAAGTCCCACAAAAGGCGGGTTCAAGGGGATAAACTGTTCTTTCTGTCGGGAAAGAGAATTCGTAATATATATTGGGTGTTGCATAATAAACTAATACTTTGGTATTAAAAAGATCAGTGAAAACAACCACTAAGGCACTTAGGACACTAAGATCACTAAGACCAAAAATGTTGAATCACTTAAATAATTTCTCTGGCATTTTTCAGATGGCTGAGCATGTCGAGGGTCATGGAGGAGAGGTCGTATTTACATTTCCAGCCCCAGTCTTGTTGGGCGCTTGAATCGTCGATGCTATTGGGCCAGGAGTCGGCGATTTGCTGACGGAAGTCGGGGGTATAGTCGATGGTGAAACCGGGGACATGCTTCGCGATTTCTGCAGCGATTTCTTTCGGAGTAAAGCTGATTCCTCCGAGGTTATAACTGCTGCGAATTTTAACTTTTTCGGCAGGTGCTTCCATCAATTCCAATGTGGCACGGATAGCATCCGGCATATACATCATCGGCAATGCGGTATCTTCTTTCAGAAAACAATTGTAGTGACCATTGTCGAGGGCCTGATGATAAATATCAACGGCATAATCGGTAGTTCCTCCTCCCGGGAGTGCTTTGTAGCTGATGAGTCCGGGGTAACGAATGCTTCTCACATCCACACCAAACTTATTGAAATAATATTCGCACCAGCTCGCCGGCCTGCTTGCTGATACCGTAAACTGTGGAAGGTTCCATCACGGTATACTGCGGCGTATTATTGCGCGGTGTTGTCGGGCCAAAGACCGCGATACTGGACGGCCAGAAAATTTTTAATCCACCGAGTTCCTTCGCCAGATCCAACAGGATAAATAATCCTTCCATATTCAGTCGCCAGGCAGCTTTCATTTTCTGCTCTGCTGTAGCACTTAACAGGGCGGCCAACAGATAAACTTCCTTGACTTTATTACTTCGAATAATATCAGCAACGGCTTGTGCATCGAGGACATCCAGCGTATAGAAAGGACCACTCTCTGAGAGGTAACCTGCCTGCTCTTTTACATCCGTTGCAATCACTCTACTCCCGCCATGTGTCTCACGCAATGTGGTAACAAGGTCGGTTCCAATTTGCCCGGCAGCACCGAGCACCAATATCGTATCTCCTTTTGACATATCCATTACTTCAATTCTGTGAACTTTCCTCTCAGTATTTCAAGGCTTTTTTCCTGCCCTTGAATTTTTACTTTAAGATCTTCTGATTTTTTTATATTATCTTCAATTGTTGTTTCATTTTCAGCAATTCTCTTCTTCATACTCTCATTTTCCTGCGCTAACCGTTCATTCGTCTTGATCAGATCTTTTTGATCGTCTTGTGAATCTTCCAGCAGTTCGGCTGCAATTTCAATTTTTTTATTCAGGCCATCTTTTGACTGATTCATAGCAAAATCATACAGGAGTGACTCCAGTCTCTTGCTGTAATCAGGATCGGCAGTTGGCGAGACAAAGGCAGCACCTTTAATAACAGCCACTTTCAAAAGTACACCATCTTCATCCTCTATCAGCCGCGAAAAAATCTGCAAGGTCTCCGGACCCAATCCCTTGATAATAGCGTTTTCACCTTTGATCTGACCTTTGGATGTCCTCACTTTGGCATTATTATCTTTTAAGAAACCCGTCCACCTTTTCTCCATTACTTTTTCAGTAGCATGCGGAATTTTAATTCTGAAAGTGGGATTATACCCTTCACCCAATTGATCCAGTGACTGCTCGATGCTGACTTTTTGAGCAAAGGTGAGTGAGGAAATCAACAAACCGATAATTATCAAATAATGCTTTTTCATACTGTATAAATTTAAATAAATATTTTAGATCTCAGTGACGCCCCCCGAAATTACAAACTTCATCATTTCTGTACCGGAAGCATCCAGTTTTTGTACCTGAGTGGCATCCACTACCACCAACTGCCCGTTAAATCCATAGGAGAAAGGAAGGTAAACCGCCAATTTTTCCTTTGCCAAGCCCAATCGGGAAAGGTCATTTTCGGTAATAAATCCGAAGCGCTGAACAGAAGGATTCGAGTTTACCGTAACGAGCACAGGTTCATTAAACCGCTTCTTTTCTCCCACGAAAGCCTCAATAAGATCCTTCACTGAAGAATAAATTATCTTCAACAGGGAGTTTTCTCCATCAGGCTCTCGAACATCAGGAAGAAAGGATTCTTCACAAAACGCGTCCCCAGGTATCCCAGAAAAGTGATGACTGCCAATATGATAAGGATTCCCAATCCCGGCAATTCGATATCCTCGGCTCCGGGCACAGCTAAAGGGAACCTTTATCGGCAGGAGATTATCCATCCACAAAATGGACATATAGACCACATAAAATGTCACTACGGCAGGAACTACGAACAGTAATCCTGGAAGAAATAATTGGCCAGTTTTTTCATGATTGAACCCTTTGGGCTTGCGGAATTGATGGTGCAAATATCCGAAAGTGATGGCTCTTCCTCACTGAATCCCGCTTTCTTTGCAGGAATGAACGCTGAAACGGATTTTAACCCTGAAGAATGGGTTTCATGGGTACTGGAACATGAAAACGAAGACACATCATCACTCGCTTTGCGTTATGCGGGAAAGAAAATCTACCCTTGAAAGCCCTTCTCCACCAGATAAAAGGACGGCGTATAGCAAAGCAGAAACTCCCATCGTGGTATCAATTTCCCACTATTTTTTTATCCGGATTCCACCATCATTGAACAATGCTCTTCAGAAGCCACTGCCCTATTAAAGGCAACTTTCGTAAAAGGGAAAAAAGTAGCGGACCTCACCGGCGGACTTGGTGTAGATAGCTGGGCCTTCGCGCAGGAAGCAGCTTCTGTAATCTTTTGTGAACCGGACCCCTCACGGTGTGAAGCGGCACGAAAAAATTTTACAATACTTGGTCTCAGGAATATAGAAATCGTTTGCAGTGATGCCGAAAGCATGCTTCAGCATAAGTCATTGGAAGGAATTGATCTCATTTATTTAGATCCTTCCCGCAGAAGTGAAGGAGGAAATAAAGTCTTTCGGTTGAAGGACCTTCGTCCGGATGTATTATCATTGAAAGAAGCCCTGTTAGCGCAATCGACAGAAGTCGTGATAAAGCTGGCTCCTATGTTGGATATCAGTGAAGGATTGAAGCAATTACCGGAGACGTACCGGGTGGATATTATTTCCTGGAAGGAGAATGCCGGGAGTTGTTGTTTCATTTAAAAAAAGGATTTCATCATCAACAGCTATATTGTCATGATGCGGGCATTAATGAAAATCCATTTGTATTCTCATTGACAGAAGAGCGGGACGCTAATTTACCGGTTGCAGTACCGGGGCCATGGATCTATGAACCGAATGCGGCTGTCCGAAAATCGGGAGCCTGGAAAAGTATTTGCAGGCAATTTCATGTAAAAGCATTACACGCCAATACACATCTGTTCACGTCTGACCATTTCATAAAAGACTTTCCCGGGCGCGCTTTCAAATTACTCGAAGTATTACCCTTCAAAAAAGAAATCCTCATTGACCGAATGAAGGACCAAAGGGCACAATTAGTCTTTCACAACTTTCCTGAAAGTCCCGAGCGCGTTATTCAACAATTGAACATTCCTTCCGGAGAGCCATTTTATTTATTTTTTGTTCTTTTGGCTAATGACCATCCTGCGGTTTTACTCACCGAACGCCAATAATAAAATGAGGTCCAATCGTCTAACACAGAAAAACATCATTTCATTCCTTTCTGTCATCTCCACACCCTCATCCGCGCAACTCCTTCTGCACCTTTTTCGGTAGCCCTTTAAAAACCTCTTCATAAGAGTGATCGATTAAAGATTGGATCATCTTTTCCTCCAGACTTCCTTGCAGCGAAACGGTATTCCAGAGCTTTTTATTCATATGAAATCCGGGTTGCACTTCCGTATAACGTTCACGCAGTTCCGAAGCATAGACGGCATCGCATTTCAGGTTCACCGTATCCGGAGAGGATAAACTGATGAGGGCAAACATTTTTCCGGCCACTTTAAAACCAATACATCATCGCCAAAGGGCATCGTTTCTTCAGTAAATGGTTTTGAAAGACAATATTCACGTAATTCGTCGATACGCATGAACAAATATACTAATTTGAAAATTTGAAAATGGGCTGATTTGAAGATGGTGATGTATGGAGGAAATGATGGGGGGGATGATGAATGGGAATTTTACAGAATGGATTTCTATTGGAATAGGATTTTGGTGGAAAGGAACGCAGATTAATCGGATCTAACGGATGGTCGCGGATTGGAATATCTACGTCTTCAAACCTGCCTCCCACTATGGACATTCATCCAATCATCCTGTAAAATCTAACTAAAACACTTTTTAAACCTGTCCACCGCATGTGTGATTAGTCCAATCTGGGCTTCGAGAGCAAATTTTCAAATTATCGCATTTTCAAATTTTCAAATTACGGGATTTTGAAGTAATTTAGTCGAATGAATACTGAACCGAAAAATTATTTCTGTTGGACGCATTGGCATTGGTTTTCAGAGCCTATTTTGCATTCAGCAATAACCACCGCGTGAATTCAAAGGGGCTGAACACCTCTGCGATGTTTGGTTTTACGAATACCTTACTTGAAATTCTTAAAAAGAAAAGCCGACACATATTGCTGTTGTCTTTGATACGGCTGCACCCACGCATCGACATGAGGCCTTTGAAGATTACAAAGCACATCGGGAAGAAATTCCGGAAGATATCGCGATCGCCATTCCGTATATTAAGAAAATAGTTCAATGCTTTAATATTCCTGTAATTGAACTGGATGGATTTGAAGCAGATGATATCATCGGCACTTTAAGCTGCAAGGCGGATAAGGCGGATTTGAAACCTTTATGATGACACCGGATAAAGATTATGGACAGTTGGTGACGGAAAATGTGCATAATTACAAACCTGCCCGACTGGGAAATGGAGCTGAAATACTGGGAGTGAAAGAGATTTGTGCAAAATACGGAATAGAAAGGCCGGAGCAGGTCATTGATATTTTGGGATTGATGGGGGATGCGGTAGATAATATTCCCGGTGTACCCGGTGTTGGTGAAAAAACCGCCACACTCCTGGTCCAGCAATTTGGTTCGGTGGAAAATTTACTGGCGAATACCGATCAGTTAAAAGGAAAGTTGAAAGAAAAAATAGAAGCCAATAAAGACAAGGCCATTCTCTCGAAACAACTCGCGACCATTCACTGTGAAGTACCTGTTGATTTAATTGAAGAGGAATTAAAACTAAAAGATCCTGATAAAGAGGCCTTGATTGAATTGTTCACAGAGCTGGAATTTCGCAGGATTGCACAACAGGTATTGGGCGAAGAAATTCAGGTTCCTGTCAAGGCTGTTGCTTCCAACGGACAAATGGATATGTTCGGCACCGCAACTGCTGTTGCAACTGCTGAAACGGTAATAACCGAAGAAGGAGAAGAACATTCCGCTGTATTTAATAATATCGGAAATGTACCACATCATTATCGGGCGGTAACGGATGCAGCGGGCAGAGCGGAACTCATCCAATTATTATCGGCACAAAAAGAAATCAGTTTTGATACGGAAACAACAGGTATCGATTCGCAAAATACAGAGTTAGTCGGAATTTCGTTCAGCATAAAAACACATGAAGGCTGGTACATACCTATTCCGGAGCAGCGGGAAGAGGCTTTAAAAATTCTGAATGAGTTTAAACCAGTTTATGAAAATGAAAACATCGTAAAAATCGGTCAGAACCTCAAGTATGATATGAATGTGCTGGCCTTATATGGTATTGAAGTAAAGGGAAAACTCTTTGACACCATGGTGGCACATTATCTCATTCAGCCGGAGATGCGACATAATATGAACGTGTTGGCGGAAACTTATCTGGGCTACTCACCGGTATCAATTGAAACATTGATTGGCAAGAAGGGAAAAGATCAGGGAAGCATGCGGGATGTGGCTCTGGAAGAAATCACCGAGTACGCTGCTGAAGATGCCGATGTCACCTTACAGCTCAAGGAAAAATTTATTCCGATGCTGGAAGAAACTGCGACCACTCAACTGCTGAATGAAGTAGAGCTCCCACTTATTCCGGTACTCTCTGCTATGGAGCGGGAAGGAATTTGTTTAGACATACAAACCTTAAAAGAGTTCAGCCGATTACTGGAAGGAGATATTCTGAATATTGACAAAGAAATTCAAACCCTGGCCGGAACACCCTTTAATATTTCATCTCCGAAGCAGGTGGGAGATATCTTGTTTGAGGTGTTAAAGATTGCAGAGAAACCCAAGAAAACAAAAACCGGACAATATGCCACCGGCGAAGACATATTAAGTAAGTTAAGCGGAAAGCATCCCATTGTAGATAAAATCCTCGACTACCGTGAAATCGTAAAACTAAAAAGCACTTACGTTGATGCCTTACCGTTAATGGTAAATGCCAGAACCGGAAGAATTCATACTACGTTTAACCAGGTAGTAGCTGTCACCGGTCGACTCAGCAGCGACAATCCGAATCTGCAGAACATTCCTATTCGTACATCTAGGGGAAGAGAAGTCAGGAAGGCGTTTGTGCCGCGCGATGAAAAACATATTTTATTATCTGCCGATTATTCACAGATTGAGTTACGCATCATGGCACATCTCTGCCAGGATCCGGGATTACTGGAAGCCTTTCAAAACAACCTCGACATTCACACGGCTACAGCCTCCAAGGTATTTGGGGTAGCTTTGGAAGAGGTATCAGGAGAGATGAGGAGAAAGGCCAAGATGGTCAACTTCGGCATCATCTATGGCATCAGTGCATTTGGCTTATCGGAGCGGTTGAACATTCCCCGCAAAGAAGCAGCCACCATCATTGAAAATTATTTTATCCAATATCCACTGATCAAGGATTACATGGACAGTGCGATCGAGAAAGCAAGGAAGCAGGGGTATGTCGAAACCATATGAGGGAGGAAAAGATACCTGCGCGACATCAATAGCCAGAATCATACCGTACGCGGTTTTGCGGAGCGCAATGCCATCAACGCCCCCATTCAGGGATCGGCGGCGGATATGATTAAAGTAGCCATGATCAATTTACACAAAGTCATTCAGGACAAAAAATTCAAATCACGCATGATCCTCCAGGTACACGATGAATTGGTTTTTGATGTCCCGCATGAAGAAAAGGACGAAGTAAAATCCTTAGTCGTAAAATACATGGAAGAGGCCTTACCCCTCACTGTCCCCGTCCTCGTAGAAGCCGGCACCGGCAAGAACTGGCTGGAAGCACATTGAAATGAATTGATGAATTGATGAGTGGTTGAATTGATGAATGTTTTGAATGAATATAAATTTTTTGCTTTAATAAAAGTCCTCCGTGATTCTGCGTGTCCTGAGTGCCTTAGTGGTTATAAATGAAAATTCCTTCAAAGACGACAATCGTCATTCATCTACAATCAAGTAATATTTTTTGGTAATGTAATTATTTTAAAATAAAAAGCATTGCTATGTATCGCAATCTGAGGTTTGAATTGACGGACTCAATTTGAAAAAACCGGATGTTCAATAAAATTTTGATAGGCCGCAGATTGCTTATGATCATTATGATTTATTATGATATTTCCCTGCGACCCCAGCGCATCTTAGCGACCCCGCGGTAATTTGTACAGACAGGGTTGACTAAAAAAGCAAGCAGCCAGCAGCAAGAAGCCAGCAGCAAAAAATACTATTGACATCTAAATCTCTACTCACCTAAAATTTGACTAACTTAGACGAAACACTTTCGAAGTCAGTAATTAAATTGACAAGATAAACCCCATTCGCTACCCCATTCATCGCTATCTCTCCCGTCACATACCCTCCAGCAATCACCTCCACCTTTTTCTCATACACCAACCTCCCCTCCATATCAAACAACCGCAAACTCCCCGTTTTTCCTTTGAGTTTGGAGGCGTTGACGTGAATCATATTCCATTCGCTGTTATACCAAGCTTGGAAAAAAACCTCCTGCTCCGGTACATTATCATCCACCCCAACACTCAGCGTATCACAAGGCGAGCCCACCCAAGCGCCGAGTTCGTAATCGGGATTGTTGGGGAGGCCGTAATAAGTTCTGGCACCACCAAGGTAAAAGCTGAAAGGCTGAAAATCGCAGACGAGACCAAGTGAATCGGGTTGGTTGATGACGGAGAGATTAGAGTTGATGTTAGTGAATGCTGTACTTGTATCGGGATAAGGCCAGGCGTAATTTTCATCAAAGGTGGAAATATATATTTTATCGTCAGGTGCTAGTAGAATGGAATGCACTCCCATATTCGGATCATTAAATACTCCAACAGCGACTTTTGAGTTAACAATATTGGCTGCTGTTAAATCATATTGCCAAATAGTAGATGGCTGGGTGCTGATTGAGGCTTCACAAACATATAAGAACCTTTCATTGGGGGAAAAGGCACAGCTTGTTAATACCAATGGATATGGCCCGGGCCCTTCAGGTTGAATTGCAGTAAAAGAAGTAATCTGACCGCTGCATCTGTCGAAATCGCAAAGTTGAATTAAGCCAGCTATTGAAACCATTGCAAATTTGCTCCCATCAGTATTAAAAACTAAATGACCTAAGTTGGTTTTATGATCTATTCCAGTATTTTGGTTGAATGGCCCTGAAATACCTGAAGGGTCTATTAAATAATAAAAGTATGCGTTAGTGGGAGTCGTTGCATTTGGTGCAAACCATCGCTGAAAAATCAACCACCAATCTCTGCCATTACCATGGCGAACAGCCATCAAGGCATCGAATGCAGGTAAATTATTCAGCATTACATTTTTTTGAATTACAATTCCGCTGTCGTTATTGGCTTTGTAGTTTGCGGTGGAAAAATATAGTCCATAAGGTCCACTAGCGGTAACACCTGCTGAAAAAATATAAAGCAAGGAATCATTGCTTGGTTTTGGAATAATTATACGATCATGATACCATCCTCCACCATACAACCCACTTCCATTGCTCATTACACTATCATATTTATTAACTAATACATTATTTAAGGGAAAAATATTGTTTAACAAAAAGAAATACGAAATTAAACCACTACTATCCGAGATAGTGGATGAAGAGCCTCTCATCTTCATTACTGACTTGAAATTTGTAGGTTGACTATTATTGAAGTGAATTCCTGCACTATCCCCGAACACCCAAGTGTTGTTATTAAACTGTGCAAATAATAACTGATTGTTTAAATGAATTAAAAAAAATAGAATCAAATTTATTTTTAGTACTAAACAAACCAAGTTTTCTGAAATCTTTATAGTATCCTTCATGGCAGTTTCACGATTTTAGAATGCCTGAATTCATTACCTGAAAACACATTTAATATGTAAATACCGGCTTTTAAAAAGTCAATATTTAAAAAGTTCTTAAAAGTGTCCTTGTACACCAATTCTCCATTTACGCTGAAGAGTTCTAAAACATCAGGAATAAAATCTCCTGTTGGCTTTATATGCACACCCTCCTTGGATGGAACCGGATATACTTGGATGGATTTAATCTTATGTTTATTTTGATTAAAGGAGGCAATTCTGGATCCGCTTTCTTCTTCATCATAAATTTCCAGATTCAATAAATGACGAGCTATAAAAACACCATTACCACCTGTCAGCGGATTTCTGTAAGCTATTTCAATAAGCAAGGTACTATCTGATGCACTAAAGGCGGAGTCGACAATCAAGCTATGCAAAAGTATTTTTAAAACGGTTTTCATGTTGTACTCAATATCGTTAGTGTCATCAATGGCCGATAAATGCTTTATGGCTGCTATTTGATCACCTAATTCTACAAACTGGCTCACAATATCAAACTTTGCCAAGTTACTTTCACTCATTTAATTACTTTACCCGAAAGATACTCTTTTCCGTTAATAAAGTAACAATATACATCCCTTTGCTATACCTTTCATGTTGATTTCAGAGGTTACATATCCTCCAGCTATTACTCCAGTTTCCTTTTCATACACCAGCCTTCCTTCTACATCTACCAGGCGCAAGGTTGCTTTGTTGCCTTTGAGTTTAGAGGCGTTGACGTGAATCATATCCCATTCACTATTATACCACGCTTGAAAAAACACCTCCTGCTCCTGTACATTATCATCCACACCTACACTCAGCGTATCACAAGGCGAACCCACCCATGCCCCGAGTTCGTAATCGGGATTGTTGGGGAGGCCATAATAGGTTCTGGCACCACCAAGGTAAAAGCTGAAGGGTTGAAAATCGCAGGCGAGGCCGAGTGAATCGGGTTGGTTGATGACGCTGAGATTTGAGTTGATTGTGGTGAATGCTGTACTGGTATCCGGATATGGCCAGGCGTAGTTTTCATCAAATGTGGAAATATATATTTTATCGTCAGGTGCAAGTAGAATGGAATGCACTCCCATATTCGGATCATTAAAAACCCCAACTCCAACTTTGGAGTTAACAATATTGGCTGCTGTTAAATCATATTGCCAGATTGTAGATGGCTGAGTACTTAGTGAAGCTTCACAAACATATAAGAACCTTTCATTGGGGGAAAAGGCGCAACTTGTTAATAACAATGGAAATGGCCCGGGCCCTTCAGGCTGAATTGCAGTAAAGGAAGTGATCTGACCGGTGCATCTGTCGAAATCGCATAGTTGAATTTGCCCCTTCCATGATATTTGGGCGAATTTACTTCCTTCATTATTGAAAATCAAATGCCCTCCACCAGTGGTATGATCTAATCCAATACTTTGGTTAAACGGACCATTTATTCCAACCTCATTTATTAAGTATAAATAATAGGCATTTGTTAAGGTAGTACCATTTGGTGGAAACCATCGCTGAAAAATCAACCACCAGTCTCTACCATTCCCATGGCGAACAGCCATCAAGGCATCGAATGCAGGAAGATTATTCAACATCACATTTTTTTGGATGACAATGCCGCTATCGATATTGGCTTTGTAGTTAGCTGTTGTATAATATAGTCCGTAAGGGCTACTTGAATTCACTGATGCTGTAAATAAATATATAATCGAATCATTCCCAGGATTTGGTATAAATAGCCCCGAATTATACCATTCATTCCCTTTAATTAAATTGGCACCAGCTACAGGTTCATGAAATTTATTCCAGATATATCCGTTTATAGGTATAATATTATTTAACAGTGTTGCGTATAATAAAATTCCTGATGTATCACTGATGTTTGTTACTCCGTTTCTCCAATTAACTTGTGAACTGAAATTAGTTGGTGTTTTAGGAACACCTTGCCAATGAATACCTGCACCAGCACCGAACACCCACGTATTGTTATTGAATTGAGCGTATAAATATTGATAGTTTATTAGGAACGAAAAAAGTAGAATAGCGAAAGACTTAGATACATTGAAAAAAGCACTATTCGGTATAGTTAAAATATTCTTCATGGCAGTTTCACGATTTTAGCATGCATGAATTCATTACCCATATACACCTTTACAATGTAAATACCGGCTTTTAAAAAGTCAATATTTAAATAGTTTTTAAAGGTATCCCTGAACACCAATTCTCCATTTGTACTGAAGAGTTCTAAACCATCAGGAATAAAATCTCCTGTTGGCTTTATATGCACTACTTCCTTGGATGGAACCGGATATACTTGGATGGATTTTTTCTCGTGTTTATTTTGATTGAAGGAGGCTATCCTTGATCCGCTTTCTTCTTCATCATAAATTTCCAGATTTAATAAATGACGAGCTATGAAAACACCGTTACCACCTGTCAGTGGATTTCTATAAGCAATTTCTATAAGTAAGGTACTATCTGATGCACTAAAAACGGAGTCAACAATCAAACTATGCAAAAGGATTTTTAAAACGGTTTTCATGTTGTACTCAATATCGTTGGTGTCATCAATGGCCGATAAATGCTTTATGGCTGCTATTTGATCACCTAATTCTACAAACTGGCTCACAATATCAAACTTTGCCAAGTTACTTTCACTCATTTAATAACTTTACCCGAAAGATACTCTTTTTCCGTTAATAAAGTAACAATATACATCCCTTTTGCTATACCTTGCATGTTGATTTCAGAGGTTACATACCCTCCAGCAATCACCTCCACTTTCTTCTCAAGCACCAACCTCCCTTCCATATCAAACAACCGCAAACTTCCCGTTCTTCCTTTGAGTTTGGAGGCGTTGACATGAATCATATTCCACTCACCATTGTACCATGCCTGAAAAAATACCTCCTGCTCCGGCACAATGTCATCCACCCCAACACTCAGCGTATCACAAGGTGAACCCACCCATGCACCGAGTTCGTAATCGGGATTGTTGGGGAGGCCGTAGTACGTACGGGCACCACCCAAGTAAAAACTAAAAGGCTGAAAATCGCAAGCGAGGCCGAGTGAATCGGGTTGGTTGATGACGGAGAGGTTAGAGTTGATGGTGGTAAATGCCGTACTTGTATCCGGGTAAGGCCAGGCGTAGTTTTCATCAAAGGTGGAAATATATATTTTATCGTCAGGCGCTTTGAGTATTGACCAAACACCCATATTCGGATCATTAAAAACCCCAACTCCAACTTTGGAGTTAACAATATTGGCTGCTGTTAAATCATATTGCCAGATTGTAGATGGCTGAGTACTTAGTGATGCTTCACAAACATATAAGAATCTTTCATTGGGTGAAAAGGCACAGCTTGTTAATACCAATGGAAATGGCCCGGGTCCTTCCGGTTGAATTGCAGTAAAGGAAGTGATCTGTCCGCTGCATCTGTCGAAATCGCAGAGTTGAATTAAGCCCTTTAATGAAATCATTGCAAACTTATTTCCTTCAGAACTAAAAATCAAATGCCCACCATTTGTTGTATGATCTAATCCAGTATTTTGGTTGAATGGACCGGAGATTCCTGCAGGATTTATAAGGTATAAAAAATATTCATTGGTAGGGGTCGTAAAGTTTGGTGGAAACCAACGTTGAAAAATCAACCACCAGTCTCTACCATTACCATGGCGAACAGCCATCAAGGCATCGAAAGCCGGAAGATTATTCAGCATTACATTTTTTTGGATGACAATGCCGCTGTCGTTATTGGCTTTGTAGTTTGCTGATGTATAATATAGTCCGTAAGGGCTACTTGAATTCACTGATGCTGTAAATAAATATATAATCGAATCATTCCCAGGATTTGGTATAAATAGCCCCGAATGATACCATTCATTCCCTTTAATTAAATTTGCACCAGATACAGGTTCATGAAATTTATTCCAGATATATCCGTTTATAGGTATAATATTATTTAACAGAGTTGCATATAATAAAATTCCTGATGTATCACTGATGTTTGTTACTCCGTTTCTCCAATTAACTTGTGAACTGAAATTAGTTGGTGTTTTAGGAACACCTTGCCAATGAATACCTGCACCAGCACCGAACACCCACGTATTGTTATTGAATTGAGCGTATAAAAATTGATAGTTCATTAGGAACGAAAAAAGTAGAATAACGAAAGTCTTAGATACATTGAAAAAAGCACTATCCGATATAGATAAAATATTCTTCATGGCAGTTTCACGATTTTAGCATGCCTGAATTCATTACCTGAAAACACCCTTACTAAGTAAATACCGGCTTTTAAAAAGTCAATATTTAAATAGTTTTTAAAAGTGGCCTTGTACACCAATTCACCATTTATACCAAAGAGTTCTAAACCATCAGGAATAAAATCTCCGGTTGGTTTTATATAGACCCCAACTTTTGAAGGAACCGGATATACTTCGATGAATTTTTTCTCGTTTTTCTTTTGATTGAAGGAGGCTATCCTTGATCCGCTTTCTTCCTCATCATAAATCTCCAGATTCAATAAATGACGAGCTATGAAAACACCATTTCCACCTGTGAGTGGATTTCTATAAGCAATTTCAATAAGCAAGGTACTATCTGATGCACTAAATGCGGAGTCAACAATTAAACTATGCAATAGTATTTGTAAAACGGTCTTCATGTTGTACTCAATATCATTGGTATCATCAATAGCCAATACAATAGATTCAGCCGTCAACAAATCACCTGATTCAATTAGAGCAAAAACTGAATCAAAGTGTTGGTAATTACTGCCTGACATATCAGCGTAAAAACCCACGAATGAATCGTCCGCAGTATCATCCATTGAAAGCAACTCAGGGTTATTTTTTAAGGTGAGATATAATTCTCCTCTTGACAGGTACCGGTACTCATGAAAATATTCTTCATCAAACCTGCCGGAATCCCCAACAATATAACCATAATTACTATTCCTGGTTGTGGCAGTATATGGGGGATCATCCTGTTCCCCAAATACAAAGTTGGCAGGACATGAACTTAAAGTTGAGTAGTTGGATATTTGGAATGATGTAACAATACAACCTGCGGAATAAGGTATAAATTCATCGGAAGAATTAACAATCCCTTGGTGATACCAAACAATTTGTCCACCATTATGAGTCGATCCTGCCACCCGTCCTGTGGTGTTATTATTCATATTGTTCCTGAACCAGCGATTATTTAAAACATTTGTAGAGCTTCCTTGAGTAGCCCCTATATTAGCAGTTACTAAACAAATGGAGGTGTCGAAATTGGTCATGGTATTTGTATAAAGGGAATTAACTACACTATTACCATGAAACATCATACTGAAGCCAAGACCGGAAAGTGTACTATTTTCAATACAGGTATTGTTGCTGTCGTGAATCCTTAATCCTACTAAAGTGTTTTTACTTCCTGATGGAAAAAGGGTGTTCACATTTACAACTTCATTTAAGTTTAGCCTTGCATCCTTGCAATTTTGAAGCGTGATTCCGGTAAACACATTACCGGGAACAGCAGCATGATTAAAAAAGATGTGATTAGCTAAAATCCGGAATCGCTTCAAATTAGCCACACGAATTCCAATACGAGATTGCTCAAAATCGTTTGGATCGCTACTGCCAATTGTGTTTAAAGAAATTTCAGCATTACTAACAGTAATAGGAATGTAACTGAGTGCTGTAATTGCAGAGCCATAGTATGCCGTATTTCCGCCTAGGAACTCACTGTAGTCAAAATGATTAAAAAAATCATTATTATGAATATATAATACATTATAGTTCCGATCATTTTCAGTCCAAACACCATAATTGTAATCATAGAACTCATTTCCATTTTCAATCACTACCGATTTATATCCCGGGTTGCGAATACCAATTCCATGTACTCTTAGCCTGTCAACATCCGAAGAGCTACTTCCAAATATATTTTTCTTAATGTCAATATTCATTTCACCATCTGTAAAAATCCCATTCAATGATCTCAAAAAAGTATTTCCTTTAGTCGGAGTACCATTCCCCACTTTTAAAACCCGGTCATTTTGATCAAAATCGGATACAACATGCACAGCAGTACCTTGTGTTGGACTTGTTGAATTATCCCAGATATCTTCAAATGAATTGTTGAATAGATTGAGGCTGGAGTTGGTTGAATGTATTCCAAATAGTGAATGGCTAAACGTGTTTGGATCCGCGGCGTCTCCGATTTCAATTTCTTCAACATCGTTCAGAACTATTCCCGCATATTTTTTATCTGAAACATGAGGATATAGAGTTAGAAGACCAGAGGAGGTAAATATATTGTCTTCTATTTTGCCTTTCGCCTTACTTTGATAATTACTCATGTCAATATCAATATGGCAATTCTCAAAAGTATTTCCTGTTACTGTATAATTAGCTTCTCGAGTGAGTGTGAGACCAGTTTTTGCGTCTCTTATAATACAGTCTTTAATTTCAATTGATGGGATAAACTTACTCCCTTCTTTATCTAAAATGATACTATTCCACATTTTGTTTCCACAAGAAACCAGTGTGCAATTTTCCAGTGTTAATTTCCTATCAGGGTCAATAGATAAACTCGCATTATCACCTAAATGAATTGTCCAGTTCTTTAAAATATAATTATTGGGATTTGCTGTTCCTGATCGAAGGACAAATTCTCCATCAATAAAAATGTCTTCATTTGTAAAACTGCCATCTAAAGTGATTTCACCCGGTGCATTTATAACACAAGTACTACAAACACCAAATATAGTCGATTGTAAAACAGTTTCATGACTAATGTATCTGGTTCCAAATTGTTGTGGAATGAGTGAAATTGCACCGGAAGAAATACTGCAACATTCTAGCACATTTACGGTTATTATATCGTCTGTAGAACATGTAATACCAAAATTAAAGTCTGTAACTGTTATTGTATATGAACTTGTTCCGGGATTCTGAGTGGGTATTGTAAGTGTTGGATTGTAAATGTCATTCGTCCCGGTAAATTCTGCAGGTAAAGTTATTGAAATTTCTTTGTCAATATAATTTGCAGTAATTTCCAAAGGAGTACCTGCACACACAGTTATATCTTCCCCTAAATCGAATGGCTCAATTGGTACTTCAACAGTTACGGACGCGCTTTTCCAGCATTGATCATTCGTTACATAAACAGTGTAAATTGTTGTACGTTGTGGGTCAACTTGAATAGAATTGCACATAGGCACATTGGTGCTACAGGCATTGGAAATCATTCCTGAGTCAGGTGCCCATAAAAAATGATAATCGCCTAATGATCCCATGCTTCCATTAACAGGATTAAAAGTTGCAGTTAAAGTTTCAGATCCGGAAGAAGGACAATAGGTGATGGGTGAAGTTATTGGATTATTATTTCCATCTACAATTTGTAAATCAATTAAATCCTGATGTACATTCAGCGTACATACAACATTCCCATTGACAGAAATCGGATAAATAGTTGTAGAATTTACCGGGCTAGTTTGAATTTTCCAAATATGATCACTATTGTTAACTGGAGTAATAGTTAACCCACTTACAGAACAGGCCACCGTATAGCTTCCGCTACCCCCTTCAATGATGAGTGTAGTAGATGATTCTGAGCAAATTTCATCATCCGTCAAACGTACCTGTAAAGGAGGAGCAACAAGGAAAATTCGAGTTAAGGAAAAAGGAGGTATTTCCACATAACGTATTGATCCGTTCATTATTGAAGCAATACCAATTGTCAAATTCAAATTACCATTATCTGTAGCTCCCTCCACTGCATTTCCTGTAATTGCATAGTTTTGAGAAATAGCTGTTAGTTGTTCATACTCAAGAGAACTTGTAGAATAAATTCCGGAATATATATTCTCTAACTCAAGATTATAGGATTGAGTTCCTCCTAAATTTAGCAAAATTACTTCACGATCATTTGACCCCCTTTCAAAAACCCATCCATAAAGTAAAGGATTTGTACTATTTGGAACTAATGTTTGCAAGGGTGGTTGTATAGCACTAAAGTCCAAAGGCCACGCCTTTTCAGCGTTCTTCATCGCTTGAGAGATTAGTGAAAATGCATTGCCTACTGCTGTTAGACCCCATTGAACGGTAGCAGGTTTAGGTTTAGGTAAATGAGGCGCACCATGACATTGTATATCGTCAAATCCGGTAGATGACTCAAAAATATTTCCATAAATACCGTCACTGGTAAGAGTATGTGAAATCACTTTTGTGATCGCTTCTGTTTCCAGATATTTTAATGCCATTACACTGTTAAATAAACCATGTGACCATGTACCGATACGGAAATTATTATTGTCAAGCATATTAAATTCGGTGAGCCATATTTCCAATGGCTTAGCACTGAATTTAGCACTATTATAATCATCAATGAGATCAAAAGTGTTTGCCTTTAAATAATCTTCCTCTATAAATGCCTTTTCAATATATGTTTGTAAATCTGCTGATATAAATGAACCTTGACATAATTGTGGATTAATAGGAAATTCTCCAATATAATCGTGTATAACTATAGCGTCTATGTTATTGGTATTTGGTAGGCGCTTGAGTGCACTTTCCAACCATAGGCGTCTTCTCCCTGGCCCTGATTGGGGAATATCAGCCCCTACCATTGCAATCTTTGTCTGTGTAGTTTGTGGTAGTTGAAAATCTCTGAAACTGGTTGCATATTCTAAAGAAAGATCTACATAACTATTTGCAGAAGGGAAAACTTGTTTATTATATTCATCATTGAGATAAAACTCGTTTCCTAATTCAAGGTATCGAATGGGAACATTCAACTCTTGCAGGCGGTATATAGATGCCAATTCATAATAAAATTTTGAACTCAACATATTCCATGTGATCATAGCTTGAGCACCTAGCAATTCCAAATTATTACGATAGAAATCGTATGTGTTTCCTAAATAGCTGGTGGGTATTTTTTTGAAACTATTCTTATCATAAAACCAATCAAAAGGAAGATCGCGCTCTAATATAGGCCATCCGGTACGCCAATCGGCAAAATTACTCAATGTGCCGAACGGAACACGTAAAATTGTAGCGGCAGGATTTGCAAGAACCACCTCATTATTATATAATATTTCCCAAGTCTGGACTGGATCATCATTTGCATCCACTTGAATTGTGTTTCCACCATTAAATCCAAAAAAATCTATAGGTAAATCACGATCATCCCCTAAAGTAGGATTAACATTAATTACTGGCAGAGATATTCCTAATGTGAAAAAATCAAATTGTGCTACAGTCACGCTTGTGCCTATACTTCCTACTCTTGCATTACCACTAATTCCCGAAGCACCAAGATCCTTCCATTTTACCCCGTTCCAATTTAAAATATGAATTCCTGAGGTATCAAATAATCCACATCCTAAACTATCCCAATAAAGTCTTACCTGTACATTGGTGCTGCCTGTATTTCTTTTTAATTGCCAGTAATTGCATGTAGAAATACTACTTACTGTTGTATCGCATGAATCGCTGAGTGAATGGTGAATGGCAAAATACTTTGCAGTAAAGGATTCTGTTGAAACTGCGGGGGCAGAGATTTCAATCGGGTAATAGGAATTGTCCGCACCCACCGGAAAAATGAACGCCGTATTCCCAATCTTCTTCACCGTTCCATCCACATAACTCAGGTTATTGGCACCGGTGGTTGTGGCGGTTGCTTTTAAGGTAATCAGTGTATCAGTATATACAATGCCATTACTTAGTTGAAGCAAACTATCAATGGTGATGGGCTGGTTCAATGTTACAATTCCTCCCGGTTTGTCAACAATGAGTTTATTAAAGGTAAGCGTACTTGTTCCTCCGCCAAACTCCTGATCTTCGCTTCCTGCGAATTTTAATGTTCCACCGCTATTGTTAAAGGTGACATTGTTTCCGTTTACAGCAACATTGCCATTGTAAATATTGGTACCTGCATTGGAAGTTTGTATGGGACCGGTACCGGCATTGAAATACACATCTTCATTATATACATCGGCAGACTGACTAGCCAGCTTCAAATAGGCAGTTAATGTATTGCCATTGGTGATGGTCACCACCGCATTATAAGTATTATTGCTTTCTCAGGTATTGTTTAGCGTACTACCTGTTTTAGTTAAAAAGGTACTGTCGTTAAAAGTCGAGGTTTTTACAATTAAATTAGGGGCTGTGAAATTTACCTTGCCACCAAAAGTATTTACAAAAACATTGAACAAAACACTTCCACTAGCTGTAATACTATTGGCAGTAGTAGCAGTTTGAAAAATGTTCTTAAATTGTATGGTGCCGGCGCTGATACCGGTACTTCCGGTTACCAGACAAGCATTATCCCCTAATAATGCCATTGCCCCGGAAGTAGCATTGCAAAAATAAACTCCTCCGTTAGCATTGCTATTTATATAAATGGTGTCATTGAAATAACTCGTATCACCAAAAGCCATTTGAATAGCATAGCCTCCACTACTTATTAAATACACCTTTCCATTAAAAGTATCACCAAAATCCTCGCCCATCCTTAAATAGGCTGTCCCGGAATTTTTGATGGTGACATCCGCATTAAAAACGCATCCGCCATCTCCCCAACCACTGGCCGAGCCGTTTTGCTCGAAACTGCCGTTTTGGTCAAAGGTGCCACCGCTGAATTTTATCTGTCCCACAATGACATCTAAGGTACAATTAAAATCTGTTCCTTGGAAATAAGCATAGGTCCCCCTCAATTTTAATGACGCTCCAATGACATCACCACCATTAAAGGAAGCCCGTTGAGTGACATGCAATTCATTGGTATCTAAATCTATGGTACTCCCGTATTGTATAAGCCTGTTTACAGTTCGATCCTGATCCAATTCCAGATTAGGTTTTCCGGAATTGATGGTGATGGTATCGTTAGAATTTGGTATTCCCGAAGGCGACCAATTAGAGGAATTTGCCCAGTCACTATTGGTGGTTCCGTTCCAGGTGTAATTCCCAGCGGTCAACGATGATGTAGTAAATAAAAGAAGCAGAATTAAACTTGTTAAGATTTGCAAAGGACTTTGATCTAAGGTCGTTTTTGAGAAATAGACGAAATGATTCATGGGTTAAATGTTTTGATGGGTGATATCAATTATGTACTGGAATATACAATTAAAAACTAATGATGGTAATCAAATAACGACCTCTATGTAGAGTCGTTCAAATAAATCATCTCAACAAACATCCCATAGTCATTGAAAACTGAATTCAATATAAGGGAAATCATTAACTCCCATTTTTCACTAAGCACACCTCTCTCTAACTGATGCCCACTGTAGGGATCATTATTTTTCAACAGTGCTCTACCACTAGTTAGTTACAAATGCGAAAGCATCGCTCCACACTCCACTTGCATTTTTCACTCTTACGCTTCCAAACTGAACATCCGAGTACGCAAAACTTCCGAGTTGCAAGATCAGTTTATTGCCTGTCCTGCTCCACACATATCCTGCAGGAAGTCCGGTAGTTTGGTCATATGCAAAACTGTAATTAAACAGGTCAGTAACTCCATCTTTACTTCCTAATTTTATTTCAACCAAATCAACTTGGTTGGTGTCGGCTAAAGTGATAAACATCGTCCCAACTACACTATCATTTACAGGGACTGTTGTGGTGACAAAGGCATCCAATGGAGTTTGTGCTTGCACTATAAATGTTGTTGCAGAGAACAAAATAATTAAAAGACCATGGCGAAGAAAGGCTAGAGTTTTCATGGGTAATAAAGTTTAGGTTGAATCAAAATTAGAATTAAATTTCGAATAACAAAATATTTTTAATGTTAAGTTTTCTACAACTCCATGAAAAATCATTAATTTGCAAATCATCTTCGAGGTTCACATCTCGATTTAAACTTAATTATTGTTAAGATGGGTCCCGGTTAATCAGGTACTCCATGCGCGCCCTTTAGACTTCGTAGCTTTTTAAATTTCAACGAAATCAATTATGGCGGAGAATACCATTAGGGCTTTATTAATTATTGTTTTTCAATGACTTAAGTGTGGAATCGATTTAAAGTGAGTCTTCCATTTTACTACGATTTAAAGTCATTTGCAACAAAAGCCATCCTCCCGGCGTAGAAATAAAGGCAAAACTCAAAATCATGAAAAATCTATCATTCATTGCAGGTTTATGTTTACTCGCAGGAACCTCCTTTGCACAACATGACAACCTTAGTAATTTAAGTGCAGAATGGGTCCGTACTCCGGCTCGTAATGCGGCAACAGATGCCAGTGATATCGTAGTTTATAATCCCGCGGGATTGGTACGATTGAACAATGGTTTTCATATCAATGTCGGGAACCAAAGTTTGTTCAGAAAACCAAGTCATACCTTCGATATGGGCTTGGGCGCTGGTGAGCTGACCTATACGCAGGATGGAAATGATCTCTTCCTTCCTAATTTGTACATGACGTATAAGAAGGATCGCTTTGCATTGTTCACCGGTATATTTATGGCCGGCGGTGGTGCTACAGCGAATTATCCAACCGGAAGTATCACTACAGAAATGATCGGCTTGCAAGTGCTGACTGCCGCGCAGGGTGCTTATGGTGCCTACGATAAACAACATTTAAAAGCTTCCTCTTTCTATCTGACTACAACGCTCGGAGGATCTTTTGCTGTCAATGATAAAATCTCGTTCGCTGTTGCCGGACGTTATCTCGACGCCACCAATAAAACTGAAGCGGGTTTGACGCTTACTCAATCTCCACTCACTCTGCCGGATGCGGCCATGGTTTTAAAGTCCAATGAAACAGCCTCAGGTTTTGGTGGAGTATTCAGCATGATGATTCAGGCGAGTCCACGCACACGATTTACTGCACGCTATGAAACAGCCGTTAAAATGGAATTTGAAACCGATCAGCAAACCGATGACTTCGGAATGACCACTGATGGCAGTACTACACGCAGAGATCTCCCTTCGGTATTCGCGGCAGGTATTGCATTTGCAGCTACCCCTACCGTTATGCTATATGGTGATTTCAACTATTATGCTCAAACATCGGCTAACTGGGATAAATCCACTCCATTGACCGAAGAAAAAAACTATGGAGATCTTGCAGGAGATGCCATTGGAATCAATATCGCTTCTACCATTCAAGCCGGCAAGAAATTCCTTGTGAGTATCGGTGGTGGATACACCGACTTCCAATACAGCGACCGCAACGGATACTTCACCAAAGCAGGCGCCTTTGAAACTGCACCTGATGATAATTTTAATATCAACACAGGGATGAGTTATATGGCCACTTCCAACATCACGTTAACATTGGGCTATATGCATACTTTCTACAATGATCAAACGACGAAAGCTCTACTCGTTCAACCTTTGGATGTAGACGTAAAAACAAGCAATAGTCTAGATGCAATTGCTATTGGCGTTGATCTGAAATTCTAAAATACATATCAGTTACGAAAACACGTACTGATTAAAAGGTCATCTTGAAAAAGGTGACCTTTTTTTATTGAATATTAATTTGAAAACGAAACTATCAGGACTCTTCCTTTACGCTATTCCTGACATTCGCAGAAAAAACAGTTGCTTTTACAGGGAATAGAGAATATGCCTGATATTATAAATTAACAATTGTTGTAGGTGTCTGACGGGGGATAAGTCATAACTGAGATGTCCCGAGTTCTTAGAGGTAGAAGCCCTGTAGGGGCAGTATCTCTGTAAGTAAAGATATCATCTTCCCCCAACTACGCCGGCAGCCGACCTAAGGTCAGCTGCCGGCGGTTGTAAGGAAAGGGGGTGTTTGTCGATTACAGAGATACCGCCCCTACAGGGCTTATGTGGAAGGAATATGCATCTTCGTTATGACGTTATTTCCTCTCCTATCTTCTTCAAAGAACTTACACTGAAGATATTTAAAGAACTCTTCTGATTTTAATTTTAGGGTGTCACATTGCTGAAGTCATCAGATCTCTTCCTTCACGTTCTTTGCACCGGGTTTCAGAATCAACCGCAATGAAGAATCGTTGGTAAAATAACTCCAGGCCCAATTGATAAAAATGATCAGTTTGTTCTTTACATTCAAAATCAGCATCAGATGTAAGAACATCCAGGTAAACCATGCGAGTCTACCCTGAAATTTGATAAAGGGTAAATCCACTACGGCTTTATGCTTACCCACTGTGGCCATCGAACCCAAATCTTTATATTCATATTCCTTCATGGGTTTGTTCTTTTCCAGATTCAATAAGTTTTTGCTTAGATTCCGCGCCTGACCAATGGCTACATTCGCTACCTGAGGATGGCCGTTGGGGTATGAAGGTGTCACCATATAAGCAATATCGCCCAATGCATAAATCGTATCATATCCTGCGACCAAAGTTGTAACGATTCACCACATAACGATTTCGAACCAATGCTTCCGGCTTTAAACCGTTGATCACATTCCCGGTAACACCGGCTGCCCAAATCACATTTTGGCTTTTAATTGTTTCCCCATTATTTAAGACAACATCATATCCATTATATGAGGTCACATACACTTCAGTACGCACCTCCACGCCTGATTCTTCCAGGTATTTTCGGGATGCGATTTTTGCCTGATCGCTCAACGCATTGAGTGTATTCTTACTACCTTCCAGTAAAATAATATTCAGCAATTTGAAATTTACCTTCGGATAATCACGGGGTAAAACATGCCTCTTCCACTCTGCAAAAGCGCCGGCCAACTCCACTCCGGTTGGACCTGCACCTACGATGACGATATTATTTAATCCATTTTGTTTATCAATGCCATTGACAGCAGCTTCTTCAAAAGATAATAAAATACTATTTCTGATTTCAATGGCTTCTTGTGTTGTTTTCATTGAAAAGGTATTGGCACTGAGGGATTCATTGCCAAAATAATTTGTTTTACAGCCGGTAGCGATGACCAAAAAATCATAATTAAAAGTGCCGGCATCGGTAAATACTTGTTTAGTATCCGGACCTATGGAAAGAACCTCTGACAGACAAAAATCAAAATTCTTTACTTTTTGAAATATCTTTCTGAAAGGAAATGAAATGCTGGAGGGTTCCAATGCGGCGGTGGCTACCTGATAAAACAAGGGTTGAAACTGATGATGATTCTGCCGATCTATTAATAATACCTCAAACCGGGTATTTCTTAGTTTCTTCGCCAGCTCGAGTCCGGCAAAACCTCCACCGATAATGATTATTTTCATATGAATTGGAAATGACGACCAGTCGGCAAATTCGTATCAAAGATAGACAACCAAAGCCAATATATAGGAAGATAGTCGCTTCTTTGATCTTATCACTAAATAAAAAACACTGTTTAAGTACCATTTCAGAGATAGCTCAAACAATATACAGCACCTTCCGCACTAGAAAACACAACATAATTGTCCGAGCAGACCGGCGTTGAAAAAATTCCACCCAGCTCACATTCCACTTCCAAAAATTGTTCATTGGATGTTATGATCGAATAAATATCATCCCTGTACTCGTCATTTTCTTTAAAATACTTCAGGCGACTTTTGTTATAACCTGAAGTTGAAAAAACACATTTATCACTGCCCGTGTTAAGGTCTATCGCATACAATTTACCCATTGTAGTTCCTATCAGCAATTCCTCCTTCATTTTCACAACATTACCAAAGACTAAAAAATCCATACTTCGCTTCCAGTATTCGGTTCCGGTATTAGGGTTCACCGCGGCAAGCATACGTTCATCCGCTCCTGCCATATACAATACGGAATCAAGAATAGTAAGTGACAACACCCAACCTTTGCTGAAAGATCTATTCCAATGACAATACCCCTCTTTTTTATCCAAAGCATAAACATTATAATCTCTTACACCGAAAAAAACAAGATCCTCTGTTTGAGCAGGACTGCCTTGCACTTCACCCTTCGGAAAATAATGGTGTCCAACCGTTTTAAACTTCCACAACAAAGCACCATTGTCTATACTTATAGCATAACAATACCCGTCAAAAGATCCGCAATAGACAGCCTGATCGTCAATTGCAGGCGTTGAATGTACTGCATCACCTGTTTTAAACACCCACTTCAAACTACCATTGCCGGCATGAACAGCATATATGCAACTGTCACCGGAACCAAAAAACAGCAGTCCGTTTTTTAATACGGCAGCAGATTGATGATAATCTGCAAAATCAACTTTCTTCTCCCCCTTAGTTCGGAATTTCCAAATCAGTTTTCCCGAATCTGACAAGCAATAGAGATTTCCATCTCCGCTGATAAAATATATTTTTTTATTTTCCACCAATGCAGTAGAACGGATTTCACCGGTTGTTTTAAATTTCCACAACTGTTTACCACTAGCGATATCCAGGGCGTAAAAACAACTATCAAGACTTCCGAAGTAAACACTTCCCGATGAAACAGCCACTGAAGAAAAGATGGGTTGAGGTACATTATACTTCCAAACCAATGAAAATTTTTCAGGAGGACTACCTAAACAGACTGATACCATGGTTAGAAAATAAAATGATAATATCTTCAAATGATAAAATGACAATATCCACCCGGAAAACAAATATTTCTTCTGCTTTAATCTGAAAATATTTGAATCAACTATCGACCGGATTAATATTCTCCTATCAATACCATCGCATAACAAGGATGTAATTCCGATAAATCTTGTAGTTATTAATTTAATCATAACCATTCATCTTTAAAAGTAAGACAATTCCAAAAAAAGATAGAATGATTTAGATCAGTATCGTTAAAACAACGACCAACGCAAAAGAATTTACTGACAAAGATCCAGCGGAAGCCGACAGTTACTTCTGATTGTCGGCAAGAAAATAATATTTTTCCTGCATTACTTTCATATGATGAATTTGATGTCCTGCCAGAATAAACCCCAATGCCAACACCGACAAGTCCACATTAAAGCATATTGCCCGACGTAACAAGCTTTCTTCATTGAAACTCTCATACATGTTAATAGCAGATTTTCGCAATAAAATAAATTCTTCCTTCAACGCTTCCAGACTTCTCTCATTGGCATTGGAATGCTCTACAAAATAATTCTCATCATATCCCGGCAAAAGTGTTTGATCGTTACGGGCGAAACGCAGCGCACGATAGGACATGATTCGTTCGGTATCGTTGATATGCTGTAAGACTTCCTTTATGGTCCATTTTCCAGGCTCATACACTTTATCGCCAATACGTGCCAAACGATCCCAGTCCATCTTCATCCAGTTATTCAGTGAATGCGTCAATGCGACAAACAAATCATCCTCCGGAACTACAGCAATGTACCGGTCAAAATAATTGGGATTAGAAACGATTTCTGATTTCAGCGCCTGTTTCATAATAATTGTATAGTAGGACCAGCTAAATTAAGCGATATTCCTCATATATGATTATTGTCATCAATAAAAACAACATACCTTTCGTGTTTAACCGGAAAACCTCCTTAATTTTACCATCTAACCACAAGATCATCCACTATGAAAAAAGAAAATGCTATTAAACAGGTAGGGGTATGGATAGATCAGGCCGAGGCCCATTTTATTCATCCGACTTTAAATTCGAATGAACCGGAAACAACGACATCCGAATTAGAATCTAATGTTCGACACAAAGGCGAAAGCGGTGATAGTATTAGATTGGGAGGCTATCGCTCTACAAACAACGAAAATCACAAACAACATCGCGAGCAGGATGCTTTACACAAATACTACAAAGAACTACAGCAAAAGCTACTTGAATATGATGATATTTACCTCTTTGGTCCCGGTCCGGCGAGGAGTGAGTTGTATAATCTTATGAAAGAAGATGCACATTTCAGATCTAAAAATATCCATTCTGAGTCAGCGGATCATATGAGTGAAAATCAATTGCAGGCGAAAGTGAAGGACTATTTTAGCAAGTAAATAGTTGATTAAATACCAGTAAAATATCCTGAATTACTTTCTCTTAAAACTCTTCGCCATATTCCGGAACCGGATCAGGTTATCGTCGAAACGCGCTGTGGCCTGACCAGCCATTACATAATAGTTGGCATCATCCACGAAGAGCATCACTTCGTACACTACTTGTTCCTCTTTCTTTTTATTGAAGGCTTTACCGGTAATTTCATACCCTTTTAGACCATCAATCAAAATGGAATCGATCTGATAGCTCATCAATGAATCCAATCCGGGCAAACTGTTCAAACGCTTCACGGCAAATTCTTTCCTATCCAGTGATTTCACTTTTTTAATAGATGGTCCCACTAAAAACGAAGCATTATCATCGCTTTCCGTTTGAGTTTTTCCATCCCGCGTATAAACGAGGCCCCCTAAACTATATTTTGCCGGCATAAAGCCCTGACTCTTTGCATCGACAATAAAATCTACTCCTGCCTCCAGATCTTCCTCCACCAACGGTTCATACTTAACGGAAAGTGCCATTGCCTTCACTTCCTCGCAAAGTCTGGAGTTACTGTCAGGAGCTCCACAATTTATCATAACCGTTTTCGCTGTATCTCCGAAAATCAGAATATACTTCCGGAATTTTACCCCCTTATTCATTTGTGTCATCTCAAACAAACTTGTTTTTAATCCGCCTAAATCCGGCTCCGAGTTACTTACAAATGTCATCCCTAATCTCTTCATCTCCTCCTGCGAAAAAGCGGATTTGTTTTTCTCGATTGGACTCTGCAAAACGGAAACAATAACTGCCGCACCTCCCTTCAAATTCTCAAAACCATTAAAACGTTTTGCAGCAACAAATCCTTCCTTGATCTCCATTGTACACTTCGTTCCCGGAATATTTTTACGTAGGGGTTGCTGGCCATTTACAAGGGCCGAACAAAGAATCAGGCAAATAATTATATAATTTTTCATCATTTCATTGCGAAGTTAGTGGATAATCCAATACTCTTAATACTGCTACTATGTTTCAAAGCTATCCAATCCTAAGCAAGTTAATCCTAGAACATGAAGATCAATTGAACAGAAGAAAACCTCCTTAACCTTAAATATAAATATTGGCAATCAACTACTTACGCACACGTTTATTGAAGTTGTAACTTTACGACAGGTTAATTAGTCCCATTACTAAACTTGCGAATTTAGAAAACGTGACCACTCAGGAATACAATTTTTGTGTAGATCAACATGCGGATGGCGTATATCGATTCATCCTGCATAACACCCGCGACAAAGAATTTGCGCAAGATATTGTACAAGATGCTGTTGAAAAAATGTGGATCAACGTTGGACAGATAAATGGTGAAAAGGCCAAATCCTATTTATTTACCACTGCTTATCATACCATGCTGGATCGGTTAAGACGACTAAAAAAGCAAGGCAATTGGAATGAAGTAAATGAAGAGCAATACAGTCATAGTTCCGGCAATTACAGTGGACTAAAAGAAGTACTCCGCAAAGCATTAAATCGTTTACCGGAAATTCAGCGAACTGTGGTTATGTTAAGAGATTACGAAGGATATTCCTACGAAGAAATTGGGGAGATAACCGGTTTAAAGGAATCACAGGTTAAAGTTTACATTTACAGAGCACGGCTCGCATTAAAAGAATACATCGGCAAACCGGAGAATGTCATCTGACAAAAAAAATGAACATCAACACCCATAATTACGAAAGCTGGTTCATCGATTATTTCGATGGAAATCTCAGTGCCGGCGAGGTGGCGGAATTGTTCCTTTTTCTGGAGCAACATCCGGAATTAAATGAAGAGTTCAGTTCTTTTGAAAATATTGCATTAATTGACTTTTCTGAAGAAGCAGATGCTTATCCTGAAAAAGGCGATTTGATTAAATCAGATAAACCATCGGCAGAAAATATTCACGAGTGGTTCATTGCAGAAGTAGAAGACCAATTGTCTCCGGAAAAACTTGTACTACTGGAAAACTTTTTAGCCGCCCATCCGGTTTACATGAATGAACGTGAACTCTTCCGCAACACAAAACTTACTGAAGAACCTTCGATTACTTTTGAAGGAAAAGAGTCGATAAAGAAAACTGCAGATCTATCTGAAGCGAGCATCCAGGAATGGCTCATCGCAGAAATGGAAGGCGAACTCAACTTGCAACAAAGGAGTTTGCTGCTTTCCTTCTTACAAAAGCATCCACAATATGAACAGGACAGGGAGCTATATCGACGAACTAAGCTTCCATTGAGTACTGATGACCATTTTTCGGGAAAGAAATTTTTGTATAAAAGAATTCCATCTTTCGGATTTAATTCTTCGAAAGCATTGCGCATTGCTGCTATCCTCTTATTACTTATAGGTGCTGCATTTATTTTCCGGTTAGCTGAAAAAAATAATGGTAACGATCCTCAGTTTGCAACTATTGAAGATACCCTGGTAAAGTCATTGCCGGAAGAAAGAAATATTCAACCCATGCTGTCAGAGAAAAATCCTGCTGAAAAAAAAGACGCACTTGAATCCAAAAAGGATAGTGTTTCATTAATTGAAAAAAATAAGAATTACTCTACAGAAATAAACAAACCAACATTTGCAGATAAAAACAATAAGCCTGTGAAGGAGGGGACGTTGAATAGTGAGAATAATAACTATAAAAACAACATTGTACAAAATAAAATACAACTACCTAAAGATCGCAGTGAAAATGGTATTCCTGCTGAAAACATCTTTGCAGAAACCATAGCTTCTCTTTCTCCCAAACCAAATCCAGCAATAAAAATTGAAGAACCTTTTGTGTTTACAGAAAGGCGCTATACTCCAAAGGCAACTGTTTCTTATGAAAATCCGAACGAACCTCCTTCATTGGCTGCGATTATAAATCCGGCCCGCATTGGCGAAGAAATGATAGACCTAGCTGCAAAAAATGTAAACAAAGCTGCAGGGGAGGAATTAATCGGGACCGCTTCTGCTCCTGCAAAATTACCTTTCGGAAGTCGTTTGTTAAAGTTTGCTGCGAAGGCGGTAGGAAAGATTTCCAAAGACAAAGTAAAAGTTCGCACGGCCTTCAATCCCATTACCGGTAAATTGAGTGCTTATGAAGTAGAGACAGAAAAGAGAGTGATACAAAAACAATTTTGATTACTGACGATCTCCGACATTTCTAAAGGAAATTCTCCACTAAATTAATTCGAAAATAAAATCTCACCCTAAGCGCAATCACCGGAAAGAAGTACATGAATGAAAAATAATTTCCCATCACTGTAACTTTTATAAAACGCAATACATCTCATTCATAGAAACGACAGTATTAAAAAAATTATGAAAACACTACAATTCATTATCATCGCCGCCTATTGCTTTATCGGGCACTATGGATTCGGGCAGCAATCAGAAATAAGAGTTCTCCCCTCCTTCACCTCCATTAAAATCAAAGACAATACGCATGTAGTTCTCCGTACCGGAAGTCCGCAAGAAGTAAGAGTAGAAGCAAAGACACCATTGAATGGTATTCAAACGAATGTGGAAGATAACACATTAACCATCCAGGGTCCGCCTTCCACTATTTATATAACACTTACAGACCTTGCGGGTATCAATATTTCAGGTATCGGAAAAGTAAGCAGTGACAGTGTGTTTTCTACCAACCGTCTTCGCATTTCCATCTCCGGAAACGGAAAGGTGGCTATGCCCGTCGACGTTAACAAACTGGAGGTGGGTATCAGCGGGATCGGTAAACTCGAACTTTCAGGCAGGGCAGATCAGCTTGATCTAAATATCAGCGGTAGTGGTAAGTTAGAAGGCGCTGCTCTTCAAGTGAAGAGATGCGAGGCCAATATCAGTGGTGTAGGCAAATGCTTTGCAGATGTAAGCGAATCACTCGACTTAAGAATTTCCGGATCCGGCTCATTCTACTATAAAAACAAACCGGCACAACTGAACACCAATATCAGTGGAATAGGAAAATATGGAGTGTTTAGTGATGAGAGCACTTCTCAAAAATCAAACGGAGAGGGCGACAGCAATTCAGTAACAGTTATCGGACATCAAAACAGCGATAATGACAACTATTCTTTTCATTGGGAGAGTGACAGTATCTTCCGTAAACCGGAAAGAGCGAGATCACATTGGGCGGGTTTTGAAATTGGCTTTAATCAACTATTGGTTCGGGACAAATTCAGTACTACTTTACCGGAAGGATACGATTACCTGGAACTCAACTCCGGAAAGTCTATCAATGTGAATCTTAACTTCTTCGCACATGATTTTCCGATTTATAAACGTAACATCCTGTTCACTACCGGCATTGGCTTAACGTTAAACAACTACCGTTTCTCTACCGACAAAACCTTGATTCCGGATACCAACAGAGTCGTTGCCGGTTTTGATACTGATAAAAACGGAAGGCAAATCAACTATGAAAAAAATAAATTGTCTGTTAATTACATCACATTACCCTTACTGCTTCAATTCAACACGAAACAGCAATTCAAAAAATCCTTTCATATAGCAACCGGTCTATTATTATCTTACAAATTCAACTCTCATTTGAAACTGGTTTATAATGAAGATGGAGACAGAGAAAAATCCAAGCGCAGGGATGAGTTCAACATAGAACCTTTCCGATATGATGCCACTTTTCGGATAGGATATGAACATTATACGCTGTATGCTTCCTATGCCATCAATGGATTATTTAAAGATGGCCGGGGACCTACACTGCATCCCTTCCAGGTAGGTATTAATTTGTTTGGCTGGTAGTGAATTCCTGCAACTGAGCTGCTTAGTATTTGTTGAATCAAACTTTATGGGAAATACTTTTCACCATTTATCCGGTTAATTTCCATGTAAAACTTTCACAGGAGTTTATAACAGACACCCTTCAAGTTCCGCTCATTTCATTTACTTTTGAGGCTTGAACCGGTAATTCTTATGAATAAAAAAATAGAATCCTTAGAGACAAAAAAAGAACAAGCCCTGCTAGGTGGCGGAGAAAACAGAATAGCGGCACAACATAAAAAAGGGAAGCTTACCGCAAGGGAACGACTTCATTTTTTACTTGACGAAGGCAGTTTCGAGGAAATTGGAATGTTTGTCACCCATCGCTCTACAGAATTTGGTTTAGAAAAAGAAATTTATCCCGGGGATGGTGTGGTTACCGGATATGGAAGAATAGACGGAAGACTGGTATATGTCTTCGCGCAAGATTTTACGGTTTTTGGCGGCTCATTATCTGAATCGCATGCCGGAAAAATTTGCAGGATCATGGATTTAGCCATGCAAAACGGGGCGCCTGTAATCGGGTTAAATGATTCGGGAGGAGCAAGGATACAGGAAGGAGTTGTCTCACTTGGTGGCTATGCGGATATCTTTTATCGCAACACCATGGCATCGGGTGTTGTTCCGCAGTTCAGCGCGATCATGGGTCCTTGTGCGGGTGGAGCGGTGTATTCACCGGCGATCACCGATTTTATTCTGATGGTAGAAAACACCAGTTACATGTTTGTTACCGGACCCAATGTGGTAAAAACGGTAACGCATGAAGAAGTCACCAGTGAAGATCTGGGGGGTGCATCGGCACATAGTACTAAATCAGGAGTCACGCATTTTTCCTGTGCAAATGAAATTGAATGCATACGTTATTTGAAAAGGCTCATGAGCTATGTTCCTTCCAATTGCGAAGAAACCGCACCGAGCCGTCCTTATGAAACAGGCAATGAGTTACGTCCTGCATTAAATGCGATCATCCCGGAAAATCCAAATCAACCTTACGACATTCGCGATGTCATCAACGGTGTCATCGATGAAGATGGAGAAGGATTTTTTGAAGTACATAAAAACTTTGCGGAAAACATTGTAGTGGGTTTCGCGCGATTAGCTGGAAAATCCATTGGTATCGTTGCCAATCAGCCGGCCTTTCTTGCCGGTGTATTGGATATTCATTCTTCCACAAAAGCAGCGCGATTTGTACGCTTTTGTGATTGCTTTAACATCCCCTTACTTGTGTTTGAAGATGTACCCGGTTTCCTTCCCGGCACCGATCAGGAATGGAATGGCATTATCACCAATGGAGCAAAATTACTTTTCGCCTTCAGCGAAGCGACGGTACCGCGAATCACGGTCATCACCCGAAAGGCATATGGCGGAGCATACGATGTAATGAATTCGAAGCATATTGGTGCTGACATGAATTATGCATGGCCTACTGCCGAGATTGCCGTAATGGGAGCGCGGGGTGCTGCCGAAATTATTTTTAAAGGCGAAATTGCAAAAGCGAAAGATCCTGCTGCGAAATTGAAAGAAAAGGAAGAGGAGTATATCAATCATTTTGCCAATCCGTATCGTGCGGCAGAGCGTGGCTATATCGATGAAGTTATTCTTCCGGAGCAAACGCGACTTAAGCTTATCACCTCATTTAGTATGTTGGAAAATAAAGTGGCCAAGCTTCCGAAAAAGAAGCACGGGAATATTCCGCTTTAAGGTCTCGTCATTACGCAATTCGTCTTCGACGATTTGAATCTGACGAGTCATTCCTTCATGTGGTGAAGCAGATTCCGCATCCTGCGGAAACGCTTCACCGCATTCCCCCTTTTCACGCTAATGAGCAGGATTTTCACCCGCTAATGCGCTTAATTCGCCAAAAGGATAGGTTAAAAAGGAGATTTCAAGGGCTATTTTGCATACGTAGCACAGAAACAAATGATAAAACACGTCCCTTCCGTAGAACAATTCAATGCTTTGAGTTTTGATGAAAAAGCCTGGCATGTCTGGCATCACGCCACCTTTATGATGGTCCGACAAAACAAACAATATAGAGTCAATCTGTATTATATGAACGGATACTATATTCAACTATGGTATCATGTGAAACGGAACAGGATCGACAAGATAGCGGCCACCTACTCCACCAAAGTGATGGATCCTTATCTTAAATTAATAGAAATTAAAGAATTATTTCCGGAATATTGACGTCAACCCTTTATCCAATTCAAAGCCCTGCAAATTGTGGGGCTTTGTTATTTATACCCTTTTCGGGAGATAAATTTGTAGAAACAACCATATAATATATTGTATAACAGGGTGTTAGCTTGCATGAAAAGGAAGGTTATTAAATGTTAAACCCGGTAATTCCTACTATTTAATGCCTAAAGATTCACTACTTTTGCCAACAAATCATTAATACATCGAAAATGAAAAAAATCTTTACTTTAGTATTGATCATAGCGGCTTTCACCCTTCAGTCGCGTGCTCAATCCAATCTTGTTATCAACGAAATTGATTACGATCAACCTTCTGTAGACAGCGCTGAATTCATTGAATTATATAATGCAAGCGGCTCTGCTATTAATCTGGGAGACTATACTGTAGTACTTTTTAATGGAAACTCAACCAGCAATGTTATTTATGATAGCTTTCCATTACCGGCTCAAACGTTAAATGCCGGTGATTACTTTGTGATATGCGGTGGCGGTGGAAAAGTTCCAAATTGCGACTTGACTTTAAATGCTATTTCAAATATTATTCAAAATGGTTCTCCTGATGCTGTAGCATTGCGCGAAAATCAAACGCTGAATATCGTTGACGTGGTAAGCTACGAGGGCAGTTGTATTGCACCTTATGTATCCGGCAATGGCCTTCCTCTTTCCAAGAGTGATACCTTGCAAACTGATAGCATTGCAGGACGTTTATTAGGCATTTCCAGATTTCCTGACGGGAATGATACCAATGACGACTCTACAGATTTCAACCGGGTATGTATTACTCCCGGATATGCGAATTTGAACAGTAGTACAAATTGTGTAACGGGATTAAGTACACCAAAATCTACATTGGCAATTTCTGTATATCCTAATCCATCAAGAGGTATCGTAACGATCGATTATAAAGCAACAAGTAACCGGGAAGTTAAAATTCGTGTTTCAGACATTCTTGGAAATGAGTTAAAAAATATCACATTGAAAAACGTCAATAAACAAGGACAAGTTGACTTATCAGAATATCAGAATGGTATTTACTTTATTAAAGTGGAAGCGGCTAACGGGCAAAGTGTAAAGCGCATTATCCTGAACAGATAGAAAGTAGAAATTATAAAAAAGCCTGCTGATCCTTGTGAACAGCAGGCTTTTTTAATTCACCCAATTGAACAGAAAAACTACCCCACTTCGTCATTCAATTTTAACTTAATCGCTTTGCTTTTAAAAAACACCCGTTTTTCATGTCTGCAGGCATAGCAGAGGTAACGTTTTACCCGATACACTCCCAATAAGATGCTCCCGATCCGGAAATCAGAAGGACTGCGACTAATACGGTCCATTACATTTCCACATTTTGTACAATGAACATTTGGTTTCATACCATTCATAAAGTGCATTCCATTTTATTTACACAAAAGTCTAACATCAATTTTTAGAATAGATTAAATCATTGTTTTTTAATTATTAATATAATCTCTAAAATTTCTAATAGATGGTAAGTCGAGAGGTCCTTCTTTTCGAAGTTTTGCAGATGTCATTTTTCCTACTCCGATAAACACAAGGTGAATCTCCCGGAGTACCGACAGGATGAGTAAAGGGTACCGTCAACTTTTACACACAGCGATTTCATTCATTTGTTACAATGAATTCTCATTCGAAAAGTATTTTCATTAAGGTGTGGTGAAATCAAAGGATGTATTGGCTCCCATTGTAACCGGAAGTTTAGACCATGTTTCAAGACCATTTCTAAGTTCTACAACAATATAGTAGCTATTGCCAAGTGCTGCAGGCGGGAAATTTACGGTTACATATCCTGTAGTAGATAACTCCACATTTTCGGAATATGCAATTGCATACGGACTAGTGGTGTTTCGTAGTGAAACGGTAATGGAGTCGCAGGCCATGGGATTTGCACTCTGTCCGTTGTCAAATAAAACAGCTCTCATCGTTCCTGCTCCGTTTTTAAATCCTTCAATGAAGGTGCGCAAATTGAGTGCTGCCACATTCAAACAGAGCGAAACATGCACAGGTACTGCTTGAGAAACGATACAGCCGTTAGGGTCCGTTACCTGCACCGTGTAAGACGAGGTTGTAGCCGGCCAGGCTACCGGAGCGGCAATTGTTGTATTGCTAATAGAAGTATTAGGTGACCAGCTATAACCAAAGGTCGCATAAGGAGTAAATCTCCATGCATCATTGGCAGCACTGAAAATAGCCGAGTTTCGACCTGTAGGTGTTACAAACATATTACCGGCAGCATTCTCAATTCCCTGTGTAGTTGGTGCGCCGCTCACGGAAGATATTACTTCGCTATGGATTTCAATTTCATTGCTTCCTTCTGAAAGCACAATCTGTCCTCTCATCGGAAAGGCAGTACCGTTAAAGTGGTTGGTATTATATCTTACTACCAATTTCCGTGATGGGGCCACTCCGGTTGTAAAATAATCCACCACACTTGCATTCACCCCCGGGTTCAGATCATTCCACGCGAAAGCAATCAGGTTGCTGGGACTGGAAGCGGAAGGCAGGATACCGCCCGCACAACAGCCATTCGCCATGTTGGAAGAAAATCCTATGAAGCCATTTGATGAGATATAGAAATCAGTATAGAGATTTCCGTAAAAATTAAATGTAAAGCCAATTGGCAATGCTGTTGAAACTACATCATCCGTGAGCGTAACCGCAGTACCGGTACCGGTCAACGGTGCATAGGGGATGGAAGTGAGATTATAATTTGTGATGGCATTTGATCCGGAAGGAAGAGCAGAAAGTTGAACTGTATCACCTGTACAGATAGAGTCGGGTGTTGCTGTTGCCAGAAGTGTGAATGAAGTAATAGTAATGTAATTCACCACGGTTGAAGTATCTGCACCAAGTGTATTACTAACAATCAACCTTACTGTATACTGTCCGGGCTGAGTATATATATGTGTAGGATTTTGCTGAGAAGAAGTACCGCCATCCCCGAAATCCCAGGACCATGTTTGCGGTATATCCAGAGAGGTATCATTGAATTTAATACTTGCAGGACATGAAGCCGTTGTTTGTACTGCCGTAAATGCAGCGATTGGTGGAAGTGTTATATTAAGACAGAAGGAGGGATAAGTAAAGTCGACGGTTTCATCTCCAACAGCACCTGAACTTCCTTGTGATGCAAAATAACCCATTCCTCTGCGGGCGAAAGCTTCCCAAATCTGACAACGATGAGCATTATTATAAAGAATATCATCCGCCAGAAGAATCGCATCTCTGGCATCAATATAACCCGGGCTGCATGGTTGTAATTTCATACCCTCCAGCACCAGACGCATGGCGACATTATTTCCTGCAGTACCTGTATAAAGATTGGTACTAAAACCAAAATCACGAATAAGGAACCAGGTCATATCCCAGATGGCATCACACCAGATTTCGCCACGTTGATGAACCGTAGAACTGGTCGCAAGGTTTGCATACGTCTGTGGATTGATATTCATATCCGTCGAATAGCGATAACGACGTATACCCTGTCCGGTAGTTGCCTGTCCCAAAGCATAGGTACCTATTCCACGACCCATCGTACCCAGATCACCCGGCTCGATGGTTAAAATTAATCCCAACCAATCGCTCCATCCCTCTCCGCCCTGCTCTGCATTTTGCAAACAACTGGAAGCGGCAGGTCCACCGGTCAATCGATTCGAAACACCATGACCATACTCATGCGCTACGATGCCATTATCAAAGGATCCATCCAGTTGATTAGGAGCAGGGCAAATGACTAATGTAGCATTAACGGTGACCGCATTGTTTAATTCTGTTTTCATAGAGGTTCCTACTGTCTGAGTAACTGAAACAGTAGGAATGGTTATGGTTTGTGTTGGTGCCCCAGTCATACCCGGAGGAGTGGATCCCGCAACATTATTGGCGATAATCACACCAATAGCACCTGCATCCTGGGCAAATTGCGTTTTGATAAAGTAACTACAGGTGCCCCGGTCAATAAGTGCTATTTTGCCTGCTATAGCAGCAGCATTGGTAAAAGCAGTGCAACCATCTGAGCTCGTTCCTACTCCATCCTGGGCAAGCACTACATCTGCCGTAATATTGAAAGCGGAAGCCGGATTATAACTTGCAATTGCAATTGACTTTAAACCGGCAATAGCAACAGGAGCATTTACATTCAATGAATTTGTACAAGAGCCCGAATTTGGATTGGACCACAAATACATTTGCATCCGTGGATTGGAACCATCATCGGGTGTTGCAAAGTTGGCATTATTGGTTCCCCCGCCATCTAATCCCTCTGCATTAACATAATCATTACCAAGGCCGCCATTGCCATAATTGTTACTTTGAAAATTTCCGGCCACCTCATTAAAACCATGCTGGTATAAAACATCATGAATCATATTGTTCATGTAAAACAAATTGGTCAGAGATGCATCGCGGATATAGGCATTGGATGAATCGGGATGAAAAGGATAGTTAAACGTTTGCAGTGCACCTCCATCGGGAGAATATCCGGGTAAATTATCATTGTTGGCATCTTCATAGGCATAAACATTGTTACCTCTGGTGATATTGTACTCTACTCCTGTCGCTCCGTTGGTATCGTGCCAGCCATATGGAGAAGGAACGGGTTCAGAGGGATCATTCAGCAATTGACGCGGGCCATGAATCGGGCTTTCCACCGGCAGCGGGAACACGTTGTATTGTGCGGTACCGGAACCGGGCATGGGCTGAGGCTGCGGAGAAGGTTCTGCAACATGTGAAGAATGATCATGAGGTCCTTCAAATCCACAGGAAACCACCCAATCATTCTTTTCGAGATACTGACCTGTGAGGGCATCAACGCGAACATTCCACCAATGAGAACCATTTTTAAGATCTACGTTGACATTCCATGCGAGTTTTACACCCTTCAATGTCGGAACATACATCAGCTCAACAGTGACGGGAGAAGAAGCAACCGCGGGCATATTGAAAAAAAACTTTTTTCCGCTTTTTTCAACTTTAACGGAAGGACCTATTGGAGTCGTATTCAATTCCAAATGCTGAAATGCAAATTGTATGGCTTGTTGTGGGCTAATAGTTGGCTGATCGGAATTTACTTTATTTTCAAGGTCCGCCACGAAAGGAGGTTTTAACCCATAGGCCTTGCCGTTACGAATGAGTACGGGAGCGATGGCATTAAAAACGGGGATGTTTTTATAATGTTGCTGGAGATAATTATAAGTGATTCCGGTTCGCTCCTCGGTATATTGATTACTGATGAACCATCCGGTAATGTCTTTATCACTTAAACCGAACTGCTCCTTATTTTCATTCAGGTATTTTTGGATAGCCGGCAGTTGTTGTGCGGTGGCTGATTGGATGTTCATCGAAAAAATGATAGCTGAAAGGAATCCAACCATCAGCCGGTAGCGCAATAAGATAGAAGTATGCATAATAGTATATGTTTCAGTATTTAATCAGGAAAAGCAGGGGATCACTTATGAAACCGGGCAATAAGGAATTGGAAAGATATGAAAAACAGGTTTTATTTACAAAAATACTTGGCAAAGAGCGATTATCAGAAGGTGTAATAGCAAAAGACTGAAGGGTTTCGGCTGTTCAAGGGCAGGTAAATTAATGGCAAAAAAAAGCCCCGAAGATATCTCCCCGGGGCTTCTCACTAAATAATTTGATTATTATTCAACCACCAGTTTTATCTGTTGTTGTTCATTATTCATTTCGATACTAATCATATAAACACCAGCTGCGATTCCATTCAAAGGAAGCACTTTGGTATTTAAACCTGCGGCTGATGTTCCATTTTCCACCTGGAGCGTTCTGCCTGTCATATCGGCTATGCGTAAGCGATAGTCATTGTTCTCAACAGCTGTAAACTCAATGGTCACACGATCAGTAGCCGGATTTGGATAAGCGTTTATGTTAAACACATCAGATTCAACACTACCTAAACGTATGCAGTTGTTAACTGTAATTCCGGTCAGCGTACGGGTAAGACTTGTACCACAAGCATTGGATGTTACCACTGACATACTTTGTCCGCCAGCAGGTGCAAGCCAGTCGATGGTGATGTTCTTGGTACCTTGTCCGGTTGAAACGGAACCATTGGCAGTTACTGCCCATGTATAGAGCGCAGCACCGGGAACGGTAGCGACACTATAGGATTCGTTCGTATTGTCGCAAACTGATGTTGCACCGGTAATCACACCTGCACGTGCCGGAGCACCTGTAATGGTGCGTGAGCGAACAAGACTGGTACCACAGCCATTTACGGCCTGTACGGTTACAGAACCTGATCCGGTGAGAAGAGCGATATCTACCTGAACACCGGTACCCATTGAGGGCACAGGAATTCTAACGCCTGTACCTGTTACACCCCAGCTATAGCCGGTGGCGTTGGCGACAGGAGTAATGGAGAAGATGTTTCCAACAGTATTGCAAAGCCCATCTTTGGCGCCTGCTATAGCGGAAGGTGTAGAGGGCAGGTTCTTTACAATTGACTTGCTGCGGGCAAGACTTGTACCGCAAACGTTTGAAGCGGTAACTGAGATACTGCCGCCAACAAAACCGGCATTCACCTGTACATTCACCACGTTGGTACCTTGTCCGCTTTGAATGGTCATACCGGTCGGAACACTCCAGGTGTAAGAGGTAGCACGAACCACTGTTGCGATAGAATACATTACTACAGCACCCGGACAAGCTTTGCCAGGACCGGAGATAGATCCGGGGGTAATCGGCGCAGCAATCAGATAATTGATATTCACGCAGGAGGTCGCGCTGTTCACACATGCATTCGAAGCATATACACATAGCTGACCGGTGATTCCGTTTTGGATAGCCGTTGCTGTCCAAGAAACTGTAATTGAAGTAGAACCTTGACCGGAAGCGATAGTAAAGCCGACAGGCACCGACCATACATACATGGTAGCGCCCACAACCGCAGCAATACTATACGATGCAGATCCGGCAACGCCCGGTAAACAAGCAGCGGCAGTTCCACCAATTGCACCAACATTCGGTAAGGCGGGAACGTTATCGTCCACCAAACCATTACAGTTATCATCAATACCATTACACAACTCAACTGCTGCAGGATTAATCGAAGCATTACCATCGTTGCAATCACCATTGTTGGGTACAGAACCATTGATCGGATTACAAGAGTAAACTCCGGTTCCGTTAGCATCACCATAACCATCATTGTCAACATCCGCATACCAGATAGCCTGACCGGTGATAGATGGATCCGCATCGTCAACTAAGCCGTCGCAATCGTCATCAATAGTATTACATACTTCTGTTGCTGCAGGATTCACCGCGGCGTTTCCGTCGTTGCAATCTGTATTGTTCGCAACATATCCTACCGGCTGTACGCAAGCTAAAACACTTGAGCCTGCATTTCCATAAGTATCTCCATCCCCTTCCGCATACCAGGTAGACTGACCGGTGATCGATGGATCCGCATCGTCAACCAAGCCGTCGCAATCATCATCAATGGTGTTACATATTTCTGTTGCTGCAGGATTCACCGCGGCGTTTGCGTCATTGCAATCTGTGTTGTCAACAACATATCCGAAAGGCATTGTACACGAAGACTGACTGCTAGTAGGATCTCCGTAACTGTCGTTATCGAAGTCAAGATAATATTGAGTGAAAGAACCGGTCCCGATGGAAATATTGCTGCCGTTGTCGGTCCCTTGTATAGCCGGATTGTTGCTGATCACCCGGATCCTGTAGGACGTACCAAGGGGAGTTCCGTTAGGAATAATTACCGGAATAGTACCGGAAGTAGTTGAAACTACCGAGCCGATGTTCACCGGAGAAGCAAAGCTGCCATTGGCATCGCTGAGTTGGGCGGTAAAGATGTTGCCGGGGTTAAAGGTACCTGAAATGGTATAAGGCACTGATAGGGTAAAACCGGCACAGAGTACAGCCGGGGAAATGACCCCTGTAAGAATGGAAATTGCAGTATATCGCTTCGCAAATAAATACCCGCTGCAATAGGCTATCGTGGGTGTGCCGGATGCATCAAGCTTTAACCAACTATTACTAGAGGATGTAAGGCCGGCGGTAAAACCGGCAGTGCCCACCACATTCGAGCGCTGCCGTTCCAGCGCATCACCGTTGTCTTGTTTCCATTGACACCATCATGATACGCCACCACGGGGTTGCCCAAGGCGTCAAGGGTCAGGCTTTGGTAATTGGCACCTCCCGCGGAGATACCCGCACCGCCCACAGCGCTCCAGACGCTGCCGTTCCAGCGCAGCACCGTGGTCTTTTCACCATTGGCATCATCACGATACGCCACCACGGGGTTGCCCGAAGCGTCAAGGGCCAGGCTTTGGAAATTGGCAACTCCCGCAGAGATGCCCGCACCGCCCACGGCGCTCCAGGCGCTCCCGTTCCAGCGCATCACCGTAGTCTTGCTACCATTGGCTTGATCCTTATACGCCACCACGGGGTTGCCCAAGGCGTCAAGGGCAAGGCTTTGGAAATAGGCAACTCCCGCGGAGATGCCCGCACCGCCCACGGCGCTCCAGGCGCTGCCGTTCCAGCGCAGCACCGTAGTCTTAGCACCGTTGGCATCATCACGATACGCCACCACGGGGTTGCCCAAGGTGTCAAGGGCCAGGCTTTGGTATTCGACACTTCCCGCGGAGATGCCCACACCGCCCACGGCGCTCCAGGTGCTGCCGTTCCAGCGCAGCACCGTGGTCTTGTTACCGTTGGCTTGATCCTTATACGCCACCACGGGGTTGCCCGAAGCGTCAAGGGCCAGGCTTTGGTAATTGGCAACTCCCGCAGAGATGCCCGCGCCGCCCACGGTGCTCCAGGTGCTGCCGTTCCAGCGCAGCACCGTGGTCTTGTTACCGTTGGCTTGATCCTGATACGCCACCATGGGGTTGCCCGAAGCGTCAAGAGCCAGGCTTTGGTAATTGGTATATCCCGCGGAGATGCCCGCGACACCTACGGCGCTCCAGGCGCTGCCGTCCCAGCGCAGCACCGTGGTCTTGTAAGCGTTGCCTTGTTCACTATACGCCACTACGGGGTTGCCCAAGGCGTCAAGGGCCAGGCTTTGTAAATTGGCAATTCCCGCGGAGATACCCGCACCACCCACAGCACTCCAGGCGCTGCCGTTCCAGCGCAGCACCGTGGTCTTGAGACCATTGGCATTATCCTGATACGCCACTACGGGGTTGCCAGAAGCGTCAAGGGACAGGCTTTGGTGAGAGGCACTTCCCGCGGAGATACCTACGCCGCCCACAGCACTCCAGGCGCTGCCGTTCCAGCGCAGCACCGTGGTCTTGTAACCATTGGCATCATCGCTATACGCCACCACGGGGTTGCCCGAAGCGTCAAGGGCCAGACTTTGGTCAGAGGCTTGTCCTGCGGAGATGCCTGCGCCGCCCACAGCGCTCCAGGCACTGCCGTCCCAGCGCAGCACCGTCGTCTTGTAACCATTGGCTTCATCACGATACGCCACCACGGGGTTGCCTAAGGCGTCAAGGGCCAGGCTTTGGAAATCGGCATATCCCGCGGAGATACCCGCGCCACCCACGGCGCTCCAGACGCTGCCGTCCCAGCGCAGCACCGAAGTCTTGCCACCATTGGCAGCATCACTATACGCCACTACGGGGTTGCCCGAAGCGTCAAGGGCCAGGCTTTGGTCAGAGGCTTGTCCTGCGGAGATGCCCACACCACCCACGGCGCTCCAGACGCTGCCGTCCCAGCGCAGAACCGTGGTCTTGTAACCATTGGCAGCATCACGATACGCCACAACGGGGTTGCCTAAGGCGTCAAGGGCCAGGCTTTGGTACTGGGTATATCCCGCGGAGATACCCACGCCGCCTACAGCGCTCCAGACGCTGCCGTTCCAGCGCATCACCGTGGTCTTGTTACCATTGGCACCATCATGATACGCCACCACGGGGTTGCCCAAGGCATCCAGTTTGAGAGAAGAATAAAGAGCACTTCCGCTCGAGGGCCAGTTGTCATCATCAGGCCCCAGGGGCAGCCAGCTTTGAGCAGGCAGGTCAGCGAAAGAGAAGAACAGGCACAGCAGTGCCAGACGTTTTAATAATACAAGTTTCATGGTGATAGGTTATAAGGTTTCGAATGCAGGGTGTGGCGGAAACTAAATCCGTCCTTAAAGGGTATTGCATTAAATATTTTTTCAATCCCGGTTGTACGAAAAAGCATAACCGGCAGAACTTGTATAAACACGGGGCCGGTTGAAAAAGCATAAAAAGCGCGGGCACCACCTCCAAAACAGAAGAAAAGTATCATGACTGTCAGCGACAGGAAAAAAGAGGAGGCATAGGGCGCGGCAAGAAGCAACCCCATAACCCTAACCGGCATATAAAAATAATACTGCATTCGGCGAAGTTTAAATTAAACAGCATTTAACAATTAATAAAACCACCTTGTAACACAAGCGACCCTCATATGACCACTTCAAACCACAATCTCACTATAATTCAAATCACAAATTGAATAAATATAATTCGCAAACTTACTGAAAAAATAATTATCAGTCAAGTGCCGGTGATTGAATTCAAATAGAAAACTCAGTCTTCTATTGAGTTCAGCAGAAAAAAAGTTGGTTTTACTTGTAATGGTAAACACGCCTGATGCTTTAAGAGCACGGGTTGTCTTAGCGTGTACCAAGGGTGATAATTCGTACTATTTGGCATGTTTGGCCGCAACAGACCCAATAAATCCGGGGTAGCAAGTGTTCAGGTATTTGATAAAAGTCATGATAAATATCAGGTCGTAAAAACAATTGGGTCCGGCAATGATCCATCGATGTTAGAGCTCCTTGTATTAGACATTCCGTACTAAAGTGGACAAGGCAGGAAATAAAAAGCCCCGAAGATCTCTCCCCGGGGCTTTTCACTAAATGGTTTAATTATTATTCAACGATCAGTTTTATCTGCTGTTGTTTATTGTTCATTTCAATGCTGACCATATAAACACCTGATGCCAGTCCATTCAAAGGAAGCACTTTGGTATTTAAACCTGCGGCTGATGTTCCATTTTCCACCTGGAGCGTTCTGCCTGTCATATCGGCTATGCGTAAGCGGTAGTCGTTGCTCTCGACAGCTGTAAACTCAATGGTCACACGATCAGTTGCCGGATTCGGATAAGCGCTTATGTTAAACACATCAGATTCAACACTACTTAAACGTATGCAGTTGTTAACTGTAATGCCGTTCAGCGTACGGGTAAGACTTGTTCCGCAAGCATTGGATGTTACCACTGACATACTTTGTCCGCCAGCAGGTGCGAGCCAGTCGATGGTAATGTTCTTGGTACCTTGTCCTGTTGAAACGGAACCATTGGCAGTTACCGACCAGGTGTACAATGCTGCTCCGGGAACGGTAGCCACACTATAAGCCTCGTTCGTATTGTCACATACAGAAACGCTTCCGGAAATAGGCTCAGGACGAGCAGGAGAACCTTTGATCACTAATGAACGCGTTAAACTTGTTCCGCAACCGTTCACAGCTTGCACAGTGATTGAACCACTTCCGATTAATGTAGCTACATCTACAGTAATAGAAGTAGTACCCTGACCGCCCATGATGGTTCCGCCGGTAACATTCCAGATATAACTGGTAGCATTCACAACAGCAGGTATAGAGAAGATATTTCCGGTTGTATTACACAACCCTTCTTTTTGTCCCTGTATTGCAGTTGGAGTTCCGGGTAAATTCACTGTAAGTGTTTTCGTACGTGCGGCACTGTTACCACAAACGTTTGAAGCAATTACGCTCATTGTACCACCGGTATATCCGGGATTCACTTGTACAGTAATCACGTTAGTACCCTGACCGCTTTGGATCGACATCGTACCGGGAACTGTCCAGGTATAAGCCGTAGCGCGGGCTACATTTGCAATGGAGTAGACCACAACATCGCCGGGGCAAACTTTGCCGGGACCGGAGATAGAAGGAGGAGTTACAGGGGCAGCCACCTGATAATCAATCGCGAGGCAACTTGTATTAGAAGAAACACAAGCATCTGCGGCATATACACAAAGTTGACCGCTGATACCGGTTTGGATTGCAAGGTTAGTCCAAGTAACGGTAATGGAAGTAGTTCCCTGTCCCGCAGAGATCACAAATCCTGCAGGCACTGACCATACATAACTGGTTGCCCCAACAACAGGAGCGATACTATAGGAAGTTGAACCAGCTATACCCGGTAAACATGCAGCAGCAGTACCACTCACCGCACCGGGATTCGGTAAGGCAGGAACGTTATCATCGGTAAGACCGTTACAGTTATCATCGATGCCGTTGCAGATTTCAGATGCAAGAGGATTAACGGCATTGTTATTATCGTCACAATCGCCGTTGCAGGAAGTATATCCGTCATTATCGACATCAAATCCTTCGTCAGTTGTTCCGTCGCAATCGTCATCAATTAAATTACATACTTCGGTAGCAGCAGGATTGACAGCGGCACTACCATCGTTACAATCGGTATTATCACTTACGTAACCGAAAGGAGGAACAGGATTAGTTTGCGTAATGAAACTGGCGGGGTTACCATAAGAGTCCCCATCGGTATCTGCATAGAATGTCAGTAACGAACAACCTTCATCAGTTGTACCATCGCAATCATCATCAATTCCATTGCAAACTTCAACTGCAGCTGGATTTACTGCAGCACTGCCATCGTTACAATCGGTATTATCCGCTACAGTACCCATTGGAGCACCGGAGCAGGAGATCACCGGGGAAGAAGGATCACCGTAGGTGTCTGCGTCAGCATCTGTGTAATAAGTAGTCGTTGGTAACACTGTACCGGTAACCATGGTACGAGGGCTTTCGCAGCCGCTGGAAACATTGATATTATAAGTGAAATACCAATAAGCAGGATCGAAACTATTTCCGGTGAAGCTAATCACACCGGGCACTGTATACGGATAAGTAGCTCCGGTAGTATTTCTTTGCATTCCGGGATTTACACCTAATCCAAGGCGATAATCAGTGCCTGAAGGAAGTGTAGCATTTAAAGTTACCGTTTGAGGAGTAGCACCACCAGTAACGGTAGTAGTCATTGATCCCGAATTGAAAATTTCTGTTCCAGAAGAATTTCTAATAGAAATATTAAATGTTGAACCAATAGTAGAAGTAGGGTAAACATCTAATGAAACAATCGTAACTGAAGGAGCAATCACGTTAAATTTAAGATACTGCGTTGTGACAGCAATAGTAGAGGAAGAAATAGCACCCACTGAAGCCGGGCTTACAGGACCAACATTTGCATTTACTCCTCCATTGCTAGTAGCAACCCAGTAATCAGTTGTGGCGGCTATAGAAGGACTATAAGCGGCGCCGGTAAAAATCGGACTTCCACCGGAGGAAGCAGTATACCAATTAAAGGTACCACTACCACTCGCTGATAAATTCACTGTACCCGGACCACAACGTGTATCGCCTGATGTACCTGTAACTTCCGCATCGATAGTTGTAAAGGAATAAATGGCACAACCGGAAGCATCACCTGTATTATTTTTTGGAACAATCTGCCAGTAATACGTAGTATTCGGAAGCAATGCCGGTAGTGTATAATTCAATGTATTCACATTTGCAACAAAGGATGGAGCAGGACTGGTTCCGAAATAAACGTCATATCCCAGTGATGGAGCTCCGCCGGTTATTGCAGCGGACCATGTCAGCTGAGCAGATGAATAAGAACAAATGTCATTTGCAAGATCTGCAGGAGTCAAGTAAGTTACACAATCAGGCAAAGGAGGCAATTGAATAACGAAGGTTCCTTCATCAGCACCCATATCCGGACTGGTGATATTACGTACATCGCCTTCAAAATCCTGAGGAACTTCTGCAATGGCCTGACCACCACTTTCGATATAGGTAGGGTTGCTTAAATCAGGACGAATAATTCCGTTAGTGATGGGTTGGAAAACTGTGTTCTCTGTGAAGGAAGCAATTTCAGCGGGTGAAACTGCTGCCAAGCCCTGAAACGCCAGCATAGTTTGTGCAGAATTAGTACCATCGTAATAAATCAAATGAGTAGCATCCGGAGCACCGGCAAAATAAATATTATTATTACTGGTGTTGCTGATATTATCAGTTGTAGCTGTTTTCCAGAATGCAACTACACGTGTACCAATCGTGATGTCAGAATTATTTATAAAGACATTGTTTCTGATATCCAATGTTGGAGTTACACTGCTGTTATGAAGTGCCGCAGACGTATATGCTGCAACAGTCCTTACATCCGACAGTACCACTGTATTGTGAATGATATTCACCACACCACCGGTTGAACCTCCTGTAACGCTGATACCACGGGTACCTGCTGCTGTTTGAGTAGACGCAGGGGCTTTGATGTCAGAAATCATATTGTTTACAATGTTATAAACAAGTCCGGTTCCTACATCTATTCCTGCAGCAGTAGTTGTTGTTATACCATTCGCATTGATATTATATATCCTGTTATTATAAACATTGGCATTCAATCCGGTTGCAGTAAGATAAATACCGCGAACAGAACTTGAAGCCCCTGTAGAAGTTAACCCATAAATTTCATTGTTATAAATATCAGCAGTATCCGCAGAGGAGAAATAAATACCATAAAGTGTACCACCACCGGTAATACCACTAAAAGTATTTCCTGAAATGGTTGCAGAATTAGATGGTGAAGTTTGCATGGTAATACCATACACCAATGAAGTACCACCGGCCTGCACTGATGTTACATTGGTGTTTTGTAATTTAAAATTGGTTTGATAAGAAGCGAAGACACCATAGACACTACCGGAAGTTACTCCATCTCCAATGGTTTGAATAGTACTTGTTCCACCGCCTTCTGTACCGATTTCATTGGCATCATCCGGGAAAGTTGTAGTTGCTCCCGTAATGCGATAGCCTTCCCATGCATTTTGAACCGTCATATTGAGGAAGCGGTTATTACTTTGCGTACCACTAAATGCAGTTGGGGTTGGACTGGAGCTGATCCAGACACCTCTTGCATTGACATTCGCATTACTCAAGGTGATAACACCATTTTTAAATGTATTATTCTTGGCTCCTTCAATAACAGAAGCATTGGTAATCCATACACCAAATTCTACCCAATCGGTAGCAGAGGTTCCTGTTTGTTCGAAATCGATGCCATTAAATGTATAGTAATCGACACCGGTTAATTTCAAGATGTAATCCGTCGTTCCTGCTGTTCCAAGTTTCTGAATCACAGGATTAGCTCCTGCACCGGTACGTTGGAAAGTAATTGTATTCACTGATGAGCCGGTGAAGGTTAAATTTAAATCTACCGTTTCAAGAAAGGTTTGTCCTGCTGTAACATTGAATGTAACCGGGCCACTGATTCCTTTACAGTTAAGGTCTGTAATTGCGTCTGCAAAACTGATATAGTCACCTGCTCCGGTGTTGTCAATTAAATAAGTTCCATTCAATGCAGGAGCGATAGTAATCATTACTTCATTAGAGGTTGTACTCTGAGTACTTGCAATACAAGTTACAATACAACGATACCATTTATTAACCGTTGTATTAGCTACATAAGTAGCATTGGTGGCGCCACCAATGGTGGTATAAGGTCCACCTGCACTAACTGTCGATTCTTCCCATTGAAAAGAGTGACCTACTCCAAATAATATATCCAAAGATAAAGTGAAATTAACTCCCGAACATGGAGTGATAGTAGTGGATTGTGTATTGGCTAAGGCAGGAGCTCCGGAGCAACCACCGGTTGCAGTACCTTCTAACTCCCATGCACCTACGTCGGGTGCAGAGCCTGTTCCTGTATATCCGGGGTTACCCTGACGAATCGTTGCAGCATAGTCAGTAGTAATACCGGCGACATTCGATGCACCACTCTCTGCAAGGCTTGGAGCAGACGGATCAAATTTGAGGAAATCAGCACTTACACCGGAAGTAGAAACGAACGTTACGTTTTCTTCATAGCTGTTTTGATCAGCTCCTACACCAGTCATGTATGACTGATAATCTCCGATCGACTCATTGAATGCTATGCCGTCAGTAAAGATTACCTGATTTGGAGCTGCAGATCCACCGTAATAAATGTTTTTATCGGAGTTCGCATTGTAATTAGACGTTGTTGCATTACTTCTTCTGAATGCAGCTACGACTCCTGTACCGGCAGCAGTACTATTATTGTAAATAATATTATTACGTAATGTTAAATTTCCGGAAGTTGTAGTAACTGAAGTCGAATGAAAAATACCGGAAGTACCAAAATTAACTCCTGAAGAGGAGGCATTAAGATAGATAGTATTAAAACTTAAATTAAGCGTTGTAGTAGCAGTAGTCGCCGTCATACTTATACCTCTGATAGCTTCCGTCGAAATACTATTAGGTGCATTCAAGTCTCCTATAAGGTTGTTATAAATATTTGTATTAGTCCCATTGGTAGAAACGTGAATACCGGAAAGCAAGTTGGCCGATGTGGATGCAGAATTATTATTTGTTAATCCGTATACTTTGTTTCCATATAAATTCACAGTAGCAGTTCCGGCGCATTGAATACCATACATGGTGGTAGCCGTAGCACTGGTTAAACCGGAAATGGTATTACCATAAACCACTGGATTAGTACCGGTAAAATACAATCCAATCAAGCCACCCGAACCTGAACAGGAAATACCACTTATGGAATTATTATACACCTGATTACTCAAAGCACTCAAGCAATACATCCCATAACTTGTTGATGTACTTCCTGTAGTCCAGTTGCTGATGGTATTGGAATGACATACCCTGTTTTGACCAACAGCTGTATTCGAATAAATACCATTTGTAGCTCCTGTTCCTGTTGTAGTTAAATTTGAAAAATTATTATTTGTGATGGTTTCCGTTCCTGCAGTAGGACTACCTAAATTATAATAACAATAAAATATCCCGCTGGCACCGGTTTTTGTAAAAGAACCGCTGATTTGGTTACCGGAAATTGTTACATCAGGTGTGGTACTACTTGCATAAATCAAGTAAGAAGTAGAAGTAGCAGCAACGGATCCGGAGAAAGTATTAGCGCTAAAGGTATTTGAAGTAACGACATTACCATTATAAATACCCTGTACTGCTGCGGTACCGGAGGTGTTCATAGTAATAGTATTGGAAGAACCAATGACAACCCCTGATACAGTAGAATAAAACACCCCATAGAATGTAGATGCATGTGCAGAACCACCGCCTCCTGCATTATTGATAGTATTTCCTATTACTGTTGGATTATTCGTGTAGATAAAATAAACGCCATAGGTTGTTGTAGCGGAACCTCCGCCAAAATTCTGTATCGTATTACCAATTACTGTAATATTCTGATCATAAAAAGCTAACGTATTCTGACCACGACAAATTATCCCTGCATGCACATTCTGAACGGTATTACCGGTAACATTAATATTTTCATTTCTGCCGCTATTTACGTTTACAACAACACCTGTCGCAGAAGAAACAGTTAAGGCTCCATTACTAATGTAAATTCCAATAACGAAAGCGCTGGTGCCCTTTGTCATCGTAACTGAACAATTTTGAATGGTTAAATTCTGGCAACCATTGGAAACGGATGGTTTATAAGTAAAATATCCATATTCTATTCCCTGCAGAGAAGCTGCTACATCTATACCATCAAAGGAGATATAGTCAGTACCGTCAATTCGAATCACCGCATCTCCCAAAGCACCAAATGTTGATGTTGTATTTGTTCCTGCATCTGTTCTGGTGACTTTTGGATTAACCCCTGCACCACTTTTCTGGAAAACAATCAGATTTCCTGCAGAACCTGCTGTAGTGATAGTAATTGCAGCTGTTGTGTTTTCAGTATATCCGGCAGCCACATTAAAAGTAACTCCGCCTACTCCTACACCAACTGCATTCAGATCAGTTACCGCCGCCGCGATACTTGGATAATCTCCGGGAATAGATTTCGCTCCGGTAAGCTGTGCGAATGCGCTATTTGAAAGTCCACCGGAGAGTAGTAACAAGAAAAGTATTCCGGAAAAGAGCGAATTCTTTCCGGAGTGCTTTCCAGACACTATGAGTTGTAAACAGGTTCGATGAACCAACATCGTGAAGCCTGAATTGTAATTGTTTTTCATGTGTAAAGTATTTCGGGTTATTAATTTCTGATTGTTATGTTATAAACCGAAGAGCTTCATCGGATGATAAAGCTCTTCGGTATTTGATTGTTTTTTATTCTACCATTAAACGGATAGACTGTGAACCTTCCTGATTTTGGATTTCCACAAAATAAACTCCGCCGCTTAACTGATCCAGACCGATAAGTTGTGTATTGATTCCGATAGAAGATTTTCCTTCGGAAACAAATACTTCACGACCTGCAACATCGGTAAGGCGTAGGCGATAGTTGCTTTCGTCTGTAGAATTGAACTGTACCGTGATACGATCTGTTGCCGGATTCGGGAACACAACCAGGTTGGTAGCAGAAGTAGTGTTGTCACCCAAACGTGGACAGGTACTTACTACGATACCGGTTACTGATCTTGCCGCGCTGTTTCCACAAGCATTGGAAGCGATAACCGTTAAGGTCTGACCCGCTGCAGGGAAGGCTCCCCACTGCACATCGATGTTCTTGGTTCCTTGTCCTGAAGCAACAAATCCTGCAGAAGACATGGTCCATGTGTACACTGATGTTCCTGCCACTGTTGGTACACTATAAGGCTCAAGTGCGTTAGTACAAACCGCAGTTGCACCCGTGATAGGCTGTGGACGATCAGGAATTCCGAAGATATTCACTGAACGTATCGGACTGTTTCCGCAATTGTTCACTGCTACTACCGTCAATGTTCCTGTTCCTGTGAGCAATGCCACATCTACAGTAATACTCGTGGTACCTTGTCCGCCTGTAATGGCAATACCACTACTTGCTGTCCAGGTATAACTGGTGGCACCAACTACAGGAGCGATAGAGAAGACAACGCCTGTTGTATTACACAATCCGAATTTCTGACCGCTGATAGCACCCGGAGTAAGCGGATTATTCAGACTCATCGCTTTTGAACGAGCCGGACTTGTTCCGCAAGCATTAGATGCAGTTACAGTCATAGAACCTCCGGTATAACCTCCATTCACAGATACATTGATCACATTGGTTCCCTGACCGGAATTAATAGTCATACCTGCTGGTACTGTCCATGTATAGGACATCGCACGGAATACAGGAGAAATTGAATACACGGCTACATCACCCGGACAAACTTTTCCGGGACCGGAGATAGAAGGAGGAGTAACAGGAGTTGCGATCTGATAGCCAACGCCGATACAGGAAGGAGCACTTGGTGTGCAAGGTCCGGTGGCGATAACACAGAGCGGTCCTGCAATACCGTTATGAATATTAATATTAGTCCATTGAACAGTAATTGTTGTGGTTCCTTGTCCAAACAGAATAGTAAATCCTGCAGGTACGGTCCATGCATATCCGGTAGCTCCCGGAACAGGTGCAATACTAAATGTAGTTGAACCGAACGTTGCAGGTACGCAAGCAGAAGCAATTCCAGTGATAGCACCCGGAGTCGGTAATGGAGCCACGTTATCATCTGTTAAACCGTTACAGTTATCATCAATACCGTTACACAACTCTGTTGCGCCCGGATTGATGGCAGGGTCTGCATCGTTACAATCACCATTGAGAGCCACTGTACCTATCGGCTGAATACAAGCAAGAATCGCTGCACCCGTACCGTAATTGTCACCATCAGCATCTGTATACCAGGAAGGCTGTCCGGTGATAGATGGATCTGCATCGTCTGTTAAACCGTCGCAATCATCATCAATACTGTTACATATTTCTGTAGCACCCGGATTTACCGCAGGGTTTCCATCGTTACAATCATCATTCGTTAAAGATGTTCCGCCCGGTTGGAAACAAGTTACAATTGGTGCACCTGCTCCGTAACCGTCGTTATCTCCGTCAGTATAATAAGTACCCTGACCAACAACTGATGGATCTGCATCGTCTGTTAAGCCATCGCAATCATCATCGATACCGTTACAAATTTCAGTAGCACCCGGATTCACCGCAATGTTTCCGTCGTTACAATCCGTATTGTTTGCTACATAACCCATAGGCTGGAAGCAAGCAAGAACAGATACTGCATTATTACCGTAAGTATCTCCGTCAGCATCTGCATACCAGGTAGCCTGTCCGGTGATCGATGGATCTGCATCGTCAATTAAACCGTCGCAATCATCATCGATTGTATTACATACTTCAGTAGCACCCGGATTCACCGCAATGTTACCGTCGTTACAATCTGTATTGTTTGCTACATAACCCATAGGCTGGAAGCAAGCAAGAACAGATACTGCATTGTTACCGTAAGTATCTCCGTCAGCATCTGCATACCAGGTAGCCTGTCCGGTGATAGATGGATCTGCATCGTCAATTAAGCCGTCACAATCATCATCAATTGTATTACATACTTCAGTAGCACCCGGATTCACCGCAATGTTTCCGTCGTTACAATCTGTATTGTTTGCTACATAACCCATAGGCTGTAAGCAAGCAAGAACAGATACTGCATTATTACCGTAGGTATCTCCGTCAGCATCCGCATACCAGGTAGCCTGTCCGGTGATAGATGGATCTGCATCGTCAATTAAGCCGTCACAATCATCATCTATTGTATTACATACTTCGGTAGCACCCGGATTCACCGCTGCGTTTCCGTCGTTACAATCTGTATTGTTTGCTACATAACCTACAGGCTGGAAGCAAGCAAGAACTGATACTGCATTATTTCCGTAAGTATCTCCGTCAGCATCTGCGTACCAGGTAGCCTGACCGGTGATAGATGGATCTGCATCGTCAATTAAGCCGTCGCAATCATCATCGATTGTATTACATACTTCAGTAGCACCCGGATTCACCGCAATGTTACCGTCGTTACAATCTGTATTGTTCGCTACATAACCCATAGGCTGTAAGCAAGCAAGAACAGATACTGCATTATTACCGTAGGTATCTCCGTCCGCATCTGCATACCAGGTAGCCTGACCGGTGATCGATGGATCTGCATCGTCTGTTAAACCGTCGCAATCATCATCGATACCGTTACAAATTTCAGTAGCACCCGGATTCACCGCAATGTTTCCGTCGTTACAATCTGTATTGTTTGCTACATAACCCATAGGCTGGAAGCAAGCAAGTACTGATACTGCATTGTTACCGTAAGTATCTCCGTCAGCATCTGCATACCAGGTAGCCTGTCCGGTGATCGATGGATCTGCATCGTCAATTAAGCCGTCACAATCATCATCAATCGTATTACATACTTCAGTAGCACCCGGATTCACCGCAATGTTTCCGTCGTTACAATCTGTATTGTTTGCTACATAACCTACCGGCTGGAAGCAAGCAAGGACTGATACTGCATTATTACCATAAGTATCTCCGTCAGCATCTGCATACCAGGTAGCCTGTCCGGTGATCGATGGATCTGCATCGTCAATTAAGCCGTCGCAATCATCATCGATTGTATTACATACTTCAGTAGCACCCGGATTCACCGCAATGTTACCGTCGTTACAATCTGTATTGTTCGCTACATAACCCATAGGCTGTAAGCAAGCAAGAACAGATACTGCATTATTACCGTAGGTATCTCCGTCAGCATCCGCATACCAGGTAGCCTGACCGGTGATAGATGGATCTGCATCGTCAGTTAAGCCGTCGCAATCATCATCAATACCGTTACATACTTCAGTAGCTCCGGGATTAATTGCTGCGTTTCCGTCGTTACAATCACCGTTAAGAGTAGCATAGCCGGCTCCGGGATTACTGCAAAGTGAAATACCTGCGCCTGTACCATAACCATCACCATCGAAATCATTGTAATAAGTAGTGAACACCAGATTATCATCTGTTAATCCATTACAATCATCATCAATTCCGTTACAAGATTCTGTTGCGCCCGGATTCACAGCTGCATTTGCATCATCACAGTCCGTGCTATTCGCAACATAACCTAATGGCTGGTTACAACTCAATTGCGAAACATTGACATCTCCGTAAGTATCTCCGTCAGCATCTGCATACCAGGTAGCCTGGCCGGTGACATTCTGGTCATCATCATCTGTATCACCATCACAATCATCATCGATACCATTACAAACTTCAGTAGCACCAGGGTTAACCGCTGCACTGGCATCGTTACAATCAGAGTTATCGAACACATACCCAACAGGCTGTGTACAGGAAAGTGTAGTTACTGCTGCATTACCATAAGAATCTCCATCCGCATCAGCATACCAGGTAGACTGACCGCTGATAGAAGGATCTGCATCGTCTGTTAAACCGTCGCAATCATCATCAATGGTATTGCATATTTCTGTTGCACCCGGATTCACCGCAGGGTTTCCGTCATTACAATCTGTGCTGTTGGCTACATAACCTATTGGCTGAGTACATGCGAGCGTTGTTACTGATAAATTACCATATGAATCACCATCAGCATCTGCATACCATGTAGACTGACCGGTGATGGATGGATCTGCATCGTCAGTCAAGCCGTCGCAATCATCATCAATACCGTTACAGATTTCCGTTGCACCCGGATTTACCGCAGCACTTCCATCGTTACAATCTGTATTATCAGCAACATATCCTACAGGTTGAACACATGCAAGAACGGTTGACATTGGATCACCATACGTATCCAGATCTGTATCAGCATACCATGAAGTCGCTGTTACACCCGGATTAACTACAAAGCTATTCGTGCCGGAGTTGCCATAGAAATCTGTTACTGTAACAGTATAAGTACCGGCATCCAGACCTGTTTGATCTTCACTGAAGCTACCATTACTCCATGCATAGGTATAAGGGCTTATGCCACCTGATGCAGTAATATCGATAGCCCCATTATTCAGATTAGTACATGTTTCATCGGTTACTACACCATTAACAACAACTAAAACTGTTTGACAAGTACCAACACCAGGTTGGAAACCTTCCATTGTGGCGTCGGCATCAGTACCGCTAATTAATATCGGCTGATACGTTACCGCTCCGGAAACCAATGTCGCTATGGTTGCCAAACTACCGGTTCCCCACCAATTACAAGTGGCAGTTAAGGTTCCTGAAAAATTATTAGCAAGAAGCCCATTGGCATTTCCGTTATTATTCAAACTATTATTTGTTGCTGTCAGGGTCGGTGTACCAAGACCTGTTGCAAGAGCAAATACACTATAAGGTGCAGTTACTGATGCAGGGTTAGTGACATAGCTATTGTCTATTGTCAAGACAGCATTCTGTGCAGAGAATACACCAAATCCATCGTTACCACCGGCTCCGAACGGATCACCACCATTGTTGGTAAGTGTACAGTTATTTACATCTACAACGGCATTACTTCCTCTGGCACTGATACCACGGTTCAGGTTATTGCTGATGATACAGCTATCAACAATAATCGTTTGACGTACACCTGCACCTGTTGAGAAGTCGGCAGGATAAATACCTGCACTGGCAGTACTTGTTTTTCCGGTACCATCAATATTCAAATCACGAAGTGTTACATTCAGTGTAGCTGCAGTATTGCTGCCGGATGTGAATGTATAAACTCCTGCATGGAAGTTGTTGTTTGGTAAGGAAGGATGGTTTCCTGTGAATCCACTCATTGTAACATTCTTCACTGTTGCAGTACTTGGTGCATAAGCAGTGAATGTTATCGGATCAATATTGATGAAAGCTACTCCCTGCAATACGCCTGAAATAGTACCACCATCAATATCTGTTGCCGGAGATGTATTTAAGTTATAAGCAAGGTAACCATAGAATGGTCCTGTTATCGTATTACCGCTTATTGCAGCCGCTGTAGTTCCGGTCAGTTGACGAAGGAAGACGGCAGAGGTTGGATTTCCTCCGGCAGTTTGTCCTGTAATATTGATTGTATTATTTGTCACACTGAACACATTGGAAACTGAAGTAACCATACTGTTTACATTCACTCCAATACCGGAAGCTGAGATATTATTGTTGTTAATTGTTCCACCAACAGTACCAGCTTGTGTTTCTTCAAACTTAACGCCTTCAAGTCCTCCTGAAATAGTACAACCGGAAAGATTCAATCGTACAGGAGCATGTGAAGTAGCTAAGGCATTATCATAGATGCGAACACCAACACCGGTTATGTTTGGTGTGATGGTTACGCCGCTGATAGTAGCATAAGAACCGTCCGGTGCATCAGATGAATAACCGTCATAGTTATTGGCAAATACGCCAATATCCACTCCGCTTACACTTCCACCGGTGATGGTGCTGTTAGTGATTGGTGCTGCGACATTCCAGATTTCATATCCTTTTGAAAGGTTAGAAGCTGTAATACCATTTCCATCAATTGTATTATTGGTTGAGATAGAAGGAACAGCTAATGAAGAAAGCGCAATACCATCCCATCTTGTTTCATTTGCATTCGCAAGTGCTTCAATGGTGTTGCCTGAGAACGTCATTGGTGACGCTGAAGAATAATGCAGGTTATGGAATATACCTGTTCTGCGGGCTTCGATTGTATTACCACTGATGACCTGTGATGCGGGAGCTCCCGGATTGGCTTGCGAGAAGTTACCGGTTTGAACACCTAAACGCACATTGCTCATACAGTTATTGGTGATGGCTGTGTATTGGTTGTTGTACAATAATACACCACCTCCCCAGTAATCTATACCTGAAGCGATATCATAAGTACCTAAGTTCTGAATTTTATTATTTGTTATTACATGTCCGCTGGAAGGAACACCTGCAGGATAATCATACAAAGTCACTCCGAAATAGGAAAGATTCTGAATGATGTTGTTCGAAACCGTTAAATTATTAATGCCTGTTTCATACACTGTAACACCTTCAGCCGCGTCGATATCAGCTCCGTTTGTACTGGTGAAACCTGAAGTTAATGTCGTATTATCTCCATCTATTGTAAATCCTGAGATGGTTACATTAGATGCAGCAACATGGAATATCTCAGCAAAATCGATATCTGCTACCGCCGAAACTACTGTTGCTTCTGCCACACGTGAGCCTGAACAGGCATCAATCGCCGCATTAGGTCCAAGTATGCTTAATGATTTATTGACAATAACATTTTCTGCATATGTTCCTGCACTTACTGTTAAAGTATGACCATTTAATGTTTGTGCATCATTGATCGCTGCCTGAATACTGCAGAAGACTTCCAATGAGGTAGTATTGGTAACAGTTCCTGCATTATTACTGGTTCCTACATCTCTGGTATCAATGGTATTGCTTAATGTATTTCCGGTTACGGTCACTCCACATGTTACAGGAGAGTTACCACGTCCAAAATACGTATCCGCAAGATTCGACTGATCGCCATCTCCGGGATAAGGAAGGTGACCTGCCTGGCGCTGGATACCTACATCACATCCGCTTACGTTGTTTCCGCTTACCGTGTGGTTAATTCCTTCCGCTACGATACCAAATCCTTCGCTCGTGCTGGTTTGTACATATCCGCTTATCGTGTTGTTCTGTACTACTGCTCCGTATGGAACATCTACATTACCTGCTAATACACCTCTGCGGAATACCGCGATACCTACGATATCACGTGCATCTACAATTGGTAAAGTTCTGCTTACATTATTATTCTCGATGACTACACGACCTGCGCCGGTGGCTGCCCCAGATCCGTTTGGATTTTTGATCTCCATGCCAAAGCGACCGTTGTTCACTAATGTGTTACCACTTACAACGTTCTCACCCGGACCCTGCATTCCAACGATACCGATTCCGTTATCTCCGTTATCGTGTACATTGTTATTGGTCATGGTTACACCGGAGGCTTGTCCATCCTGAAGTTCGATACCACAACAGTTGTTACCATATACATGGCAATCCATGATCGTGATGTTTTCTTTCAGTCCGTTCCAGATCACGATTCCTCTCGCTCCTACGGTATGACCTGTTGATGTCACCGAGTCAATCAGCACCGTATTCACAGGACCGTTCGCATAAAATCCGCTACCGCCTACGTTATTAAGAAGCGATACATTTTGTACCGTTAAATTATTATTACCACCGATACCATATATACCTGCGTCAGCATTACCATTTGATCCTGCATAATCCTGTACTGTCAGTTTCTTGATCGTTACATTGGTGATGCCATTGTTGATCGTGATACCTTTTCCTGTTCCTACAAGACCGGTTCCATCGAGGATAACTCCTGACTCACTGGCTCCCTGAAGGGTAAGTGATTTATCAATGACCACTCTTTCGTTGTAACTGCCATCAGCTGCTTCTATCACATCATTCGCATTTGCTGCAGCGATAGCGCTGTTGATGGTCAGGTAATATGTGTTCTGTGTAATATTATGTACAGGGTAGAAGTAGATCAAATTACCGAGACAAGCATTATCAGGCTTATGGTGCAAAGCTGTTTCAAGTGTAGTACGACCTGCTCCGCTCATGGCTGAAGGAAGCTGTAAGCCCGAGCCTACATCAAAGTTGTTTTCCTGAATATCCACATCAAGTGTCCAGCAAGCCATCGTTGTTAATGCACCTGCTCCTGCACCTATCAATGAAGTGTATGCCGGGAATGTTGATCCTGATGAAGTACCGGTTTGATCATCCAATCGGATGAAGGTGCCGATTCCTGCATTGAAGTCATTCTCATTGCCCGATCCACCGATTGTAAATGTTCCGATGTTAGCCGCATCGTTGTCATGGTTATGGAAAGATAACCCTGTGCCACCCGGTGTGCCTGATCCATTGAAGGTATTGTTGGTGATCACACCGTTGATTTGCACCTGTACGATGGCATTTGAATTCGTACTGATCGACTTCGTATTTACTGCGATATGATGATAGGTCGTTGAACCGGCCAATGGTGTAAATCCGTTGTTATCTACAGTAACTGTATTGTAGTTCTCCTGGCTTATCGCCCACTGATGGTTGCTGAAAGTATTGCCTGTTACAGCTGTAGTCTTGAAGTTATAATTATTCTTCAGACGCAATACTGCTGTACCAGGAGCTGAGGAGTTCGCGAAAGTTGCATCGAATGTATTGCCGGAGATGGTGATTACACCTGCTCCTGCATTCATATCGGATATCTCTACGCCACCTCCGTTAAAGTTATTGTTGGTAATATCTACATTGCCATTGTTGCCAAAGCGAACTACCACATCGTGGTTGATGGTCTGGAAAGTGTTACCACTGTATGTTCCTCCTGACTCATCTGTGGCTACGGCTGCACGGAAGAAGCGCGCCTGACCGAAGCCATCGTTCACTACGCCACTCACTGTGTTGCCGGTAACCAGTACATTGTTCACACCACCTGATGCAATTCTGTAATTCGTTGGACCGCCATAGTTAATGCTGATCGCGTTTCTGTTTCCATAAGATCCGAAAGTAGCAGCACCACTGCTGCCGATTGCTTCGATATCATTATCTGTTATGGTCAGATTGTTCATGGTGGTCGCACTGGCGATGATCGCGCTGTTCAGCTTGGTCATATCCACCTTGAAGTTGAAATTATCTATGGTCACTCCGGCTACTGATACATCAAACAAAGTAGGCTTTCCACTCACTGTTCCTGTGAAGTTAATCACCGGCTTGGGAGTGCCTCCGTTCAGAGTCACCAGTTTGTTTACAAGCACCTGTTCGTTATATGTTCCGCTGCTCACATTCAGGACATCACCTGCTGTTGCCGCGTTGATCGCACTCTGAATGCTGCAATACCAGTTGCCTGTATTCTGATTCTGTACTGCGCCACCCGCAACACTTGCAGGGACATCTCTGGTATCAATCGTATTACTTAAAGTATTTCCGGTTACGGTCACTCCGCATGTTACAGGTGAGTTACCACGTCCGAAATAGGTATCTGCCAAATTCGACTGATCGCCATCTCCAGGATAAGGAAGGTGACCTGACTGACGCTGGATACCTACATCACATCCGCTTACGTTGTTACCGCTTACTGTATGATTGATTCCTTCCGCTACGATACCAAAACCTTCGCTCGTGCTGGTTTGTACATATCCGCTTATCGTGTTGTTCTGTACTACTGCTCCGTAAGGAACATCTACATTACCTGCTAATACACCTCTGCGGAATACCGCGATACCTACGATATCACGTACATCTACTATTGGTAAAGTTCTGCTTACATTGTTATTCTCGATCACTACACGACCTGCGCCGGTTGCTGCTCCTGATCCATTTGGATTTTTGATCTCCATGCCAAAGCGACCGTTGTTCACTAATGTGTTGCCACTTACAACGTTCTCACCCGGACCTTGCATTCCAACGATTCCGATTCCGTTATCTCCGTTATCGTGTACATTGTTATTGGTCATGGTTACACCGGATGCTGTTCCATCCTGAAGTTCGATACCACAACAGTTGTTACCATATACATGGCAATCCATGATCGTGATATTCTCTTTCAGTCCGTTCCAGATCACGATTCCTCGCGCGCCTACGGTATGACCTGTTGATGTCACCGAGTCGATCAGTACGGTATTCACAGGACCGTTCGCATAAAATCCGCTACCACCTACGTTATTCAATATCGATACATTCTGTACCGTTAAATTATTATTACCACCGATACCATAGATACCTGCGTCAGCATTTCCGCTTGCGCCTGCATAATCCTGTACCGTCAGTTTCTTGATCGTTACATTGGTGATACCATTGTTGATCGTGATACCTTTTCCTGTTCCTACAAGACCTGTTCCGTCGAGGATCGTTCCTGACTCACTCGCTCCCTGAAGGGTTAAAGATTTGTCAATCACTACACGCTCGTTGTAAGTACCATTACCTGCTTCCAAAACATCTCCGGCAGTGGCAGCATTTACAGCAGCCTGAATAGTGCAGTAAGTATTACTTGTATTAAGATTCGTTACTAAACCGGAACCCGCAATTGCAGGGACATCTCTTGTATCGATTGTATTACTTAATGTATTTCCTGTTACGGTTACTCCGCATGTTACAGGAGAGTTACCACGTCCGAAATACGTATCAGCCAAATTCGACTGATCGCCATCTCCAGGATAAGGAAGGTGACCTGACTGACGCTGGATACCTACATCACATCCGCTTACATTGTTTCCGCTTACTGTATGATTGATTCCTTCCGCTACGATACCAAAACCTTCGCTCGTGCTGGTTTGTACATATCCGCTTATCGTGTTGTTCTGTACTACTGCTCCGTAAGGAACATCTACATTACCCGCTAAAACACCTCTGCGGAATACTGCGATACCTACGATATCACGTGCATCTACTATTGGAAGGGTTCTGCTTACATTGTTATTCTCGATTACTACACGACCTGCGCCGGTAGCTGCTCCTGATCCATTTGGATTTTTGATCTCCATGCCAAAGCGACCGTTGTTCACTAATGTGTTGCCACTTACAACGTTCTCACCCGGACCTTGCATACCAACGATTCCGATTCCGTTATCTCCGTTATCGTGTACATTGTTATTGGTCATGGTTACACCGGAGGCTTGACCATCCTGAAGTTCGATACCACAACAGTTGTTACCATATACATGGCAATCCATGATCGTGATGTTCTCTTTCAGTCCGTTCCAGATTACGATTCCTCGCGCGCCTACGGTATGACCTGTTGAAGTCACCGAGTCAATCAGCACCGTATTCACAGGACCGTTCGCATAAAATCCGCTTCCGCCTACGTTATTTAAAAGCGATACATTTTGTACCGTTAAGTTATTATTACCACCGATACCATAGATACCAGCGTCAGCATTTCCGCTTGCGCCTGCATAATCCTGTACCGTCAGTTTCTTGATCGTAACATTGGTGATACCATTGTTGATCGTGATTCCTTTTCCTGTTCCAACAAGGCCTGTTCCGTCGAGGATAACTCCTGACTCACTCACACCTTGCAGTGTCAGTGATTTGTCGATCACTACGCGCTCGTTGTAAGTACCTGCAGAAACCTGGATAACATCACCTGCATTCGCAGCAGCAATTGCGCTACTGATCGTCAGATAAAAAGTGTTTTGTGTCAGGTTATGAACAGGATCAGAATAAACAATACTACCCAGACATCCATTATCAGGAATATGGTGTAAAGCTGCTTCCAGAGAAGTCAGTTGAGGAACTGACATTGCAGAAGGAAGCTGCAAACCGGAACCTACATCAAACGTATTGTTATGTACCGAAAGATTTAGGGTCCAGCAAGCCATTGTTGTTGGCCAGCCGCCTGTACCGGGATAAACCGGGAAAGTAGAGCCTGTAGAGGTGCCCGTCTGATCATCTAAACGGATGAACGTACCGATACCTGCATTGAAGTCATTCTCGTTACCTGCGCCGCCTATAGTATATGTACCAAAAGTTGCAGCGTCACTGTCGTGGTTATGGAAGGACAATGCTGTTCCGCCCGGTGTGCCTGATCCGTTAAAAGTATTGTTGGTAATCACACCGTTGTTCTGTACCTGAACGATCGTGTTCGAGTTCGAACTGATCGACTTCGTATTTACTGCGATATGATGATAGGTCGTTGAACCGGCCAATGGTGTAAATCCGTTGTTATCTACAGTAACTGTATTGTAGTTCTCCTGGCTTACCGCCCACTGATGATTGCTGAAAGTATTGCCTGTTACTGCTGTTGTTATGAAGTTATAGTTATTCTTCAGACGCAATACTGCTGTACCAGGAGCTGAGGAGTTCGCGAAAGTCGCATCGAATGTATTGCCGGAGATGGTGATCACACCCGCTCCTGCATTCATATCGGATATTTCTACTCCGCCTCCGTTAAAGTTATTGTTGGTAATATCTACATTGCCATTGTTGCCAAAGCGAACTACCACATCATGGTTGATGGTCTGGAAAGTGTTACCACTGTATGTTCCTCCTGACTCATCTGTGGCTACTGCTGCACGGAAGAAGCGCGCCTGACCGAAGCCATCGTTCACTACGCCACTCACCGTGTTGCCGGTAACCAGTACATTGTTCACACCACCTGATGCGATTCTGTAATTCGTTGGACCGCCATAGTTAATGCTGATCGCGTTTCTGTTTCCATAAGATCCGAAAGTCGCCGCTGCACTTGAGCCGATCGCTTCGATATCATTATCTGTTATGGTCAGATTATTCATGGTAGTCGCACTGGCGATGATCGCGCTGTTCAGCTTGGTCATATCCACCTTGAAGTTGAAATTATCTATGGTCACTCCGGCTACTGATACATCAAACAAAGTAGGCTTTCCACTCACTGTTCCTGTGAAGTTAATCACCGGCTTGGGTGTGCCACCATTCAATGTCACCTGCTTGTTTACCAGTACCTGCTCGTTATATGTTCCGCTACTCACATTCAGGACATCACCTGCTGTTGCCGCGTTGATCGCACTCTGAATGCTGCAATACCAGTTGCCTGTATTCTGATTCTGTACTGCGCCACCTGCTACACTTGCAGGGACATCTCTCGTATCGATGGTATTGCTTAATGTATTTCCGGTGACGGTCACTCCACATGTTACAGGAGAGTTACCACGTCCGAAATAGGTATCCGCTATATCATTCTGGTTACCATCACCCGGATAAGGTGTATGACCTGACTGACGCTGGATACCTACATCACATCCGCTTACGTTATTACCGCTTACTGTATGATTGATTCCTTCCGCTACGATACCAAATCCTTCGCTCGTGCTGGTTTGTACATAACCACTTACTGTGTTATTCTGTACCACTGCTCCATAAGGAACATCTACATTACCTGCTAATACACCTCTCAGGAATATCGCGATACCTACGATATCACGTGCATCTACAATTGGTAAAGTTCTGCTTACATTATTATTCTCGATGACTACACGACCTGCGCCGGTGGCTGCTCCTGATCCATTTGGATTTTTGATCTCCATGCCAAAGCGACCGTTGTTCAGGACTGTGTTGCCACTTACTACGTTCTCACCCGGACCCTGTAATCCAACGATTCCGATTCCGTTATCGCCGTTATCGTGTACATTGTTATTGGTCATTGAAACACCGGAAGCTGTTCCATCCTGAAGTTCGATACCACAACAGTTGTTACCATATACATGGCAATCCATGATCGTGATATTTTCTTTCAGTCCGTTCCAGATCACAATACCTCGCGCTCCTACGGTATGACCTGTTGAGGTCACCGAGTCGATCAGCACTGTATTCACAGGACCGTTGGCATAAAATCCACTACCTCCTGCGTTATTAAGAAGCGATACATTTTGTACCGTTAAATTATTATTACCACCGATACCATAGATACCTGCGTCAGCATTACCGCTTGCGCCTGCATAATCCTGTACCGTCAGTTTCTTGATCGTTACATTGGTAATACCATTGTTGATCGTGATACCTTTTCCTGTTCCTACAAGTCCGGTTCCATCAAGGATGGCGATTGCTTCGCCTGCTCCTTCGAGGGTTAACGATTTATCAACTACGACACGTTCATTGTATGAACCGTTATCGATATAGATGGTTTCTCCACCGACGGCCTGAGAGATCGCGAAGTTAATAGTCGCATAAGGGGCTGCCGCAGTTCCTGCATTGGCGTCATTACCAACTGCAGTTGTAAAGACATCACCAACCGTACTATTGTCATTCACATAAATCTGAGCGTTCATCTGACCTGCAGACAGACCAATGAAAGCCAGAAGTAATGACCATCGTTTAATTGAAAAAGAAAAAGTATTTGTCACCTCCCTTAAAGAGATTAAACAAAAGAACATCATCTTTTTCATCGTCCACCAATGGCGGAGGAGAGATTTCGACTCAATGAATTGAGGCTGTAGTTGTTGTTTCATAGGTATAAAGGTTATTTGGTATATACGATTGATGTTGTAGCAAATGAATAATAATTAAAATCAAAAAAATAAAGAAGTCCGACTTTCTCTCGAATGAGAAATTCATATTTATGATATCCATATAAAAATCGCTTAAAGGCAATATGTTTTGTGAGTTAGTAAAAGTTGTTCCTATCTGAAAACCGAAATAAAATCAACAGAAAGATTCCAGTGATCATAAACCGATTTATCAGAAAGGAGTTGCAAGTTAAAAATCTAATAGATATCCTGCAAGGTTTATTTTGTTTTTGACAAAAATCATGTCCAGTAAAATATTATGGCATTGATTATCAGCGATTATAATGATTTTATGAAATTGGGAATTATTTACAGGGTGTAAGATTCGCCCATAATTTGGTGGGATTTGCCTTGAAAATTTCCACTTTGAAGCATTATCTGGAAATTTTACAAACATCTTTCTAACCCATCGTGCCATTGTTTTAGCAACTTCAAACTACCTAAAAAACCGGGACTTCAATGTATAGCTTAGTGTTTAATTTTCTTAGAACTTATGAAAACTGACTGCTACACTTAATTCCTAATACTTTTAATCTTAAGGCGCAGAAAAATCAAAATTAACGGCATTGCTGTTAAACAACACGGGGAATTTACTCCATACTTCAATCGCATTGCGGTGACGGATGACGATGTAGTAGGTGTTGCCGATAATGGTAGCACTCCGAATGGTGAATCTGCTATAAAAACAAATAATGACCTTCCTTGTCAACCCGAATATTCAATTTCTTTTTCCCGGAGAAGAACAGATCATAACCAGACTTTAGATTACGCCAAAAATTTAAAAGTGCATTCTCCATATTTTCCATGACATGCTTTTGCATATTTTCATCATTCATCTTGAACGGAAAAACGTAAACAGGTATTTTTCGCTGACCTGCTTGCCGGGCATAAGCAGCATATAAGTAGATTTCCTTAATATAGTCGTCTGTCATTGGAAGGCAACCAATAGTGACGCAGGACCCATGAATAAATATGTCGCTGCCGGGATCTGTTGCAGTACTTTTTCGAAGATCGGAATCATTAGGATAATTGAGTCCGAGAGATAAGTAGAAACTACTGGATGGATTGAAGCGATTAATATGATAAAAGCCTTCAGGCACCTGACCATCACCCGACATCCGCTTTGGGCCCAATTGACCGGAGCTTGAACAAATAGGGTATTCCGTTAAGAGGGAGTAAGAAGTGCCATTATTTTCCTTTGCAAAAATTTCTAAAACTTGTTCCTCTTTAAAAGCTACAATGATGATGTTCAATTTATCAATTGAAATATCCTGTTTCTCTACTGTTTCCTTAATCAAATCATTTTTTTCAATGTAAGCAGTATTAACTCTGTTAAATCTCTTTTGTTGGGTTATAAAATTGGTCTGGCCTACAACTACTGATGCCCCCAATGAAAATATTACAAGAATAATAAGTCGGAATGCAGAGTAATTAGACATCACTTTCTATTTAGAAGAATTAGAGTAACTCAATGAAATGATCGTTCTATTGGGCATGGTGATGAGGTTACTGTATGTTTGTCCGAAACTAATAAAAAATTCATTCGTGATAAACAGGTTGATTTCATAACTATAGGTTAAAATACTATTGGGAGGAGGATTCCCTTTACGTGAGATGAAGTAGGCATCATACGTTTTATTCGCAAAAATCTTTTGCCATGTACTATAGACCCGAAAGGATAAATTTCCAATTATTTCTTTTTTTAAATCAGACCTATCTTTCACCTTAGCTCCGGCCAATGGAATTAAATATCTCAAGTCGAGTGAGGTTTGAAATGTGGGCACTAAGAACTCTGAATAAGATCGCGTTGGAGGGTCAAGTAATTTCGTGCCCGCCCTGAAATCAACTTGCGCCCCTTTTACATCCTTATTCAAATCATCCTTGCCATTGGCAAAATACCCAACTTTTGATAGGGAAGCATTAAATATACCGCCTGTTTGATTCAGGACTTCATTACTAAATGACCTAATGCTGTCTTCTTCGTTAATATTAAATGTGGGTACAGTATTGAGCACATAGAAATCCCACCAGGTATTTGCAATTTCCGCGCTTAATTTATAGGTCTTCACGTTTAAACGTGGAGGCATTAATGGGTCCGGATTAACACCCATTCCTGCCTGCCCTAGAAAGGATGATGTTTCTTGTTGATGCCCGGTAGAATCTATGATTGGTAATTCGACAATTTGAGCAATGGCGGTTGGTCCTATAAAAATTAAAAGTAATGAGAGAATACAAATTGAATGCATATTAATCAATTTTTAATCTACGAATGCAATAATTACCTGCATCAACTATGTACAGGTTGTTGTTTATGTCAAAGTCAATATCTTGAATGCTTTTAAATAAAGATTGAGATCCTACTGTTTCCGTTGTGTTATAACCCGAAACACTGGATCCCGCTATTGAAACTTCGTTACCATTCGATAATTTAAATATTTCGTGAAACTTTGAGAAATAAACATCTCCATTTTTTGAGACCGCTAATCCTCCTAAAAGTGTACCAAGAGGAGAAGAATAAATCGTATCAGGTTGATAACTGTTTTTTGAATCTAATTTAATTATACTCCAACTTAAGATAAAATATATATCATTATTATGAAGCTCAATATCTTTAATTGCTCCAAGTATTGTACCGGGGTAGTTTGGATCAAAATAAACGAGAGTATCAACTACTCCGTTGTTTAGATTCTTCTTTGCAAAATAAAACCCTTTATTTGGCTGATTAAGTTTTAACCATACAAAATACATATTACCTGATATTTCATCAATACAAATATCTCCAGTTAAATTTTTATCACTTAAAGGAATGCTTAACACCGATGTATAAGCAAGACCATTTTCTATAAATCTAACTCTATAACCAGTTGTTTGGGAAGAATTATAATCAGTAAAATAAACCTTACCTGAAAAATCCTGAGTCACATCATCCCACTGGCTTCCTGAAGCATCTTTATAAAATGTAGTTGCAGAATCTTTTGTAATTAGGCGTATCCTTTTATTAAATTGTTCAGTAAGATAAATAGAGTCATTAATCTTATTTATAGCTATTTTATATGGATCAAAAAAAGTAGCATTTAGAGGTTCTGCACTTAATGTTCCTTGAACTCCTGGTCTTCCGGCCACCAACTCCACATAATGGTCAAAAGTAAAAACAGGCTCATTAAAATCCGGAATCTCATCACTGCTTAATGCTTTGTCATCATTAATTCTTATTCTTACAGGACCTGTGGTGGCCCCTTCGGGAACTACTACTTTCAACTGCGTGGTGGTACCTTCCAAAATTTCCTGTACCAGCGTATCGTTAATCGTTATCAGGTTCAGAAAACGGTCTTCGTTAAAATTTTCGCCATTCAAAATAAGAGTGTCACCCGGACGACCGTGATTAGGTAGAATTTCTGTTATACGTGGACAAGCCGGGCATGGGCAGGTATCGCAATCGGGATCTGTTTTCTTACAAGCATTAATTATTATTGCAAGTAACGTAAAGGCTAGTAATTTAATTATTATCGCATTTTTCATATAAAAGATGACTTTTATTTGTTCGACCTATTGCGTTGAATAAACTATTCCGGGACTTTAATACCACCTTCTCTATTGCATTCATTACCACCTTGCTCCTGCGTAAAAATCTGGTAGGGCCTGCTATCAATAATGATGACATTGTCTTTATATGCATTTATTTCAAAAAAGCGCTTACGACCATTGCGTTCATCTTCCATGAGAATTCCAATTTTGCCCGCATCTGCTACTACTTTCCAATAACCGGAATGTTTATCCAATTCATAGGTTCCATAATCGCCGGTTATTTGATGACCGGTTGTAATAAACCTGAAATATCCAAAGCCTCCACCACATAATAAATACCTCCGTGTTTTTTCAACGTCTTCGGAAGCCATCCATAATCCATGAGATTCCCGCCAATCGGGTGTACTAATTATGTCTCTGCTTTGCTTATTGTTTATTAATACTTTGTCCATTAAAAGATTTTGATACTCCTGTACAGATTTTGGATTAGAAGTACTGCTTACAGTAGTTTTCTGTTGGCCTCCTCCCGGTGATGTAGTAGAGGTTTGAAGCGATAATGCCATTTTTATGAGGTTCTGCTTTTGCCCCGGAAACAATTGTTCGTTGGTGGCGCATCCCATAAACAGGTGGGTGTTGTTACCGATTTGCTTCATGATAAGATGGCCGGGGAATGTATTACCCTCATACTCTACCGTTACATCGGCTGATGTCAAACCGTTTGAATTTTGAACAAAGGTGGTTGTTGGTGTTATAACAAAACCATTTTGATTTAGGTTGCTAGTAACAGTTTGTTTTACCTGATTCAGGTTTTGACTCACATAAACAGAGGCAATGTAGATATAATCATTATTATCAGTAAAAGTGTAGCTATAATCCGTTTCTATTTCCTGTAAGCCCTCCGGGTAAAGAATGGATGCCTGAATGTTTTTGAAATACTTTTTTTGTGACGATAGTCCTTCACTGCTGTTTTGTGCAGTGGTGTTGCAGGAAGTAAGTATTGTTGCCAGGGCAATAATGCTAAGGGTTTTTTGGATAGGTAGTAGATACATAATTCAAATATTATACAATTTAATTTTTATTACAGACTTAATAAGCTCTATCAATAAAAGTGCACCGGAACTATAGTGTTATTGCTACAACCTCCTAACCAATAATTAAAATATGACCCAATGTAGTTTGGAGAAAAAGCTTCGCTAATATTTCTGTTTGGTGGCCCCTTTAAAACAATTCTTTTAATTTTAACCGTTATGCGGTGATCATTGTATCCTGTTTGATCCGCCCTAAGGTCAACAAGAATGGGTCTTAGAAAAATATCAGAGCTACTGTTTACAAGCTCATTCTCCAATATAGTTCCATCGCAAGCTTCTACTGTTTTATCAATAGAAAACATAAGATTGTCATCGAATGTATTATCAGTAGCAAAAAATGGAATGTCCACATCTCGTCCTAAATTAGTTTGGCCAACCATCAGCGTATAAAGCAATGAACCATTAGCCCCTCCCGGAAAATATGTTTTTATTGTATTATCAGGCTTTTCTCTGGTTGCATCAAAAGTAATGGCTTCAACAGACCAGCCATCATTTAATAAAATAGCATCGCTTTTCCATACAGCTTGTGTTCCTAAAGGGCCGCTTGCAATTTTAAATGCGAAATCATTATCTAATTCCATCAAGCCTACTCGAATATCATCATCGCTACTAAAAGGATTAGGACCTTCTGACGTACCGGAGCCCGTTCCAAAATTGAATACTTGCCCAAAGTTTAACTTAGAAAACAATGAATATGTGTCCTCAATAGTATATATGACTCTTGGAGCAAGCGGATGAGCATAAGATATAGTCTTATAAGAGCCAAAACCACTTTTATGTGTATCTTTAAATTTAAACTTTAGGCTCACGTTTAATGATGATTCAGAGGTAGATTTTTCTATGATATATATATCAAATGTGTTACCATAAAAAAGATGGTTGGTGTCCAAAAACACTTCATCGACATCGAATCGTGCAATCTCATTATTGATAAATCTATTGTATTTAATTACTGATACCTCATTTTCTGAAAAATAATTACCAGGAACATTTTCTACTTTTAAATGCAAAGAAACTATCTGGTAAGGATAAGTATTCCTATCATTATAACGGCTATACCACGGATAAACTCTAACCAGTTTCACAGTGGGATTCATTTGGTTCCGATCCACTAATTGATAGTTGTTTTCTAATGTTTGATCGTAGTAAACAACTTTGAAACCAATTTTTTGAGGTATAGTTAGAATAAGTTTACCACTAAGGGCTGAATATCCAGTAAAATAAATATACTTTTGATATGAACCTTCTACAAGCTTCTTTTCTGGTTGTTTTGAAATTCTTACATCACCAATTTTCATTTCCTTTATACTATCAAGGTTTTTACCTATGATGACAATGTAACCGTCTAACTGTGCTTTCTCCTTTGGGTAGTAGTCAAATATTTCAGCTGTTATAAATGATGTATCGATCTTAATATTTGAAGCAACTGATTCACTTTTTTTAATGATGGAACTGTTTATCTTTATTTCCTGCTTTTCAATAGCTGACATTGCTCTCTTTATTTCAATCAATTCATTTTGCCGAAATTTGAAGTTATCTTTAATTGATGACTTTATTGATGACGATAGTTTTATTTTGTCGGCAAGACGCTCTTTAACATTAATTTTACAATTAGTATCAATCCATTTGCCATTAGCATACACTTCCAGTATATATTCACCATAAGTTAACTTGCTAATTGGATTTATTTTTATTACTAAATACTTATCAGGTGATCTACTCTGTGATGAAGCCTTATCCTTTGGGTTCAAATATTTCTTGAAGTTTAATTTCTCTGCCTTTATACCCTTTTCAATTACTTTATTTTTAGAAATCCGTAGGTCAGAAATTTTGTCCAAATTTGTACCCATTAAAGTAATATAAGAATAATTGCCAGTGTCTGGAATATTCAGTAACTGAATCTCCATAGGTACGGTTTGCCTTATTTGCGGGATTAATATATTGATTTGTGTAAATGCTAAGGTTTTTATTAAAATCAAGATCACAACTAGAGCTATTTTTTTCATATGCTTATAAGATATAATATCAATTCTTCACTATTAAAGAAAATTGCCATCTTATTCTAATATGTGATTTTCTATTATCACCATATTCGTAATAATCCATTTGCCAAAAATTATCAGATCCTCCTTTGATTATTTGATATTGCTCTGATTTTGGGGTGTTATTAGGTTTTGGCTCATATAAACGGAGGCAATGTATATATAATCATTATTATCGGTAAAGGTGTAGCTGTAATCCGTTTCTATTTCCTGTAAGCCCTCCGGGTAAAGAATGGATGCCTGAATGTTTTTGAAATACTTTTTTTGTGACGATAGTCCGTCGCTGCTGTTTTGTGCTGTAGAGTTGCAGGAAGTAAACATTGTTACCTGGGCAATAATGCTAAGGGTTTTCAAGAGACGGGTTTGTAACATATCATTAATCTTTGTCATCAACATTACTTTTAGGTCTTGGATCATCATTGTGCTTAAGATTTACTTTGGCAGGTTGAGTATTTTTAGGCAAATCAAATTTTAAGGTGTCTAGTTGAGTTTCTGCTTTGGTAGATAATTCTGCTTTATATCTCTCTTGAAGTTTTTTTCTTGCTACAGTTTTTGCTATTTGGAGATCCATTTTTCTTTTCGCTTCAGCTTTAGCATCTTGAATTGCATTTTTTCTTCTCTCTACATATTCCTTCTGCTGAACTTCTGATACTGCTTCTTTAAGGACAGAGTAGACATTATCTCTATACAGTTCCATATATCCATCTGAATTGGGGTGTATTGCTCCATCTAAATCTCCTTGTGTAATTGATGAGGAAATAGTAGTATTAAAATAAGGTTCCTTGCAATTGCAGAGCCCATGCGAGTTAATAGCAGAAATACGAATTAACTCCCAACCGTGCCGTTCGGAAGCATTTCGTATCGCCTCATTTAAGTCGGTTAAAATGCTTTTAAATAAATTAATATGATTAAAGAGTAGATTTGTTTCCGGTTTTGGGAAACAACTAAATAAATTTATAGGATCCTTCAATAGGCTATTAATAAAATCATTGTTACATAACTCATTTCCTTGACCATGAAGCATATTGGGATAATTCATCATTAATACTTTCCCAATTGAATAGTTCTGATTTTCAAGAAAATAATTTAGTGTATCATATTTGCCAGGCAATTCTCTTAATAAATTAACTGTATTACCAGACTCTTTATCAAAATCAAACACAACACTTTGTTTAGTGGCAACTTTCTCAATCGGTCCAACAATTGCTGCCTTTGCTAATGGTACAAATCCCATACTATTTCCTCCTACACCCATTAACATTATATCAATGTTATCTCTATTATTTGCTTTGCACCAATCTTCTATTTGTTCAAGTTGGGGCTTTCTACTTGAATTTCCCTTTACCTGCCTATTGTGGATTATGTGACCAATTTTGGCTCCCGAGCAAGTAGTATTAATCACTCTTACTACCAAATCTCTTCTCCTTTCAATGAGTTTATTAATTCCTCTCATTCCACCACTTTTTTCAGACCTATGGCAAAAGTCATCATCCCACTTATCACTGCCGCTATAGGGTGCTCCTTCACCAGATGCATAAGAATCGCCCATATAACCAATTACAAATACACGCGGCATAGTGAATTCAAAAATATCACTGGTTCTTTTAGTTGCCTTTCTTTCTCGTACAACTTTGTAATAGACCAAGCTTGGGCTATTTATAATTTTCGGGCTTTTGTCCGTAAAACAGATCGTATGAGCTTGCTTTATGCTTGAGTTCTTTTGGAGCTGGAAAATAAAATCTCTCATATTATCTTCTGTGGGTGGTTCTGCCCCCCCTAATTCTTCGGGATGAATAATATTTGGTTTATCATGATCCTGATGAGGAAAATAAAATTTACATAACATTTTTGAAGGATCACCAGCGATTTTACTACAAGAAGCCCTGCCACGGGGACAATTTTCGCTTGCCAAATCACTTTTATTTGTAGAATAATAAACCCATACCTCTAAATCCTTTTTGGCAATACCATCTAATGGACAACTAAAAGATAATACTCTTTCACCTACACGATCCGGTGCATTAGGGTTTGATATTGAAAGTTGTTGGGCATTTGCAATTGACTTAATACAAATCAACAATGCGATGAATATTAGTTTTTTCATTTATATATATTTAATTTATATCATTTTGCTTTGACTAATAGCTCAAACCAAAAGCGGATGTGGGATGCATCATTTTTGCTTTTGTTCTTCTCATAAAAATTCATTTTATAGAATTCATGTTCTCCTGCTGGTATTCTATGAAATTCATTATCAAATCCTAAAGAATCCAAAGCATTTGCACCCATGCTGCTCAATTTAATTTTGAACTTTTCTTCTGAATCGCAACCATCAGAACAAAAATAATCAACATTAAAGGCTAACTCCTTGTCATATACCTTACCTCCTATTAAAACAGAAAGCTCCCTTACATCTCTCTTTGTAACATCTCTAGCGATTATAATTTCATTGAACTTTCCATCTTCCTTCCACTCAATGTCATCTTTCCTTAATTGAAAAGGCCTAGATTCATTTACCTTAAAAAACATATACGCATAATCAATTTCAACATTAAATCTTCCTTTTGAAGGATTTGGTGGAATAATCTTGGTTTCTTTTATTTGATTTCCTACTTGTGATTTTTGTAAATAAACCTTACCATGAACATCTTCACTATCATCGCCTCCAACTCCTTCATCAATTTTTACACCTTGTATCTTATATAATCTTAGTTTAACATCGTATTTTGAGTTTTCCACCCTTTCTTCACATTCTACATTAGCTATTTTGCCAATGTAGGTAATTGAAGCAATGGCATCATCTTTCAGGTATTTAACATCAAATCGGATTGGCTTGCCGGTATTTCCATTACCAAATGGGTCAAATCGCATAAACCAGTTTAAGATATCATCTTGGGTCTTTAGTGTCTGATATTTTTCTCCATTTAGTCCAATTCCAAAAGCTTTTACTGTTATTTCCTCTTTCTCTATTTTACTGAGAAACTCTGAGTCAATTCCAACACTTACACCTCCACCATCTATATCAAGTATTTCTGATCCTACCTCAATATCTAATCCAACATCAATATCTCGTTTCAATTCTTCTAAAACCTTTGTTGATTCAAACATGATGTATCTTACAGTACCGTACGTTATTGATTTAACATATGCTAATGAACTCGGCAAATCTGGAGAATAAGTGGTGGTGATGAAATTTTTATAACTGCCTTCAGGCGCAGCATTAACCTGATAAAATTCAGTAACTATTCGAGCTAAAATTCGAGTTTTCTTTTTGTTTGATATGATTTTGTTATTTATATCAACGTTAGCATCGATTCCTACCGGTATACCAGATAAAAATGTCATCGCATCTGGTGATATTCCAATACTTATTGAAACCCCAAGCTCAGTTTCAATTTGTTGTAATGAATGAATTTCTTTGTATTCTATATATGAATTTACTGTTGGTTTTGTATTGCCGATTTGCACAAAAAAATTGTCATGGGCAACTTTCCAATCCATTTTCTGAATTGTTGCAGGGAAATGGTCATTGTCAGCTTTTACAATCGGAACGGTGAACGCTTTACCATTTAACTTATCAAATCCAACATATTCTAATTGATATGGTTTGCGAGTATATTTAGCCGGCAATGGAAAATCACTTGGTGCTTTTGATTTAAGTAAATCTGCTGCATCGATTATTTGACCCGGATAAATAGACTCAAACAGAACCTTATCTAAAGGATTAAATGCCCAAACAGGCATGCTTTCAAAACTATATGTCCTTTCAGTGCAGTTAAAATTATTTATATTTTTAGGAGTTTCACTTATTAAGCGGGGCTGCTTAGGGATCATTACTGGATCACCAGTATTTAAAATAACTTCAGTTTGTGCAATTGGAGTTTTAGATTTAATGCTTTCCGTAGGTTTGATAGGCTTTCCGGTTTTCAAATGATTAAATTGTTGGAATGCTCTTGTCATGTTTTTCCCCTGTATTTTTGGCTTCACTTGTCCAATTACTTGGACTGAGAGCGCGCCAATTAATAGCGCTAAAATGAAGAACACTTTATTCATAAATTATATATCTTTAGTATTATCATTTATACGATTGAACATTGTTACCACCTAACTACAAAAGCCAACCTTCTTCAAGTAAGGACATTAAATAAACACCAGTTTGCGAAGTATCAGCAATTAGTAGTTAATAACAAGTCAAACTTAAGCTGAAGGAAATCTTCGGACAATACTCCAAAAGGGGGATGCTTGCTAAAAAATTCCTACTTCCAATAGCGAAATTCGCCCCTCAAACCAACTTCTGCTGAATAGCCAGCGCAACGGCCTCGGTCATACTGGCTACATGCAGCTTTTCATAAATGCGCCGCATATGTGTCCGAACCGTTTCAAAAGTGATACCTAAGGCATCTGCAATCATCTTATAACTCATTCCCTTTACCAGGCAACCAAGCACATCTTTTTCGCGGAGTGTTAATTTATAGTCCACTGCGGGTGTAGCTTCTTCCACCCGGCCGAATTGCTGAAGGAGTGACATTACTTTCCGCGCTACTGTTGGACTCATGGGTGAGCCGCCGTGATAAACATCAATAATAGCGTCAATGATTTGAGAAGGTAACGTACTCTTTAAAATATAACCACTGGCGCCGGCACATACGGCTCTGAAAATTTTATCATCGTCGGCAAATGCAGTTTGCATTAAAATTTTAATGTCGGGAAAATACAATTGCAATTGCTTCACCGCTTCAATGCCATCAATTCCGGGCATTTCAATATCCATTAAGATAACGTGTGGATTTGATTTTTCAATCTTCTCCTTCAATTCGGAACAATCGGAAAAAACACCGGTCAATTCGAAAGTATAAATTCCTTCCAGCATGGCTGTAAAAGAAGTACGTATCTTCTTGTTATCATCAAAAAGTGCAATCCTTATTTTCTCCTTCATATATTCAGTTCAAATGAAATCATAAAAACAATAAGTGCTTATCCCCAAAAATGGTGATGCCGATACCTGGCATCCCTCTTCTTTTTTCTCTGCTCGCTCGCAACAGCGTGTTGCTTTTCGCCGGATAAGTCACCAAATACCTCCCCTGAAAGAAATTCAATACATGTTCCCGAGCCGGGATTTGATGAAATGACCACCCATCCATTCATCTCATTAGCCCTATCCTTCATCGATTGCAGGCCATTCCCGTCAAAAACCCTGGTGGTATCAAATCCTCTTCCATTGTCTTTAATCAACAGCCGCAATTTATTGTTGATAATATCTAAACGAATTTCTACCTCGCCGGCATTGCTATGTTTCGAAATATTATTGATACATTCTTTAAACAATAACAATATGTTCTTTCTGAAATCAATGGATAACGTCAAGCTGTTAAACTCCTTCTCAGAAATAAAATTAAATACTATTCCCTGAGCAGAAAAAACGGAAGCTGCATGTGCATGCATACGGTCCTGCAGATTATTCAGTTTATCATTTTTCGTATTGATCGCCCAAATGATCTCTTTCATATTTTCCATGGTCTCTCTGCTATTTTGACCGACCTGACCGATCATATCATGGACCTTTTTGTACTCACCATCAGTAAGAGAGTTTTGCATGGCCTCACTGTACATACTTATGCTGCTCAACGTAGAGCCCACTTCATCATGAAGATCACGGGCGATGTCGTCACGAATCGTATTCAATTTCAATTGCAGGTTCTGATTCTCCGTCATCCTGAAAATTAACTCCTGCTGTGAGATAATTTTTTCACGTGCATCCAACCTTGACTTAAAAGCAAGACCCGTTGTAAAACACAATAACTCCAAGACCACAGTAAGTTGAAAAATGCTGATGGGGTGTAAACTGATACCGGCAATATGTATCCCACCGGAATTATAGGCCAGAATACTCAAAAAGGATCCCAGCGTAATTAATAAACTACCTACAATAGCAAAATTATACAAGACTTCTCTTCGTCTTAAAAAACGGTAAATGATGGCCAATGTTGCCAGCGTCATTAATCCTGAAAACACCACATAAATATTCTCGCGGACAACATAATTCTCACTCCCTATACTGAAGAAGAATGAAAATAACGAGAAGCATAATATGATATATTCAACAATTATTACCTGCTTATTCAATCGGGGGTCTCTCTCCGGTAAATTAATAAACGATCTGGCAAATCTATAATAGATGAATGCAGAAAACCAGGATACCGCATGATCCAGATAAATGAAAGATGGAGGAAACCGCTGATAAAACACTTCTGCTCTCATTAAAAACTCCCCTTTGCTCAAGAAGTAAAAACCAAGGAAGATGATGTAGGTGATATAATATAAATACTCGATACGTCGAATAAAAAAAGACTGTGTGATGATAAATAGAAGCTGGAACAACAGTACAATAAAAAAAGCAAACTGAAACACTTTGTCATACTCGCCGCCTGTATCATATAGAAGTGTTGCCTCAAGTCCCTTTTCGGGAGAAAAAACCTGAAATAGAAGAGGATTAAATCGAAGCAAATTGAACTTAGCCCGAAGCAAATACGTGTTCTCACCGGGTTGGACAACCAGTGGGATTATTTCTTCATATTCCGGACGGATTTTCTTTTCGGAATTCCCCTGTAAGATTCCTCCCTCATAAGCCGGCACCCAAACAGCAGTATCGCTATACCATAGATCGCTTCTCGTAAAGGCAGGTATGACCAGCAATAACTTTGTGGTACCTGTGTCTCTATTGTTTATAACAATTTTAAACCACGTTACCTTCTTGTCAGAGGGCTTCAAAGAAGATTTCTTGTTAATAAAGGGCTTCCATTCGCTATTTGCTACTGTTGTGATTTCAGAGACTGCAATTACATTTTCACCGGTGAAATAAAATACTTTCACTTCAGCACCGGGTGGATTATCTAAAATGAGTGAGTCTTCAGTATGAGCCAATGCACTCATCTGTACAAAACACACAAGAAAAAAAAGTAATAAAATCTTCATAAAGTCAACAGTCTGTGATTAAGCTAATCTTAACTTATCAACGATGTCATGACGTTAAAAATATGAACTTAAAAGATCATTTCCAAATGCTACTATAAGAGGTAATACCGGATATGAAATAAAGAAATAAATATACGATAAGCAAAAACTAATTCTCAATACACCCAAATTGATACCCACCTTCACTGTAGAATCGCAGCACTTTCGGCAACACTTCCAGCAGCCTTGGCGCAGCTTTCACGCTGTCGTGGAAAACGATAATAGAACCATTTTTCGCATTGTCCAATACATTTTTCTCCACCTGGGCTGCTGATACCTTTTCGTCAAAATCACCGGTAATCACATCCCACATGATGATGCGGTATTTCTTTCGCAACGCAAAGAGGGTGCGTGGTGTCAGTTTACCGTATGGAGGGCGAAAGAGGTCAGAGGAAATTACACGACCTGCCTCCTCCACATCTCTGATGAAATGATTTGCTGAAATCTTCCAGCTATTGGGATGGGTATTGGAATGGTTCCCTACCCTATGCCCTTCTGTCAGGATGCGTTTGTAGAGATCGGGGTGTTTCCGGACATTTTCACCGATGCAAAAAAATGTGGCTTTGGCATTGTACTCCTTCAGCAAATCCAGTACCTTATTAGTTATTTCGGGCTGCGGACCATCGTCAAAAGTGAGATAAAGCACTTTTTCCTTCCGTGACATTTGCCAGGTGACACCGGGATAGGCGAGGCGGAGGAAGAAGGGCGGGGAAACCATGTTTTAATTCAGAATGCAGAATTCAGAATTCAGAATTAATTGTTAAGTATGTAGTTTTAAGGATTCAAAACATGGGAGGGGTTCAAAATTTTGAATTCCTCCACCCTTGTTTTGAATTTGCCGATCCTCCATTGCGATGAAATTTTGAGCCCTCCTGGCAGGTACTGAATATTACACCGATTCAATTCTCTACCCAGGGGGGGAGGGGGGAATTCTGAATTCTGAATTCTGCATTCTGAATTCAGAACCTGCCTGCCGGCAGGCAGGTTATTTCGTGTACCGCTCTTCCAGCTTCTTAAACCTTGGCTCCAGTTGCTTGACAATATCTTCCTGATTGTTGGCTTTGGCAATACGAATCAGTTCACCAAAGATGGCCATGGCCTGATTCATTTCACGGTCCACATACTTCAGATATTCTGTTCCTTTGAGGGAGAAATAATAGTTCAGCTCGTTTTCGTAAATGTCGGCCATACGCACCGTTATAGAGCGCGCCATATCCATAGCATGCTTCTTACGGGCTTCGGGCAGTTCAATGGTGTTGCTGGTCATCATTCCGGAAGGATCAATAACCGGCGCCTGAAGACCTTTTGCGGCGTTGTAATAAATTTCCAGCGGGCGAAGCATCATCACATTATACGGAACCGTCTTATCCGGAATCTCCTGGTTCATCTTGTCAAGAACCGCCAGCGTTGAATCGAGCTTTCCTTCGGCATATAAACCTTCTGCAAGACGAGAGAAATTATTCCTGAAATTCATGGTCATGTTCAGATTGTTCTGATCCAGATACACCTCTTCACGACTCATATTTCCCCACAGGAATTTATTCATCATGTTATCGTACATCTGCTTCACTCCCACTCTTCCGGTTTGTCCGGAAGCGTCAGGATTCGTACGGATTGGCACAAAGCGATACGCTAATCCTTCGAGCTGGAAATAAGGTTCCAGATTCAGGTAGCTATCTCCACCCACTGTTACGGCGAAGTAGATGGGTCGTGTCCAGTCGTTGTTGGCGATCAGATCCAGAATCATCAGATCCGCCTTCATCAGATAGCTGCGATCTACATCCCAGAAGATGGTATCCACGATCTTATCTGCATCTTCCGGCTTCACCACACCATTCTTCAACACCGCTTCCTTGTCTACTTTAATGAAGAACTTTTTCGTTGGAAAATAATTTAATTCCGAACCGCCCTGAGTCCTGACTTTTGCATCAGGGTTTTCACTGGAAATGAAGTTCATCACATCTTTCACATTGGTATAACCCGGCACCGACCTGTCGTAGAAAGGAACGTAATCACGAGTGCCCTGCACATACTTATCATGAGTCAGACTAAAAGGAACCGCATCACTCTGATACGCCTTGCGTTTCATCTGGTCAATGTACCAGTCGGTATTCAAAAGACTTAAATTGACGACACGCACATCTGTCCGCACGTTCTCCACATCCTGTGCATACCATAGCGGGAAGGTATCATTATCTCCATTGGTAAAAATGATGGCATTAGGGGCGGTGCTCTGCAGGTAATTCCAGGCGATATCACGAGAGGTCAATCGATGTGAGCGATCATGGTCATCCCACCCTTCTTTCGCCATAATACCCGGAACAGCTACCAGACATGCCACAGATGTTAAAGCCCCTGCTACGGCGTAGGGAACTTTTTTCTGCTTCAGTTTTTCAGCTATGGCAGCCACACCCAGACCAATCCAAATGGCAAACGTATAGAAAGAGGCAGCATAAGCATAATCCCTTTCGCGGGGCTGATAGGGATATTGGTTCAGGTATAAAACAATAGCAAGTCCGGTGAAGAAGAAGAGCAACATCACGGTCCAGGCATCGTGCTTATCGCGTCGATAATGCCAGATCATCCCGACAATACCTAAAATCAATGGAAGGAAATAAAAAGTATTTCTTGCTTTATTGTCCTTCATTCCATTGGCCAGCTGATCCTGCGGACCGAGTCTCATTTCATCTATCCCCTTAATTCCGCTGATCCAGTTTCCTTTTAAAATACCACCGTGACCCTGAATATCATTCTGACGTCCGGCAAAATTCCACATGAAATATCTCCAGTACATATGGATCACCTGATAATTCCAGAAGAACTTTAAGTTTTGCGCAAAAGTGGGTTTTTGATCCCCTTTGATGCCGGCCCATTCTTTATAGGCACCGATATGACTTTCCTGAGCACTGTACATTCTCGGAAAAATCGTGCTGTACGCAGGGTCATAGATCGGGCTTACTTTACGTGTGGTCTCGATGTACTTATCTTCTCCCTTGGTATACTGCATCGCACCTTCTTCCAGATCGGTTTGACGGGCATTGTAGTACTGACCATAAAACAGGGGACGATCACCGTACTGTTCACGGTTGATATATCCCAACAGGTTGAAAGCATGCTCCGGATCATTTTCATCCATGGGTGGATTGGCATTAGAGCGAATCACGATCATGGCATACGATGAATAGCCGAGCAGAATAAATACCATGCAGAGTAAGGAGAGATTCCACAAAGGCATATTTCGCTTGTGGGTATAGTTCAATCCGTAAACGATACCACCGATTATCAGCAGGAAGAAGAAAATAAATCCGGACCAGAAAGGCAATCCGAAACCATTCACAAACATCAGTTCAAACTTAGAAGCCAGTTTCACGAAACCGGAAATAATTCCATACTGAACGATACCCAGAATAGCAACACCGGCGACAGCAGTTTTTATCACACCCATCGTACTCGGCTTGTTCTTGCGGAAATAATAAATGAAAGCCAAGGCAGGAATGGTCAACAAGTTCAATAAGTGAATTCCGATGGAGAGACCCATCAGGTAAGCAATCAGAATAATCCATCTGTTGCCATGCTTTTCCTCTGCTACTGCTTCCCATTTAAACATCGCCCAAAAAACGATAGCGGTAAAGAATGATGATGTCGCATAAACCTCTCCTTCTACTGCTGAAAACCAGAAAGAATCGCTGAAGGTATAGGCCAGTGCTCCCACAAAACCGGCACCCATGATGGCGATAATGCTCCCTGCATCCGACGCTTCAGAAGGAGCTACAATTTTCTTTGTAAGAATGGTGATGGTCCAGAATAGAAATAAAATCGTTCCGGCGCTCATCAGGGCACTCATAATATTAATCATCACCGACACCTTCGTGAGATCATCTCCGGCAAAAAGGCTCATGATTCGACCCATCATCATAAACAAGGGCGCTCCGGGAGGGTGACCTACCTGCAATTTAAAGGAGGAAGCGATAAACTCGCCGCAATCCCAGAAGCTTCCTGTTGGCTCTATGGTACTGATGTACACGAAGGCCGAAATGGCAAAAATAATCCAGCCACATAAATTATTGATAAACCGATAGTTCTGCATATTATGAATTAACAATCCGGCGAAGTTAGAAAATTAACAGATTAGCCCCATTTTCAGGTATTATTTAAACGAAATTTTAACAATAATGCACGTCTGACAGGTATAAAAGTGTTAACCGGAAAGGCGCTTATTGTTATTTTTAAAAGGAAGGGTCTACTTTCCTCCATCCTTAACCTCATTTTTGAAGGGACTTTCAACTTTAGATTACACTACTTGACGGTCATGGCGCAGTAAAAGACTTTATGTAAAATTAATCATTCATTAATAGTGTATTTCAGCCTTAACCCGTACCTTTGCAAGCTATGTTAAAATGGAATAAGTATGTCCTTTTGATTTTTGCCCTGCTCCTGACGGGTTTAAAGGTTTCAGGGCAGAGTAATCCGGCGCCTTTTAATTTAGGAGGAGGGAACTATTTATTCAATAGTTGGTCTAGTTCAAGTGCGGCAGGTACCTATCCGGCCAACATGTTTTTACATACCTGTAGTGCTGACTCTAATCCATCATTGGGGGATCCTACAACCGGAGATTATACAGGTGTATATAATTCCGGAACCGGCAATAGGTTTACCGGACTGGCGGCATCCGGATTAAGCATGTTTAATAAGACGAAGACTCCTTCATCAGTTGGAGCGGTGGTCATTGGATTAAATACAACGGGCCGGACCAATATTTTGGTAAGTTTTGAGTCGAGGACATGGGCAACCGGGAATGCTTATAACCTTCGATTGCAATACCGGATTTCTACGGTTTCTCCCTGGTTAGATGTCCCCGGTCCGATTGAATATGTTTATACGGGAGTTTTTCCCAACACTCAAACTATTTCTGTTAATCTATCTACCGCCACCGCCAATGCAGTGGATAACCGGGCAAACATGCAGTTGCGCTGGAAGTATTATTATGTAAGTGGTTTTTCTGCGAGCAGTAATACTATTGGACTTGACGAAATAAATATCTCCAGCATACCCAACTCGGGCAATAATATTGCAACCGGTGTCATTGTTGGTTCTCCATTTTGTGTTTCGCCTACAACGGGAAATACACTCACAGTTCCCTTTAATTATATTCCCGCTGCTAATTTTGTGCCCGGCACATGTACATTTACAGCAGAGTTGAGTAATTCAGCGGGACAATTTACCACACCCACTATAATTGGCACTGTTGCATCCAATGGAACCGGGGCTCAAAGTATTGCAGCCACTTTACCACCGGGGCTGGGAACAGGAACATCTTACCGCATTCGTGTAGTGAGTGATGTACCAATTGTTGTTGGAAATGATAACGGAACAGATATTACAATTCGTCTTTCGCCATTTGATGTTTCCATTCCTGCCGCCAATTGCCAGAACGGATCATCCATCATTTCCTGGTCTCTTCCACTCGGATGCTACAACGAAATTCTGGTAGTGGCTCAGCCGTTAGTCCCCATTGCCGGTTCTCCAACAGGTAACGGCAGTGCCTATACGCCCAACCCTGCCTATGGATTTGGGACTGCTTTTGGTACCGGGTTCGTCGTGTATAAAGGAGCAGGAAGCAATGTCACGGTGACCGGACTCACCAACAACACCCTTTACTACTTTAAGATTTGGGTCCGATATGGGAATGAATGGAGTAGCGGGGAAGAAGTATTCTGTACACCGGGCGGCGGTACTTTGCTGAAAAGGGGAGATTTCATGGTATTGGGGGTTAATGCCAACAATACTGCATGTGGTCAACCCACTGGTGCAGATGAAATTAGTTTTGTTTGTTTCCGTGATATTTCAACCGGAACAACAATTGACATAACAGACAATGGCTGGCAACGTGCTGTAGCCAACCGCTGGGGTAATACCGAAGGGACAGTCCGTATGACAAGATGGGGTGGAAACATTGCTGCCGGAACCGTAATTACTATTCGCTTTAATGGCATAGGCAGTGGAAGCAGTATTGCTCCGGATGGCGCATGGTCTTTTGTGAACCTAAACGGTGGAAATCAATTCAACCTTAATGACGGGGGTGATCAGTTTTTCTTCATGCAAGGTGGAAACTGGATTCCCGGGGCTGCTGCAGCACATGATGCACAATATACGGGGACTGTTCTTTTTGGCTTTAATACGAATACCGCCTGGATCAATTTTGGACTTTCTACGCAGCAGAGTGGACCTTATCCTAGTTTAGATTGCTATACCATTACACCTACAACCGGTTCCGATTGGATTAAGTTCACCGGCTCGTACCCCGCCTCCCTGAATCCAAAGACGCAACGGAACTGGGTAGACAGTATCAACGATATCACCAAATGGGTGCGACATACTAGCTGTACGAATTACAATGCTGCGAATCCACGCTATGTAACTACCGATGATACTTTAGTTATTATTGCCGGAGGATATACGCGTGGAAAATGGATAGGCTCCAAGAGTACCGACTGGTTCACCTGCGACAACTGGGAAGATTTTGTTATCCCGGACAGTACAACTAACGTTTGGGTACCTCCGACAGGAGTTACTTTCAACTGCCGTCTCAAATTAGATTCCACGCATTATTGCCGCGATATGACCATTGATGGCTACGAAGTGAATGGAGCTGATACCAATGTAAGGGTACTCCGCATTTTAGGAAACCTCACCATCAACGGCGGAGAACTTGACTTTAGTGATAACAATCCCAATACGAAGGATGGTGTAATCTATCTCAGAGGGAACTGGACCAATTTCAATGAAACCGCTTTCAGGGAAGGAAACAGCAAGGTGATACTGGAAGGATCATCACTCCAACCGGTGAACACTCCGGTGAGGGAAGTATTCTGGCAACTGGATGTGAACAATGCCGCAGGAATTAATGCAGGCACTACCATTCAAATACAAAACCAGTTGAATTTATTAAATGGTCTGGTCAACACCGGTTCCAACGAAGTATACGTCACACCCACTGCCACTACGTCCCTCATTGGTTATGGATTAACCCGTTATATCAATGGTAACTTGCGGCGACAAATTGCTATAAGTGGCAACTACGATTTCCCTATAGGATATACCGGTGAATATGAATTGGCAAATCTGAATATTGCAAGCCAGGTAGGTATTTCAAATATCATCAGCAGTTTCAAAGCACCTTCGCCGGGAGCATTACCAAATCCTGCTTTATGTTTTATCAATGGCAGCCCGATAAACGGAATGCTCAACGCAGGAAACTGGACCCTTACGCCGAATGCTATTCCTTCTGCGATGAATCTCAGTTTAACACTTAAGGAACGAGGGCATACGAATTCCGTGGCTCCTGCAACGAGATATGGAATCATCCGTCGTGACGATGAACTGAATGATTGGCTCGGAACGCCCGTAGGTGTACATAGCAATGCCACACAAACTGAAATCGGCGGCACTGCGACAGCAATAAGAACGGGAATAACTACCACCACCTTCTGGGGAGATTTTGCTATTGGCTTTGGTAATGCACCACTTCCGGTCGAATGGCTTTCCTTCATTGCTACACCTGAAGATAAAAATGTGGTCCTCCACTGGCGCACGGCTACGGAAACGAATAACGATTTCTTTCGCGTAGAACGGAGTAGTGATGGAATTCATTTCGAAACCATCGGGCAAGTGCAGGGCAACGGTACTACCAGTACGATCAGTGCTTATAAATTCACGGATTACATGCCCTATGAGGGCACCAGCTATTACCGTTTGCTTCAGGTAGATTATGACGGACAATCTGATTTTAGTCCGGTAGTACCGGTACGTATAGGCGATGGCGTTAGTGGACTTCAAATATATCCCAACCCGATAAGAGATCAGGCGTGGTTGCTGATTCCCTCTGATAAAGCCAACGATACCGTATTGAACATTTTTGATCCTGCCGGGAAGCTGGTATTTTCAAATACAATACAACTTCAAAAAGGCAGCAATGGTATCAACATTGATTTGAGTACACTTCCTTCAGGAATATACTTTTTAAAGCATGAGGCGGAAGTGATACGGTTGATGAAGTATTAAACAGCTCAGCATCCTTTAGCACTTGAATATAAAATTACGATCATTTTCATAGAAAACGTAATACTAATGTTACCTCTCTGGAATTCGCATTTGGGATAGTCTAACATTTCAACAATAATTATAGCCCTCATATCTAACGTATTAGCGGTTTACTCCTGCTTTTAATTGTATTAAATAATCTATTACGGGAAAAGGTAAAAATATACAGGCGACTGCCGATCAGTTATTTCCCCGGAATGTTGATTTTAATATAAATACTATTACTTTTACTTGATATTAAAAAGCTCAGGTTTTATTATTTATTCCTTTTAACAAACAGTAAAATACTATTCATTTAATAATACATTCCGGATTGAAACTACAAATTTTATGAAACACCTACTCTTAATTCCCACGCTTATAATTACAACATCATTGCTATTCTTCCATCCTGTAAATGGTGAAACCTTTCTCGATCAGGAAGCTCTTGCAGGCGTAGCCGGTACATCCTTCCTTCAAAAAAATGAACAAAATGGAACCATCGCGTTTATACGTTGTCATCCTGATTCATTTATAGATGAACAGAGACATCTGGAATGGTTAAAAAATGAGGTATTGCATGTAGCAGCCCAATTTGATTTTAAACTTATCCGTGAAGAAAAAGACGATAAGCAATTTAAGCACTATAAGTATCAGCAATATTACATGGGATATCCGGTACAAAATGGTATATACATCGTTCATACAAAAAATGGAAGAGTTGTCTCAGCCAATGGAGATTATTTTCCTGTGACAATGCTTCAACAAGGAAATAACATATCGCGTGATGAAGCATTCCATGCTGCTCTTCAAAAAATTGGTGGTATAGATTACGAACAACAGTTCAGTGGAGGACTGAGCACGATGAAGGCCGGTGGAAATCTGGTTATTTTACCTATTGAGAATAATTATCATTTGGCTTGGAAGTTTGATGTTTATACGATAAGCCCAACAGAGAAAAGAGTCTTTGCTTATATTGATGCAATGACCGGTAATTACTTATTTGAAGAAGACCGCTTTCAGTACATTGATCATCCTGTGAATGCACCTAGTGTATATAATGGTACGGTTCCAATAGTTTGTGATAGTGTTAATACCACACTCTTCATCCTTAGGGAAACAGGAAGAGGGGGAGGTATTGAAATCAGAAATATGAATAATGGCGGTAATTACGCAACCGCAACGGATATTACCAGTCAGAGTTCTGCATGGAACATTCTTCCTACTCAGCAGCATGGTATTGATGTTCTATTCGGACTTGAATCTTCTTATGATTATTTTTTGCAACAATTTGGCAGAAATTCCATTGATAATGCAGGATTAAAATTAAATGGATTTATAAATTATAGTAACTCCGGTGTTTCACTTTTCAATACAAATGGATTTGTTTTTGGTAAACAACAAGACAGCACTATTCTTCCGGCAACATCACTGGAAATAGTTGCCCATGAATATACGCATGGGATAAATCTATATACAGCTAATCTCGGAACAAACGGAGAACCGGGAGCGTTAAATGAATCCTTTTCCGATATATTCGGAGTAGTCATTGACCATATGATCAATCCAACTACTGCAAACTATTTGATAGGTGAAAAATGCACCTCGAATGGTAAAGCTTTCCGCAACATGGCCCAACCTTCGCAGTATTCAATGCCAAATACTTATTTAGGTACTTATTGGGGTACAACAACTACAACAGGAAGGGGAAGTGTACAAAATTATTGGTTTTATCTGCTTTCGGAAGGAGGATCAGGAATTAATGACCTGGGTAATTCTTATCACATTAAGAAAATAGGAATGACTGATGCAGCAGCAATAGTGTATCGGGCGCTTACCCTGTACCTTACTCCTACTGCTACCTACAATAATGCAAGGACCGCATCCATTCAGGCAGCTATTGACTTATTTGGTACATGTTCAAGCCAGGAAGAAGAAGTGACCAAAGCCTGGTATGCTGTTGGAATTGGAACCAACTATTCAGGGGGAGTATTTGCCGCCGCCTTATTCCCAAGTACGGTACTTTGCAGCAATGGCAGTATAAATCCTGTTAATTTGAGCATGAATGCCACTTCCTATGAATGGGACTTTGGAGACGGAAATGTGTCCACTTTAGCCAATCCATCGCATACCTATTCTACTACCGGCAACTATACGATAACGCTTATAGCAAATGGAAATGGAGTTTGTAGCAATACAGACACAGTAGTTTTTAATAATCTGATTGATGTAAATCCACAACCTAACCTTGTACCTGCCTCTTGTCAACCCGGTAATCTTTCTACGAATTCAGATATTGGAATTTATAATGTTACACTACGCAGCATAAACAATAACTCCTCCTCGGCTTACAGTGAAGGCTATCGTGATTTTACTTGTGAAACCAATACAGTCATCCATCCCGGGGATAATGTAAAACTTGATGTATTAACTTCCTCCAATTTAAATGAGAATGTTAAAGCGTGGATGGACTATAATAATGATGGTGTTTTTGCTACTTCTGAATTGGTTATGACCTCTAACAATATCCTGGGTCATCATACGAGTATTATTGCAACAGATACTCAACCTGTATTAAATACACCTCTTCGGTTAAGAATAATGGATGATCCAAATTATTCCGCAATCACCGGTCCTTGCATCACACTTTCCAGTGGACAAGCAGAGGATTATTCTGTCATATTTTCTCCCTCCACCTCTGCCCCATTGGTTGATTTTGATGCTTCAAAGACGACCATCATCCTTGGTGACAGTATACTATTCTCTGACCTCACTGTCAATTCCGGCACTTTAATTTGGTATTTTCCGGGTGGCACACCATCTACTTCCACAAACAGATTCCAAAAGGTAATATATAATAGTCCGGGTACTTATGCAGTGAAACTTGTTTGTACGAACGCTATAGGAACGGATAGCATCACCCGTATTGATTATATATCAGTATTGGATGCCTTTAATATGTGCGGCAATTTTGATGAGGTGTTTTTATCGACCGGAAATCTTTATGATCCGGGAGGAGTGAATGGGAATTCTTCAGGCAATTATAACTGTGATTTTTTAATTGATCCCGGTTGTGCTTCTTCCATCACCCTTAGTTTTTCTATGTTTTCGATTGGAAGTGGCAACTACCTATACATATTTAATAGAGGGCCAAATATTCCAACGGGTAGTACTTTATTATATACCGGCACGGGTAATTTTATGCCACCACCCATCACCGCAACCGGTGGTAAAATGTTGGTACGTTTTGCAAAATCCAATACCGGATCAGTTGCCGGGTTTGCCGCTAACTGGACATCCGCACTCATAAATACACAGGTACCTGTTGCAGCATTCATCCCGGATAATTTCAATCCACCTATAAATACACCGGTTCGTTTTATAGACTCCAGCCTTGGAGAGGACTTAAGTTATAACTGGGATTTTGGTGATGGAACCTCCTCCACCAACTTTCCCACCGTTCATGAATACAGTATTCCGGGAACTTATACCATCACTTTAATAGCTATGAATTGCCTTGGAGCTGATACTTTAAGTCAGACCATTACCGTACAAGAAGCACCAGCCATTTTAGTTCCAACTGACACTATTGATTTAACGATTACATGTGGTGACTCGATTACACTTCCGGTTAATGTTTATAACATCGGATTAGGTGATCTTTTAATTTCAGAGAATGGCTATACGGATATGGAGGACACAGTTCACGTTCTTGCCTATATAAATCACAGTGATACGACTACAATGGTTAATCCAATTGTAAACGCAGTTGCACAATATTTTAATAAATTCACAATAACGAAATATAATTCAAATGATACCAATCAACTAAAGATTGCATTAGTGGATAAACAGGTATTACTTTTTCCGGAAAGAGGTAATGATCCGGATACTATGTACAGTTATTATCCGGAAATCGTACTTGATTATCTTAGAAAGGGTGGAAATGTAGTAGTCTGCGGTGGCGCAAATACTACCAGTGACCCTCGACTTAATGATATGAGCTTATTAAGAGCCAAATATCTTGATTCCAGATTTTCCAGCAGTTTTAATACCAGTGATACCACCGACATTCTTACTGATCAGATTCCTTATATATTTCCCCAGGTAGTCAACCGTTGTTTTCCATTCACCATTTCAAATAGAAATAAGAAGATGCTAATTTCCAACAATGGAGATGATATTCTTACCTATCGCTATTATGGAAAGGGGAAGGCTGTCCATATGGGATTTAGTGTGAAAAGCAATTCACCGGACGAGGTAAAGCGAGTTATGTCTAATTGTATAAAAATGGGACAATATCGCTGGCCGGATTGGTTAAATGTACTCCCTGAAATAGATACCATTCATCCAGGAGATTCAACGATTGCCAACTTTGTTATCAAACCGATAAAGTTAAAGCCGGGTCTTCATTATGCATATATCAATTTTAACAGTAATGACCCCGTTGATTCCGTTCATACCATTGTTATAAAAATAAATGTTACGGGACTTCCGATACTTAGTTTTGCCGACACCTGCTTTGATTTTGGAATAGTGACCCTGGGAGATAGCAGTACACAATATGTTATACTTGAAAATTCCGGATGTGATACGCTTGTGATTGATTCAATCATTACAGGTAGCACTGTGATGACTACCAGTCCGAATAGTATAACGATGGAGTACAGCTCCAGTTACAGTTTACCTGTACAATTCAACCCACAGGCATTAGGTAACTTTACAGATACTATTTATTTTTATTCCAATATTGGACTAATAAAACACTGTGTTAGAGGTACAGGTGTTACGGCTCCTGCAATAGCATTGTCAACTACTTCTCTTGCTATCAGTCATAATGCATGCGGTGATTCGGCAAGTAGTGGATTCTGGTTATACAATACAGGAGGCAACTACCTGCATTATACATTGTCAGGAATTAATGACAGTATACCAAGAAAAATTTTATCGATGGTGTTTGGTGTTGATATGCAAAATGAATATCAAAACACAATAGCCAGCATACAACAATATTATAATAATATTATCGTAGACACTACCATTTTCACCACTTCATCTATTTCTGCAAAACTTGCGAATAAAGATATTGTTCTCTTTCCTAAACAAGAAACCGGAACAAATTATGTTAATGGTGTACGATCTACTATTCAGCAGTTTGTGAATGGAGGAGGAAATGCCATTTTCCTTGGTTCGGATTTTCACACCAATCTTGGACTTCTTCCACTCATCTATCAGATGAATATGTTTACCGGTAGTGATACGGCGGATATTATTTCCGGGACATGTTTGGTGAGTGATACAACTGATTTTTATACTGAAAATATAAATCAGACCTTCCCTGCAATCAGTACTACATATTTGCAAAAAATCACTAATACCGACAAGCTAACACTTGTTACCAGTTCCGGTAAAGAGGTGGTTTCAGTGCGTAAATATGGGAAAGGCAATGCGATCTATATTGGCTTTGATTATGACACATTCAATCCTGATATCCAAAAAATCATTGCCAGTACAGTAAAAAATATATACCGGGGCAAATTCCCGAAAGGCATTCAATTATTTCCCGATAGCGGCACTGTTGCCCCGGGAGATTCTGTTTACATAACAATAAACAGTACTTTAAATGGATTACCGGGTGGACAGTATTCTCTTCCCATTGTTATCAATGGCAATAGTTCCGTCGTTGAAAATGATACGGTATTCTCTCAATTTCAAATAGGGTATAATCCTTGCGCAGATTTTACGTTTTTTAATACCACTGCTTGTAATGGCACTATGTCTTTTACAGATTTAACTTATAATCCGGGTACTTCATGGAAATGGTTTTTTGGTGATGGAGATTCTTCCCTTCTTCAAAGTCCAATACATACGTATTCATCTGCCGGTGTTAAAACAGTAACTTTTATTACTACCAATGCATTTGGAACGGATACCATTATTAAAAACTGTTCGGTTACCCTTCTCCTTCCTGTACTAAATGTTAACGGTGCACCTGTTGTTGGAAATGCACTCATATTCACAACAAATCTGAGTCAGTCGATTTATACAAGATTTTGGGATTTTGGAGATGGCGCTACATCTTCCTTATCTACAGCAACACATGCATATGCAACTCCGGGAACCTATATTGTAACGCTTACCTTAACCAGTACAAGTTGTACTATGACAGTGATAGACACGGTATATATAACTCCTACTGCTTTGAGTGAATTTATCATGCAAGGCAGTTTTACCGTTCACCCTAATCCTTTCAGAAATCAATCCGAGATAGGTTTTGAACTTACCAAATCCGCTACCATTGATTTGGCAGTGATTGATGTGTCGGGAAGAGTGCTGGAGCAATATTGTAAGAATGAACTAAAACCTAAAGGAATATATAACTTTAAATTCAGTGGTTATCCTACAGGAATGTATTCTGTTCTGCTAAAGGTGAATGGCATTCAGCTGATGCAAAAATTGGTAAAAGAAGAATGATTTATACTTCAAAAAGCGGGAAATATTCTTCGAGGTAATGATAGCAAACTATATTTGCTTTTGTATAGAGTCTCCCGTAAATTTTGCATTAAACAAAACTTGCCGAAAAATGTGAAAAATTGATTTGTTACCACATTAGTTGTTTCATGAATCACCTTATTTAAGTGGATTTGTGTTATACTTTGGTTAAACAATTGCAATAAACATTGTGTTGTACTTTTAAAGTCAGGCCAAAACTATTTTGTTGCGGCTCCAATGATATTACATCTAATCAAATCAAACTAATGTTTTACTACCGGAATAACAAAGCGACTATTTTCCGCTTGAATCACGAGAAAATAATTCCCTGCGCAAATAGCCGGCATTAGAATATTTACCTCTCCTTCAATAAAATCCATTTTATTCGACCAACGTGAGACACCATTTATATCAAGGAGGGAAAGCAGAACGTTTTGCAATTTCATTCCCAGCGTGAAATAAAGAATATCAGATACTGGATTGGGATAAGCAAGAATTTCAACTCCCTGTAATATAGAACCAAAATCAGATGACACAGGGCCATTGAGGTTTGTAATTGTTAATAATCGGGAAGAGGACCCAATTAATAAACCATTTCTATATTCTTCAACAACTAAAAACATTGTGTAATGCGAAAGAATGTAAGGCATATAGGAAAAATCACCATTACTGGAATCAAAAACAATCGGTGTAAGTGAATTTACGAAATTTATCGGTGTAAATGGGGCAGGGTAATAGAGATCAATAAATCCATTGATTGAATCAAATTTTTGTGCCGGCATTAATCTAAAAGCTAAAGAGTCTCCATCAATATCCATTGCAGAATTATACATCGTTTTAGGAATCATCAGGCAATGAATATAATCCGGAGGAGAAGTAAAAACAGGGCTATGATTTGTAACATTGGAAAAATTATCAATTACTGTTTTACATGTTAGAAAAGGGCTCAAAGAACCTGACCCCCACCAGAGCGATTGAACACTGAATTGAATTTCCAAAAAGATAATCCATTTCAGACTTGCATAGGGTAAAATAATAGTGTCCTCGTAGACATGCACTTCATCCTGAAAAGTTAAAACATTACAACTTGGTAAAGTTGCGGGTGAAAAAGAAATTTTAGGAATATTATTATACCTGACTAGGGTATTTGTTGTGGTACCACTATCAAGCGCAGATATTTGTATGGAGGTGGGTGCCAAAGGACCTGGGTAGTCTATTAATAGCTCTACATGGACAACTAAATGATTGGGTATTCCTATTGTTCTACAAGAAATGGTTGCACCTTTTATTCCGGAAGCATTCGTACTTGCCGGACACAATGTCATCCAAATAAATATCCATGCTATAATCAGTCTCATCAGTTACCCTTTACTAACCAGACGAAAACTCCAATCAATTAGTTGCATCTATCTACAGCATAAATGAAAACACTGAAGAGCTCACCACCACTAATGAAAGTCGCTAATTCTATATCTAAAAAAACAATCGTCCTCTGATGGATTTATTATAATGATTATTTCCATATAAAATCGAAACGTTCCCACTTAGCAACCTAAAAATCCCCCAAGAATAAATAAACTCTCCTATTGTGTCAAATCCAACGGTACCAACTGATTAATTTGCATGGGTACTTTACTCCAAGTTTCCAGTGTATTTCTCGATTTCACCTCTATAAAATAACTGCTGTTGTAAAACCCACCCGGTATAGCAAAGGTGCAAAATCCGGTCTTCTTCAATACCGCACTTCCACTATAACTGCTCGTAAATGGAGTTACAGGAAGATGTAATTTCAGGAATACAGTATCTGTAGCAGCAGTATCAGTGCTCAATGCCTGCTGATACAAAGCCGGTAACATTTGCCCTGCGCCTGTATACATCCCTTCTAAAAATAATTTTATAGTGAGATTAAAGGGATTCACAATGAAATTATTTACAGAGAGCACGCTGTTACAAGCGGTCACCACATTAATTTTTCCGGTTGCGCATAATGGAGGAACAGCTGCTTTAATTTGCGTTGCACTCACCACCCTAAAGCCCGTCGCAACTCCATTAAAATTGACTGCTGTTGTCCCTATAAAATTAGCGCCATTGATAATAATGCTATCTCCCGGCAAACCATTTGACGGAGTAAATGAACTAATACTGAGTGGTGAGATAGAAATGGTTAAATTCACTCCATTATCATCACCTATATCTGCAAAATTTGAGCTCACTATTCTGATCCTGTATCCTATACCGGCTGACTGGCCTGCAGGAATTGTTACAATGATAGATCCGTTAGTCGACGTACTTGACAGCGTGCCAATAGTTGTTGGTGACGTAAACGATCCACTGGCATTACTCAATTGAACCGTAAAAATATTTCCGGCGTTTAATGTCAATGCCACCGTGCGATAATTTACCGTAAACGAAGCTCCGGCACAAAAAGTAGTATTACCTCCGGAAACTGAAGAAACAATACTATCCGGTGTATATTGCCATAAATCCGATTTATAGGTAATTACTTCATCGGTTCCATTGGCGGCAGTTGTCACCTGCATTCCTCCACACACATAGCCGTAACCGTTAATACCGGCCCCAACGCATCCCTCGCGTCCTCCGGCAAATGGTAACGATGCTTTTTGCACCCATGTATTCGCGGCAGGATTAAATTCCCAGAGTTCCTTTAGCAAATTATTTGCATCCAGATAGCCTTGCTGATTATAACCACAGGCATAGTACCCTTTATTCCCTATTGCAAAAGCAGCGCCTCCGTTTCTTGTATTTACATTGAGATCTGCTTTAAACGTCCAGGTATCATTCAAGGGGTTGTATTCATAACAACGGGCCGGATCTGAACCCAATGTTGAACCGGCCACTATATATCCCTTTCCATTGATCGCAAATGAACCGAGATTAAACCTGCCTTGAATGGCAGAAGCCGGTGCACGAACCACCCATGTATTAGAAAGAGGAAGGTATTCGTACCAGTCATTGTAATAATTACTGATAGGGGCCACACCAAATCCATAATATCCGCGGTTATTCAGTGTAAGTCCTGTACCACCCTGCCGGGCAGGTCCTGAGAAATTCGCCTTTTGCGTCCATACACCGCCGTTAGGATCATACGACCAGCAACCATTCTGAACTGCTAAAAGGTTATCTGCTCCTCCAACAACATACACTAAACTATCCACCGTAAAGGAACCTGCACTATGACGATTGACCGGAAACGAGTCTTTCTGTGTCCAGGATTCCGTTGCCGGGTCATATAACCAGGTGGCCTTACGAAAGATCCCGAACAGTGTACTTACATTTAAATAATTATAATCTCCATACACTCCCGGACCAATAAATAATTTTCCATTGATAACGGTGGCGCACATCCGCGTTCTTGCAGTGGCATTTGGAGGTGTCAATGGTGTCCAGCTATTCGTGACTGCATTGTACTTGATCATCGAATTATCAATCGCATTGCCGTGTTTCAAGCCTGTCAGAATGTATCCCTCATTGGCAATAACAAAAGAGGCAGAGAGACTCATTGGATAAGGTGCCGATGCCTTTTGTGTCCAGGTGTCGGTTACATTGTTGTATTCATAACAATCGCTGTAATAGGTCGTAGGGCCATTGTCATTTCCACCTACAACATATCCTTTACCATTTAATGTAAATCCTTTCGCAAAAATGCGTCCGGGAGCTGCTACCGGAAGCGATGCTTTAGCGACCCAAACATTCGCTGTAGTATCATACTCCAATACATCCTTCGAAGGACCATTCAAAGCGCTTTTATACCCACAGGCCACATACCCTTTTCCGCCAATACTAAAACCACTGGCACCGTAACGGGCTTGCGTGCTGGTAAGCTGCGCCATTTGATTCCATGTGTTTGTGGAAGGGTTATATCTCCAAAAATCAAAACGAATCAACGGAGCATTATCCGAGCTACCTGATCCGACATATCCATAATTACCAATAACAAAACTAAAAGGACTATGTCGGCCGGAGGACCCCATATCTGCCTTTTGCGTCCAGCTATTGGTCAACGGATTATATTCCCATAGGTCCTTTAAATAAATTAACGTGCTACTGTTGGTCTGTATATAGCCCATTCCAACATATGCCTTTCCATTCACTGAAAAAGACGTTGCTCCTGCCCTGCCGCTTACACCGCAATCCGCTACTCTGGACCAGGTACTGCTTCCGGGGTTGTATTTGTAAACATCATTCAAAGAGTTGCGAAAATTCTGACGACCTACTCCAAGTCCCCCGGCAATATACCCTTCTCCGTTCAATTCGAAACCTGTCGCCAGCGTGCGCTCTACATAATCAGAATTTCCAATAGAGGGCTTTTGAGTCCAGAGTCCTTGCGCGCATAGAACAGAGGGCAGTAACAGGAGGAGTAGAATTCGGATCATTTAGTAATTTCAAAATTGCATATGCAAGATATTGAAAAAATAAGAAACATACTAAAAACAGACCTAACAAAACTAAATATTCACCCCAAACAACAGACAATTCACCCGCTTTTTAACACTTAACACTTCAAATCCGGGAATTACTTATTAAACCAGTATTAAAAATATACTATAGGAAATGAAAAATATCAATTATAAAAATGACATTAATACCATATCGAACTATCAAACTACCTTTTCAATACTATTCATTCAATTTACCGGATGACCATTTTTGAAAACAGCTTTTTATTTTCTGCATGCCTTTGGCTGAAGAGAAAATCTAAATTCTTATTGAGAAAATAACCTATGAATTTATTTTCTTATTACAACTTATATATGCGTGAATGGAAAATCATCTTGTCTGTTATAATCCTAATTAAATAGGCGCCTTCTGATATATTTTTCGGAGACCAATAAATACAGTTTTGAGCATCCGTATATACTGTTGTACTTAAAATACATCGTCCACTAATTTCACACCATTCCATAGTGCACTTTTTCGAATCATACCCACCTGGTAACTCTACCCTCAATTGATCTCTTACCGGATTAGGAACTATCGTTAAGGATTCACTTAAAGTTTCCGCCTCTGAAAGTTGAGTTAATACAGGGCAACCGATAACACCAGATGGATACAATGGAATATTATCCTGCAGGAAGCAATCTAAAACAATGTTATCCAAATCCACCATTCCTGCCGGCACCGGTGAAATCAACCCATAAGTTGAACCGATTCCTTCAATTAAATATACATTGTATTGGCTATTTAGGTACCAACGCTTCCTGTAGCTACCTCCCACTATAACACTATCTATTGAAATAACTGTATCACAAATAAAATTTGTATTTATCATTGCCGCCAGATATCCTTTGATGGAATCTCCTACCTGCCAGTTAAAATCATAAAGCAATTGCTCGGTGGAATCGTTTTCCGGAATTATAAATACTTTTTTTGCACCATGATCATTACGAATGGCAGCACAGTACTTACCCGGTAAAACTGATATACCGGGAGGTGGGTTCAAACAATTAGGACCTGCATCGTAAATATAGGCTGGTATATTTAATGTATGGTAAGAAACAGAGTTAATCAAGGTATCGGCTCCGAACTTAATAGTCATCTGATACGATATGGTGGAATTACCAAAGATTCCCCAACAAATATTGTCCCCGGTAAAATTCCAATTGGCTGATGAATCAGGAAAGGGATGATAGATGGATGTTTGAGCCTTTCCTAAAAAAGAAAAGAAGAGAATTATGCTGACAAGAAAAAATTTTTTCATGAACTGTAGATTGATTAAAAACGAATTTACGAATATATTATGGGAAACCACCTAACCACCTTAATAATAATAAAAAGCGTCAAAAACCAGTGGCTGCCGTTTTCCCGTTCTGACTTCTTTCATTTATCCGTTCATCGTTTCCGCACCTAAATACGTCTTGAGTGATCCGGTAGATGAAATACAAAATCAAAAGATAATCTTTACAGATCTCCGGCTAAACAATCCGCATAAATCCCTTAAATCAGTGTAATCCGCGTTTCCTCTTAAATGATACGTTAGATGAAATCCCAAATCAAAAGACAATCTTACCAGGTCGCCGGCTTTAAAATCCGTGTAAATCCCTTAAATCGGTGTCATCCGCGTTCAAGAATTTATCCGTTCAACGCTTCCGCACCTGCAACGATCTCGAGAATTTCATTGGTGATAGAGGCTTGACGAGCTTTGTTATAAGTAAGACGCAGTTCTTTTAGCATTTCACCGGCATTCTCCGTCGCTTTGTTCATGGCTGTCATACGCGCACCATGTTCGGAAGCATGCGAATCAAGTATCGCTTTGTACAACTGGGTCTTGATGGACTTTGGAATAAGTTCCAAAACGATCTCTGATTTCGAAGGCTCAAAAATATAATCACTGACCATCTTACTTTCCTTTTTAGCAGGAGGTTGGATGGGCATGAGCTGCTCATTCATGACATATTGCACCGCAGCATTCTTAAACTGATTGTACACCACAATCACACGATCATACTTCGCATCGGAAAAGTCCTTCATTATTTTCTCTGCAATAGCAGAAACATTCACGAAGGTCAGGTCGGCATAAATGTCATTGTGATGACCTGCATAAATACTTTTATTTTTAGAATAGAAATCTGACACTTTCTTACCGATAGCCAGCACTTTTACTCCTCCGGCTTTCACCTGCTCTTTGTACTCATCCGCTAACAACCTATTAACGGTACGCATGATATTGGAATTGAAAGCTCCGGCAAGTCCACGGTTAGAACTTACCGCAATAATTAACACATTCTTTACGGGACGTACAACAGCATACTGACCTCCATCACTATCTTCAGATGAGGAAGAAAGATTCTCCAGCATATCGCGCAGTTTATTGGCATAAGGGCGTAATTGTGTAATGGCATTTTGTGCCCTGCGCAATTTCGCCGCACTCACCATTTTCATTGCTTTGGTGATTTGCTGGGTGCTGTTAACGGAGGTAATCCGGAGGCGGACTTCTTTGAGATTGGCCATGGTATTAATTCAGAATTAAGAATTCAGAATTCAGAATTAGTTTTTTTGATTGAATAATTTTTATGCTTTGAACAATATGTTACTATTGTTCCCATTCGATTTATGATTTTAATTCAGAATGAATTCAGAATTCAGAATTACTTTTTTTTATTGAATAATTTTTATGCTTTGTACAATACGTTACTACTGTTCAAATTTGATTTATGATTTTAATTCTGTGTTAAGAATTAAAACTGTCTATCCTAAACCTTCCTCTCCGCATAGCCAACCTGACTGCCGGCAGACAGGTTCTGAATTAAAACCATCTTTCTCAAACATCCTCCTCTCCGCGCAGCAATTCTGAATTCTGAATTCTGAATTCTGAATTACTTTTTACTATTCCTCTTCGTTGAATTAATTATACTTACTAAAAGTCTCATTAATTCATCCAGCTCCATTTTCAATTTCGGGTCAACCTTTGTGATTTTAAGATCAATAAGATCGAGCCAATAATCAGTTTCCTCTGCTTCCTTTAATGCAATTCCCAGTTTATTTATAAAGTCCGCCGTGCTTACTGCTCTTTGAGATTCCCTCACATTTGCACTGATACTTGTTCCACTACGGATTAACTGGTTAGCTAACTGGTATTGCCTTTTTTCAATTACCTTTTCGTTTAAGTCCAGGATTTCAGCAGCAAATAAGAACGATTTGTTCAGAACGACGTTGTTTTTCTTCATAGTGATTGGTTTTTAGCAAGGGTTTTGCTCTATTGTCCGATCACAGGTTTAATTCAGAATTCAGAATTCAGAATTCAGAATTATTTTTATTGTTTATTTTAGGATTGTATTTTTTCTATCGATTACTATTTAATGGTACTTAAATTTTCTGACTTCTCGCTTCGAAACTCTGATCAACTAATCTCTCCCAAATTTCCCCTCTCCGCGCAGAAATTCTGAATTCTGAATTAAAACCCACTATCTCCTTCAACCTCCCCCTCTCCGCGCAGCAATTCTGAATTCTTAATTCTGAATTCTTAATTAAACAGAGTATTTCTTTGCCAGGTCTTTTGCAACTTTCTCCAATTCGTTGGTGATTTCATCATTGATCACACCTTTCGCGAGTTGGTCGAGCACATTTTTATGTTGGGCACGAAGAATATTCAGGAAGTCGGTTTCAAACTCTCTTACCTTTCTAACGGGAACGGCTTGGAGAAGTCCTTTGGTACCAAGATAAATGATAGCCACCTGATCTTCTACTCTGTAAGGAGAATACTGACCCTGCTTCAGGATTTCCACGTTACGGGAACCTTTATCAAGCACCGCTTTCGTTGCTGCATCCAGATCAGATCCGAATTTAGAGAAGGCCTCCAATTCACGGTATTGTGCCTGGTCGAGCTTCAATGTACCTGCTACTTTCTTCATGGATTTAATCTGCGCATTACCACCCACACGTGATACCGAAATACCTACGTTGATTGCAGGACGCACCCCCGAGTTGAATAAATTCGCTTCAAGGAAGATCTGTCCGTCGGTGATGGAGATAACGTTAGTAGGAATATAGGCAGATACGTCACCGGCTTGCGTTTCGATAATTGGCAATGCGGTTAATGAACCGCCACCTTTAACTTTACTCTTCAAGGTATCAGGAAGGTCATTCATCTTGGCAGCGATGCTGTCAGACTTAATCACTTTCGCGGCACGCTCGAGCAGACGACTATGTAAATAGAATACATCACCGGGATAAGCTTCACGACCCGGAGGACGACGGAGCAACAGAGATACTTCACGGTAAGCAACAGCCTGTTTCGATAAATCATCATACACCACAAGTGCCGGACGACCAGTATCACGGAAGAACTCACCTATTGCAGCACCTGCCATTGGCGCATAGAACTGCATCGGAGCAGAGTCAGAAGCAGAAGCCGCCACCACAACGGTATAAGGCATTGCACCACGCTCTTCGAGTACTTTAACAACGTTAGCAACAGTAGAACCTTTCTGACCCACGGCAACGTAGATACAAAACACAGGTTCCCCTTTATCATAAAATTCACGCTGGTTGATAATTGCATCCAGCGCCACAGCCGTTTTACCTGTCTGACGATCGCCGATGATCAACTCACGCTGACCACGACCAATCGGAATCATCGCGTCGATCGCTTTGATACCCGTTTGCAGAGGCTCATTTACCGGCTGACGGAAAATTACACCCGGTGCTTTACGCTCGAGTGGCATTTCAAACAGTTCACCGGTCAGCGGGCCTTTACCATCAATTGGATTTCCGAGTGTGTCCACCACGCGACCCAGCATACCTTCACCTACTTTAATAGATGCAATTTTGCCGGTACGCTTTACAGTGTCACCTTCTTTAATATTATTAGAAGATCCCAGTGTCACTGCACCGATATTATCTTCTTCAAGGTTCAAAACGATACCCAATAGGCCGTTTTCAAATTCAATCAGCTCACCCGATTGCACCTTGGTTAAACCATAAATACGGGCAATTCCGTCACCTACCTGGAGAACGGTTCCTACTTCTTCGAGTTCAGAGGCTGACTTAAAGCCGGCCAATTGCTGGCGGAGTATCGCTGAGACTTCATCGGGTCTTACATCTACCATTGTGATTGTATTATTTATTGTTAGTAATCGTTGTTCGTTTCGTACTATCTATAATTCGTATTCCTTCGTACATTCGTCTATTCGTACATTCGTCTATTCGCAAATTCGTCTATTCGTATTTCGTATTTTCGTAATCCCGCAACGCGGGATATTCGTAATTTCGTAACCCCCTTTAAAATTCTTTCACATAGAGGTTATCATCAAACTCATTCTTCAGTTGCTTCAATTTCTTACTCACACTCGTATCAAACTGTTTATCTCCAACACGCAGAATAAATCCACCGATCAGTGAGGGATCCAGCTTTTCTACGATTTCTATTGATTGATCTTTATTCAGGTTCACTTTCGCAAGAATCTGATCGCGGAGTGCAGCATCTATTTTAGTAGCTGTGGTAACATGCACCGTAAGTATTCCCTTTGAATTTTTATACAATTGTATAAACTCCGCTGCGATATCATACAAGTAAAATTCACGACCCTTGCGCGTGATGATATTGATAAAAGCAAGACTTAACGCATCAATTCTGGCTCCAAAGATGGCCTTGATGATCGCATCCTTTTTATCCGTATTGACGATAGGATTTCGCAAAAGGGTAAACAGATCACGGCTGGAATCACAGGTAGCAGTAATCAGTTGCATATCCTCATAAACCTTGTCAGCAATTTTACGCTCCTGCGCCAGTCCCAAAAGGGATTTTGCGTACCGGCGGGCTACTTTAGAATCTGCCATTTATTTTCCTTGATCTTTATTCGTTAGTACTTCAATCGGATTTTCTCGCTTCGTACTTTTAATTTTTAAATAACTATTAACTTCCTTTCGAAATTATTCTATCTCTCACTCAACTCCCAATTCGTACATTCCTAATTCAATTCGTACATTCGTCTAATTCGTTGATTAGTCAATTCGTAATTCGTATTTTCGTAATCCCGCAACGCGGGATATTTTCGTATTTCGTAACCCCCTAGTTCATCTTTACATCCTTCAACATCTCCTGCACCAACGCTTTTTGCTTATCGTCGTTACTGAGTTGCTGACGGATTACTTTCTCTGCAATTTCAATGGAAAGAGTCGCCACCTGATTTTTCAATTCGGTGATGGCCGCCAGTTTCTCATTGGTGATGGCTTCACGAGCGATAGTAATCATGCGATCGCCTTCCGTTTGTGCTTTGGAACGGGCTTCGTTCACGATCATATCTTTTGTCTCGCGCGCTTCTTTCAAAATCAAATCTCTTTCATTGCGTGCTTCTTGCAAAATGCGTTCATTCTCTGCTTTGAGATTGGCTACATCTTCCTTCGCTTTCTTTGCCGCATTGAGTGCTTCTTCAATAGAAGTCTCCCGCTCTTTTAAAGAAGAAAGAATCGGACCCCAGGCGAATTTGCGCATCAGGAATACGACAATCAGGAAGGAGATGGACATCCAGAATATTAGACCGAATTCGGGTTTTACGAGTTCCATAGTATTTCGTAATAATCGTTGGGGAGATCCCCTTTATATTGATGAATAATTTTTGAATTAAACCGGCACTCGACCAAGCGTCGCTCTGCCGGTTTTTGTTGTTTTTACAATCGCTTATTTGGTAAGGATTGCAAGCAGGCCGATTACCATCGCGAAGAAGGCAGCTCCTTCAACGAGTGCAGCAGCAAGAATCATGTTTCCGCGGATGTCGCCTGAAGCTTCAGGTTGACGTGCGATAGATTCAAGTGCGGAACCACCGATACGGCCGATACCGATACCGGCGCCGATGGCAGCAAGACCAGCTCCAACAGCAGCAAGACCGTAGCCCATTCCGATGTTTTCGGCAGCTGCCTGAAGTAAGATGTTTGATAACATTGTGATTTGTATTTAAGGTAAGTAATTAATTTTCAGTTAATGATGATGGTCTTCTATAGCAGCTCCAATGTACACCGCACTTAACATGGTGAATACATAGGCTTGTAAGAAGGCCACCAGTAATTCCAATACCGTCATGAATACGGTGAAGACTAATGTGAGAGGAGAAACTGCAAATCCTACTCCGACTCCATTTTGTCCAAAGATGAAGATCAAACTGAAGAAGGCCAGTGCGATGATATGTCCTGCAGTAATGTTCGCAAAAAGTCGAATCATCAATACAAAGGGACGTAAGAATACTCCGAGAATTTCAATAGGTGTCAATAACACCAACACTCCTTTTGGCACACCGGGCATCATGAATACGTGCTCCCAGTAATTCTTGTTGGCATTCACTGTTACAATGATAAAAGTAAAAACCGCTAAGGTCAATGCTACACTGATGCTTCCCGTTAAGTTCGCTCCGAATGGAAATACCGGAATCAATCCCATCAAGTTGGCAATCCAAATGAAGAAGAATACGGTTAACAAGTAGGGTAAATATTTCTCGTACTTATGACCAATACTCGGCTTAATCAAATCATCTCTGACAAACATGATGATGGGCTCCATCGCATTTTGCAATCCTGTTGGAGCAAGACCTTTGCGCTTACGCGTATAAGCACCCGCGATATTGGTAAAGATCAACAACATCAATGCACAGCAAATAAATATTGAGGCCACATTCTTGGTTATGGAAATATCAAATATCGTTGCCGTCACTGCATCATTGATTGTAGCATGGTGTGCATCTATCTCTCCCATCTCATCTACAGCAACCACTTTCTGGCCTTTCAACATATAACCATTATAGGTTTTATGCCCGTGATCAAAACGTGAACTGCTAAACATCGCGAAACCGCGTTCAGAAGAATAAAGAATTATAGGAAGCGGAATTTCAGTATGACCCCAAAGATGCCACCCATGGGCATCGGCCACGTGTTCCATGATGATCTTTCCGGCATTCAGTTTTTCTTCCCCATGACTTGCATCCACATGAGCTTCAGCAACATGACCATCTGCACCGGCTACCACCGCGGCACTGTGATGTTCATTTTCAGGAAGTTGATTATGGGTAGAGTCCTGGGCAACATTTATCGAGAAGATCAATGTGAACACCAAAAAGGTCAGGACCGAGAATATAGCTAAACGTTTGTTTTTCAACATGATAGGCGCACCTATGGGTTATTGAGGTCGCAAAGGTAGATAAAAACGGAATATCTGAAACAGGAGAGATGAAATATCAGTCAGAAGTTGGGGATTTCTCGCCATTCCTTGTTGAATTGGATACCACCAAAAACAAATCGATTTCATTAAATATAATAAGCATAAACGCAGCATAAATTACCTTATTCAAAATTCATAATAATCTGTTTTTCAATTATTTTTATCTACAATTAATAATTATCTCAATTTAATAAAGTATTTATTATATTATAGTACTTTATTTATTATATTAAACTGAACTAATTTTTAAAAATCATCGTATATTTGCTACATGGAATATCTCCGGACACTTTTAAATACCCTGAAAAACAGGGTGGAAGAGCCGCGCAGATTTATTCAGGTTTTGGCAGGTCCAAGACAAGTGGGTAAAACCACGCTGGTACGCAAGCTCTCCACCATTCTGGATTTCCCCTGTTTGTATTGTTCGGGAGATGAGGCTCCGGGATATCAGCCGGGTCTTTGGCTCGACCAGCAATGGGAAGCTATCCGATCAGAGATTGCCAAGAGCGGTGCAGACGAGGGTTTGCTGATCATTGACGAGGTGCATAAAATTCCGGATTGGAGTGGTCAGGTGAAGAAGCATTGGGATAGAGATACGCATCAGCAAACACCGGTTAAAGTAATACTATTGGGTTCGGCGCAGATGCTGGTACAGAAAGGACTTACGGATTCACTCGCCGGACGCTTTGAGCGGATTTACGTTCCGCAATGGTCGCTGCAGGAGATGCAGGACGCCTTCGGTTTCACAGTAGATGAGTACCTCTGGTATGGCGGATATCCGGGAGGCGCGGCGCTGATTCACGACGAAAACCGCTGGAAACAATATATCCGTGAATCGATTATTCGTACCGCACTACAGCAGGATATACTCTCCGTCACCCGCATTGATAAACCTGCTTTAATGGCTCAGGTCTTTGAATTATCCTGCATGCATAGCGGACAAATTATTTCCCTTCAAAAACTAGCCGGACAATTACAGGATGCCGGAAATGTTACTACGGTAGCCTGGTATCTGGAGCTGTTGTCGGATGCAGGTTTCATCACCGGTTTACAGAAATATGCCGGTAACGCGATTCGAAAACGATCGTCGCCGCCTAAGTTACAGGTCCATGACAACGCATTGATGACCGCTTTACTTCCCTATACGTTTGAAGAAGCCAAGGCGGATCGCTCGCTCTGGGGACGCATCACGGAGTCTGCAGTCGGAACACACTTGCTGCGTCTTCACCGCGATGAACAGGCAACCTTGCATTATTGGCGCGAAGGAGGCAACGAAGTAGATTTTGTATCGGCTATGGGCGAACGGTTAACGGCCATTGAAGTAAAAAGCGGCGAGAAAACGGGTATTCAGAAAGGACTGGAGGTTTTCGGTAAGTCCTATCCGTTAGCCAAACGAATCCTGCTGGACAAGTCCTCTGCAACCACGTGGGAAGCAGCCATGCGGTGGAAGACGATTCGGGCGATGTTGTAGTGACAGGTCGCGACCTGTCACCATGATACGACCACGATGATGTTGACCGCGATGATGTGATGATGGTGACCGCGATGATGTGATGATGGTGATCGCGATGATGGGATGATGGTGACCGCGATGATGGTGACAGGTCGCGACCGGTCACTACTTACATTTTAACAAATTTCACACTATTCGTTACTCCATTAACGTTATATCGTATGAAATACACACCTGAATTCAAATCACCAACATCGAATTTGAATTGCTTGAAACATTTCCCATGATAAAGATCCTTCAGTTTCTTACCATATAGATTATAAAGTTCAAGTTTGAGTGTCTCATTTCCTACATTCATTGTTTCCACAATTAATTCCTGCGTTACGGGATTTGGGAAAACACCTAAATTTATTTGTGGAGAGCTATCCTCTATTCCGGTGGGAGTCACCACTCGTGTATAAATCGTATTTGTAACGACAGCTTCATTGAAATCAAAATAAATCAATGCCATGTTTCGGACATAGTTGGTCGTCCACAATTTCTCCTTGGGTAAAATTTTATACCTTACGAAGCCATGACTCGCCGGTTCATTGGTATTGCTGTCGGCAAGCAAGATGTTTTCATGTCTAAACTCAATTGCTTTTCCATAAGCAACATAATTTACTATCACAGGGTGTGACGATGAAATCATATCGAAGGTATTCAGGTAAAAATCAAGTGTATCAATGGGATTAATAATTTTCACTGTAAATGCGGTATCGGTTCCTGTATTTTGGAACCGGATGAGGTATTCCAAAAAAGGAGTATTTGGAAACAGCGTGGAGAGCAGCGTATCCTTATCCACTAATATATCATTCGGGTCATAACTTCCGGTCACTGTGACTTCCCAGGTAGCATTGTTATTACTGGGGTCTGCATCGTTTGACAGCGGTGATATTTGAACGTAAGAGTTTAAAATAGTTCCAAGAGGAATAGTTGTGGAAAGATTTACCACAACTGATATCTGCCCTTTTTGAAAAGGAGATAAGGCAGGAAGATTCCACACAATGGAATCGTTATAAATAGTTGCCGGTGTAATGCTTGAGGATATATAATTAACAAAGGGAAATAAATGAAACACGATGTTAGGAGTTAGAACAGTAGTTCCGACATTTTCATAATTGATCATATAACTTCCATTAAAGCCCGGACGAAATGGCGTTTGAGGAGTAATACTTATTCGTAAATCATCGGTAGTACTGATGGGCTGAAATGCGAAATCCTTGAGTGAATCTATTTGCTGAAATTGCGCAAGATTCACATTGTACGAGAGGGGAAATGGGGAATAATAGTTCAAAATGGCCGGCGAAATAACATAACTGCCGCTATCAAAAATCGGTAATGAATATTTACCATCCGCGCCTGTATAAGTAAAATAGGAGGTATTTATTCCACTTACCTTCAAAAAGTTCAATGCTGTTTCGAGGGAATCCTTAATTTGATTTCCATTTAAATCAATATACGCCTTTCCTGTTACATGATTGAAGTTTTCTGTCAATTTGACAACCCATAAATCAAACTGTCCTCTACAATTCTCTGTTTTATCACCAAAAATATTCGAATTTGAATTGCCACCGCATAGAAAAGATCCATCAGGTAATCCAGAAATCACTGTGTTCTCATCCAATAGATTCCCTAGTAAAGTGTTTTGCCATATTACATTTCCTACACTATCCAATTTTAAAACCCAATAATCGAAAGAACCATAACTATTTTCAGTCTTATCACCGCTAGGGATGGAATTGGAAGAAAGACCACAAAAGTAACCACCATTCGGTGCCAAAGCCATTGCTCCGAAATAATCATCAAAAATACCTCCAATAGTTTCTTGCCATTCAATGCCTCCAAGACTATCAAGTTTTACAATCCAGCCGTCACTCGAGCCATTTGTATCTTCATTTTTATCAAAAGAAATATCTGAAAGTGATGATCCCCCACAAATGAATCCTCCGGATGGCAATGCTATAAAAGAAATTAACTTATCTGAATTTGAGCCCCCAATAGTATTTTGCCATTGAATACCTCCTATACTATCTAATTTAACTATCCAATAATCCTCATCGCCAAAACAAATCTCGGATTTATCACCACCCACATTAGATGTAGAATAACCACCACAAATATACCCACCATCTGAAGTAGTAGCCAATGAAACCAAAACATCGAGTCCGGTACCTCCAATCGTTTTATCCCAAAGTATATCTCCGGTACTATCCATTTTCACAAGCCAGTAATCATAACTTCCTTTGCAGTTTTCTGATTTATCTCCGGAAATATTCGAAAGAGAGACGCCTCCACAAATATATCCTCCGTCTAATGTTAATGCTATTGAATATAATTTATCAACATTAGTTCCGCCAATTGTATGCTGCCATTCAATATTACCAATATTATCAAGTTTTAAGACCCAATAATCACTCAGTCCTATACTGTTCTCCGATTTATCCCCTGATCCGTCTGAAACAGAATGTCCGCTACATATAAATCCACCATCAGGTGTATTTAAAATAGATGTTAAACTATCATCTCCAAATCCACCTATAGTGTTCTGCCATTGTATCAGACCTGTGCTGTCTAGTTTAATGACCCAATAATCACTTCCTCCAACTCTTATTTCTGTTTTTTCTCCACCAATATTAGAACTGGAATTCCCACCTAATAGATAGCCTCCATCAGGTGTTATAATTATTGATCTTAATCTATCCGACTCAAAACCTCCAATCGTTCTCTGCCACTCTATCTCCTGAGCAGAAACAGACGAAACAATCAATATATAAAATAATAACAACTTAAAACAAATTCGCTTCTTCATGATAACATTCAATTTACATTTTAACAAACTTCACACTCTTCGTTACTCCATCCACGTTATACTGCAATAAATACATCCCGGCATTCAATCCGGTGAGATCAAATTTTCCTTTCCAGATGGCATTTCCGATTCGGTCATGATAAAGTGCTCTTGTCTTTTGACCGTAAAGGTTAAATAAATCGACAATGATACTCTTACCGGCAGGACCAACTATTTCAACAAAGAGCTCATTGGTGGCGGGGTTGGGATATAATTTAATCTCCGTGTTCTTTTCTACATAATTAATCCCTGTCGGTGTAACAATTTTCGTTTCTACCGCATTCGTAATCACCGGTTCGTTAAAATCAAAATATATGGCGGCGAAGTTTTTAATGGTATCCCCCGGCTGTAAATTCGATTTCGGTTTGATGCGATACCGTACGAACCCGTGACTTGCCGGTTCATTCACATTGCTATCGGGAAGGAAAATGTTGTTGAACAAAAATTCCATGTTGCGCTCGTGATAAATGAAACGCATATCCATGGGATGGGATGTTGCAACAAATTCAAGTGTATTCAAATCCAGTTTAAAAGTATCTATTGGGTTCAGAATTTTTACAGTAAAGGCAGTGTCAGTACCGGTGTTTTGAAAGCGGATGAGATACTCCAGATAAGGAGGATTTGGAAAAACGGTGGAGAATAAAGTATCCTGATCGACCAAAATATCATTGGGATCAAAACTTCCGGTTACCGTAACTTCCCAGGTGGCGTTATTACAGCTTGGATTGAAATCATTGTCTATCGGACGAATTTGAGCATATGAATTAAGAATACTTCCAATAGGAATGGAAGGGCTAAGGTTAACTGTTACTAAAATTTGTGTCTGTTGAAAAGGAGTGAAATTCACTTGATTCCAAACTACAGAATCCGGATACACTGCTGAGGGTGGAACACTGGCTGAAACGAAACTAACATTCGGGTAGAGGTGAAAAACGATAGTAGGGTTTTGAGTAGTGGTTCCCACATTTTCACAATTCAGCATATAGCTTCCGTTGAAGCCGGGACGAAATGGACCAAGCGGAGAAATGTTCATACAAAGGTCGTCGAAATTCCCTGCCGGCTGGTAGGCGAAATCATTTAGGGAATCAGTTTGCAAAATAACGGTAAAGTTTGCAGTGTGTACTAATGGATTTGGGTAATAATACGGAATGTAATTAGCTGGGACTGATATGATACTGTCCGGTATCAAAAATTGCAAGTGAATAATTGCCGGAGAAATTGGTAAAGGAAATTCGTCCGGTAGTTGATTCGGTAATTTTAAGACCGTCGATGGTATTCTCTCCTGCGGTATAAGCACTATCTAAATTGATATCAGTAAAAACTTTTCCATTGATAAGATTACTGTTGGCATTTATCTTTAAAATCCAGTTATCTCCTAAACCCAAACTAGGGCTTGTCTTATCTCCGGAATATTCGGAACCACTTTTTCCTCCAATTACAACAGAACCATCATTTTTAATCAACTGCGCTGTAAGTTTGTCATAGTTTGTTCCACCGATTGTATTTTGCCATATGGTATTCCCGACTGAGTCAATCTTGATCACCCAAAAATCACCATACCCGTAGTTCATTTCAGTCTTATCACCTGAAATCTCGGATACAGAAAATCCGCCACAAATAAAACCTCCATCCGGTGTTTGTACGATAGAATTAAGTTCATCATAATCTTGACCACCAATTGTTCTTTGCCATTGAATATTTCCATTCTGACTAAGTTTAACGATCCAGTAATCATAATGGCCTCTACAATTTTCTGTTTTAGTACCAGAAATATTTGAAATTGAAAAACCGGCACAAATATAACCGCCATCATTTGTTTGTTCAATACTAGCTAAATTATCCACCGAATTCCCGCCTATTGTGTTTTGCCATAGAATATTTCCTTGTAAATCGAGTTTTAAAACCCAATAATCCCATCCCAATGCCATTTCAATTTTGTCGCCAGAAGTATGTGATCTTAAGAGTTTCCAAAATTATCAAGCAACATTTCCATTATGAAATTGAGGTTAAGTGATCGTCTAAACCACCTCCAATGGTTTTTTGCCAAACTATATTACCCAAGGTATCAAGTTCAAGGATCCAGTAATCAAAACCACCTTTGCAACTATCCAACTTATCACCATCTAATCTTGAATTAGATCTTCCAGCAAAAAACACCATCCTCCAGTTTTAGTTAAGGTCCTACATTCTATCATAACCACTACCACCAATAGTATTTTGCCATAAAATATTACCAAGGGAGTCCAGTTTTACGATCCAATAATCATACGATGCATTCTTACAATTTTCATTCTTGTCGCCGGAACTATCAGAATCAGAATACCCGCCACATAACACTCCGTTGTCATTTGTTTCAAGAACAGTGGTTAAGTAATCATCAGAATTACCCCCAATCGTTTTCTCCCACTTAAAATTACCTATGGAATCTAATCTAACTATCCTATAATCCCAGTTCCCAAGAATTTTCAGAGACTACTAATCTTTGAATCTAGAATACCCCCCGCAATTACATCTCCACTTTTAAAGTGAGTTCTATAGTTTTAATTCATCAATATAAGCGCATGCATAGTATTCTGCCACACAATCTCTTGTGCACCGGCAGAAGAAACAATAAACCAACATACAACTATCAACTTAAAACAAAATCGATCTACCATGATATCAGTAATTAATAAAATTTACATTTTAACAAACTTCACACTCTTCGTTACTCCATCCACGTTATACTGCAATAAATACATCCCGGCATTCAATCCGGTGAGATCAAATTTTCCTTTCCAGATGGCATTTCCGATACGGTCATAATAAAGTGATCTTGTCTTTTGACCGTAAAGGTTAAATAAATCAATGCTGAAACTCTTTCCGGCAGGACCAACTATTTCAACAAAGAGTTCATTGGTGGCGGGGTTGGGATATAATTTAATCTCCGTGTTCTTCTCTATAAAATTAATTCCTGTCGGAGTCACAATCTTCGTCATCGCTGTATTCGTTATCACCGGTTCATTAAAATCAAAATAGATGGCGGCGAAGTTTTTAATGGTATCACCCGACTGTAAATTCGATTTCGGTTTGATGCGATACCGTACGAACCCGTGACTAGCCGGTTCATTCACATTGCTATCGGGAAGTAAAATGTTATTGAACAAAAATTCCATATTGCGTTCGTGGTAGATGAAACGCATATCCATGGGATGGGATGCCGCAACAAATTCGAGTGTATTCAAGTCCAGTTTAAAAGTATCTATTGGGTTCAGGATTTTTACGGTGAAGGCGGTGTCGGTACCGGTGTTTTGAAAGCGAATGAGATACTCCAGAAATGGAGGATTTGGAATAACGGTGGAGAATAAGGTATCCTGATCCACTAAGATATCATTGGGGTCCATACTGCCAGAGACGGTGACTTCCCAGGTAGCGTTGTTACAACTTGGATTGAAATCATTGTCTATCGGACGAATTTGGGCGTAGGAATTCAGAATACTTCCAATAGAAGTGGAAGGGCTAAGATTCACTGTAACCATTATCTGACCCTGTTTAAAAGGACTTAAAGCACCAAGATTCCACACCACAGAATCAGGATACACTGCTGAAGGTGGGACACTCGCTGAAACAAAACTAACGTTCGGGTAGAGGTGAAAAACGATAGTAGGATTTTGAGTAGTGGTTCCAACATTTTCGTAATTCAACATATAGCTTCCATTGAAGCCGGGGCGGAATTGTCCTATTGGAGTGATGGACATACAGAGGTCGTCGAATATACCAGCTGTACTTATTGCAAAATCGTTTAATGAATCGACTAGATTGGGTAAATAAAAAGTTGCTTTATGTGAAGGTGGAGCCAAATTAAAAAATAAGGTAATCACAACAGGAAAAAAATTGCAAGAATCAGGAGTAATCATATAAAAATTAAAATATCCATTTGAATTTGTGTAGAATGCTCTATTGTCACAGCTCTTTACTAATTTTTGATTCTGAACAACCATTTCATTTGAATCCAATAAACTATTCAAATTATTATCAACGAACATAGTACCATTTACTCTACTTGCATCGCCTCCTTCAATTTCAATTAACCAAAGATCAGTCCATCCTTTTAACGGTAATGAAACATCTCCAGAAACAGAAGACCAACTTGTTCCCGCGCAAAAAATATTGCCATTCTTACTCACCTTTACAGAATAAAGTTCATCGTGCTGATCTCCACCAATAATGTTTTGCCAAATAATTTCTCCTACAGAATCCAATCGCACCACCCAAAAATCTCGTGCTCCATATGAGCTTTCATATTTGTTTCCAGATAAAGGAGAATCGGAATAAATTCCACAAATTATATCACCATTTTGAGTCAAATCCAGGCTTTTTAAATTATCCACATTAGCTCCGCCGATTGATTGGTCCCAAACAACATTAAAATTGGAGTCCAACTTAATAATCCAAGTATCCCGTGAACCATAAAATGGGCTTGTTCTATCAAATGAGATAGGAGAATTACTCAGTCCGCCACAAATTAGTCCATTATCTTTGGTAAGTATCATATCGTATAATTCATCTGAACCTGAACCGCCATATACATATTGGTCAATAATACTTCCCAATGAATCTAATTTTACAATCCAAAAATCAGGTCCTCCGTTTCCCGATAAAGTTTTATTTCCTGAAGCACCACCACCACCAGTTAACCCACAAAGGATATTACCATCTGGTAATTCAATAAGTTCAAATAAATAATCCCATGATGTTGTTCCAAGATCAATCTGCCATTCTATAATTCCAACTGAAGAAAGTTTAACCACCCAGCCATCATTAAATCCAAATACATTTTCTGATTTATTTCCAGAAATGCCTGAAAAAGTATAACCACCACAAATACACCCCCCGTCACTTGTTGCTGAAATTGCATATAGTTCTTCATCACTACTACCACCCAAAGTCTGATCCCATAAAAAGTTACCTGCGGAGTCAAGTTTAACCACCCACATATCTTGTCCTCCATAATTAACTGTAAACTTCGACCCGCCAATAGATGATTTACTTGAACCACCACAAAAAATACTTCCATCATTTGCTATACTCACTTTTTCAAGTATGTCGACATCAATGCCGCCAAAATCCTTTTGCCATAAAATATTACCTGCCGAATCTATTTTAATAATCCAATAATCAAAACTTCCATAACCTCCAACAGTCTTGTCACCAATAATAGCTGATGTTCCTGTACACCCTAAAATCCAATTGCCTAATTGATCACAACCGACATCTTTAATCAGCTCCGAAGTAGACGTACCATATCTTTTCTGCCACACTATCTCCTGCGCAGAAACACTTGCAGTTAAAAATTGGCATATGATTAAAAAAAGTCCGAATACAGGTTTCATGATAATTAAAATTTAGGTCAATCAAATGTACGATTATTTCCTAAATAACAAAATCATGGGACATGGTGTATCGTAATGACAGGTCGCGACCTGTCATTACAACGATGTGACCGCGATGATGTGATGATGGTGACAGGTCGCGACCTGTCATTACATCATCCCCCCGCCAGCAGAGCCCGCTCATTTTGCAACAGACACATCTGGATCTGGATGAGGCCGTTGAGAGCGTCGGTGGAAGTAAGCTGGTACATGTCGATGACACTGGATTGAAGAGGTAAAAGTTTATCTCCGATGACGGATTTATTCTCTTCGTTGTAGCGGGCCACACTTTCACGAAGTGCGGTTATTTTCTGTTGCATGGTGGCATCTTCATTCATGTATTTGTCGATGCGTCCGTCGCCGAGCCAGATATCCTTGCTTTCAAAATCTTCGCCAATGGTATTCAGGCCGGTTTCCCATTGGATGATGTTGGTTTTAATGTCTTCGCAGAGTAAAGACACGTCACGACCTGTCCTTACATGCGTGCTGATCACGGTTGATAGTTGATGGGTGTCCTTACTCAGAGATTGCTGCAACAGGCGCTCTTCATTGTCCAGTATCCTTTCATTACGGATATAGTCCCTGGTGGCCTGTATACCCATCATTCGTGAGCCATGCGGACTACGTACCAGCGTAAGAAATAATCCACAGCCGGTGATGATCAGGAGAGAAGAAATGGTCGTGTTTACTTTCGTTTCGGGATTACGGATACCTGTGAAGAAATAAACCGGAAGGAAGACGATCAACAGGAGCATCATGGAGATCATGGCCATCATATTTGCTCCGGGCCAGAACATGATTTTGAAAAGGATGCCCATGCTGAGCAGAATCGCGCTCAAGGCACCGAGGCCAATCAGTACTTTGTCTTTCGTTTCGCTCTTCTCTTTAATTTTCAAAAGAAATAACAACGGTAGAAAGAGTAAACTCAATATTCCGATGCCCAATACGATACCAACAGACGCGCCGGGCATATGAAGAAACTTTAATATAATTCCTATACTTAAGAGGGATACGGAAACGATTCCGCTTACCATCATTGTCTTTTTCATTTCGTAATAGTTTTTGTACGTTAGCAGAGAGATGGTTTCCTCTTCTATTTCACGCAATTCCTTTTTGTAGAATTTCTTTACTGTGGTGGAATAGAAGTGTTCGAAGTCTCCGTTTTCTTCGAGATTTTCCTCGATGATACAGCAGATATGATCCAGGAGATTTGACTGCAGGTCCTCCAGCTCCACGCCATTACGTCTAATGTCGTCGAGTATGAACGTTATTTGCTGATCACTCAGAGTATACATTTATGCCAGATCGGTTTTAATGTCGAGCAGAAATTTCATGGTATTCATAAAGTCAGTGAACTCACTGATTTTTTCATTCGAGACCGTTTTACCCTGCGGACTCAATGAATAATATTTTCGTACACGCTTGCCGATATACTCCGTCTCGGTGGTGAGTATCCCTTCCGCTTCCAATGCATGCAAGGAGGGATACAGCGCACCTTCCGTCAATTGAATTTTACCTGCGGTGAGATCCTTTACGCGTTGTGTGATTTCATATCCGTACATGCGCTGATTGTCTTTCAGGAGTTTTAGTATGATGGTTTTTAATGTGCCTTTTATGAGTTCGGAAGAGTAGATCATGTCTTTTGAATAATTAACTAACGCAAATATACATTGGATTCTTATGTATTGTTCTGTTGGGTATTGTAGAAATTCATAATATTCTGATTTTCTGATCATTAATTTTTAATTTCAAACGGGTTGTACACCTTTTTATGAAGAAAACATAGAAATATCATGTATTTACCAGCAATAAAATAGACAAACCGGTTCCTGATGATAGATCCGGATATAGTATATCATCGGTCGTCATGATGCAAATCCACTATAATCGTGTGAAATCTATTTATACTTGAAGGCAAGCAGTTGAGAATGGGGGGCATTGCTTCTCTAACCTGTGAAGACAAAAAATATAATCCTGAAGCGGAGAGGTCAATGATCGTTTAAAGCAACGTTGCCTTGCCGGCATACAACGATTTGCCATATATGTATAACAAATCTGTACTACCCAAGTATTTCTTTGGTGCCCTCCTCGTTCTAATGACGGGATTTACACCTCTGCGTGCTCAAAATGATTCGCTACCATTTACACGGCACACCTTTCATGCGGAAATATTTGGTCATGGCCTACTCTATTCTGTAAACTACGATTTTCGATTCCATCGTCATGCGGCTTTACATGTGGGTTTTAGTCACTGGGGTTTTAATTCCGCTTTCTTTGGTGAGTTACGTATGACCGCCTTTCCTGTAACGATCATTTATTTAAGCGGAAAAGATGACCACCACCTTGAAATCGGCGCGGGAATTATGCCGGCTAAACTCACATTTGTTAACTCAGGTATCTTTTCTCTTTTCAGTGGTAATGAGGTAGTCAAAAAACGATCGGATGAGCTTATTGGCATAGGATCTATCGGTTATCGCTATCAGCCTATGGATGGAGGTTTGATGCTTCGTGTGGCAATCACTCCCTTCTACAATAATAAGTTTGTTTTTTACGCCGGTGCGTCGGCCGGAATCAGTTTTTAAGTACTCATGTATAAACGGAATGAAATGCAGATTATGTTTTCATTTATAAAAAACGTCAATGAATAGCTGCAGCATAAACAATCCACGGCACACTTAACTATCTGCCGCTTCTTCTTCCTCCGGTATTTCCTCGTCCTCCACTGGTACCACCACTTCTTTTAGTATTCTTATTTCCGCCTCCCTGCTTCCCGGATTTGCTTTGATAAGGTTTTCCTGAAAAAGAAGCGTTTTTACCCGGAGATTTCTTAGCAGCGGGACGAGCCGATTTTCCGGATGGGGATCCGGTTTTCATGCCGGTCATTTTCTTCGGTCCCTTCCTCTCTTCTGAAGATGAATTTTCTATCATTCTGTACAAACTGCTCATCTCCTCCTCTGTCAAGTCCCGCCAATCGCCCACCGGCAAGCCTTTCAAGCTGATGTTCATGATGCGGACACGCTCCAGTTTGGTGACATCGTATCCGAAGTACTCGCACATTCTCCGGATTTGCCTGTTCAAGCCCTGCACTAAAACGATACGAAACGTCTGAGCTCCTTCTTGTGTCACTTTACATTTCTTCGTCATCACTCCCATCATGGGCACACCATTTCCCAGACCAAAAATTACATCGTCTGTCAAAGGTTTATTCACGGTGACTATATATTCCTTCTCATGCTTATTACCCGCACGCAGAATTTTATTAACGAGATCGCCCTTATTCGTTAAAAATATTAATCCCTGAGAATCCTTATCCAAACGACCGATGGGAAAAATGCGCGTACTATGATTCACAAACTGAATAATATTGTCCCGCACGCCTTCTTCTGTGGTAGATGTAACACCAACAGGTTTGTTCAATGCAATAAAAACGACATCTTCCTCCAGCAAGGGCTCCAACTCATTGCCATTTACACGCACCTTATCTCCGGGATGAACCTGATCACCAACGGAAGCTCTCTTACCGTTGATAAATACATTACCGGCCTCAATGTATCTGTCGGCTTCCCTTCTGGAACATAAACCACTCTCGCTGATAAACTTATTGAGACGAACAGCACTTTCCTTTTCCATGGATTCAATATTTGCCGAAAGATAGGAAAAGGCAGTAGGTAATCCGGCCCCTGCTTTCAGTATTATTCTCCAGCCCTTCTGCTCACGAAATTTTAATTGTTGAATTTCAGAACGTTAACCTACTTTCATGTTTTATACTTGCATATACAAACATGATTACATTATCTTTGAACCGTTCATGAAAAGTTGCGATAGTACGTATTGTAAATGTTTGTATTTCTCCTCTCAGGCTTTGGCCCGTAAGGTAGAAAAACTGGCGATAGAGAGTTGGAAGCCGACCGGACTTTCTCCAAGTCATGCGTATCTATTGCTACTCGTTCTGCGTGAACCGGGGATTCAACCTACACTTGCAGCAGAACAGTTGCAACTCACCCCATCTACCATCACCCGCCTCGTAGAAAAGCTCGAAGAAAAGAAATTGATGATCCGAACAAACGAAGGCAAACTCACCAATATCTACCCCACGCCAAAAGGAAAAGCGATGCAGGAATTGCTGAACACCTGCCTGAAAAATTTCTATGAGTCCTATTCCACTATTCTGGGAAAAGAAAATAGCTCAAGATTAGTTTCTGATATGAATACCATTACCGATAAGCTCTAAAAAAAATTTACATTATTATTTGCATATACAAGTATGGATCGCATTGCTGTCATCACCGGTGCCAATAGAGGAATAGGATATCAAATTGCCCGTAACCTGGCAGATGAAGGTTTTACGGTTATACTGACTGCGCGTGATGAGCGAAAAGGCCTTGAAGCACTTAAACAACTTGATGATGGCAAAAGAAAACTCAACTTTTTCAACTGGATGTGACGAATGTGGAAAGCATTTATATGTTGGAGAATTTTCTTCGTACACAATACGCAGTGCTAGATGTTCTCATTAACAACGCCGGCATCATCAGTTCTTCCACCTCCATCAGTGTTTCGGAAATTGAAGAAATCCGATCGGTCATGGGCACCAATTTCTTTGGTCCTCTGGAAGTCACTCGGGCACTACTGCCTCTTCTGCAAAAATCACCGGATGCCCGAATCATCAATATCAGTTCAGGAATGGGTGCACGCGAAGAATTAGATGGAAGTTATGCAGGTTACCGTCTGTCAAAAGCAGGTCTCAACAATTTTACGCAAATGCTTGCCCGAGATTTGGACGGTAGTCCGGTGAAGGTATATAGCATGTGTCCCGGTTGGGTGAAAACAGAAATGGGTGGATCTGCTGCTCCCCGGACTGTTGAGCAAGGCGCGGATACCGCTGTGTGGCTGGCTACTGAAACACCTGCTCCCGAGAGCGGTAAATTCTACCGTGACAGAAAAATTATATCGTATTAAAATCATTTAAATCATTTAAATAAATTCAAAAGAACATGACAAAAATTATCACCATTCTTGGTGCCACAGGAAATGTTGGCAGCAAAACTGTAAAACACTTATTAGGCAAGGGCCATACGCTTCGTTTAATCGCAAGAGGAGCAGAAAAACTTTCTGCTTTTAAAAATGAATCAGGTGTAGAAATCCATTCGGGAACAGCTACAGACAGCGACTTCCTTTCCCGGGTTATGAAAGGATCTGATGTGGTATTCCTGATGATGCCGGCAGACTTCACCGCGGTAAACATCGGAGCATATCAGGATAAACTCGGTCTTGCGATCATTGATGCGATTAAGAAAAGTGGTGTGAAAAAAGTACTCAACCTCAGTTCAGTCGGGGGACATACCGAGGAGAAAACCGGAATTGTAGCAGGTCTGGCGCGCCAGGAAAAACGACTCAATGAGTTGACGGATGTAGATGTCCTTCATCTGCGCCCGAGCTATTTCATGGAAAATCTTTTAGGAAATATTCCCATCATTAAAAATATGCATGTGAATGGTTCACCCATTGCTGCTGACCGTGCCTTCCCTATTATCGCTACCGCAGATGTGGCACGTGCTGCAGCGGAACAGCTGGATTCAGCCACCTGGAGCGGGAAATCAGTTCAGCCACTATTGGGACCCAAAGATTATACGATGAATGAAGTGACCTCCGTGCTCTCTAACGCTATCGGGCAGCCGAATTTACCCTACGTGCAGTTTCCCTTTGATCAGGCAAAGCAAGGCATGATGCAAATGGGTTTGAACGAAAGCTTCGCTGATGCCTACATCGGATTAAGTGATGGAATCAATCATGGAGTCTTCAATCTGGAGAAAAGAGACAATACCTCTACCACACCCACAACCATCGAAGAATTTACAACAAACGTCTTCCAACCGGTTTATCAGTCTAACTAATAAATAAACAACAAACCATTCATCCGCGTCCGATAGCTATCGGACAATCCGGAATATCCGTTTTATCTGCGTTCAATATCAGAATCCTAAATATAAATAAATACTATAATGAAAACAGCTGTTCTTGGTACAGGCATGGTAGGACAAACCATCGCCACCAAACTCATCCAACTTGGTCATGAAGTAAAAATGGGCTCACGGTCAGGCCATAACGAAAAAGCAACCGAATGGATCAGCAAAAACGGTCCATCCGCATCCCAGGGCACCTTCGCGGAAGCCTCAGCTGCAGGAGAAATAATCTTCAACTGCACCAAAGGAGAAGTAGCATTGGAAGTGATTCGACTTGCCGGCAATGAAAACCTGAAAGGAAAAATCCTCATTGATATTTCGAACCCGCTCGACTTCAGCAAAGGCATGCCTCCTACGTTACTCATCGTCAATGACAATTCGCTGGGTGAGGAAATTCAAAAACTCGTACCGGACACCTATGTTGTAAAAACATTAAACACGTTAACGGCGAACCTCATGGTCAATCCGCAATTGGTCAACAACGGTGATCATGATATCTTCCTGAGCGGAAACAGCAAGGAGGCAAAAGAAAAAGTAAGTGCCTTACTACAAACCTTCGGCTGGGGTGCAAACCACCTTATCGATCTCGGTGATATTACTACAGCCCGTGGCACCGAGCAAATACTCCCGGTTTGGGTACGACTTTATGCAGCAATGGGAACACCCATGTTTCAGTTTAAAATTGTGAAGTAATGGAATAGTCTTCATCTCCATTCCGGTAGTGTTATTTCACACTCGAAATCGGGTGGAGATGGAGCTATCAAATTTCTTCCAACTATTCAATTACCAACAAGGGAATCCAATTCAATAAATTTCGCTACCATTAATCCACTACGAAATTACTATTGAGAAAAATATTAAAGCCCTCTTCATATACCCCTAGTGTATATATAAGCCCATACATATGTTCAATGGTTCTGTCTTTTGGATTAAAACCTTGGTTAGGAAATCCCGATGGTGAATACATTTCGGCATATTTATAGGATACCCAGGGGTAGGGTTTGTCAACCGCTGCATCAAAGATCTTAGCCAGAATAACTTCCTTTAGTGAAGCAGGCGAACTGTTAATCGTTGTCGGTTTAAGCATAAATTCTATATAATTGATATCTGCACGTGTAATTTTGAACGGATCAATCGTAATACCACTCATTGAATAAGCGGTAGTAGCAGGTAGAAACTTCGCATTGGTAAAACCACCACCCGCGAATCGAAAATACTTTGGACCTGTTCCCTTCTTCCATGTAATGGTGGTCACTTCCATATTTTGTGTGCCGCGGGTATAGCGTGTCGTGGCAGAAGAGTCACTGATGATCATCGAATAAAATCTACCTATCTCTACAACTTCACATGAGATCATATCTGAATTAAGTACCGGGCTCGCGTTCAATGTTTGAAGACCCATTCTAAACGTCGACAATCGTGGTACAGACGAAGGGATATCCAACTTGAAATCATAGGTATCACCTGTCTTTACTATTCCGGAGATGAGGGCATTTGTGGAGGTAGAACGTATTCCACCAGCCGATCCGCTTGTATATTCAATTTTAACTTTATACGAATACCCTCTCGCAAAAGACAGTTTAGAGAGTCCAATATAAGTTGACCAATTCAAGTTCCCATTAACAGGAGTGGAACTAAAATTTTCATTAGCCACAGCTACAAAGACTTTGCTTATAGCTGCATTCATTTGATGTGATGCAATGCTCAACAGCATCAGGATAAGGATACGTTTCATATTGATTAAGGGGAAGAAGTTCATGTATACTTTTGAATTACTACCGGCAAAAGTAGCTTTCGGTTTTGCGGAAAAAATGCCCGAAAACGGTGGTATCATTCAAAAAGGCTGTCAGTATGAATTTAGAATATACTTAGTCAAAAGATTCTTAAAGGTTATGATCAACATTCTTCATCTCCTCCATAAAAATAGTGGGTTCACTGCTAAACTTCCTTAAATAATTTCACCCATTTTAAAAACTAACATATTCTATCTTCATCACCATTTGCTAATTTGTTCTAAATCCTCTTCCAAAGATGGAAGTACAATTCATCACCTAATTCGGGGAGATGCCATTCCGCACAAATTATAAAAGTACCCATTACCACAAATAGCAAACTTCCTGCGTACTAATTTAAGTTTTCAAAATCGATTACAACTTATACTAATAAATTTCATGGAGTGCTGCTAAATGTTCAAACGATTCCATCGGCACTCCATTTAGAAACTTAATCTACCATATATCTTCCGTCAAGGAAAATATTATAACCAACAGAGTACTGGTCCAACACCTGCCATTTCCCGGGTAAGATTTCGAAATTAACAGTTGAACCGGTCAAGATCCCTGATCCACCCGTACTGGTTACCGGCGGGGGTGTTTGTCCGCTTGGTGGTATCATCAACGCATATTTATAGGAAACCCATGGGTAAGCTTTGTCAGCGGCCGCATCAACTACTCGCGACAAGAGTACATCCTTGATGGCACTTGTTGTGGAATTGATGGAGGTTGCTGAAAATTCAATACTAAAACTAGTGGAACTTATATTACTTAGGCTCGCAGGATTCACGGTTAATCCACTGGAAATATATGAATTGCCGGAACTACTGAATTTTGCATTAGTCAAAGTTGAACCACTAAATTTCATTGACTTCTTCCCTGTCAAATTTTTAAATACAATGGTAGGCATGCCGGGAGACTTTGTGGCAAGACTGCGCATAGTATTAGATGTATCGCGGAGAATTAATGAATAAAATTTGCCAATTTCAACAATTTCGCAAGGAATCAAATTAGATGTCAGGAGCGGATTCAGCGATTCTAATCCTATATTAAATGTGGCAAGTCTGGTGGCAGTGGGTGATATAGTCAAATTGAATTGATAGGTTGTTCCAGACTTCACCAACCCGGAAATGGTGGCTTGCGTTGAAGTGGATTTAAATGTACCGAGAGAACCACTTGAAAATTCAATCTTTATTAAGTAAGTATACCCCTTTGCAAAGGCAAGTTTTGAAGTGCCGAGATACGTTGACCAGGTTAAATTTCCTTGCACCGGAACTGTAGACAAAGCTTCATTTGAGAGTGCTACAAACACACGACTGACGGCTGCCTTTGATGCATAGGATGATACTAAGAACAGAATGATCACGAAGAGTACTTTTTTCATGGGAATATTTGAGATTAGTTATATCGACTTTATGTAAAATAAGAGTACCAAAAATACCCTAACATCACTTCTTAACCAATCACCTAATTCGGTGAAAAACTATCAGACAAAAAGAAAGCCCCCGTTTCCGGGAGCTCTCTAACCTAACCAATCAACAACCCTATTGATTGAAAACTATCTGAGATAAGAACGTTTAATTCATCGCATGAGCGACATGACAAAGTTGAGAAGTACCCCATGAAAGCTTAGTGAAGACCGTATGAGCCGGAGATGAATGACAAAATTTTGACAAAACAAATCTTAAAACTGCACAATAAATCAGAGTGCTTGTAAAAGGAAAGCTTCGCCGGGGGGAATGTCTCGTCATTCTTAATTCGTCTCGTCTTGCTACTTCTCGTCTGTGAGGAGATGAGTAATGACGAGACGATTTAATTCTGACGAGACTGGCGTCAAGAATTTCACAATAATTCCGGAAACTTCATTAGTAATTACTCCATCAACCCTATCAATTTTTTACAATCTTCCTGGTTTCAGAATAACCATCATCTCCTATAAAACGTACCATATAAAGTCCGGAGGTAAATGATTTGAGATTAATACTAAGAAGCGGGATCGTGGAGGAGCAACTCTCCCTATGCAATACGCGCCCGCTGATGTCTGTAAGTTCCAATATTCCATTGCCGGAAGAAGTGCCCCATTCTACAAAAAGGAGATCAGCTGCAGGATTCGGATAAACGTTCCATGCTCTGGCATTTACATTGCCCTCTCTGCAATTGACAGTGACAATTTTTGCAGGAGAAAGGGCAGTGCAGCCTGTGGTTCCTGTAGTAACAACAGTATAACTTCCGGGATCCTTGGCAGTGTAATTGATACTATTTGCACCTGGAATTTCAATTCCGTTTTTTCTCCATTGATACGTCGTTGTATTGGTAACGGGTCCGATAAGAATAACACTATCCCCGACACAAAATGAAAGTGAACTTTCAGCATTAATCTCGGCCCTGTAAACGATCACCTTTGCATTCAGTGACGTTTTTGTGCAACCATTTACATCTGTAACCTGCACTTTATACGTACCTCCCAAACCGGTAGTGTAGCCACTATCATTTACACCGGAGAGTGGAATATTATTCCGTAACCATTGGTAGCTGACTGCGGTCGGTGCATTGACCTGAAGTTGAAGAGAGGAGTCCTTGCATATAATATTACTTCCGACAAGATTCAATTGGGCTTTGGGTATAGGCCAAACTGTTATAGGAATAATATTATCGGACCGACGCGCACAACCGTCTACATCAGCAACAAGTGCATTGTAAATACCGCTTTTAACAGGTAAAATATTTGCACCAATCAAATCCCCGTTGATAATGCCATTTCTCTCCCATAAAATAGTGTTAGATGCTTTATCATTCACACAAATGATTTCAGCACCTTGCGAATTTTTACAAAATGATAGCGGGCCATTGCTGGACAGCGTAGATTTTGGGGCATAAATTCCAACCGGATTGCCTTCCTGAATACTGTAGAGGGCAGGATTAGTCGTACGAAGACGAAGGCGGTAGTTAGGGCCGTTAGGAAGATTAAAAGGGATATCACAGTACACGGAATCCGTTGCCAATGTAGTTTGTTTGGTACCAATAACTGTTGGATTTGTAAAATCGCCGACCGAATCAGAAATCTCTACGTTTACACTATTGCCGGTTAAAAAGGTGGTATTCCTGAGTGAATAGCCAACATTAAATCCATTCACACCTGAACACGGTTTTTTCGCTCCGATATCGCTTTCATTCCATTTATCTACGCCGAACTCCCCGTTGGTCCATACGGAGTTGGTGAATCCGAGTACCGGACTAAGAAACTTCGTTCTGAACTTGGCAAGAAAAAGAGATTCGTAATTCTGATAATCCCTCCAGACGACAAATGGAAATAATTTTAAATAAGAATAAGCTGCTCCATCATATCCACGGAAGGAGACATGCACAGAACCTGATGCATCAATCGCTATATTTCCACGGCTACCACTGGGCTCCACATCATTGATATTTTGTGTTTCAAGGACGGCACCGTTAGATGCGGACAAACGCTTTAATGTCATTGTTCCGGCTAATCCGCTCAATGCAGGAAAATTTTCAACTACCCACATATCGGAACTTCGTTTACTGATACCGGTTCCCTTAACACCTGCATTTTGATAAATAACAGCTCCATTCTGCACTTTAAATGTACCCTGATTACCGGTTCCAAAAATCACTCCTCCGCTACCGGCTTCAATATCACTGTAGGTTGGGAGTGTCCATGTTGATTTAAATATACCCGTTGCCGCTGACAAACGTTCTACAGTGGTTCCGTTACCCACATATACATCTGACCCGCCAACAGAAAGGAAACTTCCTCCCTTTCCAGTATTCCTCCAGGATAAAATACCACCGGGACTATACTTCCAGGTCGTATCTCCGTTACTGAAATACGTGTTCCCGGGTTCATCCGCATAATGGACAACAGGATTAGACGTAGGAATCACCCGGTACCAATCCAAATTTCCTAAGGTTGAAAAACGGAATATGACCACGTAACCGGAAGTATCGGGACCGCCGATCCAGACTGAATTTACGCTCAATTGAGGTCCACTTAAAGCACCTTGCGGAATATATATCGAAGTATAAATATTCCCGTCGTTGTCATTAAACGGTCTGGAAAATTCAATATTTATAATTCCAAATGTGCTGGCCACTACCGACCATCTCGGCGCTGAAAGTGAATCATAACTGGCAACAAAACCGACGGCATTGCACACCAGACAGGGATAATAACTGCCTGTCACATTAACATTACGGTTTGCGTCGGTGGATATACCATTAGCAAAATGACTACGTTGACTGAATTGAACCAAACGATACCAGTCGAAATTGCCGGCCTGTAAAACAACAGAGAAGAACAGGCATAAGAGGAAAATGGATAACTTTTTCATTACATTTTTTTACGTGAGGCAAAGATACCGTCAATTGAGTCAGTATCGCCTAATTTATATATGCAATATAGCTGATTTAACCCCACAAATTACTTTGTTCACCAAATAAATTTTGGAATTATCAAATCACACCTGTTTATAATTTACTTACATCGAAATACTGTTTTAGCCTAATTTTAAGCGTTGAAGTTGAACTACCTGAAACGAATCCCAATTTAATACGTAAAATATTCAATATTAATTAATTCAAGCCAGACCAATTCAACATTCATTCTAAGAATTTATAACGAGCACTGCCGAAACGGTAACCTCACCACATCCTGATAAAACACCTTCCTATGCGTCGAATTCATAAACTCCTGGTAGCTAATCGCGGAGAGATTGCAATAAGGGCCCTTCGCGCTGCAGCTGAACTGGGCATACGAACAGTAGCCGTTTACACCTATGAAGACCGCTATTCGTTGCACCGTTACAAAGCAGATGAATCCTATCAAATCGGAAAGGACAATGAACCCTTAAAACCTTATCTGGACATAGAAGAAATCATCTGCACCGCAAAAGAAAACGGTGTTGATGCCATTCATCCCGGCTATGGATTCCTTTCTGAAAATGTTGGCTTTGCGAAGCGCTGTAGGGAGGAAGGAATCATTTTCATCGGACCTTCTCCTGAAGCCATGGAGCAACTGGGAGATAAAGTTGCCAGTAAAAGGGTAGCCAGAGCCGCAGGAGTTCCGGTAATTGAAGACAATACTATAGTCCTCACCTCGCCGGCCATTGCATTGCAGGAAGCGAAGCGGATAGGCTTCCCCGTTATATTCAAAGCCAGCGCAGGTGGTGGTGGCAGGGGAATGCGAATAATTCGCGCCGAGGGGGAGTTAGAAAAAGCGTTCAGCGAAGCGCGGCGCGAGGCGGGAAATGCGTTTGGTGATGATACCATTTTCATTGAGAAATTTATTGATGACCCCAAACATATAGAAGTCCAACTGCTGGGAGATCATCATGGCAACCTCGTGCATCTTTTTGAAAGAGATTGCTCCGTGCAGCGTCGATTTCAAAAGGTAGTGGAAGTAGCACCCGCACCGAGTTTACGTCAGGATACAAAAGATAATCTCTACGCCTATGCGCTTAAAATTGCAAGAGCAGTAAAATACGATAATGCGGGTACAGTGGAATTTTTGCTCGACGATGAGGAGAATATCTATTTCATAGAAGTAAATCCCAGAATTCAGGTGGAGCATACCGTGACGGAGCAGGTGACCGGTATTGATATCGTTCGCTCACAAATACTGATTGCTGATGGAGATCCTTTGTCCTCGCCTATGATCAATATCGTCAGGCAGGAAGATGTACAATGCAGGGGATTTGCGATTCAATGCCGTATCACCACAGAAGATCCCGAGAATGATTTTAAACCGGATTACGGTACATTGATCGCTTATCGCAATGCAGGCGGTTATGGTATTCGTATAGATGAGGGCTCTTCTTATCAGGGTGTAAAAATCTCTCCGTTCTTCGATTCGATGCTGGTGAAAGTAACTGCGCAGGGACGTACACTCACAGGAGCCAGCAGAAGGATGTACCGCACCTTGATGGAATTCAGAATACGTGGAGTGAAAACCAATATTCCCTTTTTGGAAAATGTAATCAACCATCCGATCTTCCAGAATGGAAAAGCCACGGTGAAGTTCATTGAGAAATATCCGGAGCTGTTTGTCTTCAGAAAAAAGCAAGACAGCGGCACACGTGTTCTTCGGTATATCGCTCACGTTATAGTGAACGGCAATCCTGATGTCAGCCGTATTGATCCCCACCGGACTATTGATGCTCCACGTATGCCCTCTACAAGGCTACAGGGAACACCGCCACCAGGCACACGTCAACGGCTTCTTGAACAGGGACCGGAAAAATTTGCGGAATGGCTGAAGCAGGAGAAGAAAGTAAAATTTACGGATACGACCTATCGTGATGCGCATCAATCCCTGTTGGCTACCCGCGTCCGTACGATGGACTTTCTCAAAGTCGCACATAATTATGCCTTGCATCATCCACAAACCTTCAGCATGGAAGTATGGGGTGGTGCCACCTTTGACGTTGCTTTGCGCTTCCTGCATGAATGTCCATGGAAACGTCTGCAATTGTTACGTGAAGCTATTCCGAATATATGTCTGCAGATGCTCATTCGCGGAAATAATGCCATTGGCTATGCCGCCTATCCGGATAATCTGGTCGAACGATTTATCGAAGAAAGTTCGAAAAACGGAATTGATATTTTCAGGATTTTCGATTCGCTGAACTGGACAAAATCAATGGAAGTCAGTATCAGAGCCGTTCGGGAAAGAACAGGTGGTATCGCGGAGGCGTGTATCAGCTATACAGGAGATATTCTCGATCCGAAAAAATCAAAATACAATTTAAACTACTATTTGGATTTAGCCAGAGAATTGGAAGATAAAGGTGCACATATCCTTGGCATCAAAGATATGGCAGGTCTTATCAAGCCCTATGCTGCGGAACTTCTCATCACTGAACTCAAGAAGGTCATCAATATCCCCATTCACTTTCATACACATGATACTTCATCGGTTCAATCATCCTCCTATTTAAAAGCCATTGAAGCCGGAGTAGATGTGATTGATGTGGCACTTGCGTCCATGAGCGGGCTCACCTCGCAACCTAACTTTAATAGTATGGTGGAAGTATTGAGAAACACACGGCATGAAGTTGCTTTTGACAGTAAACATCTTAATGAACACAGCAATTACTGGGAAACCATTCGCGAATGGTATTATCCTTTTGAGAGTGGATTGATGGCCGGGACTGCCGAAGTATACGACCATGAAATTCCGGGAGGTCAATATTCCAACCTGCGGCCGCAAGCTGTTTCGCTCGGACTTGGAGATAAGATGACAGAAATCAAACAGGCTTATGCCGATGTCAATCAACTTTTCGGTGATATTGTTAAAGTGACACCCAGTTCGAAAGTAGTTGGCGATATGGCGCTGTATATGGTGAGTAATAATTTGAGTCCGGCGGATGTGATGCAACGTGGAGAGACATTAAGCTTTCCTGAAAGTGTAAAAAGCTTCTTTAAAGGTGACCTCGGACAACCTCCCGGAGGCTTTCCGGCAGTACTGCAACGCATCATTTTAAAAGATGATGTGCCTTATACCGACTTACCCAATGCCCATCTGGAACCGGTCAATTTTGAAAAAGCATTTAAGGATTTTAAAATTCGGTTCGGCGACACCGTTAGTTTCACTGATTTCCTTTCGTGGAAGTTCTATCCGAAAGTATTTGAAGAATATTTTAATTTCAGAAAAGAATTTGGCGATGTCAGTAATCTTCCTACACCGGCCTTCTTTTACGGAATGAAAAACAATCAGGAAATTCTGGTTGAAATAGGCAAAGGAAAAAATATTCTTATACGGCTACTCTATGTAGGTGATGCTGATGAAAACGGACATCGTACCGTATACTTCCGGTTGAACGGCCAGACCAGAGCGATTGATGTGCCCGATAAAAAGGCTATTGTTCTGAAAGTACATCATACAAAGGCTTCCGGCGAAAAACAAATTGGGACGCCTCTGCAAGGATTATTGAGTAAAATATTTGTTGCACCCGGACAAACCGTAAAGAAAAATGCACCCTTGTTTACCATCGAAGCTATGAAGATGGAAACCACGATTACTGCAACCCGGGATTTAAAAATTCGTCACATCTCCCTGAAAGAAGGAACGCTGGTGGAGTCAGAAGATTTGGTGGTGGAAGTAGAATAGTTGTTACATCTAACTTGTAGTGACCAAAATGGAATTGATGAGTTGTTGAATTGATGAATTGATGAGTGTTTTTTAGTGAAGGAGGGTTTTAAATTATTTTAATGGAAGGCACTAATAATAGGATTATGGATCTTAAAGTACGACATCTCATTATTGAAAGAAGGAAGTCTGGTGGAGTCAGAAGATTTGGTCGTAGAAGTAGAATAGTTGTTACATCTAACTTGTAGTGACCAAAATGGAATTGTTGAGTTGTTGAATGGTTGAATTGATGAGTGTTTTTTAATGAAGGTGGGTTTGAAAGTTTGGGATTTAAGTGAGGAATGGTTTGGAATGAATTGTCGTGAGCCTTGGCTCGTGATCGCGAGCAAAGCCTCGCGAATGAGTTGATGAAAATTGTCCCGAAACCTCGGAAGGATGAATGTTTATAAATGAATGAGAATTCAATTGATGGAAATGGAAGCCTCCCCACCCTTACCCCTCAGCCCAAGGTCGGAAGCCGAAAGCCGGTGGCCGGAAGCCGGAAGCAAAAAGTTTATTCATATTCAGAATGTCCGACGAGAAAATATTTATTATTATTTAACATATAACCAACTTCCATCTTTTGAATTTTTAGTTGACCAACTTTTCCATCGTTCCAGTTCAGGTTCAGGTATTCCACACCATTGATTAGTTCCACTGCCCAGTAACCGGCATCGTCCGATTTCATCACAGAGCTGAAGTTGGAATAGGAATCATTGCTCATATATGTAGTGAAGTTCTTATAGTAAAAACGACCATCCTCATATAAATAATAGGCCCACTTTTCCGATAAACCATTCCCGGTATACATATGCAGGAATTTTTTATTGGCATATTTGGTGGAGACTTTTCCTTTAGCGGGTTTAGCCGCAGTCGATGTTTCATGAGCAGCCGGTTGCTCCTCAACAGGGGATGTAGAGATGGTATTTGAATTAGAATTAGATTCCGTGGCAGTATTTTTTTTCTCTATTCCTGCAATGACTTCATCCACATTGGCATCTGTTCTGGTAAAATAGGCCATGTTAAGGTTATCGTCTGTAATCAGCAAATTCCCTCCTTCATCCAATGCCGCATAACTTGCAGTTTTATCTTCGCCCTCTGCCAAAATCAAAGTAAGCACATCGTCCTGAAATGCGCCGGTGATTTTCTTTGCTTCTGTTTCGTTCGCGAAATACCCTATGAATCCTGCACCCTTTTTCTTCAAAATCAGGGCGGTCTTCGCTTCTTCTATAATATATACTGCTTCATAGGTAAAGGAAGGCGATTGTGCCTTTGATTGTTGGGAGAAAAGAAGGAAGATGATTCCAATTATTATATACAATTTTCGAGTCATGGCTGTTCGGATAGATTTCATTTGTGAAAGATAAGGCGAGGAGCACGCGAAAAAAAGCGCTGGTAGTTAAAATCCCCTATTTCGGTTAGATCAATAGCTCATACTTACATCTTTATTGCTCATGGCATTTTTAAAAGATTCATAATCCTCCCTACTTAGTCCAATCGGATATACCGCCGAATGTACTTCTCCCTCCTGCAAGTAAACGAGATGAACCGACCCTTTGCGATGCAGATCATAGCGAATGCTGATTATGTTCTCCATGGCAAAACTTTTCGTCATAAAAGGGAAAACAGCAGAACGCACTACCACAAAATTATTGATCACCTCCACTATTCTGGAGCGAAAGAAGAACTGAATGACCCCAATGAAGAATCTACTTGTTAAAAGTAGTGTGGCGAACCGAAGATCTTCACCGGAATTCACTGCCGAAATAAGTATGAAAAAACCCAAAGGCAACATCATCCATTTTGTAGCGTACCAAAAGGGAAAATCACTTTGGAAATGTTTCATCACGTGATCATCTTGTTTATTCCATGTAGGTTGGTTGGATACCCAGGATAGCAGGGTATGTTGAGACAGCCCTAATGCTACAGGATCTTGTCGAAGTAAAATGGATAAATGACGATACAGATGCGGAAGATTTTTTTTGAATTCCTGTGGATCCTCAAAAAAATGTTCAACACTTACGGCAAAAAATTCCCGGTCATTTGTACCGGAATATTTGCGTAAAAAATGTTCTTCTTCCTGATTCACTTCATTAAAAGTATCTCCTGCCACCGCATGCCATTTAACGAAGTATGCATGAAAGAAAGGATCTGAGGCCTTCACCATCCGGCTCAGATCCAGCGCATGTGCCATCTCATGAAGTCCGAGATTAATTTTATCGCTGTTGCTTTGATAGCCCTCGAGAAAATGTTGCCAGGAGAGTACAATCACCCCTTTAATACTGGTTTCCCCTAAATGATTTGCACCGGTTAACGGTGATGTATATACGCCCGGATAAACGATTATCGTATTAAAATGCTGCAACTGAAATTCACGGAGTCCAAAAGTGAGTTGAACAGCCGCTGCGGAAATCAATACCTTCATCTCTTCTGTAATCTCCAGTTCCTCCTTGCCGATAAATCGCTTTCGCTGCATAAACGCTGCGCAACGGTACAAGAATTTTACTTTTGCAACGGGAGAAAGGTGTCGGTAAAAATCAATATGCTTCAATAGTACCGGCTCCATTAAACGTCTCTTCTCTTCAAATACAGAAGGAGGGCGGAGTAAAAGTTTCCGTATTTCACCGGATTCCTTATTTAGCCATATCTGTCTGAAATAAGCCAAAAGGTCAGATCCGGCAAAGGCAATAAATAGTAGGATAATGATTAGAATCGCCGGCATCATGATTTAATGAAATTAGAAAAAAGGATTACACAACCTATAAAGAAGTGATTTAATTTATCCTGGTTCCAGGTGAACTAAAGTAAGTTAGTTGGATTGGTTTCAGAACAACATCGGTATTACAATGGCGTCACTTCGTTTACGAAATCCATAATTCTATATTATTCACATAAAACGGGCGATAAGATTAAGAAATGAACCTATTTTCTCCTTGTTTCTATGCCCGTACTACTGTAGGTTTGTATGAAACTATGATGGAGCTGATTTTGGAAAACCCAAAAACTGATACGACTGGCATTCAGGGAGATACGTGGTCTGAAAGGGCGGTATCGGCTGCGAAAATGCAACAAATGCAGTTGGATGCAGGGGCGAGGCAATACAGCAATCTGGAACTGGCCAGGGAGAGGGCGGCCTTCACGAGATGGAAAACGATTGAAAACCTCGATAAATACCTGATCGAATTTGAATCCAATTTTATAAAGTCCGGCGGGAAAGTGATCTGGGCGCAAGATACAAGTGATGCCCTTGAAGCGATACTTGAGATTCTCAAGAAGACAAATGTTAAAGAAGTCATCAAGTCAAAAACGAATACCGCTACTGAAATCGGCTTAAGTGCTTTTCTCGAAAGTCAGGGCATTCAATACAAAGAGACCGATACCGGTGACTTCATCGTACAGGCTGCGGGAGAAGATGGCTCGCATATGGTGATGCCTGCTTTGCATAAATCTTCTAAAGAAATTGCCCGGGTATTAAATGAAAAATTGAATGTTCCTGCAAATGCAGAAGCAGAGCAACTGGTAGGACTTATCCGTGATCACCTTCGGCCGGCTTTTCGTAATGCCGGTGCCGGTATAACAGGTTGCAACTTTCTGGTTGCTGATCCGGGTGCGATTGTTATTGTAGAAAATGAAGGGAATGCACAATTAACCTCTTCCCTGCCTAAAACACATATCGTACTTGCCGGCATTGATAAGATGCTTCCTACATTAGGAGATCTCGATTTGTTCCTTCCACTGTTAAGTACTTACGGAACAGGTCAGCAACTGACCACCTACAACAGCATCATCAGCGGTCCGCGTCAGCAGGAGGAACATGACGGACCGGATGAACTCTATGTGATTTTACTCGATAATGGACGCAGTGAAGTCCTGGGCCATGAACAGCAGCGTCAGGCGATGACCTGTATTAAATGTGGAGCCTGTCAATCCGTTTGTCCGGTATATCGCACGGCCGGTGTAGCGGAATTTCCTTCTCCTATTGCCGCTGTAACATTGCCATTGATGGGCACAGATCATAAACATCTCAGTCAGGCTTCAACACTTTGCGGTGCATGTAAGGATGTGTGTCCGGTAAAAATTGATATCCCCCGACTCCTTCTGGAAAACAGAAGATATTTTGTTGAAAAGGGAGATTCCACCAGAACGGAGCGTTGGTTTTATTTTGCCTGGAAGAAAGCGATGCTCAAACGGGAAATCATGAGCTGGACAGGTATCAGTGCACGCAAACATGTATTGGAGGGTTTGTATAAATCACAAAACGGTTTGCGCAAAATGCCCACAGCTGTAAAAGAGAAATCATTCAATGAATGGTATCGGGAAAAGATGAATTATAAATAGCGGAATACAGCTATGCCTATCCGTTAGTTACCCTTTTCCTCTAAATCTCCATCACGTTGGTACCACCTTACACTACTGTTGATTCACTTCGGGAACAACTGCACGAAGACAAATCCTCCGGAAAAAGCATCGGCTTTGTCCCCACCATGGGAGCCTTGCATGAAGGACACCTTTCTCTGCTGCATAGAGCGAAGGCAGAGAATGATAAGGTAGTGTGCAGCATTTTTGTAAATCCCACCCAGTTCAACGATGCGAAGGACCTCGAAAAGTATCCGAGAATGCCGGAGCAGGATATTCAATTATTGGATAGTGTGCATTGCGATTATGTTTTCTTACCTTCTGTAAAAGAAATTTACCCTGCCGGGCCGACCCTTCTCGATCTGGATTTCGGGACACTGGAAAGTGTGATGGAAGGCGCCTACCGCCCGGGACATTTTAAAGGAATGGCAACCGTGGTTCACCGGTTATTTGAGATTGTACAGCCGGACCGTGCTTATTTCGGCGAGAAGGATTTTCAGCAGCTCGCCATCGTACGGAAAATGACCGCTTTACTTAGGCTACCCATCACCGTTATTGGTTGTGAAACCCTTCGTGAAGCCGATGGATTGGCGATGAGTTCCAGAAACATGCTTCTTAGCCCGGAACAACGTAAGGCGGCTCCCTTGATTTATAAGGGCCTTCAGATGGTAAACACATTCATTCCTCATCATTCACCAGCCGCTGTACAAGAGCTGGTCACGCGCTTTATCAATCAGAGTAAATTTTTAGAGGTACAGTATTTCGATCTCGTAGATCCTGATACTCTTCAACCGATAGCGCATTGGGAGGGTGTAAAAGAGATACAAGGATGTATTGCGGTACTTACGGAAGGTCCGCGTTTGATTGACAATATGCATTACCAACTTTAATAACGGAGAACTTACGGCTTAAAACGATATCCGACAGGATCAATGTACAGGCCTGTAAAAATTCCGGAGAGATGATTGTGCAGTGCTGAAAGTGTGGTAACACTATCCGAATAAGAAAATTTAAAATCCACAGAAGTATAAATCACTCCGGGACCGCTGCCATGAACACCGGAAATATCTTTGTTCGCTGACCTCCCTGACCATACGGGTCCGGCATTCGTCACTTCAAATACGATACTATCCGCAGGAGACCAGTGCAAACAAGCTTTTATTTCTGTAAAAACACCCTGGACATTTACAGAAAGTCCCACACTATCCTTGGTACATATATTATCCCAGTCGGAGCCGGTATACCTCAATATAGCCACATCCGCAAGGGTATCCACTTGCACCACAACAAACTTATTTGCTTCGGGCAGCGTGTTGAATGTAATATCGCCAAGCGTTTCACCACAAGGCTCCTTTTCTTTGTCATCCAGGCAACCCTGTATAACAATTACAAGCAGGAATAAAGTCAGGAAAAGAGATTTTCTAATTTTCATAGCTGGTAGAGGTGTACAAAATTATTAAATTTTAAACAATAGAAAGAACATTAACAAAACTTCATATTACTTCTTTAATAGTCTTTACAAAGTACATTCTCATCTCTCCCTTGTTCTTCACTTCCAGATTCCCACGGTATTCCATATCAAAATAATTCTTCACCAACTCCATTGTACTTTCACTGATATTCACCATTCCGGGAACCCCGCCTGCCTCCATACGTGCTGCCAAATTTACGGTATCGCCCCAAATATCATAGGCGAATTTCTTAGTGCCTACTACACCCGCTACCACAGTGCCACTATGAATACCTATCCGCGCTACAAAATAATCCCTCCCGGTTTTCATTCTCTCTTCCTGATATTCCTTCATGAACTTCTGGATTTCTAAAGCTGCTTTTACTAAATCTAACGCATGATTCACATTTGCTAAAGGTAAACCGGCAGCGCACATGTACCCGTCCCCAATGGTCTTAATTTTCTCGATGGGATAGGCTGAAATAATCCGGTCGAAGGCACTGTAACAATAATGGATTTCATTGACCAATTCTTCTGCACTCATCTTTTCGGAAGCCTGAGTAAAATTTTCGAAGTCGGTGAACATGACAGAAACTTGCTCATGGCGCATGGCTTTTGCACGCCCGGTTCGTTTCAGCTCTTCCGCTGTTTCTTCCGGTAAGATATTCAACAATAAATCGTCTGATTTCTTTTTCTCTTCTCCAAGAGCGGTATGCTGTTGTTGTATTTGCAATTTCTGCTTTTTAATAATGCGCCAGCGGTTGAAGATAAATCCTGAAAAGACAACTGTCAATATCAACACACCCGTAACTGCAAAGCGTTGTGTTTTTTCCTTTGAAATTCTGGCGGCCATCACTTTCTGCTGTTCCACCGCCTTGACACTATCTGCTGTAGTACGTTTATCGAATTCATATTGATATTGCTTTCCCAGATTCAATCTGCGTAATTCTTCATTAGAAATACTATCGCGCATAATTGAATACAACTCGTACATGGCAAGTGCCAGACCTTCCTGCTTCATCGCTTTATGAATAAGATACAAACTATGAGAAGCATTTCTGATTTGTTCGGGATATCCTAATTCTTTACCTAGTGACAAGGCTCTTTCCGCACAGTCTAACGCGCGCCTATACTCTCCATTCTTAAAATACAATTCAGCGAGCTGATTCATCACATAGGCAACACCTTCCTTATCCTCCAGCTTCTCGAAGATGGCAAGGCTCTCGAGATATTCCTTTTGGATAACTTTTGTTTCACCAATGGTATCCATCTTTGAAAGAATGTTACCCATATTAAAAAGCGAATAGGCGATTCCTTTCGTATCTTGTATTTTCCTCCTGATCTCCAGGCTTTGCTGTATAGTTCTTAATGCTTTTTCGAAATTTCCTTTTCTCTGATAAATACGGGATAGATTATGTAATGAATGCGCTTTCCCATATTCATCTCCTGTACGCTCCTGCAATTCATAACTTCGGAGGAAATAAGTGAGCGCGTTCGTATAATCACCCTGATCAGAACTGATCACGCCGAGATTCAAAATCGTTGTACTCATCCCGGTGTAATCATCAATCAGCTCCTGTATTTTTAAACTTTTCTGATAGTAATCGATGGCCAATGGAATATTGCCTTGTGCATGATGAATCAAACCGATGTTGTTTAATGTTTCCCCAATACCGGAGCTATCCCTGACTTCCTCACGCAGGCGAAGGCTCTTCAGATAATACTGCAGCGAAAGTTTAGAATTCCCCTTGTTTTGAATCACTACTCCGGTATTGTTTAACGCTGCACCCAGGTACTTTTTAAAAACAGGAAGCTGTGGATCATCTGCCGCTCTTTCTCCCAGATTTTTCTCCGCAAGAAGTTTCATACGATCGTTGTATGCAGGCCATACGTTATCATCCGCCTCTGCTTCGATTAACTCGTTTAAAATCCGGCAACGGGTGGTATCCTCCCTGGCAAATGAAAGTTCCTTTTTTAATTTTTCCGCCTCCTGACATAAGGCAGGAATACCGCATGAAAGCAGAACAAGGAATAGAAGGCGGAAAAAATACGTGGGTAACATGGGAGTAAGGTCCGGGCAAATTTACATAAAATCGAAAGTACCGTCACTAAGGTCGGTTTAATTTGAACCTTCCCTGCGTTTAGCTACTCCAACCTATTTACAACAAGAAGTTAGTCCGTGAAATCAAAAAGTGTGGTTTGACTAAACAACTGTGTATGCTTACTCCAGGTTTCAATGCTGTTTCTATGTCTTATAACAATGTAATATCTGTTGCCAATCACTGCAGGTGGGAAAGTGAGCAATACATTGCCGGAGACATCCACCACTCCTGCAACAGAAAATGCCGGGCCGCCTGCTAAGTTTGTAGAGTCATACAAGGCTACGATCAGCGAATCGGCATGAGTGGGATGAAGCGGGTCCTGCAAGGGTGCCGTCATGGCATTGTTGCCCGTATAAAAACCTTCCACAAATAATTTCAAATTCAGCTGACTGATATTGACAACCAGGAATGCAACGGCACTTGTATCGGAGCAATTTTCAGCCGTGTTCACAATGATATTATCCGTTACCGCTCCGGCAGGAACATTAAATTCGAGTGAGGTATTATTCAAAATGACAGGAGTGGCCGTCTGCCCGCTGATCTTCACTTCATTCACCACCGAAAAATTATTTCCGCTAAGGCTAACGGTAGTGCCTATGGGTCCTGATGCGGGAAGGAAGGAGCTGATAGAGGGGCTTAAGTTAATGATGACTTCTAAAGAGTCCTTGGACGTACATCCTTCTAACGAAGAGGCGACAACCGAATAGTATCCTTCATTGGTAACACTCACATTGGGTAACTGAGGAGAAGGTTGATTAGAAGAAAATGAAAGCGGGCCTGTCCAGCTATAGAAATCTCCTCCTGTTACTGAAAGTTCAAGTGTGTTGCCTTCACAAATCGGACTATTAGCTGAGATATGTGGTTCTACCGGTGTACCGGCAGCTACTGTGATCGTGAGTGTTGTGATACAGCCGTCCGAGGAAGAAACCGCAGCACTGTATTTGCCGGGTGAAAGATTAGCGATATTAAAACTTGTTAATTGTCCGGAATTAATGTTCGCCTTCCATCCCATATTCAAATGGACACCGCACATATAATAGAGCAAGGCAGGATGGGTGACATTCGGTGTAAAAACCATTGCACCTCCCTGCAACTGACTATTCGTGACACCGGTGGTGACTTCATTCAAAAAACTACCGCCCGCTGCACTGGTGGTGATATGAAAAGGATGTCCGGGGAAAGTTCCGGAAAACGTATAATTGACACCACGGGTCAGATTCAATTCCTTGCCTTGAATTCCATCCAGCACATAGCCTACCGGAAAACCTACACCGAAATAAGGGTGACTGGCATTTTTGTTAGCTGTCGTAACTGAAAACACCGGACCATTTTTATTGATCGTATCCCAGGCAACAGTATAAGGAGGCAATCCGGCAGAGACGGAGAGACTGATACTGCCATCATTGCCATTACAGGCAGGAACAACTGTGGCAGCTACGATAGGAGCCGGGCAAACAATCACATTGTCTATAGCAAAAGAAGGGCGAGAACCCGCACCGGAACTATCGCGCTGCACCCAGCGCAACTGAACATCCGTCTGATTCTCGCAAGCCGCAGGAAGAATATATTGAAAACGCATGCCGTTACGTGCGGTAGTGCCCGTTGTTTGAGCCGAGGTATTGTTTATATAAATGCTTCCGGTCAATGAAGTAAAAGTTCCATTGGTATTTCCGACTCTGTATTGGAGTTCCACATTATTACGACGTGTTTCAGTGGTACCGTTATAGAGGTTGCGGATGGTGGCGATATCAAAAGTCACCACAATATTTATCTTCCCTACGGTATTCACTACCAATCCCAATGCAGGATCATTCGTTCCACTGGCTAGAATTCCGATTTTACCATTATAATTATGAATTCCTCCTGCGGTAGTCGCTGCGGTACTGCTAGCCGTTAGATTCAGGTTTGCTGTGGGGGCTGTTGTACGAAAAGATGTGGTCGGACCGGTGGCATTCAACTGCCATCCCTGCCATCCTGCCGGATAGACGGCGGAAGAAGCAGCCAGTGTACTAAAATCCTGGCTATAGGGAATGGACTGTGCAGTAGGAACAGTTTGAGAAATGGCGTGTTGAACAGTTAGAAATAACAAACAACAACAGAGTAGATTTTTAAACATCATCATGGTTTTAGGTGATGAAAAGTATGAATTCACTTTCACTGTTGCAACAAATAGTTATCAATTTTGGTGAAAGTCGACAAACGGGTGGAGAACTATTGCATTTAGACTTGATTTTTGCGGATTATTTTGAGATGAGAGGAGGGATAAAATTGATCCGGATGGCAAATAATTCAAAGCAACCGGGAAATTGATTGAAATTAATAGTACTTTTGAAAGTATAACTCTACTATTTTTAATACTATGGAAACAAAAAATAATATGCTACCAGCTACCGGCTACCAGCTACCAGCTACCAGCTACCAGCTACCAGCTACCGGCTACCGGCTACCGGCTACCGGCTACCGGCTCTAATTTTACTTTTTAATATAATATTAGTCAGCAACACGATGGGACAAACTATCCAAAATACACTACGCCACTATGTTTCAAAAAACAAGCATCTTCCGGGAGTTCCTTCAGCCGGCGAATTAGAAAGTAAGGGGGCAAATGTAATGGAGTTGATGAGTAAGGCATTTGAAAAAATCGAAGAGCTGCATCTATATATTTTTGAATTAGAGGATAGATTGCGAAAATTGGAAGAGAAGAATAAATAAAATTAATTTTCCTCGTTTTTCAATCACTATTTAATTCTCAAATTTCGTATTCATGAAAAGTATACTATTGATACTAATACAATTGGTAGCCTTTAATTCATTAAATGCACAATCTTACTTTACGTCATCTTTTGGTTTACCAGGGCAAAATCATGTGGGTCGAAAAATGTATCATGTTAACGATACTTTAAATATTATAATAGGTTTCCATCAATTACAAAATGGAGATCCTAAAGGCATCCTATATCAATTGGATAGTTCGTATAATTTAGTCACATCTAAAACATATATTGATTCGAATTTAAGAGGTGGATTTGAAAATATTTATCCAATATCCGACACCACATTTATTATTACTTCCACCACATCAACCGACACAGTTCCAACAAAATTTTCATTAACTATACTTTGCCTGAATCATGAAATTGATACTTTATGGACAATTACCATTAGCGATTCATTAAATGGAATATCCGGCAATATTTTGCATTTTGAAAATAACATATTATACTTAATTTGCAATATATTCAATATGAATGCCACGATGGATCGTGAAATGGTCTTAATTGCAATCGATCTTAATTCAAAGCAAATCATGTTTAATAAAACATATAGTATATCTCCACATGTGGAGACTGGCATCGGATCATATATTTATCATGAACACAGGAATAGTTTTTTCTTAACTGTATATAATATAGAAGACACAATTTCGCTCTTGCGTGTTCCTTATATACTTGAAATAAATAAACTAGGCGATATTCTTAACAAATGGCAATTGCAAGATACTATGGAGTTATATGTGAGTTCAACTGCTGGATTAATTTACAATAATCTCACAAAGGAGTTGAATATTTTTTACGAAGATCTAACGACAACCAATTATATCCGTGATGGATTTGTGATATGTGTATTAGACTCCAATTTACAAATAAAAAACAGTAATAAGTATTATAATAATTGGCTTCACGTTTCTAAAGCGACCTTAAATTCTGTCAATTCAACAATTATATTTTTAGCAGGTGGAAATATATTTATTGTTGATTCAACGGGATACATGTTAAGTAATAATAACTACTACAGCTCAACCTTTCCATTGCTGCAAATAAATAATCAATCAGCGACTGCTATAAATAATGATCTCTTTATTGTTGGTTTAACGCAATATACATTGAGTGGGAAACAAGAGATGTTAATTTCAAAATGTGATTTTTCAGGTGTTGGTTGCTATATTAACCCTGTTCCCTTTTCTTCCACACCCTATCTTTTTCAAATGACTCCCAGCATCAACGCAATAACCGTAGACTCTTCAATAATAATTTATAAGCAACCACATTTTAATATTCAGTCGATCGTTTTAAATCGCTTTGATCAATGTATCCCAAATGCTGTTTTAGAAGATATAAATAAACAAGAAGAAGTAATTAATGTATTCCCAAATCCATTCCACTCTTCAATTCAATTTAAAAATTTACCTTCCTCGATACAACAAGTTCAAGTTTTTTCATTGGAAGGAAAAACAATACTTACATTTAATTATTCAATTGACAATGATCAAATAATTAATTTTGGTTTCTTAGTTCCCGGAGTTTATCTTTTGAAATTGAATTTGTCCAACGGCTCTAACACGTACCTAAAAATTGTAAAATCTTAAGGAATATGAAAACTAAAATGAAAAACTGTTGCAATCTATTTCTTTTCATGTTTATTTTTAATACTAAATCTGAAAGTCAAGACATAATAGTACCCTATTTCAATAGCCCAACTCTTCAATTTTCGAACCTTGAAACATTTGTAAATAGTTATTCTAATCCAGTACAATTTTATAGAAGTAATACCTTTACAGGTTATAATGGTGAATATGAAATAAACTTACTTACTCCTGATTTTTTTTGGGCTGATCATTATCTTGGTCCGACTTTAGAAACTTATCTTTTATCCTACGACATGGAGGTGGTGTCTTTTCCATTTTTACCAGATTGCTATTTATATTCGAATGGATGCGAAGGTGCTATTGATAGAAATTTGGTAATGCCACCTTCTTCGCAAGCTTATTTTCCATTAACTGATACCTGGGGAGCTGCAATTTTTAGAAAAAAACCATTGACTAAATTGATAAATACTGAAAGTCAATCTCTAGCATCAATAGCATATAAAGATAACTTTCCTTTTGATGTTTTTACCAATCGATATTATCTTCCTCATTCCATAATTAAACATACCATTTATGTCCATTGTGAAAACAATAATGTCACTACCCCTACTTCTAATCCAATATTTAGTGTTTCATGGATCTATGATAATACAAGAGGCAGAATGAAAGAATACCCTTTTTGCCCCTGCAACTGTACCAATTGTTCAGAATCAGAATACGACGTTTCATATGCTCCAAAATTACTTCATAATCAAATTTCTCATTCTTACAATGAAAGCAATAACACAGTATTATTACCAAATGGAACTATAAACTATTTTGATTACTCAAATATCAATTCCAATGGATGTACCATTCCTCTTTTAATTCAACCAAATCAAAACGATGTGTTCTTTTCCAGCTCACCTGTTTCTACTTACAATAAAGCATATATCCCGCCATATTCCCTCATTTCTGCTCCACTCATGCAACATCGTGGTCTAGTACCTGCAGGCTACGAAAATATTTCTGGAAACATTGTGAAACTAAATGGAATAGAACATAACTATTTTATAAACACGAATATTTTACCCCACATGGCTGAAATCAATACAACTGATTACATCATATACAACCCTAGTGATGTTACAATAACTGCTGATAATTTACTTTTTTATTATCCATACTCCTATAGAACTATTCGGGGAATGTTTCCAACACCTGCTGAGGTATTGGCTGATAACATCAATATCAATGGTGGCCCCTATGATCCCCAGGATGTACCCGTTCGCACTGACTTGCGCTGTGAAGATCCCTTATTCCCCGATGACCCGTTGATTCCTGATGATTCTAAGTATGCTTCATTGTATAGATTAGCTTCTGGTAGCATGGTTACATTAAAGCCATGTGTTAGTGTTTTTGATGCAGCCTTTATTCTATATCCAAATTCAACATTAGTTTTAGACAACAAACCCACCATCATTGGTTTACATAGGGTAGCTATTGATCGATTTGGAGGGAGGCTAATTGAAAAACACGACCTAAATAACGGTACATTTTATTTACAAAATAAAACTGAAACAGCAATTGCTCCAAATTCCTATGTTGTAAATTCGAAAATATTTGCTGGAGAAAATGTTGATGCTTTGTCACAAACTGGGCCTTATGTAGCAGCAATCGGAACCAACTTAGAACTATTAGCTAGTGAATTTATTAAACTAGAACATGGCTTTTCTGCTGAAAATGGTTCTGAGGTGAAAATTAAAATCGACCCATTATTATCAATTGGTTTATGTCCACAGCCGCTGAGTGGCGGTAGCGGAAATCGTATCAGAAATAGTACAACTCCGGAAATTAGCAGCAATGCTCATATTAAACTTTTACCCAATCCCTTTCAAGTAGCCACCGGAATATTCATTGAAAACAAAGAGGGAGATGAGATTCAATCCATTGTTGTTATGGATGCAACAGGAAAAACAATCAAAACACTATCGCATATCAATACAAACTATTCGGAGATTTCTCTGGCTGAATTTAATGATGGATTGTACTTTATAATTGTAAAAACCATTCAAAATCAAAAAGTGTTTAAGGCGATTAAGCAAGGGTAACATGAAAATGTACGAACTGTTGGCGTCGATTAATCCTCTTATCAATTGAGCATTTCTTTTACCGAAATGATAACCACGTGATGCAAACGCTTCTACCTACAACATCCTTCCGGGAAAAAATAACCATTTGAATGAAATTAAATTCTCCATCAAGCTTTGTGAAGTACGCTCTTCTTTTTATAGGGCTATGTTTAAATTTTCTTTTTCGTGGAACTTCAACCGCACAAACCTATAGAAACGTATGTTTCACAAACCCTGCTAACAACGAGTATGGAGATAAAATTGCAATTACATATGATAATCACTTTATAATATCATCCACTATTAGAATAGGGTCTCTCGGACTGCCTCAACTAGCGATTACTAAAACAGACTCCTCTTTTAACCCCATCTTTACCAAATTGTATGGCTATAGTAACGTAAACTATAATACATCCGGTATGGAACTCACGAATGACTCTAGTATACTTATAGTGAGCTCAAATTCTGAATACGACTCATTAAATCAAAAATATAGATTATTTTCAACCATCGCTAAATTAAATATGTCAGGCGATACCATACATACACTAAACATCAGTGATTCACTGAACAATCTATATCTTAAACCGATTCATGTTTCCGGTGATAGTTTGTTCCTTATTGGTTCCGTTGGAAGTACAAAACAATTTGAGCCAAATGAAGGCGTTTTTATTGCCTATAATCATAAAACCAATTCAGTTATATTCAAAAGAATTTTTAACAAACATCCAAACTACAATACGAATTTATGGCATGGAGTATTCAATGAAAAGAAGCAAACCTTCCTTATAGCAGGGACGGCGCAAATAGATACGACTTCATCGAATTTTCTTCAGTTATTTCTAATAGAATGTAATACAAATGGTTTAGCTATAAATATGTATAGTATGTCAGATACTGTTGACTATAGCTACCTCCAACTAGCAACATCGAAGAAATCGGGAAAGATTTTTTGTGGTGTTGAAAAATTTTCTGCTAATCAAAAGAGCAGTTTTATATACTTTACTCTCGATTCTCTTAATAATAAAGTGATAAGTAAAAGAATTTATGATGGAATTCAAGATAAATTATTTTTTACAAACGCCTTTATTGATTCAACTGATAATATTCTTTTATCCTTAGGACCCCGGATACTTAATATTGATAGCATAGGAGATATCATTGGCTATAACTATATCTTCCAAAACAATACCTACCCACTTGCAAACATTCTTTATAAAGCAGGAACAGTAATCGGTAATAAAGCGTATTTTATAGGAAGCGTAAAATTACTTCTAAGTTCTGCTTTTGATATTATAATAGCCGAAACAGACTTGAATGGAATAGGTTGCTTTGCCAGCAATCTTACTGAAAGTTCAGTAAATTATCCTATTGCAATTAATCCGGATTCGATTTCTATAGACACATCACATAGCTTCAACTATACTTATGGATTGGATGTATTAAATTCAACTTTGGGACTTATGAATTTATGTCCAAATTCTTCTAATGAAATTTCCGAATTGAATGATATCGAAATAAAAGTATCTCCTAACCCATTTCAAGACAAAATAACAATTACTTGTGATAACCCCTTATCCTCAATTAATATAAGTATAAGTTCCATGAATGGTATTTTAATGGAAAAATGCAGAGTAAATGATCTATCAACTTTAGAAATTAATCTGGAAAATTTACCATCAGGAATTTATATTTTATCAATAGTATATAATGATAAAAGCAAAATCAATAAGAAATTAATTAAAATAAATAATTAGATGAGACGACAATTTATACAATCTATTGTTATTTTAATGCAACTATCATTTCTTAATGTTACTGCACAAGATTTAATAAATCAATATGCGAATTTACCCTCTCCGGTAAGTTCTGATTTTGAAATAAATTTATCCTCTACTTCAAATACGCAATTGCTTAAATGGTATAGACCTTTCAGCAATCCATTTCCATCATATGACGGTGAATACAATATTCTCACTATAGACGATTGGCTATTTTGGGAGAACTACATTCAGGCGCCAGGATATGGAATTGCTGTTTCTTATCAAATTGAAGTAGTTTCTTTCCCGTTTTTACCTGACTGTATTAAAAATACTAGTGGATGTGGAGCTAATAATCCTAATCCCGGAAGAAACTTCATTTTACCCTCAGATCCATATGATCCCAATACTGATAGCTGGGATTACGTTAGAAGATATATTCCACCGACTAAGTTTAATGTGAAGGGTTCAAGTTTAGCTTCATTTGCATATGCCGTTGATAATCCCGTGTTAAGCACCCCGGTCCGAAATTATTTTCCTCATACCATATTAAAACATACTTTGAATATTCATTGTGAAACGAATTCAACCTCTGATCCGATTACACCACCGATTTTCAAGTTTTCGTGGCTTCATGATAATACGAGAGGTCGTATGAAATCCTATCCTTTCTGTCCAAATAGCGATGCACTTTGCAATGAATCACAATATGATGTTTGCTTTGCTCCAAGATTATTACATAAAAATACCAGTCACTATTACAATGAAAGTTCGCCAACTCTGATTGTACCGGTTTCAGGTACTCTTGACTATTTTAAATACAGTGATCTTGTAAATTCAAATTGTAATTTGCCTTATACGATTTACCCCTTGTCCAATTATGCATTTTATAACTATACACCCGGATTCCCTTCATACATCCGTGCCTATTTTGCACCTTATTCATTGATCACGGCACCACTCTATCAAAGTGAAGGCAGAGCGATAGCAGGTTACGAAGTTTCGGGATCAAACTTTTCTCCCATGTTTGGTATTTCACACAACTATACTATAAATTCTAATTTTGACTTTGCGTTTACAGAGCTGGCAACGACAGATAGAATCTTCTACAACCCCAGCGATGTTACCATTACTGCCACTGATCTTCATTTTCCAAGTCACTATTCCTTCCGTACCATTCGTGGAGTTTATCCTTCACCCGCCGAAGTGGCCAATGATAATACTCCCGCCAATGGTGGTTTTTATAGTGATGATCGTGATGTACCCGTTCGCACTGACCTGCGTAGTGAAGATCCGTTGTTCCCCGATGACCCAATGATTCCTGACCATTCCAGATATGCCTCTTTGTACAGACTGGCAGCCGGAAGCAAATTAACCTTTGATCCCTGCGTTGAGGTTTTTGATGCTGCTTTTATTTTAAATCCCGGTTCGGTTTTAGAATTTGCCAATGCGCCTACATTTGTCGGGCTCCATCGTGTGGCCATTGATAGAATGGGCGGAAGACTTATCCGCAAGTATGATCTTGCTTCCCTAACAAACGGCACTTTGTTTTTACAAGATGATGTTGAATCAGCAAATAGTCCGAATACGTATGTGGCAGATGCAAAAATCCATGTGGGCGAATTTGTTGATCCGAATCAAACGGCAGGACCTTATGTTGCAGATATAGGTAGCAATCTTGAATTAATAGCAAAAGAATATATAAAGCTGGATAATGGATTTAGTGCACTGCCCGGTTCAGCAGTTAAAATAACTATTGACCCCAATTTATCAGTGGCCATCTGTCCTCCACCTCTCAGTGGCGGTAGCGGAAATCGCATTAGAAATAGTACAACTCCGGAAATTAGCAGCAATGCTCATATTAAACTTTTACCCAATCCCTTTCAAGTAGCCACCGGAATATACATTGAAAACAAAGAAGGAGATGAGATTCAATCCATTGTTGTTATGGATGCAACAGGAAAAACAATCAAAACACTATCGCAGATCAATACAAACTATTCGGAAATTTCCCTGGCGGAATTTAATGATGGATTGTACTTTATAATTGTAAAAACAATTCAAAATCAAAAAGTATTTAAGGCGTTGAAGCAGGGGTGATAGGAAATTGAATGGATTGTTGTTTTCGATTCAATGAATACTCCTTCTACATTTCATTCCCTTAGGGAAAGATTCTTCTTTGCACATTCTCCCTCCTAAAACATCCTTCCCGGAAAAATAACCAACTGAATGAAATTAAATTCCAATTGATCGAAGGAAATTTTTTTACCTTCCTTCATTGATAAATTTAAATTGGGAATCCAGCGGAGGTTGGTGCGGAGCAGCATCGACTGAATGCGGTTGGGTCGGATATCCCAGCCAAAGGTGATGCCGGGACGGATGTACTCTTTCTCCTTTTTGTAGGCTGTTGCCCGCGCTTCCTTTTCATGGAGAGAAAGATGTTCATAGCTTACCGAAGGTCCAACGAAAGGCACAAAGCCATGGTAATCGCCGATAAACTTATACGCCTCCAGTGTAATTGATTTACGATGCAACTTTTGCTCGTAACCATAGGCCTTCAGTTCACTTTTTACAGGACGATATGCCAGACTCAATTGCAGATCGGGCTTATGCCAATAGTAACCGATGGCCAGATCAGGAAATACTTTTGCGCTTTTATGTTGTCCGAGCCAGGGATGTGAAGATGTATTGTGGTCAGATGTTTTTAAATAGAATGCGGAAGAAGGTCCGGCCGCCAGTGTGAATCCGTTCAGCTTATTCCTTGCAGCCAGGGTATCGGTGATGCGTTGGGTACGACCGCTCTGCCAGTCTTTCTCCGCGCTTAAAGTGACATCAAATAAATATTTATAGGAAAGACCAACACTCATTTTATGCAGTGAAACAGTTGTCGCTATTTCTCTGCTGAAATAATAACGTTGCGCCTTACCGAAATCCATCGCTGCAGAGAATTCAATGAGATGATTGCGTGTCCGGAAGCTTGCGCCGCTGCTTAAAGGAGCCGTAAATCGTGTTTGTTTGGTTCCTTCTCCCTGTTTGTACGAGGTTGCTGCCAGCGAAATCCCCAACCAGGGCCGGAGTTTCCCCTTCTCTATCTTCCACGGAAAATAGCGTCCTCCTGTTTCTACGCCGGTGCTCAAAGCAGCTTCTTTAAAACGAGCGACGGGAATGGCCACAAAGAAATCTGCATGGCCCCAGAAATGAGTAGCGCCGATGAGGATACGGTTCCCGGCATAATCATCCAGTTCCCGGTTCTTCAAAGAGCCATCTTCAGAAATGATCTTCGATTGCGTTCCTGCTCCTGGAAAAAAACGCATATCCGCCCCAACGTACATCTCCGCAAAACGATGACGGGTTTGGGCGCCCTGCTGATTTTCCTGGGCGGCAACACCGGTAAACAGACCTGCCGAAAAGACAAGCAGGAGTAGGATATGTTTCATCAGACCCATCATCTAAATGATCGTAAGCAGAAAGTTCAAAATCGAAACGAGCAGTTCCAACAAAAGATAAATGAGGGATCGTACATCTCCCGGAATGGAGGAGACCATCAGCAGCATGGAGAGAAGTGTCAACATTTTCTTAACCTTTGATTCGACAAAAATGCAATCGATCCTTTTTCAGGTCAAGTAAGAAGGGGTTAACTGCAAAAAACGGGAGAAATGGTAAGGGTTATGGGATAAAATGCATTTGCAGGGATGAAATGCAAGGCTATGTGGAAGATTTACGGATCAATCGGAAGATCGCAGTACCGGGAATCAATTAATTACTCTGCTCTTCGGGCCAGTTTTCCGTGTTCTGAAAAATGATGCCGGTCTTTCCCTCATCCTTCACGAGAATAAATGTTTCCTTTAAAACAACTCTGCTGCAAACCACCTTATAGATAAGTGTCAATTGATTGTACCCCGATGCCTCATCGTACTTTTTATCCTCGCTTACATATTCAAAGCTTTCGATCGGACCTGTGGTATCCTGCAAACGAATAAATTTCTCCATTTTGGCTTGCAGGGGTTCGCTCTGATTGGACGAAGAAGTATAATACGTATCCAGCCCATCGTACTTCTCGTTTTTCAAATCTGTCAGCAATTGCTCAACGATTTTTTTGGCTTCCGTTCCATCCACTTCTGATGAACAGGAAGAAAATAAAAATGCGAGGATCGCTAAGCTAAGACATGCAATTCTATTCATCTTTTTAGAATGTCGAAGGATAAATATAAAATCAATTCTTTAATTGTGCAGAGCTACCTTAATCTTGAACAAATGGTTGGAAAAAATTAAATCATCAACTGCACTTACTTACTTCAGGTCGTTCACCAGATTATTTATTTTCTCAAAAGCAGTCGCGTCCTTCACCACATACTGCTCCGCTCCTTTCTGAATACTTTGCAAGGCGATGCTGTAACGTTCCTGACTGCTGAGCATGATAATATGAATATCCGGATTCGCTTTTTTAATCACAGTCAGGATTTCCATTCCGGTCGCCGCATCTTTCACATCCTTGTTCAGGTGATAGTCCAGAATAATAATTTCCGGATTTTCATGGATATGTTTCAGACACTCCTCGCCGGTGGGGAAAATGGTTACTGTATGTGGAATATCCCTCGTCAGGCGGTCCATCAGCAACGAGCTTTGTAACTCATCATCTTCCACAATAAAAATTTTTCTGGCTTTTCCGAATTTCATAATTATTAATCAGTTAGGATCTTGGAAGGAAATTTCCCCGACCTGTCAATTACAGGGCTAAAGTAAGAAAATAATCTGCTGATCAATTCGTAGTCTGGTAGTACAGGGACGTAAACTTTATTAATCACCAACTTTCACACAATATCTATTATACATTGAAACCCTACCCCTTAGCAGATTTCAAAATTCCATTTTGCAAAATGCAAAGGCTTCTTCCTTATTTTTGCACCGCTATGACCATACAAGTATTAAAATCTAAAATCCACCGCGCCCGAATTACTCAGGCTGAGTTAAATTATGTTGGCAGCATTACCATCGATCCGGACTTACTGGAAGTCGCCAATATGATTGAAGGTGAAAAAGTACATGTTTTGAACGTTAACAATGGCGAACGGCTTGAAACTTATATTATTACAGGAAAAAGAGGCAGTGGTGAAATCTGTATTAACGGACCTGCTGCGAGGAAAATGTATTTGGGAGACCTCGTAATTATTGTTTCCTTTGCCAGCATGGACTTCGAAGAGGCAAAATCCTTTAAACCATGGATTTGCTTCCCTGATGCGGAGAATCATCCCGTAAGATCCTAAAAGACTGTTTGATACCGGCACTACGCAATCTGTTTTTTCTGGCAATCGGAGGAGTTCTTCTGTGGCTCACTTTCCGTAACCATGATTTCTCATTGGTATGGGAGAAAGTAAAAACAGCCAATCCCTGGTGGCTCGGATTATCTTGCCTTTGTTCGATGGCCGCTTTAATCAGCCGTGCGATGCGATGGATACAACTTATTGAACCCCTAGGCTATAAACCCCGATTGAGTACTACTTACCATGCCGTTACCTTTGCCTATCTGGCCAATATGGCGGTTCCGCGATTGGGCGAAATTTCCCGTTGTGGTGCCTTGAAGAAAAGTGACAATGTCCCTTTTGAAAAGCTGGTGGGCACGGTGATTATTGAACGACTCGCGGATGTTTTCATGCTGCTCGTCTGCATTGCCATGACCGCCTTTCTGGAATTCGATCTTCTGGGAGGATTTCTCTATAAACAGATCATCGGACCGGCAATAGAAAAAGTGGGTAATGGGACTTTCTTAATTGTGATCCTCCTGATTATTGCTGTCATCGCCGGAGGCTCACTTTATGCCCTGTTCAGGATGTCGAATCCGCCTGCATTGATTCAGAAAATCCGCGGGTTTGCATTGGGTTTGGGAGATGGATTGAAGAGCATAACCAAAGTCAAAAACAAAGGACTCTTTCTCTTTCATAGTTTATTTATCTGGACCATGTATTTTATGATGAGCTATCTCTGCTTCTTCGCCTTGCCGGAAACCACTTCACTCGGTCCATCAGCAGCACTCTTTATTATGGTATTAGGAGGAATTGGTATGACAGCTCCTGTACAAGGGGGTATCGGTACTTATCATTTGCTGGTCTCTCAAGGACTCTTATTATATGGGTTATCTGAAACCGACGGATTAGTATATGCCACCATGAGTCATGCGATCGCTACTTTATTATTAATTTTACTCGGTGCGCTATCTATGATCAGCTTATTCTTTTTTGTAAAAAACCGTAATTCAGCAACCGCATGAGCCATCTTCAACAGCTGGAAAGCAAGTTAATGGATGCCCTTCAATTAACAGAACAACTGAAGAAGTGGAGGGATCAGGGATGTAAGATTGTGTTTACAAATGGCTGTTTTGACTTATTGCATTTAGGACATGTGGACTATTTATCACATGCTGCCGACTTCGGCGACAAGATGATTATTGGACTCAATACTGACCGGTCGGTGTCCCGATTAAAAGGACCAACGAGGCCGATCAATGATGAGCGCTCGAGGGCATTGGTCCTGGCTGCATTGTCTTGTGTTTCAGCAGTTATCCTCTTTGATGAGCCCACTCCCCTTGAATTAATTCGTTTGGTCAATCCCGACGTACTGGTAAAAGGAGCAGATTACAAGATAGAGAATATAGTGGGTGCAGATGTCGTTATAGCAGGAGGAGGAAGTGTTAAAACCATTCCCTTTGTAGAGGGCTATTCAACAACAGCCATTGAACAACGCATACGGCAGGCAAAAATCTGACATTTGTAATACTTTGGAAGTTTTTTACTGTATCTTTGATTAGTAGAGAAGGTATAAAGTCTATAAAAAATCGAAATACGCATGAAAAATATTTTATTAATTCTGGCCGGGTTGCTTTCAATGACCTTCATTAGTTGTGAGCAGAACGACTTGCTGCTTTCTGAGAAAAAATTGAATGAAAAACTTCAGAAAACCTGGAAAGTACTTTACGCCAACAGTAATGACTCCCGCGAAAAATGGACATTCAGCAATGGAGAAGTGTTGTTGAATTATGATAAAGATTATCCATCTTTAGATACTACCATTAATTATACTTTTATTGGTAACTATTCTATTGATGCCCGTTTTTCTAAAGCGTATGTCAAATTAAGCGGCTTCACATTCCCTGATTCTTTACAGTTCACTAATTCGGCATTTACAGATGAAGATTTAAACCGTGCATGGACCATTGTCATGTTGGATGGAGATGTACTTTATTTATCAGCTACTGATAACAGAGGTGCTATCCGTTCACTTGAATTTGTGAAGGATTAGTTTTCCTTTAAAATATAGATTCCACCTATGATTAGCTTCCGGCTACCAGCTACCGGCTTCCCGCTGTAGTTTAGGCTTTGGATATCGGTGCAATATTCAGGGAAAAATATTTGAAATATAATTACAGTGTTAATTTCGCCTGTTCTACATATAATAGCTGGTAGCCGGTAGCCGGTAGCCGGTAGCCGGTAGCCGGTAACGATATTATTACTCTACAATATCCATTTCATCCACGAGGTGTTTCGCACCTGCGAATTTATCGATGATAAAAAGGGTATAACGAATATCCAGGGTGACATTTCTACAAATATCCGGGTTAAAAAGAATATCGCTCATTGTTCCTTCCCATACCCGATCATAATTGGTGCCGATGAGTTGCCCTTTTGCATTCAACACCGGACTTCCGGAATTACCACCGGTAGTGTGATTGGTAGCGATGAAAGCGACCGGCACAGAACCTTTCACCATATATCTTCCATAGTCTTTGTTGCGATGTAATTCGATTAAACGCGGAGGCAAATCAAACTCTTCATGTCCTGGAATATATTTTTGAATGACGCCATCGAGATTGGTTTGATAGTCATAAAAAACAGCGTCTCTGGCATCATACCCTTTGACTTTCCCATAGGCTAAGCGCAAAGTACTATTGGCATCGGGATAAAATTTTCGTTCCGGTTGCATCTCTCTTTGTCCGGCCATGTAGATGCGGTTCCACTTTTGCAGTTCAATATTGAAACTTACTAGCTTAAGCTGAATTTTTGAACGGAAGAAGGTTAACAGTTGATCCGCTAACTGATAAGCAGGGTCCTTCTTCAGGGATTTCGCTTTAGAAGTGTTGAAAGAAGACAGTGCTTTCTCCATTCCGGCCCGTTCGTCAAATTTACTATCTTCAAAAATCTCTTCTGTCATTTTATTAAAATCCGATTTATAACGGTTTCGAAGTAACGTAAAGTACTCTGGTTTCAGGGAGTCGGAAACCCCTTCGTCAAATAGCTTGAATAGGCTACTCATCATTTTTTTATCGGTGCTCGCGTCATAATCTTTGAAGTAATCTGAAACTCCGGACTTCAGTTTTGTTGCTTCTATCCTGACTTTAGCGGTGTCCGGCTTCTCTTCCAGAGTAGCATCAATCAATTTTTTATAAGCGTTGGCATAGGAAATGATTTCCACACCAAAGACCGCTTCAGCATAATAGTCATTGGCTGATAGATAGGGGCGGTGCTGAGCATAAAGTTTTTCAAGAGCAGGAAGCACCTGCCCGTACTTCATTTTGTTCGCCTCGCTGGTGTTACACCAGTTTCTAAAATCTACTTCATAGTCCCGTTTTTTCTTTAATCCATTCGATAACGTCAATCCTTTAATCTCCCCTTGCCATTTCTTCCAGGCATTGTTGACTCTACTGTATTTTGCGGCATATTGAAGATGCAGTGCTTCGCTGCTTCTCCTTGCTTCATTCATGATACGCAAACGCTCATCCCTAACCTTAATACCATTAGGATTGTTCACTTCAAGGATTGTCTGCAACTGATAAGAGGAAATATACTGCTGTGTCCGACCCGGAAATCCATACACCATGGTAAAATCTTCCTCCTCTACACCTCTCATGCTGATGGAGAAATGATGCCGTGGTGTAAAAGGGATATTATCCGGACTGAATTTTGCCGGCTTATTATCCTTATCCGCATAGATACGAAAAACCGAAAAGTCGCCGGTATGCCTTGGCCACATCCAGTTATCGGTATCTCCTCCAAAATTTCCTATAGAGGAAGGAGGTGCGCCAACAAGCCGTACATCCCTGAACGTCTCTGACACAAAAAGAAAAAATTCGTTACCGGAATATAATTGTTTAACCTGAGCTTCATAATGGGTTCCTTCCATAGCTTTTTTCTCAAGACCGGAAGCAATTTCTTTAATTTTCACAGCCCGTTGTTCTTCACTTAGACCTTCCAGTGCGTTAGTGAATGAAGCCGTCACATCATCAATACGGATTATAAAAGTGGCTGTAAGTTCCGGACAAGGAATTTCTTCTTTCATTGACATAGCCCAGAAACCATCTCGCAGGTAATTATGCTCCAGTGTACTTTGTTTCTGTATCTGGCTAAAACCACAGTGGTGATTTGTAATCATAAGACCTTTCGATGAAATAAGCTCGCCGGTACAAAATCCGCCAAACGAAACCACCGCGTCTTTCAAACTATTTTTATTGACGTTGTAAATTTCTTCGATCGGAATTTGCAAGCCTTTAATTCGCATTTCAGCCGCATTCAGTTGCTGCAAAAGTTGTGGCAACCACATCCCCTCATCAGCAACAGCAACGGAACAATGAATAAACAGATAGAAGATAGCGACAAGCCTGCGTAATACCATGATAGAATGATTTGAGGCGTAAAAATAGGAAAAGGATGGAATAAGTTGGAATGAACAACTATCCGCTACCTCAGTCCTGTAGGGGCGAAACCTCTGTAAGCCCTGTAGGGGCGAAACCTCTGTAAGCCCTGTAGGGGCGAAACCTCTGTAAGCCCTGTGGGGCGAAACCTCTGTAAGCCCTGTAGGCGCGAAACCTCTGTAAGCCCTGTAGGGGCGAAACCTCTGTAAGCCCTGTAGGGGCGAAACCTCTGTAAGCCCTGTAGGGGCGAAACCTCTGTAAGCCCTGTAGGGGCGAAACCTCTGTAAGCCCTGTAGGGGCGAAACCTCTGTAAGCCCTGTAGGGGCGAAACCTCTGTAAGCCCTGTAGGGGCGAAACCTCTGTAAGCCCTGTAGGGGCGAAACCTCCTCAGATACGGCTACCCCAGCCCTGTTAAATTGCCTTCTAAGCTAAACACCTAAATCGGAGTCAGCATCATAAAACTCCGGTAGATATTTTTCTGTAAACTCAATTTCATTTTCTTTCAAAACTGTTACATACTCTTTTTTAAAAGACCTCGTACTATGATGCTCTTTTTGGTTTAAGATATACTTTGAAATTACGGGAACAGCAGACCTTGAAGCGGAGAAAGCACCATATCCCGACTGCCATTCAAATTTTCCTTTAATCATCTTTTGCTCGTGGATAAATTTGGATGCGTTACCCTTAACTAAACCGGCCATTTTAGAAACCGAAATTTCAGGATGTAATCCAATTAAAATGTGAACATGATCTGGATTACAATATATCGATAACGGTTTTGATTTATTTTCTTTGATGATACCACACATATACTTTTCGATAGTATCCTTTATATTCTCATTAATTAGATTGGACCTACCTTTAACAACGAATACAAAATGTATAATGATTTGTGTGAATGTGTTTGCCATAAATTATTTTTTTTAAAATGATTTCTTTGAAAAATTACTTGACAAATATATTTCGAGATTATTTTGAAAATTATTATATTGTGTATGAGATTTCAACATATCAATATTGAAAACTCCAACCAAGACTTAGCTGCCGAAAGAACCGATTGGGTGTGATGAAATGTAGAGATTTCATATTCATCATGATGTCGAACACACAAAGAAACAGAGATGTCGCCCCTACAGGGCTCGAGGGGAGAGAGGGGCTTCCTTCCGGGTTACAGAGATTTCGCCCCTACAGGGCTGGAGGGAGAGAGGGGCTTTCGGGTTACAGAGATGTCGCCCCTACAGGGCTGGAGGGAGAGAGGAGCTTTCGGGTTACAGAGATTTCGCCCCTACAGGGCTGGAGGGAGAGAGGAGCTTTCGGGTTACAGAGATGTCGCCCCTACAGGGCTAAGGAGAGAGATGGGCTTCCGGGTTACAGAGATGTCGCCCCTACAGGGCTGGAGGGAGAGAGGAGCTTTCGGGTTACAGAGATGTCGCCACTACAGGGCTGGAGGGAGAGAGGAGCTTTCGGGTTACAGAGATGTCGCCCCTACAGGGCTAAGGGGAGAGATGGGCTTTCGGCTGACTTTGATGTCGCCCCTACAGGGCTAAAAAAACTAAAGTCGCCCTAAAATAAAAAGCCCCCATCTGAGGAGACAGGGGCTTTGATTGAGTTATGTTTTTCTAGAATGGAAGATCGTCCGCTTCGCCGGATGAGCCTGACATTGGATCTGACATTGCTCCTGCTGCAACAGGTGTATTGTCCATTGGAGTACTTGACGGTGCAGTACCATCTACTGTAACGCGCCATGGACGAACATCCGTGTACCAACGACCATTGTATTCGCGTGATTCCACACGGAAATTAATTTTTAAACGTGTACCGGGTGCAAATGCTTTGAAGGTACTTACCAGATCGCCCCATGCACTCATACATATTTTCTTTGGATATTGATCTTCCGTTTCAACGATAAAATCTTGCTTCACCCATTGGCCATTTTTGCCAGTACCCGTTTGCTCCGGAAGTGAATAGAGTAATTTTGCTGTGATTTCCTGACTCATAATTATTGCTGTTATTTGATTTTCAAAAATACTGATTTAGACGGTTTCTACACTTATTTTAACACCGGTTTTTCATTCCTGTAACGCAAATGTTAATAAGTATATTATCACCGAACTGAGGACAAAATTAAAGAGTAGCCATCGCTTTAGTCGTATATTAAACGTTTATTATCGCTTAAGGTAACTAACCTGCTGAATATTAATAAGGTTTAATGATCTTAAGCATATTCCGGTCAGAAATTGTCTTTAAAACGCTATCCCATTCACGACTGTACTTCTTCATACTCTACCATTCAGCACCCTTGTTTCATTAGTCCTTTCCTAACATCTCTACACTCCTGCGCATGAAGTTCGACATGGCCTCGCCCTTCAGTAAGCCCTGTCCTAATAATGCAAGATCAATGGCCTGCTGCATGAGTTGCGTCTTCTTCTCCGTATTCTCTTCAGAAAGGACTTTACTCATAAGCGGATGATTATTGTTAACGACAAGATTGTATTGGTCCGGCATTTCTCCCATGAAAGAATATCCTCCGCCGGTTGCCGACATCTCCTTCATGCGTCGCATAAACTCGGGACGGGTCACCATTACGGGTGCATCCTTTTCTGTTAATGACTCAAAATTGACATGATAGATTTCTTTGTTGACAACGGATTCCGCAATTTCTTTGAGCGCATTTTGCTGCTCTTCGTTGAGTACAGAGACTTTCGATTCTTCTTTGTTGATCAACTTATCTACAGTATCGGCATCTACCCTCGCAAAACTGCTTCCCTCTAATTTTTGTTCAAGGAAATTTACAAAATGTGTGTCAATCACTCCATCCATCCAGAGCACATCGTATCCTTTATTCTTTGCTCCTTCTACATAAATATGCTGTTCTTCCGGCTGCGTCGAGTAGAGATAGATAAATTTTTTGTCCTTGTCTTCCTGATTCACCTTTACTAACTCACGATACTCTTCAAAAGTGAAGTACTTCTTGTCTACATTTTTCAACAAACAAAATTTCGCGGCCCTGTCGTAAAACTTCTCTTCACTCAGCATTCCATATTTAATAAACACACCTATATCATCCCACTTCGCTTCGAAATCTGTACGGTTCTCTTTAAATAATTCTTCCAGCTTATCGGCTACTTTTTTCAGAATATGATTACTGATTTTTTTCACATTCGAATCACTCTGCAAGTAACTGCGGGAAACATTCAATGGAATATCCGGAGAATCAATAACACCGTGAAGCAAGGTCAGAAAATCCGGAACAATTCCTTCTACGGCATCGGTCACAAAAACCTGTTTGCAATAGAGTTGAATTTTGTTTTTCTGCACTTCCAGATTTTTCTTCAGTTTAGGGAAATACAATATTCCGGTAAGGTTGAAAGGGTAATCCACATTGAGGTGAATCCAGAAGAGCGGTTCTTCTGCAAAAGGATATAACTCTTTATAAAAAGCGCGATAGTCTTCGTCTTTTAAGTCAGCAGGTTTTTTTACCCATGCCGGCTCCGTATTGTTCATCTTTTCTCCCTCAAAGCGAATCTCCACAGGAAGAAAGCCGCAATATTTCTTAAGAAGATTTTTTATTCTGGCCGGCTCAAGAAACTCTGCGGAATCCTCATTGACATTTAAAACTATGTCTGTTCCACGATCCGTTTTCGGCTCTTTATCGAGCGTATACGAGGGACTTCCATCACAGGACCACCTCACCGCATCCGCTTCTTCGGCTTGCCATGACCGTGAGTGAATCTCTACTTTGTCCGACACCATAAAGGCCGAGTAAAAACCGAGTCCGAACTTACCAATGAGTTGCGCGGTTGCCTGATCTTTATACTTATTGACAAATTCTTCCGCACCGCTAAAAGCAATCTGATTGATGTACTTCTCAATTTCCTCACCCGTCATTCCAACACCACGATCTCTGACTGTTAAGGTCTTTTCCTCTTTATTGATGATGACTTCTACAAAAAGCTCCCCGGTTTCCACCGGCTTTTCCGCTATCGTATTCAGGGTTTTAAGTTTCTGCGTAGCATCCACCGCATTGGCTACCAATTCACGGAGGAAAATTTCATGGTCGCTGTAAAGGAATTTCTTAATAATAGGGAAGATGTTCTCTGTTTGAACATTGATTTTACCGTGCTGTGTGCTCATATTTTCAGTTTTCTGCTTATTTTTTTATGGTTTCGGCTCTGCCGATGTCAATTTAGGTGCCAAATGGAAAAACTGACATTTTGACCATTTTTTATCCACTATCTTTGTCGTATCATCTTAATACATTTTAATAATTTTACATAGAGAATGCACTGTGTCACCCTGATTTTAATGAAGCAGATCATGGTCATTTCAACGCGTGGTTCTCTGTCTGCAACGGGATGAACATCTTCTGCAAACCCATAATATAAAAGCCTGAATTATAGAGATAAAACTTCATAAATTTGCGTAACTTTTATCCTTGAGTTCTGTATAATGTTAATGAGTAAAAATCACGTAAACAGAAACAATTCACACTTTTAATCCGACAAATGTCCACCTCTAAAACTATACATCAATGGGTCGAGTTTCGAGCTCAACAACATCCGGAACGTGCTGCCATCCTTCATGATGGTAAAACACTGACTTACCGTGAATTAAACGAACAATCGAACCGTATTGCCCACCAACTTTCTGCCCACGGCAATGTGAAAGGTGGTTATGTTGGGATTTGTCTGGAGCGTTCTTCCGACCTGATGGTTGCCATTCTCGGTGTTCTGAAGGCCGGGGCTGCCTATGTCCCTTTCGATGTGGAATATCCTGCTGAGCGTTTACAATATATGGCAGAAATCAGTGACATTCCAGTGATGATTACTTCTGATGCGCTTGGTCGACGTTTACCGAAGGGGTCTTTTAAAGTGCTGGACATTAATAAAGTTAAAACAGAAGGACTTTCGACCAATCCCAATTTAGAAATTGCTGAAAATCAGCCTGCTTACGTACTTTTTACTTCCGGATCTACCGGATTACCCAAGGGCGTTGTTATGCCTCACCGCGCGTTGGTGAATTTGGTAGACTGGCAAATCAGCCAAACATCCATTCATGATGAAGGCAGGACTTTGCAATTTGCACCTGTCAGTTTTGACGTTCACTTCCAGGAGATTTTTAGTACCTGGTGTGATGGCGGATGCATTTGTCTGATCAATGACGAATTGCGCCTGAACGCACTCGCCTTGTTGAAATTCATTGATGAGAACCGGATTGAGAGATTATACCTGCCATTTATTGCTCTTCAAAGTTTATGTGAACTTTCAAAACATGCGGATTCTACATTACCCTCACTCAAGGAAATTATTACGGCGGGCGAACAATTGCAGGTAACTCCGGCGCTCGTTGATTTCTTCAACCGTATTCCGCATTGTAAATTATACAATCATTACGGTCCTACCGAAACACATGTCGTTACCTCGTACCTGTTAGAAGGCACTCCCGATACATGGCCCGCATTGCCTGCTATAGGCAAACCGATTCAGCAGTCGGAAATTTATTTGCTGGATGAAAACGGGAATTTTGTGAAAGATGGTGAAGAGGGCGAACTCTTTGCCGCTGGTCTTTGCCTCGCAGATGGTTATCTGAAACGAGATGATCTCACCACTGAACGCTTTCTGGAGAATCCATTCCGAAAAGGTGAAAAAATGTACAAAACCGGTGATCTCGCCAGAAGAATGCCGGATGGAAATATTCAATATCTCGGTCGCATCGACGGACAAGTGAAGGTGCGTGGCTACAGAATAGAGCTCGGTGAAATAGAAGTAGCTGCCGGCCGATTTGATCATGTGGCTCAGGCTGCTGCAACAGTGAGAGAGGATAAGCCCGGCGAGAAAAAACTGGTGGTGTATCTGGTCATGGATCCGGGGCATTCACTAAACGTAAAGGATATACGCAACTTTCTGCATACCCGACTTCCGGATTATATGATGCCCTCTGCTTTTGTTCAGATGGAAGCTCTCCCCCGAACACCGAGCGGAAAAATTGACCGTCGCAGTCTCCCGAAACCGGATACCAAAAGACCTGAACTGGATGTACCATTTACAGCACCGTCATCCCCTTTAGAGAATAACATCTGTTCATTGTGGTCTTCCTTACTCAATATTGAACCCATTGGTACCAAAGATAATTTCTTTGACCTCGGAGGAAACTCATTGCTCGCGCTTCAATTTGTTGCTTACCTGAAAGCGGAGTATGGTATAGACGTCTCCGTTATAAAGGTGTATCAGCATCCAACAGTAGCAGGCCTCAGCGCCTCCATTGAAGGAAAAGATACCGGCAAACAACTGAAAGTTTCCATGCGGGAACGTGCCGCCGCGCGTCATACAAAGGGAGCAAATACTGCAAATGATGCGATAGCCATTGTAGGAATGTCACTTCGGGTACCCGGTGCGGATACTGTAGAAGAATTCTGGAATAATCTGCGCAACGGCGTTGAAAGCATTACCTTCTTTAAGCCGGAAGAGATGGATTCGTCTATTCCGAAAGATGTGATTGATGATCCGCAATATGTACCGGTGAGAGGTATAATGAAAGATGCATCCGGATTCGATGCACCATTTTTTAATATGAATCCTAATGTAGCGAAGGTAACTGATCCGCAGCAACGTGTCCTGCTTGAACTGGCCTGGAACGCCTTAGAGCATGCCGGTCACGCTTCCTCCCGCTATGAAGGTATGATAGGTGTCTTTGCCGGTATGGGAAACAGCACCTATTACCTGAATAATGTATTGCCCAACAAAACGGCTGTTCAGCGCGTAGGATCCTTCCTCGCCATGACGCAGAACGAAAAAGATTATATCGCTACCCGTATTGCTTATGAACTCAATCTGAAAGGATTGGCCGTAAGTGTACATACCGGTTGCTCTACCTCACTTACCGCCATCTCTCAGGCCTGTAATGCGCTTTGGAACAGAGAGTGTGATATGGTCCTCGCCGGTGGTGTTGCCGTCACCTCGCCTGTAAACAGTGGTCAGCGATATGAAGAAGGTGCCATGTTTTCTGAAGATGGCCATACTCGAACTTTTGATGCAGGTGCTCGTGGAACAGTATTTAGTGATGGTGCCGGAATGGTGGTGCTGAAGCGCTATGAAGATGCACTTGCAGATGGCGACACCGTGTATGCATTGGTACGTGGTGTTGCACTGAACAATGATGGTGGTGATAAAGGAAGCTTTACCGCACCCAGTGTAGAAGGTCAGGCCGGTGTGATCAGCATGGCACAAGCGATGGCTGGAGTAGATCCTTCTACTATTTCTTACGTTGAAACACACGGTACTGCGACACCGTTAGGCGATCCTATTGAGATTGAAGGGCTCACTAAAGCTTTCCGTGAACATACTGCCGAAAAACAATATTGTGCTCTGGGATCTGTCAAGACCAATATCGGACACTTGACATCTGCTGCAGGTGTGGCCGGCTTTATTAAAACCGCTCTTGCTCTTTACCATAAGGAGTTACCTCCCAGTCTTCATTATCAATCTCCGAATCCACAGATTAACTTTTCCGAGAGCCCTTTCTTTGTCAACAACACACTTCGCCCCTGGGATACTACACGTTTGCCACGCCGTGCAGGTGTGAGCTCCTTTGGTGTGGGTGGTACCAATGCGCATGTGATTCTGGAAGAGGCTCCTGTTCCTCTCCCCTCCGGACCTGCCAGAAGTAAACATCTGCTGCTCTTATCTGCCAAGACTGAAAATGCACTTGCACAGCGACAACATGACCTCCGTGAATATGTCCATAATAACCCCGGGCTGAACACCGCCGACGCCGCATTTACCTTACAAACCGGAAGGCATGATTTTGCCCAGCGCTGGTTTGGTGTGGTGAATGATAACGGTGATGCCACTACGCTACTTGAACAAGGGGATCCTAAACGCAGCTCCCGTCATGTCTTGCAACAGCAGGCTGAAGGCGTTGTGTTTATGTTCCCCGGTCAGGGATCACAGTATGTGGGAATGGGAACGGCACTTTACCGTGATGAAATTATCTTTAAAGAAGCCGTTGACCGTTGTGCAGCCATCCTGACGCCTTTACTGGGACGTGATCTGCGGGAATTACTCTTTGCAGAAGAAGGCAATGCGGATGCGGAAAATTTATTAAAGCAAACGTATTACACGCAACCGGCACTCTTCACCATTGGCTATAGTCTGGCGCAATTGTGGATGAGTTGGGGCATCAAACCATCCGCGCTCATTGGCCATAGCATCGGCGAGTTTGTCGCTGCTACTATCGCAGGAGTTTTCACAGTGGAAGATGCGCTGACGATTGTTGCAGGGAGAAGTAAGCTGATGCAGGATTGTCCGGGTGGCGCTATGCTATCGGTACGCCTATCCGAAGAAGCGATACGTCCTTTATTGAATGATAAAATCTCCATAGCCGCAGTAAATGGTCCGCAATTATGTGTCGTAGCCGGACCCTATGATGAAATAGAAAAATTACAACGTAAATGGGAGGCGGAAGAAGTCATCTGCAAACCCTTGCATACTTCTCATGCCTTTCACTCTCCCATGATGGAGCCGGTTATCGCCCCCTTTGCTGAGTTGGTAAAAAAGATTGAACTCAAAGCACCGGCTTTACCTATTCTTTCAACAGTCACTACGAAATGGCTCAGTGATGAAGAAGCAAAAGATCCGATGTATTGGGCAGGACATCTGCGGGCCACAGTTCGGTTTGCGGAAGGAGTGAAAGCCTTGTGGACAGACAAGCCCCGCATGGTCATGCTGGAACTCGGACCGAGAAATACAGCGACGACATTGGCACGACAACAGGCTATTGATCCGAAATCACAAAAAGCTATTCCATCACTCGGCGATTCATCTGTCAACGATGCGGAGTGGACCGCTTTACTCTCGGCCATCGGGCATTTATGGTTGAATGGAATTTACATCGACTGGAAAGCCTTTTATGCGCTGGAGAATCGTCAACGAACGGCCTTGCCCGGATATCCTTTTGAACATAAATCCTACTGGCTGGATCCTCCTGCGCAAACGGAGCTTCCAACCTATTCATCACAAGAAACACAACAAGAAACAATAACAGAAAACAATTCCGATTTCCAAACTATTGCAGCTATGTCACAACAACGAAAAGAACGATTAGTAAAAGAAATTTCCGACATCCTCGAAGAAGCTTCAGGGATGGAACTGGAAGGAGCAGATCGCAACGCCGGTTTTGTAGAACTGGGTCTTGACTCTCTCTTCCTGACTTCGGTAGCGTTGACACTCACCAAAAAATACGGTGTGAAAGTGACTTTCCGTCAGTTGAATGAAAGCCTTTCCACACTCAACAGTCTCTCTGATTATTTTGATCAGCAGTTACCACCGGATGCTCCGGCTCCTGTTGCTGCTCCGGTTCAACCGAAGCAAGCCACTTCAGCACCAGTTGCGCAAAATGCTCCGGCATTTAATTTTCAGCCCGTCGCACAGATGCAAAATACCATTCCAAACGATGGCAGTGTGCAAGCGGTGATCAATCAGCAATTACAGCTCATGCAGCAACAACTCATGATGCTCAGCGGACAAGCACCTGTAGCAATGCCGCCCGGTCCTGTAGCAGCAGCTATTTCGAATACTCCTCCTCCAACAGCAGCACCTTCTGTAAAGGCAACGAAAGATGCCCTCATCACTCCGGATGAAGAAAAAGAACTGAAGAAGCCTTTTGGTGCAGTGGCGCGCATTGAAAAAAGTGTCAACAGTCAGTTCACCGAAAAACAGGTGCAATGGCTGGAAGCATTTAAATCAGCCTACGTTCAGAAAACAAAATTATCGAAAGCTTATACGCAACAACATCGGCCGCATTTAGCAGACCCACGTGTTGTTACCGGATTCAAACCTCATCTGAAGGAGATGATCTATCAGCCGGTGGTCAATCGCTCTTTGGGCTCTCGTATCTGGGATATCGACGGAAATGAATACGTGGATGTGTTAAATGGATTCGGATCAAATATGTTCGGACATAATCCACCGTTTATCGTGGAAGCCATTAGTGAACAATTAAAACGCGGATATGAATTGGGACCTCAACATGAGTTGGCCGGAGAAGTGGCGAAGATGATCTGTGAGCTGACCAATTCTGACCGCGCAGGATTCTGCAATACCGGATCAGAAGCTGTACTCGGTGCTATGCGTATAGCCAGAACCGTTACAGGGCGTTCCACAATTATAAGTTTCAACGGATCTTACCACGGTATCAACGATGAAGTCATTCTTCGTGGAACTAAAAAATTCAAATCAGTACCGGCGGCAGCAGGTATCATGCCTGAATCTGTTCAGAACATGCTGGTGCTGGATTATGGTACACCGGAATCGCTCGAAATCATTCGCCAGCGCGCACATGAGATTGCTGCTGTAATGGTAGAGCCTGTACAAAGCCGTCGTGCTGATTTTCATCCGAAAGAATTTCTTCAGGAAGTTCGTAAAATTACCAGTGACAATGGTTGCTTGTTGATTTTCGACGAAGTCATCACCGGATTCCGTACTTTACCGGGAGGAGCGCAACAATATTTCGATGTAAAGGCGGACATCGGCACTTATGGTAAAGTAGTGGGTGGTGGTATGCCGATCGGAGTTATTGCATGTAAAAAGAATACATGGATGCGCTCGACGGTGGCTTCTGGCAATATGGAGATGGTTCAGTGCCTGAAATCGGGGTGACCTATTTTGCAGGAACCTTCGTTCGTCATCCGTTCGCACTTGCCGCAGCAAAAGCAGTGCTCCTTCACATGAAAGAAAAAGGACAAGCGTTGCAGGAACATCTGAATGGAAATACCGCATGGCTCGCAAAAGAAGTAAATGATTTTGCTGCTTCATTAAATATTCCATTCCATCTCGTTCACTTCGGATCATTATTCAAACCTAAGTATGATATTGATCTGCCGAATGCCGATTTAATTTACTTGTTACTTCGTCAAAAAGGCATTCATATTTATGATGGGTTCCCCTGCTTTCTAACGGAAGCGCATAGCCGTGAAGATATTGAGTTTATCATCAGCATGTTCAAAGAAGCGTTGTCAGAACTGGCTGATGCCGGGTTCATTCCGGGTCTTGGCAATAACACTTCTTCCAACGGCGCTTCAATGAATGGCAACGGACAGAAACAGAATGATGCTACTCTGCCTCCTGTTCCCGGTGCCATGCTTGGGAAGAATCCTGATGGAACACAGGGCTGGTTTGTACCTGATCCTGCTCGTCCCGGAAAATACCTCAAATTAATGCTTAATTAATTACTACCTTTATTAAATATGTCTACATTACCTCCGGGTTACCAATTTGAAGCAGTTGATTTCGACCCATTCGGTTCTTCAACGATCACTGTTCCTTCCACTGAAGTTCAGAAGGAAATGTTCATGTCTGTACTTCTTGGCGGAGATCCTGCCAACTGTGCCTACAATGAATCCATTACCTTGCATCTTCACGGACCGGTTCAAAAAGATAAATTGAAGGAGGCCTTCAGGCAAATTATTGTTCGTCATGAGAGCTTAAGATCCACCTTCAGTGAAGATGGCTTGCTGATGCATGTCTTTCCCTCTATTGATTTACCCTGGAGGGAAATTGCGAATCTCGACACTTCTGAAAAAGCAGCAACGCTTGATAAATATGCACGTGAGGCAACGCTGCATGTGTTCGATCTTATTAATGGGCCTCTGGTAAATATGTTGTTGTTACATTTTAATGACAACAGTCATGCCGTGCTGGTAACAGGACATCATATTGTTTGTGATGGATGGTCATTGAGTTTAATGATCAAGGATCTCAGTACGATTTATTCCTCGCTGGTAAAAAACGAGCAGCCGGATCTGGAATCAGCAGTTTCATTTATCACTTATGCCAATGAACAGGAACATTATCTGAAAAGTAAAGAACATGAGGAAGTAGAAAAGTTCTGGCTGGATCAATATCAGGGTGAGTTACCTGTTGTTGAATTTCCTCCTGATAACCATCGGCCAACAGTGAGAAGTTTTTTTGCAAAGCGGATAGATGTCACTGTTCCTCCTGAATTAGTGAATAGACTGCGACAATTAAGTCGTAAAAGTAATACAAGCTTTGTCACTATAATGCTCAGTTCATTTGAGGCCTTTCTTTATCGTATAACCGGACAGGAAGATCTCGTAGTAGGTTTACCGGCAGCAGGACAAAATGTAGAAGGGTATTATAATCTGATCGGACACTGTGTCAACTTGCTTCCATTGAGAAGTAAAATAAGACCTGAGCAAGCGTTTAGTGATTACCTGAAGGATCGAAAAAGTTATCTCTTCGACGCTTATGATCACCAACAATTCACTTTTGGAAGTTTGTTACAAAAACTAAGTATACAGCGTGATCCGTCAAGAATACCGCTAGTTCCTGTAGTTTTCAATGTAGACATTGGCTTTACAGAAGGCTTCTCCTTTGAAGGATGTACATTTGATGTTTCTACCAATCCCCGTCATTTTGAAAATTTTGAGATATTTTTAAATGCTTCCGGATCCGGTGATAAGTTGGTGCTCGAATGCACTTTCAACAATGACCTGTTCGATGAGGACATGATGCGATTGCGCATGGAAGAATACATACGGCTGATGACGAGTATTGCAGATGATCCTTCCTGCAAAATCAGTCATCTGGAAGTAAGAACTGAAGAGGAAAAAGCATTTCTAAATTCTATTAACGATACAGATGTAAATTTTAACAAGCCCAATGGTATACATGAATGTATTGATCAAATAGCATCTCAGTTAAAGCCCTCACAAACAGCAGTAGTTGCCAGGGCGAAGAGCATGACTTACCGGGAACTTTCTGACATATCTGACCGATGGGCGAGCCGGCTTCAAAAGAAAGGACTGAAAGAGGGTGACTTTGTAGGGGTATGCCTGCCACGCACCATTGAATTGCCTGCAGTTTTGGTAAGTATAATGAAAGCCGGAGGTGCATATGTACCGCTTGACCCGGCATTTCCTGTTGATCGACTGCAGTACATGGTGGAAGATTCCAATGCAGGATTTATTATTATCACGCGAGAATTGCAAAATGAATTTCATTTTCCGGAAGATAAAATAATATATATTGATGCTTTAATTTCTGAAACTAACGGCAGCACCTATACCAAGTATCCTGTTACCAAAGATAGTGTTGCTTATATTCTGTATACCTCCGGTTCGACGGGCAAACCGAAGGGCGTTGTCATAAAACATCATGGAGTAGTTAGCGTGCTCACTGAACTGGCAGGTAAATTCGGGATGAGTATGGAAGATCGTTTCCTGGCCATCACCACCATTTCTTTTGATATTTCAGTTCTCGAAATATTTATGCCACTGATGCATGGTGCAAGTGTGCATTTGACCACTAAGGAGGAATCTTTTGACCCGATGTGGCTGGAGGATTACATAAATAAAAATTCGATTCGGTTTATACAGGGAACTCCTGCCACTTTTGAGATACTTTTCTCCGCCGGATGGAAAGGGAATAACGATCTTGTACTTCTCTGCGGCGGTGAAGCCATGCGAATTGAATTAGTAGAAAAGGTCCTTTATTATAATAAAGAGATCTGGAATCTGTACGGTCCTACTGAAGCTACTATCTGGGCTACTGTACAACTTTTCAACAATGAAAATCTTCATTTAATGCGAAGTGGAGCGATGAGTATTGGAAAGCCCATCGCCAATACCCGCGTATTTATCATGGATGCTAACGGCCAACCCTGTCCACTGGGTGTGTCAGGTGAATTGTGGATTGGGGGGGAAGGTGTGGCCCTTGAATATAAGAATCTCCCTGAGATGACCAGAGAGAAGTTCATCCCTTCACCTGACAATAACGGAAGAGTCTATCGTACGGGTGACCGTGTAGTTATGGATCAGGATGGTTACCTGCATTTCATGAATCGATTTGATCATCAGGTAAAAGTAAGAGGATATCGAATTGAACTCGGTGAAATCGAAACAAATATCAATGAATGTCATGGAATATCGCAATGTGTAGTCATGACCGTACCGGATGCAACAGGAAGTAATATGTTAGCTGTTTGGTTCACTACAAAAGAGAAAGATGTAGATGAAACAGATTTTATACAGAAATGTAAGAAGGCGCTAGCATTAAAACTACCTGATTATATGATTCCCACTTTGTGGATGAAGATGGATAGTTTTCCGCTTACTCCCAATAGAAAAGTAGACCGTAAAGCATTGCCTAAACATACTACTGCAAAACCAATAGACCGAAATAACGTTGAATTTGAACAATTCAGTCCACTTCAACTACAGATTGCCAATGTCTGGAAAGACACTTTGAAAGTGCCGGAAGTTTTCCTTGATGACAATTTTTTTGAACATGGCGGCTATTCCATTCTCGCTGTAAAATTGATGGTTGATCTCGAAAAAGAAACCGGTATTCGTCTTCCAATTGCTGTTCTTTTTACACATTCAACCATTCGGAAACTCAGTTCGCTTTATGATAAACCAGCAGAAGAGGGAGTATGGAGTCCTCTCGTTACTATAAAAGCGGAAGGAACAAGGAAGCCTATGTATTTTGTACACGGGGTGAGTGGGAATGTATTTAAATATTTTGCTTTAGGAAAACTCCTGCATCCGGACCAGCCTAGCCTTGGCTTACAAGGATTCGGGTTAAATGGAAAAGATATTCCCTTTACCAATATGGAAGAGATGGCAGCGTATCATATCGATGCCTTGTTAAAATTTCAACCAAATGGACCTTATATGTTAGGGGGAGGATCCTTTGGAGGATATCTCGCCTATGAGATGGCCATTCAACTGATGGAGAAAGGCAAAGAAGTTTCATTTCTCGCGTTATACGACCTTGATGCGGCAAAGAAAACTGACTTTCTTCCCGGTGGTGTAAAACAGCTCATGGGAGCAACGTTACTTGCCAGCAGGTTTATAAAACGAGCAACTGTACTAGCTAAGGCGGATAAAGAAGAACGTAAAAATTATTTCGAAGCCCGTAAAAAAATTAAAGAAGTAGGTGAGTTGGAATCATGGCTCGATATTTTTAATGTGACTGAAATGATTGGTGAAGACGCCGCAACTTATTTTAAGAGAGTGGAAGAAGCCTGTTACGAAGCATTGATGAATTATAAGATTAAACCCTATAAAGGCTCATTGGTATTGTTCCGTGCAAAAGATGGACATTATAATAATGAATACGATGAAGATCTCGGCTGGGGAAATTTTGTAAAAGGAACAACAACTGTGATTACAGTTCCGGGTGATCATAATTCTATATTTGAAGAACCGAATGTGCCGATACTTGCAGCTAAAATGAATGAAATCCTGAATAAGATAAATGGTTGATCAGAGGAGTCAGAAATCAAAGGTTTCCGTTTCCGCCTTTGATCCGTCAAAACATCTCCCGGAGAATAAAATTATCATTGTTCTCGAAAAAGTTCCTTTAAATTTACCTGCAGTTTTGAATCTGACAACAAGCGAATGGGAGCGATCTGCAAAGCTTGTAAGGGAAGAAGATCGACAGGCATTTCTATATCGGCACCACTTGCTGCGTACATGGCTATCACACTGGTTGAACAAACTACCGACAGCACTTTTCTTCGAAACGAATCCCTTCGGAAAGCCCTATCTCCCGGATACGGAAATTCAATTTAATATGAGTCGCTGTCAGGATAATCTGGCGTTTATCTTTGCCCCGGTGATGGCCGGAATCGATATAGAAATCCTTAGAGATCCTGCTCCATTTTTGCCCATAGCCAAACGATTCTTTCATCCCGAAGAACAAGAGTTAATCTCAAAGGGAACTAATTTCTTCGACATTTGGACTCGCAAAGAGGCCATATTAAAAGCACAGGGCATCGGACTTTTTGATGGTTTAGCTTCCGTAGATTGCTCTAAAAACACTCTTTTTCTTCAGGGTCACAACTATTTCCTTCACACATTTAAGACACCCAATGCGGTTATCAGTGCTGCTTTTGAAAATAAAGATTTACCTGTGGAAATTTTTGAGGAAATGGATTCAGCAACCGTAACGAACATTTAAACATTTCCCGAAAACGTCGGCACAGAAGTGCGAATATTTGGATGGATTAAACACTTTCTACTTATATTTGTTGAAGTATTATTGAATAAAAATATAATCATTTCTTTCAAAAACTAAGTTGATATGATATCTAAGAAAATTGAAAAATTATTGAATCAGCAAATTGACCTTGAGGCAGATTCCTCATCCTTCTATCTCGCCATGGCCTCCTGGGCAGAGCGCTCCGGATACAATGGTGTTTCCGCCTTTTTATATCGTCACAGCGATGAAGAGCGATTACACATGCTGAAGCTGATAAAATTCGTAAATGAGAGAGGTGGTGCTGCGCTTATTCCGGCATTGAAAAGCCCTCCCATTAACTTTAAAGGTGTTAGTGAGGTGTTCGAACTTTTACTTAAACATGAAGTGAAGGTGAGCAACGAGATTAATAAACTGGTGGAACATTGTCTGGCAGATAAGGATTACACCACTCATAACTTCCTGCAATGGTATGTTGCTGAACAAATTGAAGAAGAGCGCCTTGCCCGTAATTTACTGGACAAGATCAAACTCATTGGTTCCGACAAGGGAGGTATGTATCTCTTCGACAGAGACCTGGAAACCATGCAGCCACATGCTGACCAGGGGGTTTAAAATGACAAAGCCCTGACCATTTTCGGTATCATCATTGATAAAATTGCGAAAAGCCGCCACGTCTTACTTGTGGTGGCTTTTCCTTGCTTATTTACGAGAACAAAATAGGTGCATCAGCGTACAATAAAAAGGTGATGAATCACGTCAATACTTCTACAAAACAATAGTATACTTAAGTATTTCAGAAAATGATGAAAATAAATAAATGGATGCGCTACCTCTTGCTGCCTGCAGTTATTGTAAGCCTGAGTTTAAAGACTAATGCGCAAGACAATCCCAACGCACAGAAGCTGGAAGCCCTTCTCAATATGGTGAGTTACGCTTATGTAGATTCCGTAGATGAAAAGAAAATTACGGACGATGCTATTCGGGCGCTGTTGAAGGAACTGGATCCTCACTCCGTTTACATACCTGCAGATGAACTGAAAAGCGCAAATGAGCCCCTGGTTGGGAAATTTGAAGGTGTAGGAATACAACTCAATATTCTGGATGATACGATCATGGTGACTCAGACCATTGCCGGAGGACCTTCTGAAAAGTTAGGCATCCGTTCCGGTGATCGTATCGTGCTGATCAACGATACTTCCGTTGCTAACATTGGAATCAAAAACAGCGATGTATTGAAAAAGCTTCGTGGGGACAAGGGAACGAAAGTAAAAGTGAATATTTACCGTCGTGGAGTTCCGGACCTCATGGTGTTTACGATTACAAGAGATAAAATTCCACTTTATAGTCTTGAAGCCTCCTATGAAGCCGCTCCAGGGGTTGGTTATATTAAGATATCCCGATTCGCTGACACAACAGTTGATGAGTTCCGTGATGCACTAAAGAAATTAAAAGAAGAAAAACAGATTCATAGTTTGGTACTCGATCTGAGTGGTAACGGTGGTGGCTATCTGAACCGTGCGATTGAACTGGCGGATGAATTTTTAAGTATGGGTAAACGCATTGTTTATACAGAAGGGAAGAACAACCCACGTCAGGAATCATTCTCTACTAACACCGGTGGATGGGAGAAAGGAAAGCTGATTGTATTGGTAGATGAAAATTCTGCTTCCGCCAGTGAGATCGTTACCGGAGCCATTCAGGACTGGGATCGCGGTCTCGTAATCGGTCGACGTACTTTCGCAAAAGGATTAGTACAAAAACCTTACCCTCTTCCTGATGGTTCGGCAGTACGTTTAACAATTGCCAGATACCATACTCCGAGTGGACGATGTATTCAAAAACCCTACGAAGCAGGTGATGAAAACTATGATATGGACATCAGCAAGCGTTATGAACATGGTGAACTTTACAGTGCTGACAGTATTCACTTCATAGATTCTTTAAAGTATGAAACCAACGCAGGACGATTAGTATACGGTGGTGGTGGTATCATGCCTGATGTCTTTGTGCCACTGGACACCAGCATGACCAGTAAATACTATGATGACTTACGCAGAAACGGAATCCTGAATGATTTTACGTTGAGTTATGTGGATGAAAACAGAGCTGAATTAGTAGCTCAGCATAAAGATGTTTATGCTTACAAACAGCAATTCACTGTTACTCCTGAATTCATGAATAAGTTCATCGCGTATGCAGAGAAAAAATCGGTAAAGAAAGACGAAGCCGGCTTTAAGACATCGGAAAAATTAATCCGAACGCAATTGAAAGCTTTAATCGCCAGAGACCTTTGGGGCATCAATGCTTATTATGTTATTATCAACGATATTAATATTTTCTACACCCGGGCGCTTGAAAGTCTGGAAGATAATACATTTGAAAAAATGAAGATTGCCGGTAATTGATCTGTAAAAGTTAAAAGGAAAGGGCGTAATCCTATGGTTACGCCCTTTTTAATTTACCATACTTTTGACAATAATCATAGCCGCCATATAAATTATTTCCTATTTTTCAGACATGCCGACACCCACCAAACTAATAGCTGAACTCCAGACCATTCGAGCTGCTTTTGATGATGTATCACTCGTGAAAAAAGAAACCATCATTCAGGAACTCGCGCGCGTAAAAATAAACAAGGCGAAGGATCTACTAGAGTTGAGCGAAACACTTCTTTTTCTATTGGCTTATCCTCATCATAAATTGTTTTTACAAAAACTAAACTTGCTTCTTGAAAAGACAAGAGGAGGAATAAAAACAATGATCCGGAAGACAAAAAAAACAGGACCCTTTGAAAATACAGGATTAACCGGAACCCATGTAAAAGCCTGTTTTAGTTTCGAGCTAATTGAATGGCTACTGCATGAATATCCCAATGCAATTACATTAGACTCCTTCGGGAGCGATCCGGAATTGGTTTTTACTTTACTCTCGCCCTTGTTACCTGCAACATTACGGGAACATTTCAATGAAGGCGGATATGAAACGGTGGAACAATGGCTTGCTTTTACGGTTAGCAAGAACCGTTATGAACAGTTGAGTTTCATTGCACGTCTTTTCAAGGATGCTGCATTACCAATGAACATCAGGAACCAGCACTTTGATCAACTTGAAATGTATGTTGATGTTGATTTGAATGTAGTACCAAGCCGTATGGATATCAGAGGAACACCACGTCCCATTTATTTTCATAAAGAATCGATAATAAGGAAAATCGACTTGCCCTCTATCCTGAAGGAGCCTTTACCTGTGCCAATGGTGTTGAATGAAAAGGAAAAACAACACCTAATCAGCGCCATGAGAATGCAATTGCTCAGCCTCTATCGTGAAACAGATCCTGCTACTTACGCTGACAGCAATGATTTGCATATATTTAATACAGGTCGCGGAATGGACATCGTATTGATTGGGATGGATGCTGATCACCGGCAACCCCTAGATGCTTATATTGGCTTCATGGCTTTCAAAAACCGATTACCTTATGCTTACGGAGGGGCGTGGCTGTTAGGTAAGATGGCTAAAATCGGAATCAATGTTTTTCCTTCCTACAGAGGCGGAGAATCGGCCTGGTTTTTTGCACAACTCATGCGAGTCTATAAACAAGTCTTTCAACCCGCCTATTTCGTTGCAGAGCCCTATCAGGTCGGAAGAAATAACCCCGAGGGAATTGAAACCGGTGCCTTTTGGTTCTACTATCGTTTGGGATTTCGTCCCGTTCAAAGAAAACTGCAGGAGCTTGCCAAAAAAGAATTTGAACGCTTGCTTCAGAACAAAAATCACAAGACATCGAAACGGACATTAGAGCAACTGGTTGAGGACGAAATGGTGTTATTGATAAATAATGATTCCGGAATACTTAAATTCAAATACGATACTGCTTCCCTTAGCGCAGCATTAACAAAGTATATTCGTCAACGATATAAAGGCGACACAAGAGCCGCAGAACAAGAAGCTGTTTCAACGCTCTGTGCAGATCTTCACATCTCCGATGATGCCACCTATGCCACTTTAAAGCCCGGTCTTGAAAAAATAGCTTTGTACATTCAAGCGGGAGGAAGTATTAAAAAATGGAATGAATCAGATAGGCAACTTTTGTTGAACATGATTGCAGAAAAGGCTATTGGCCGGGATTCGGAGTATGCCATCCACTATGCTAAACATGAAAAACTGGAACAGTTGCTGAGTGAGCTAGTGGTGAAAGGACAGGATAAGAAATTCTACAATAGATAAAATAGCTAATACTACTGTAGTTGAATTACATTTTCAAAAAATTGTATCATCTGATGCCAGTAGCTGAGTTACATGTAACGCAGCTACTGGCATCAGATTCATTTTGAATCGCGGGCTATGCAGGGTTAATCCTTTGAAAAATAATCACCACTCTGATATACGCCGGTCGTTTGCTTTACAATTTGCATGAGGAGATCGTTAGCGAGTGAAGAGGCCCCGAAACGGAAATAATCCGGATTCATCCAGGCTTCGCCCAGCGTTTCGCGGAGCACAACAAGGTATTGAATGGCCAGTTTAGCGGTACTGATTCCACCGGCGGGTTTCATGCCGATCATCCTTCCTTCTTTATAGTAAAAATCACGGATCGCTTCCAGCATGACTAGAGTAACCGGAAGGGTAGCAGCAGGCTGAACTTTCCCGGTGGAAGTCTTGATAAAATCTGCACCGGCATACATGGCAATGTCGCTGGCTTTTCTAACGTTATCGTAGGTACTCAATTCTCCGGTCTCCAGGATCACTTTCAGATGTGCTTCACCACAGGCTTCCTTAACCGCCGCAATTTCATCGAAGACATAATTAAATTCTCCGGCAAGAAAATGACCGCGGGAAATCACCATATCAATTTCATCAGCTCCTTCGTTCACCGCATATTTCGTCTCTTCCAACTTTACCTTACGGGTACTCATTCCACTCGGAAAAGCAGTGGCTACAGCGGCTACCTTCACACCACTATCCCCCAAAGCTTCTTTTGCGATACGTACCATGGGCGGATAAACACATACTGCTGCTGCAGAGGGTAAATCCGGCAATGCCTCATGCGGACGAATGGCCTTGGCACATAACTGCCGCACCTTACCGGGAGTATCCCTGGCCTCGAGGGTGGTCAGATCCATCATACTTATCGCCAGTTGAAGAGCGTGCATCTTGGATTCGTTCTTGATAGAGCGCTTCGTGAGGCGGGTGATGCGTTCATTGATGGAGGTGGAATCAATGGGTGGAGATACGTGCATGAGGTTACGAATTTACGAATCAGTCTCGCCCTGCGGGCGAGAGTACGAATATACGAAATACGAATTTACGAATTCGCGAAGTTCACGAAAGTACGAATGGGGCGATGGGAACGAATATTACGAATGCTACGAATATTACGAATATTACGAATGCTACGAATTTTACGAATGCTACGAATACTGTGATTACTACAAATAGAATGTATGACGAGAAAGAGAAAATGAATGAGAAGGAATGAGGATTTAAGAATTGTTGCATGTATCTTCTGATGCAAATGTGAAAGGGTATATTTTTTTTGAGCGATATGGGTTTAGATCGGGTTGGTGGGGAGAAAATGGGAGTATTTCATTTTTAGGAAACTGTAAGTTTATATTGCTAATGCATCAATAAACGTAATTTAATTAATTAATAATCAATGTCTCCAAAGCAAAAATGTATTTACAAACGAATACAATTATCTTTTATACGATTAGCAAGCAAGGATCATACTATGATTGCATTAAAATTGAACAACATGAAAAAAGAAGTAAATCGAAATGATTTAATTTTTCCGGACTTAAGTTATAAAATTATTGGTTGTGCATATGATGTTTATAATGCACTTGGGCCTGGTCATTTGGAAAGAGTTTATCAAAAAGCACTTGCAATTGCGTTAAAAGATGCAGGGATTGCTTTTAAAGAACAAGCTCCATTAAATATATTTTTTAAGGGGGCTTCGGTTGGAAAAGGCTATGTAGATTTCTTAATAGAAAATGAAATTATTCTAGAATTAAAAAGAGAGATTCGTTCCGGAAGAGCTTATTTAAAACAAATTCTGAACTATATGCATAGTGGCAAAATGGCTCTGGCAATACTAATTAATTTCGCTACTGATGGTGTAATTACAAAAAGACTGGTGCTTGAAGAATATTACAATCCAGCGTCTCAAAATTCGTCCAAAACTCCAAAACCATCTTAGTATCTCAACGCATTCGCACCCTTCGTAAAATTCGTACATTCGCACATTCGTAAAATTAGCGGATTCGCCCTATTCGTACATTCGTAAAATTTGCGGATTCGCACTATTCGTACATTCGTAAATTCGTATCCCTGAAGCAGAGAAAGGAAAGATGAGGACTCATCTTTCCTTTCACGCTTCAGGGAAGATTCGTAAATTCGTAACCTACTGAAATGTTTGAAGCTCATAAAGCCTCTTATAATACCCGCCAAGTTCCAACAACGCTACATGCGTCCCTCTCTCTACTATTTCCCCTTTATTCATGACGATAATTTCATTAGCGTGTACAATTGTTGAAAGCCGGTGTGCAATGACAAGGGTAGTACGGTTTTGCATGAGGTGAGTAAGGGCATCCTGTACCAGTCTTTCGGATTCAGTGTCGAGGGCGGAGGTGGCTTCGTCGAGGATGAGGATGGGGGGATTTTTTAAGACGGCACGGGCGATGCTGAGACGTTGTCGTTGTCCTCCGCTGAGCTTGCCGCCACGGTCGCCGATATTAGAATGGTAACCATCAGGCATAGCCGAAATAAAGTCATGGGCGTTGGCCACTTTGGCGGCGTTGATGACTGCTTCCTCTGTAGCATTGTCTACACCAAATGCAATGTTATTGAAAACCGTATCGTTGAACAAGATAGACTCCTGAGTGACAACGCCGATCAGCTTTCTTAAATCGTGAATGCGAAGTTCGCGGAGATCATGACCATCCAAAAGGATTTGTCCTTCTGCAGGATCATAGTAACGGGGAAGCATATCCGCCAATGTGGTTTTGCCGGATCCGGATTGTCCCACCAGTGCGATGGTCTTGCCGAAGGGAATGTCAAGGCTGATATTTTTTAATACATTATCCTGCTCTCCTTTGCGGTAAGAGAAGGAAACATTCCGATAGCTGACCACATTAGTGAAGGTGGCAATATCTTTAGGATGCTCTGCATCTTTTACTGCAACAGGTGCATCCAGAATATGGTAAATCCGTTCACTGGAGGCTAATCCTTTTTGAATATTGTACCAGGCAGTCGTGAGCGATTTCGCAGGGGGGATGAGTTGTGAGAAAATGGCGATAAAGGCGATGAATTCCGATGGTTCAAGGCTGGAGCCAGGACCAAGTACTAATCTTCCTCCGAAGTACATGACGATAGTGAGCACTAATGCACCCAGAAATTCGCTAAGCGGTGAAGCTAAATCGCGACGACGACCGATTTTATTTAATAGTCTAAAAAGCTGTTGATTAATATCGCCAAAACGCTTCTTCGATTTTTCCTCTGCAGTAAACGCATGAATGATACGTAATCCGCCGAGCGATTCATCCAGATTACTTAACAACTCTCCTACTTTAATCTGGGCCAGACCTGATTTTTTCTTCAGACTCTTCCCGATACGACCAATGATGAGTCCGGCTATCGGAAGTAAAACGAGAACGAAGAGAGTCAGTTCTGAACTCATCGTGAACATGGTAATGAGGAAAATGAGAATATTGAGTGGTTCACGAAAGGCTGCTTCGAGCGAATTCATAATGCCCCACTCTACCTCCTGTACATCGTTGGTAACCCGCGCCATAATATCCCCTTTGCGTTCATCGGTGAAATAGCCAATAGGTAAAGAGAGAATTTTTGAATAGACATCGCGTCGAATATCCCGTACCACTCCATTACGAATAGGTACCAGATAGTACATGGCCATGTAGCGGGTGAAGTTTTTCAACAGGAATAAAATCACCACCAACAGACTAATCAACGACAATGCCTCTAACTGACCATGACGAACAACAAAGTCGCCGAGATAATAATTGAAATTATTCAGCAAGGTCTTTACCGAAAATGTCCAGGGTTGTAAGGTGTAATTACGATCCTGACTGAAAAGCACATTCAGAAATGGAACGATCATCGTGAGTGAAAAAAGAGAAAAGACAACAGTCAGGATATTAAAGGTAACGCTGGTAATGGCCCGGCTTTTATACGGACCAATATAACGCAGGAGGCGAAAGTAATTTTTCACAGGCTGGTAAAGATAGTTATTACTTGCGGGGCGATCGGATGATCAATGGAACCTGCCTTAAAGACGCATGGAGAGGGTTGATCTTTTATTCAAGAATCCTTTGTTTTTGTGACTTCAGGTTTGACCTGTTTCTCTCCTTTTATTTAATCCGATCTCCAAGGAACAATCGTTTGCATACGGGTTTAAATGATTATACCCGATTTAAAATAGCTCTCACTTTCAAATTTTAGGCACTAATTATCAATTATTTATGACTTATCGGCCAACAACTGTTGTATATACAACTATTTATTATCTATATTTGTACCAACAAATGATGTTAAAACATATTACCATGAAAAAGGTTCGCAAAATTCTGGCTGCTGTTGACAAACATATCGGCAATGGCAACTTTGTTAAGAGTCCACTTCCCAATGAATGGGTGGAACAAATAAGTCCCTTTCTGATGTTGGATCATTTTGGTCCGGCGCATGTCAGTAAGGAAAAGCCTTTTTATGTTCCTCCACATCCACATAAAGGATTTGAACCCGTGACCCTTCTTTTTAAAGGTGAGGTACTTCATCACGATAGCATGGGAAACACCGGTAACCTGAAGGCAGGAGATGTGCAGTGGATGACCGCCGGAAAAGGTATTGTTCATTCTGAAGGAGTACCACCTGCATTCCTGGAAAAAGGAGGAGAGATGGAACTCATCCAACTTTGGGTAAACCTCCCCCGCAGTGCGAAACAGCACGAGCCCCGCTATCAGGATCTGCGCGCAGAGAATTTTCCGTTGGTGAAAGCAGGGGATGCAAGTATGAAACTCATTGCCGGCTCGTATGATGATAAAACATCTCCGGCTCAATTACTCACTCCGGTGTTGATCCTTCACGGAAGACTCGATAAAGATGGGAAGAGCAGCATTACCATTCCGGAGGGATATAACAGTACCGTATATACGTTAAAAGGTCTGTTGAGTACAGATGGCTTTGAAGTTCACGAGCGTCATTTGATCTGGTTCAAGGAAGATGGAAGAACGATTGAACTTGAAGCGAAAGAAGACAGTGAGTTTATTGTCCTGGCGGGTTTACCGATACAGGAACCGGTAGCGAGTTATGGTCCGTTTGTGATGAACAGTAAAACGGATTTGATAGAAGCGTTGGAGGAGTACAGGGAGGGGAAGATGGGGGTGCTCGAAAAATAAAAGGGGTTACGAAATACGAAAGTGTACGAAAATACGAAATACGAATTGACGAATCCGCTTATATTACGAATGTACGAAATTCAAAATGTAGCAGCTGAAAATCAAATAACAGAATTCTCTTTAAAAAATGACAAATGTTTTTGGAGCTGAATGAAAAAATATAATACGGTAAAAATATAAAAACTTAAATAATTTAAAAAAGATGACAACAGTACTTGAAAAAACAAAATGGGCGATTGACCCGACACACAGTGAGGTAGGTTTCAAAGTGAAGCACCTTATGATTACAAATGTTTCCGGAAGCTTCTCGAAGTTTAATGCGGAAGTGAATGCTGAAGATGATACTTTCAGCAAGGCAGATATTGTATTTACTGCAGATATAGACAGCATCAGCACCAACAACGAGCAGCGTGATACACACCTGAAAAGCGTGGATTTCTTCGATGCGGAAAATCATCCACAACTTACGATAAAGGCAGACGGTTTGAGTGGTGAAGGAGAGAGCCGTAAACTGAATGGCACGATCACTATGCGTGGAGTAACGAAGCCCATCGTAATGCATGTTGATTTCGGTGGCGTCGCTAAGGATCCATGGGGAAATACAAAGGCCGGATTCACACTAACGGGAACGATTAACCGCAAAGACTTTGGCTTGAACTGGAACGCCCCTACAGAAGCAGGCGGATTGTTAGTGAGTGAAGAGGTAAGACTACATGCAGAGATTCAGTTGGTGAAGCAAGCTTAGTTATTCATCTACTTCATCTTAAAATTAAGCCCTAATACCACTTAGGGCTTAATTATTTTTTTAGGATCCTATATACCAGAGTTAAATCCTTTTATTTGCTCTAAAGGTTTAAGGTTAGAAATATGAGCTCTGACTATTGAAATTCTAATGTTTTCCAAAAGTTCCTGACGATACAATTTGCACATTAAAACAATATTTTTCATCACAGCTTTTCAATAAGAATTCCATCGCGATTTATGGAATATGTAGATTTATTCGTTTGAATACCATAAAATTACATGACTTAAGTTAAGAAACAATCAAATTTCATTTCACTCTTTATGGGGACAAGTGTTTCCTTTATATTTGTAATACATAAGCAAACGAACATGAGAAAACTTATACTTATACCATTTTTAAGCCTACTTTTTACTGTGCATACAGTAAACGCTCAAAACACGCCGGCTTTATGGAAACATTCTTGTAACTGTGGGGCTATGGAGATGATGTTGCTTGACACCAATCAGAATGTATATATCTTTAATGATGGCAGTAATAGTAATGGTATATCGAGCATGATCAAACTTTCTCCTTCCGGCGGACAATATTTTAACAATTCTTACCTTCCTGCCGGGTACACTGCTATGCAGTTCAACAATAGTATTTATAAGAACGGGAATATATACATAGCCGCGAACGTGAGTAATGCATCTCAGTCCCAATATAACCATTTATGTCTTCTTAAAATAGATACGCTGGGCAATTTGATCAACCAATTGGTAATCGATACTGTTGAAACCACCCGGCTTATTGGTATTAAGTCTCAACCTTTTTACTCTTATGGTCTTCATATTGATCAATCCAATAATATTCATACTTCATTTATAAAAGTAAATGCGGGTTTATCTATATATTCATTTCTGAAATTCGATTCAAATTTTAACCTGATTGCTCAATTTCATGACACGCTTGGTTTTGGTGTATATCCCGGGCCTTGTTATTATTTACCGAACGGGACAGTTTACTATGCAGGTCCTGGAAGCATATCGAAATTAAACTTCAACTACGCCTCTAAAATGTGGACCGCTCCCCTCTATAGTTCATTTGCTGACCCACAAATGATTCATGTAGAAAACGGAGAAATATTTGTTTTAACTAAACAACTCAGCGGTGTGCCGGATCCGGTCAATGTACTAACACGAATATTAGATGCAGGTGTCATATATATCAATAGTTATGATACGATAACAGCCGAAGGGCCAAATCTTTATTTTACGCAAATGCTCGTTGATCTGAGCAATAATGCCGTTTATCTTGCCGGAAACAATTCCAACCTTCCTCCTACCAAGCGTTATGTTAACAAGCACAACTCCATGGACGGTAGTATTGTCTGGAGAGATTCTTCCTTCGCCGGAGGGATGATTCAGGATTTACTGTTGAGTCCTCAGAAGAATGTGATTGCTGTTGGCGGAGGTAACAACTTTAATGTATGGTTTTACAATGCGCAAGGCACTATTAACAATACCTTTGTATATGATGGTCCCTGCGGTTCCAATGATGGTATTGCGGCAGCACGCCTGGATGCTTTCAACAGACTTATCGTAACCGGAAGTTCTTGTGAAAATAATAATACGATCAATTATGGAACTACTTTGAAATACAATATACCTGTCATTACTACAGGCATTTCAGAAGCTGCGGTATCCTTACCGATCTCCATTTCTCCATCACCTGCCGCTACCGAAATTTATATAACCTCCGATGAAATTTTACATTCAATTGTTGCCATTGATGTTATGGGAAGATCTTTTTCGCTAACGATGGATGGGGACAATCGCATTGATATTTCCATGATTCCTGCCGGCATATATCAATTACGAGCAAATGGAGATACGTTCGTGTATTCCGGAAAATTTCTGATTGCACGATAAATATTATCTTAATATTCGATAATTGGATGAAAGGCACTCTATAAATTCCCTTTCAAATCCTTCATCTCTGCTTCCATTTTTCGATGCGTTTCAGCACACGGTCCTTGGCCCAGTATTCTTCGGGGAGTTCGGCGCTGATGTAATTGCAGAAGCTCCATACTTAGCGGATATCCGTAGACGGTACCTCGTAGGGATCGTAGTTGGGATTGAGTGACTTCAGCAGTAAATTCTTATTCTTCCTGATCTGCTTATACGCAACTTTAAATACCACACCATCTTCCTGCGTTAATAACACATACGCGTTACCGTCTTTGATGTCGTAAAAATTTTCCACGTACTCCCCGATCACCCAGCTCTTGTCGGGAATGGGCATCATGGAGTCGCCGGAAATCTGGAACATGCGGTATTTGCGGTCGCCGAATAGGATGGGCAATTGGAAGGTGGGTAGTTTCTTGATGAACTCGGGATCGGCAAAACCATTTTTATATCCGGCTTTTGCTTTGATGGGAACGACTTCGATGTTCTCCTTGTTGTTGCTGTCGACGGTAGTGGCGATGACGCGCAGGCGGGCACCGGTGACGTACACATCGTGGCCTCGCTCGAGTTCTGAGAGTTGAAATTCGCTCAGCTTGGTGAGGTCGAGTTTGACGAGGGTGTCGATGCTGACGCGGAAATACTTTGAGAAAGACATGAGCATCTCGAGTGTAGGGTTCTGGACGCTGCCGTTCTCGTAGCTGTTGAGGGTGGAGCGACTGATGCCGAGTTCACCGGCAACGTGGTCTTGCGTCAGCTTGCGGCGCTGGCGAAGAAGTTTGATGTTAGCGTTAAATGTCATAAGCTTCGGGTAATAATCGTCCTTTAAACGCAACGACGCGGCGGGATCGCAGCGGACGCAACGGTTCTATAATTTGTTTACAACTCTTCGGACACCATCCATCACCTTCATTGAATTGAAGTTGATTAGTAGTCCAAGTTTACATCCTGATAATCTTAAATAAGTCATTACTTGTGCCAGATGTACATCGTTAAGAATCTCTACTGATTTCACCTCCACTATTACTTTCTTCTCCACCAATATATCTACCCTATATCCGGCTTCCAGTTTCACCTCTTCATACACCAACGGAAGCGCCTTTTGGTGTTCTGCTCTTAATCCCTTCTTCAATAATAAATGCATCATTGTAGCCTCATATGCACTTTCCAATAATCCGGGACCCAGATGTCGGTGCAACTCTACTGCACAATCCAATATTAACGTTGCAATCTCATTTTCTGTCTTCGTTGCGCCCGCCGCGAGACCGCTGCTACCGCTGCGTTTATACCGGGAGGCACTTTCATTTACTATAAGCTGTTTCATCTGAAAGGTGTTTTTGATAAATAGTTTTGCAAATATATGTTTATATTGCAGTCCTTCCAAATGATTGCCTGGCAGTCAAAGATAGGAAATAATTTAAACATCCCAATGGCAGATCCTTCCCGCACCGTTGTCCACATGGACCTTGACAGTTTCTTCGTCTCGGTATCCCGCCTTGAGCATCCCGGACTATTCGGCAAGCCGGTAATTGTGGGGGGCAGCAGTGAGCGGGGCGTGGTATCAGCCTGCAGCTACGAGGCCCGGGCGTTCGGGGTACACTCGGCCATGCCCATCCGTATGGCGCGGCGCCTCTGTCCCGATGCCATCATTATCCGTGGAGATTATGAACGCTATAGTTACTACTCCGGGATGGTCACCGATATCATCCACGAGCAGGTTCCGCTGTACGAGAAATCCTCCATCGACGAATTCTACATCGACCTGAGCGGCATGGATCGTTTTTACGGTTGCTACAGTTTTGCTACGGAGTTACGGCAGAAGATCATGAAGGAAACCGCACTGCCCATCTCCTTCGGCCTCTCGCAGAACAAGACGGTGAGTAAAGTCGCCACGGGAGAAGCCAAGCCCAACGGACAATTAAAAATCGATTTCGGCAAGGAGAAGCCCTTTCTTGCGCCGCTTTCAGTGAGTAAGATTCCGGGTGCCGGCGAAAAAACCGCGGGATTGCTGCGCAGCATGGGCGTAGAGAAAATCCACACTCTCCAGGAGATGCCCGTCAGGTTGCTCGAGAAAGTCCTGGGCGAACCCGGCATCGTGCTCTGGAAGAAAGCCAATGGTATTGACAACAGTCCGGTAGAGCCCTACAGCGAACGCAAGAGCATCAGCACCGAAGAAACCTTCGACACCGACACCATCGACATTGTCTTCCTCAAAGCGCTCCTCGTGAAAATGGTGGAGAAACTCGCCTTCCAGTTGCGCAGCGAAAATAAACTAACGGCCTGCATTACCGTAAAGATCCGCTACTCCAACTTCGACACCCACACCACGCAATGCCGCATCCCCTATTCCTCCAACGACCATACGCTGATATCAAGAGCGAAGGAACTCTTCGACAAGCTCTACGAACGGCGGATGCTGGTACGGTTGCTGGGGATACGCTTCAGTCACCTCGTCGGCGGCGGACACCAGATCAACCTTTTCGAAGACAGTGAAGAAATCATCAACCTCTACCAGGCGATGGATAAGATGCGATTGAAATTCGGGGATGCAGCGATACAAAGAGCAATAGGAACGGGATTGAATTTACGGAAACTTAATCCGTTTAATGGGTTAAAATCATAATTTGAAAATGGGTTGATCTCCCTGGCGGGAGACAGGTTTGAAGATTTGAAGATGGGTTGATCTCCCTGGCGGGAGACAGGTTTGTCGCGAGCTTTAGCTCGTGATCGCGAGCAAAAATCTCCGTAAGGAGATAGCGCCTCGCGAAAGATGAGATGAATTTGAAGATTTGAAAATGGATGAATTTGAAGATGGTTTTAATTACTGTTGGTACTTATTGATGGAGAGGCCTCGACTTGATTTATTTTGAATGCGCGATTTTTCAATTTTGACTCTTTATGTTGGGTGAGCTTATTGCTTCACAAACGTCGCTCTCATTTCTCCTGATTGAATCAGATAGATACCTGTGGAGAGATGATCTGTTTCAAGAGTAGCTGTTGATGTTGTGATCGTTTTTGCGAGGATGAGTTTCCCATAAATATCCGTCAGCCTCAACTGCGCTTTCCCATTCTCCAATTGAATTCCGGAGATATTAATTGAATTCTCTGCGGGATTTGGGAAGACGAAGAGCTTCCCTTGTGTGGCTGTTGCAGATGGAATTCCAGTAGGGAGAATAATAATAGTTTTAGCTGTGTTGGTGATAACGGGCTCGTTGAAGTCGAAGTAAATGGCTGCGAAGTTGGTGATAGAATCTCCCGCGCTTAAATTTGTTTTAGGCTGAATGCGATAACGAACAAAGCCATGAGAGAGGGGTTCGTTGGTGTTGCTATCCACTAATAAAATATTTTCAAATTTAAATTCCATGTTCCGCTGGTAGTTGATCCAATTGAGATTGACGGGATGCGATGCGTTTACAAATTCGATGGTGGAGAGGTTGAGTTTGATGGTATCAATCGGATTCAGAATTTTTACTGTGAAAGCCGTATCGTTGCCGGTGTTTTGAAAGCGGATGATGTACTCTAACCAGGGAAATGTGCTTAATTGCGTAGTGGTAAATGCAGCTTCGTTCACAAGTATATCATTGGGATCACAGGAGCCTGTGGTATATATTTTCCAGTTGCTGTTATTGCAGCTTGGGTTGGCATCGGTGAGGTATGGTTCGATATGTACACTGCTGTTTATGAGGGTTCCGTTAAGAAGGCCGGGGTTGACATGGACTGTTACGATAATGCTACCGGTTTGGAAGGGAGTCATCGCCGGCAGATTCCATAGCACTGAGTCAGGAGTGATTTGGCTTGGTGGGAGCGTCGCCGACTGAAATGTGATATTGCTGAAAGGGTAAAAAATCACTGTTGGTGTAACGGTGGTTGTACCGTAATTGCCATAACTAATTTGATAAAAGGCATTGAAGCCACTGCGGAAAGGCCCCATTGGTGTTATCGTTACACATACATCATCAAAAGTGCTCTGTGGTTGGAATGCAAAATCGTTGAGGGAATCTGTTTGTTGATTTCCGGTGAAGGCAACGGTGTGCCAAAAAGGAGCAGGATTATACCATAATAATGATTGTGGAGACACTGTGAAATTCCCGGAATCCAACACCACAAGTGAATAGTTTCCATTTTGATCAGTAAAGGTAATTCGACCGGTATTCTGTTCGGTTATCTTCCTTGCAGTCAGAGATAGTTCTGCACTATCTTGTATCCCATTGCTGTTGCTATCAGCGAACAGCCGGCCGGTAATCCTATTAAATTTTTCAGTAAGTTTCACGATCCAATAATCATCACCTCCTATACAATTTGCCGATTTATCTCCGGAAATACCGGATAAGGAATATCCGCCTAAAATATATCCTCCATCAACAGTTACTTGAGCAGACATTAATTCATCCCCTAAACTTCCCCCAATCGTATTCTGCCATTGAATGTTTCCTGCCGTATCCGTTTTTACTATCCAGTAATCTTTATCACCCAAATTAAATTCACTCTTATTTCCTGAGCTTCCGGAAAGTGAAGTTCCGCTTAAAATATAGCCCCCGTCAACAGTTTGCAGAATAGCGTTCAAATAATCAGATAAACTACCACCAATTGTATTCTGCCATTGGACCACTCCACTTGCATCGGTTTTTACGATCCAGTAATCTTGAAATCCTAAATTAACCTCGGTCTTATCGTCAGAGATGTGAGAATCAGAATGACCACCTACAATAAAGCCACCATCAGTAGTTTGCTGTATGGATGACAAAACATCAATACCATTACCCCCAATTGTATTTTCCCATTGTATATTTCCTAAGGAGTCAATTTTAACTATCCAGTAATCAAAGACACCTAAACAATTTTCTGCTTTATCAACTGAAATATTTGAAGCGGAATAACCACCCAAAATAAATCCACCATCACTAGTTTGTTGTATAGAGCGTAAATAATCATAATCACTTCCACCCATCGAATTTTGCCATTGGATACTGCCTGTTGAATCGATTTTTACGATCCAGTAATCCCAACCACCATACCCGACTTCTGTTTTATCTCCTGAGATGCCGGATAGGGACGATCCACCTAAAATATAGCCCCCATCAATGGTTTGTTGGAGTGTAGATAGTTGATCATTATCATTTCCCCCAATCGTATTCTGCCATTGAATATTTCCAAATGAATCAATTTTAACAATCCAATAATCATCACCACCCATGCGGTTTTCTGTCTTATCGCCGGAGATATCAGATAGAGAAGTTCCGCCCAAAATATATCCCCCATCAACAGTTTGCTCAATTGAAGAGTGTCTGTCGTTCCAACCGCCACCAATCGTATTCTGCCATTGGATATTCCCTGATGAATCGGTTTTTAGGATCCAATAATCATATCCTCCTAAACTATTTTCCGTCTTATCACCGGAAATAATGGATCTGGAAGATCCGCCTAAAAGATAACCCCCATCAGCAGTTTGCTCAATTGAAGACAGTTTATCACTCCAACTACCTCCTATGGTCTTCTGCCATTCGATTTCCTGACCTGACACAGAGAGTTTGATAAGTAGCAATAAAACACAAACAAGTTTAAAACGAAGAGTCCTTGTGACGTTCATATCCTTTAAAGTTAATAATCTACTAGTGAGTTAACCGGAAACCTACACTGGTAAAATTTCCAATTAAAACTATAGACTACTATTGCTTCATAAAGGTTGCACGGGATGCTCCGGATTGTAGTAGATAAAGTCCCGAGGGCAAATTTGTTGTTTCGAGATCGGCGATAGTTGATGTGACTGTTTTCTCAAAAATCAGTTTCCCATAGATATCCGTCAACCTCAACTGCGCTCTCCCATTCTCCAATTGAATGCCGGAGATGTTGATTGTATTCTCCGAAGGATTTGGGAAGACATGCAATTTGCCGTGTGTTGGTGATGCAGATGCAATTCCCGTAGGAAGAATAATACTGGTTTTAGCCGTATTGGTGATCACAGGTTCGTTAAAATCAAAGTAAATGGCAGCGAAGTTGGTGATAGAATCTCCTGCGGAAAGATTTGTTTTGGGTTGGATGCGATAACGAACAAAACCATGCGAGAGGGGTTCATTGGTGTTGCTGTCGGGGAGAAGAATGTTTTCAAACTTAAACTCCATGTTGCGTTGGTAGTTGATCCAGTTGAGGTTGACGGGATGCGATGCGTATACAAATTCGATGGTAGAAAGATTAAGTTTGTTGGTATCAATAGGGTTTAGAATTTTTACTGTGAAAGCCGTATCGTTCCCGGTGTTCTGAAAACGGATGATATAGTCCAGCCAGGGTGCGCTGCTGAGTTGTGTTGTGGTGAGGGTATCTTCGTTGACGAGAATATCATTCGGATCAAAGGAGCCGGTGGTGTACACTTCCCAATTGCTGTTATTGCAGCTTGGGTTATCGTCGGTGGCATAAGGCTCAATATGCGCACTGCTGTTGATGAGGGTGCCGATAGGGAGTCCGAGATTCACATTTACTGTGACTATGATGTTGCCGGTTTGGAAGGGAGTTAATGAGGGTAGATTCCATATCACTGAATCAGGAAAGATTTGGGTAGGGGTAAGTGTTGCTGATTGAAAAGTGATATTACTATCTGGATAAAAATAAACAGTCGGCGAAACAGTGGAATTACCGTAGTTACCAAAAGTGATAGCATAACTTGCTGAAAAGCCGCTGCGGAAATTTCCCATAGGCGTAATCGTTACACAAACATCTTCAAATATGCCTTGAGGTTGAAATGCAAAATCGTTGAGGGAATCGGTTTGATTTATTCCTGTGAAAGAAACTGCTTTTGATATTGGCAAAGGACTAAACCAATTCGCCAGCTGAGGAGTCAACGTAAAATTTCCAGAATCCAAAACAGATAAATTATAACTACCATTTTGATCAGTAAACGAAAAACGGCCAGTGTTTAATTCAGTAATCTTCCATGCTTGCAATGGTGGTTCTCCGGCATCTAGTACGCTATTGCCATTTAAATCTGCATACACTTGTCCGAATATCATACTGAAACTTTCGGTCAATTTGATTACCCAGTAATCTTTTCTAACTATGGCTAGCCCCATGTTATTTTCTGTTTTATCTCCAGAAATATTTGAGTAAGAACATCCGCCCAAAATTATGCTTCCATCATCTGTCAGGCTTAGTGAATTCCAATCTTCGTTGAGGCTACCACCAATAGTATTTTGCCATTGTATATTTCCAAGGCTATCCGCTTTTACAATCCAATTGTCCAATTGTCCTACATTGTTTTCCGCTTTATCTCCTCCTATATTTGAATCAGAAAACCCACAAAAAACAAATCCACCACCTGGTGTTTCTCTAATCGTAGTCAAATAATCATTACCCCAACCTCCAATCGTATTTTGCCATTGGATATTTCCTAACCCATCCGTTTTTACAATCCAGTAATCTGGACCACAAACACCGCCTGAGGAGCCAACACAATTTTCAATCTTATCTCCAGAAATGGATGACCAAGAAAATCCACCTAAAATATATCCTCCATCGATCGTTTGCTCCATTGATGACAACTGATCATAATCACTTCCTCCTATAGTATTCTGCCATTGTATTACACCCACCGAATCGATTTTAACTATCCAATAATCACTAGACCCTAAACTATTTTCAGTTTTATCACCTGAAATATTGGATTCCGAGTGTCCTCCTAAAATATATCCACCATCAGTTGTCTGTTGAATTGAATTCAGTTGATCTAAGTTATCCCCACCAATCGTATTTTGCCACTGAATATTACCAATAGAATCGACTTTCACTACCCAAAAATCTCTACTGCCCAAATTATTTTCTATTTTATCCCCTGAAACACCTGAGCTGGAACACCCACCTAAAATATAGCCATGATCTAAAGTCTGTTGAATAGAAGTCAAATAATCATCTAAACTCCCACCTATCGTATTCTGCCACTGAATAAAACCAATAGAATCAATTTTCACAATCCAAAAATCTCTTTCGCCTATACAATTTTCCGATTTATCTCCTGAAATGCTCGACAATGAAAACCCTCCTAAAATATAACCACCATCTAAAGTTTGAACAAGAGTGTTTAAGTTATCATACCCACTTCCTCCAATGGTATTTTGCCATTGGATATTTCCTAAAGAATCGGTTTTAACAATCCAATAATCTTCTAAGCCTAAACTGTTTTCTGTCTTATCTGCAAATATGTCCGAATCAGAAAACCCACCCACAATATAACCCTTATCGGTGGTCTGTTGAATGGACGTCAGCCAATCTTCTCTTAAACCGCCAATGGTATTCTGCCAATCGATTTCTTGACCAAATGTTGGCAGGTTGGTAAGCAGAAATAAAACTATTAGACGCATAAAAACGGATAAACGCATATCATTTTCATATTTTAAAATTAACATTCCACTTTCAAATTAATCGAAAATCATACCTGGTAAAATCTTCAATTATAATTATAGACTGTTATTTCTTCACAAAGGTTGCACGCAAATCACCGGATTTTATAAAATAAATTCCACTGGAGAGATTATTGGTTTCTATGATAGTGGTTATTGATGATATAGTTTTTTCGAGGATGAGTTTCCCATAGATATCAGTAAGCCTCAACTGCGCTTTCCCATTCTCCAATTGAATCCCGGAGATATTAAGGTTATTCTCTGTGGGATTTGGGAAGACATGTAATTTATCGGGTAGTGGAGTTGCAGATGTCATTCCCGTAGGAAGACTAATGATTGTTCTTACCGTATTGGTGATGACAGGCTCATTGAAGTCGAAAAATATGGCAGCAAAGTTGGGAATAGTATCGCCGGCGCTGAGATTTGTTTTAGGCTGGATGCGATAGCGAACAAAGCCATGCGAGAGGGGTTCATTGGTGTTGCTGTCGGGAAGGAGAATATTTTCAAATTTAAACTCCATGTTGCGCTGGTAGTTGATCCAGTTCAGGTTGACCGGATGCGAGGCGTTGGTGAATTCGAAAGTGGAGAGATTGAGTTTGTTAGTGTCAATCGGATTCAGAATTTTTACGGTGAAAGCTGTATCATTACCGGTGTTTTGAAAGCGGATGATGTATTCCAGCCAGGGTGCGTTGCTGAGTTGGGTGGTGGTGAGGGTATCTTCGTTGACGAGGATATCATTCGGATCAAAGGAGCCTGTGGTGTACACTTCCCAGTTGCTGTTATTGCAGCTTGGGTTATCATCGGTGGCATACGGCTCAATATGCGCACTGCTGTTGATGAGCGTGCCGATGGGTAGTCCTATGTTTACATTTACAGTGACGATAATGCTGCCGGTTTGGAAAGGGGTTAAGGCGGGCAAATTCCAGAGCACTGAATCAGGAGTGATTTGAGACGGGGGAGGTGTGGATGATTGAAAGGTGACATTATTATACGGAAAAAAATATACTGTAGGCGAAACGGTCGTGTTGCCATAATTTCCGTAACTGATCATATATCTTGCAATGAAACCGCTGCGGAAACGTCCCATAGGAGTAATCTTAATACATACATCTTCAAAAGTACCTTGTGGTTGAAATGCGAAATCATTGAATTTATCGGTTTGATGGAATCCGGGAAAGTTTGCTGATTGAGTAGCGGGAACAGGATTCCACCAATTCAGTATTTGAGGTGAAACAGAAAAGCTTCCTGTATCCAATACAGAAATCGTATAATTTCCATTTTGATCCGTGAAAGTGAATCGACCGGTATTTTGTTCAGTAATTTTCATTCCCACTAAAGGGGGTTCTCCACTATCCGGAATGCCATTGGTATTCAAATCAGCGCACAATTGTCCGCGAATTAAATTGAACTTATCGGTTAATTTTATAATCCAGTAATCATACCCTCCTACACAATTTTCTGTCTTATCTCCTGAGATGCTAGATTGGGAAGATCCGCCCATAATGTATCCCCCATCCATCGTTTGGCTTATTGGGCGTATCCAATCATTATCACTTCCTCCAATGGTATTCTGCCATTGAATGGATCCAGTTTCATCCAATTTAATGACCCAAATATCAACACCTCCCTGGGTATACTCCGTTTTATCTCCTGAAATAAAAGAAGTCGCAAGCCCACCTGCAATATATCCGCCATCACTAGTTTGTTTAACTGAATACAACATTTCACTAATATTTCCCCCCAGAGTTCTCTGCCATTCAATAACCCCCATTGAATCTGTTTTTACTATCCAATAATCCTGATACCCCCGACAATCCTCAGATTTATCTCCTGAAATACTTGAATAAGACCATCCACCTAAAATATAACCGGAATCAGCAGTTTGTTGAATGCTTTGCAATTCATCGACATTATTTCCTCCTATGGTATTCTGCCATTGAATGTTTCCAATGGAATCAGTTTTTACTATCCAATAATCATGGCTAGTGCTGTTTTCCGTCTTATCTCCTGAAATGTTTGAATTGGAATATCCGCCTAAAATATACCCTCCATCAAAAGTTTGTTGAACGGAGTGTAGGTAATCCCTTTTATTTCCTCCAATTGTATTCTGCCATTGAATGTTCCCCAACGAATTGGTTTTTACTATCCAATAATCGTAATCACCCTGACTATTCTCTGTTTTATCTCCTGAAATAAAGGATGACGATCTTCCCCCTAAAATATATCCCCCGTCGGTGGTTTGTTGAATTGAATTTAATGCCTCACCTACACTTCCCCCAATGGAATTCTGCCATTGAATGACTCCTAATGAATCTGTTTTAATTATCCAATAATCTGCATAACCAAACGGCGACTCCGTTTTATCTCCTGAAATATCAGAATCTGACCATCCGCCTAAAATAAAACCATTATCGGTGGTTTGAGCAATCGAGTAAAGGTAATCAATACCCGTCCCTCCAATGGTATTCTGCCATTGGATATTACCCTTGGAGTCGGTTTTCACAATCCAATAATCATTGTCCCCGTGAGAATTCTCGGTTTTATCTCCTGAAATATTAGAAGTGGAAAACCCTCCCAGTATATACCCCCCATCGGAGGTCTGCTTTAGTCAAAACAACTCGTCTGTACCCGATCCTCCAATTGTTTTTTCCCATTCAATTTCCTGAGCGAAAACGGGTTTGAATGCTAATGAAAGCAAACAAAAAATGTATAGTGCAAAGTTATAAATTTTAGTCATGAGCATACAATTTGAAGATTTATCAATTTTAAAATTTGAAGATGTTTTTAATTAGAGGTAGATAATTGAGAGCCATTTTATTTGGTAATGCTTTATTTGAAGATGATACTTTCGAAATTAATTTGAGGTTATTGCTTCACAAAGGTGGCTCTCAATTCACCAGATTGAATCAAATATATTCCTAAAGAGAGATTAATTGTTTCAAGTGTTGTCGTTATTGATGATATCGTTTTTTCTAAGATAAGTTTCCCATAAATATCCGTTAATCGTAATTGTGCTTTTCCGTTTTCGAGTTGGATGCCGGAGATGTTTAATGTGCTTTCTGCGGGATTTGGGAAGACATGTAATTTTCCTAGTGTTGGTGATGCAGATGCAATTCCGGTAGGAAGAAGAATAATAGTTTTAGCTGTGTTGGTGATCTCGGGTTCATTAAAATCAAAGTAAATGGCTGCGAAGTTGGTGATAGAATCTCCCGCGCTTAAATTTGTTTTGGGCTGGATGCGATAACGAACAAAGCCATGCGAGAGGGGTTCGTTAGTACTGCTGTCGGGAAGAAGAATATTTTCAAATTTAAACTCCATGTTACGCTGGTAGTCGATCCAGTTGAGATTGACGGGATGCGATGCGTTTACAAATTCGATGGTGGAAAGGTTGAGTTTATTGGTATCAATAGGGTTTAGAATTTTTACTGTGAATGCCGTATCGTTGCCGGTATTTTGAAAGCGGATGATATACTCCAGCCAGGGTGCGTTGCTGAGTTGGGTGGTGGTGAGGGTGTCTTCACTCACCAAAATATCGTTGGGATCAAAAGAGCCGGAAAGCAATACTTGTGAAGTTGCGAAATTACAAGTTGGATCTGCATCATTGGCGAGAGGTTCAATTCGTACATTTGAATTTACCGGTGAACCAATTTGTAAACCCGGATCAATATTTATTGTCAGAACAATATTTCCGGTTTGAAAGGGGGCCAATGCCGGCAAGGTCCATACAACTGAATCAATGGATATTAATGTTGGTAGAATTGATGCGGTGATATAATTTAAAATTGAATCCGGGAAGAAAACTACAGATGGAGAAATGGTCGTATTACCATTATTGGAATAACTAATTGCATACGAAGCATTAAATCCACTCCGGAAGTTACCTAATGGAACAATACTAACACAAACGTCATTAAAAACCCCAGTTGGTTGAAAAGCAAAATCGTTGATAGAATCAGTTAGCTGAATTCCGCTGAAAGAAACACTTTGTGATGAGGGTACGGAGTTATACCAGTTCACTGTTTGCGGTGACACCGTGAAATTTCCGGAATCCAATACAGACACCGAGTAATTACCATTTTGATCGCTAAAGGCAAAACGACCGGTATTCTGCTCCATAATCTTCCGTGACAATAGTGGGGGTTCTCCGCTGTCCTGAGCGCCGTTGCTGTTAAGGTCAGCATACAACTTACCGTTAATCAAATTATAATTAGTAGTTAGTTTTACGATCCAGTAATCACCACCTACCCCTAAACTTATTTCTGTTTTATCACCGGAGATATTGGAATCAGAATTTCCACCCAATATAAAGCCTCCATCGATAGTTTGCACAATTGAGTAAGTGAAATCATCGGTATTTCCTCCAAGTGTATTCTGCCACTGAATATTCCCTGCCCCATCGGTTTTTACGATCCAGTAATCCCACCCGCCCAAAATATTCTCCGTTTTATCGCCGGAGAAATAAGATTCCGAATATCCAACACAAACATATCCGCCATCCGTGGATTGTTCAAGAGACAATAAATAATCCTTTAAACTCCCGCCAATTGTATTCTGCCATTGGATAGTCCCTGTTGAATCGGTTTTAACGATCCAGTAGTCAACACCTCCCATACTGTTTTCCGTCTTATCTCCGGAGATATAAGATTCTGAATAACCTCCCAAAATATAGCCTCCATCAGTGGTTTGCTTTATGGATTGCAACTGATCATTAGAACTCCCTCCAATTGTATTTTGCCATTGGATATTCCCCGTTGAATCAGTTTTTACTATCCAATAATCCCTCCCTCCTAAATTATTTTCTGTCTTATCTCCGGTGATGTTTGATAAAGAATATCCCCCCAATATAAAGCCCTCGTCTGTGGTTTGATTTATAGAGTACAAAATATCACTAGAACTCCCCCCAATTGTATTCTGCCATTGGACATTCCCTGTTGAATCGGTTTTTACAATCCAGTAGTCATTCCCTCCTATACTATTTTCTGACTTATCTCCTGAGATATTCGAAGATGAATAGCCCCCTAAAATATAACCGCCGTCAGTAGTTTGCTCAATTGAGAACAAATATTCATACCCACTTCCACCAATCGTATTCTGCCATTGGATAGTCCCCATCGCATCGGTTTTTACCATCCAATAATCAGTACCTCCTAAACAATTTTCTGTCTTATCTCCGGAGATGTTGGAATCGGATGATCCACCCAAAATAAATCCACCATCAGAGGTCTGCTTTATAGATTGCAATTGATCAGTTTCACTACCACCAATCGTATTTTGCCACAGGATATTACCCGCACTATCGGTTTTTACGATCCAGTAATCATAAACCCCTAAACCATTTTCTGTTTTGTCTGCGGAGATGTTTGACGAGGAATACCCACCTAAAATATAACCCCCGTCTGCGGTTTGCTGAATAGATGTAAATAAATCATCTCCACTCCCCCCAATCGTATTCTGCCATTCGATTTCTTGGGAGAATACATTTGAAGTACTCAACAATAAAAGTAAAGTCCATTTTAGAAGAAAACTAATTCTGATTTTTTGCATGATGGTAAAATTTATTAAAATTAAATATTTACTGTTTCACAAACGTCGCCCTCACTCCCCCTGATTGAATCAGATAGACCCCATTAGAGAGCTGATTTGTTTCTAGTGTTGAAGTTGTAGTTGTCACCGTTTTCTCAAGAATTAACTTCCCATAAATATCCGTCAACCTCAACTGCGCTCTCCCATTCTCCAATTGAATGCCGGAGATGTTGATTGTATTCTCCGAAGGATTTGGGAAGACATGCAATTTGCCGCGTGTTGGTGATGCAGATGCAATTCCCGTAGGAAGAATAATACTCGTTTTTGCGGTATTGGTGATCACAGGTTCGTTAAAATCAAAGTAAATGGCAGCGAAGTTGGTGATAGAATCTCCTGCGGAAAGATTTGTTTTGGGTTGGATGCGATAGCGAACAAAGCCATGCGAGAGGGGTTCGTTAGAGTTGGTATCGGGGAGGAGAATATTTTCAAACTTAAACTCCATATTGCGCTGGTAGTTGATCCAGTTGAGGTTAACGGGATGCGATGCGTTTACAAATTCGAAAGTGGAAAGATTGAGTTTACTGGTATCAATCGGATTGAGAATTTTTACGGTGAATGCTGTATCGTTGCCGGTATTTTGAAAGCGGATGATGTACTCTAACCAGGGCGCGTTGCTGAGTTGTGTGGTGGTGAGGGTGTCTTCATTCACGAGAATATCATTCGGATCAAAGGAGCCGGTGGTGTACACTTCCCAATTACTATTGTTGCAAATGGGGTTGACATCGGTGGCATAAGGTTCAATATGTACGCTACTGTTGATGAGTGTGCCGATGGGAAGTCCTGAATTTACATTTACTGTAACAACGAAAGTACCGGTTTGGAATGGGGCGAGTGAAGGCAAATTCCATAACACTGAATCAGGAGTGATTTGGCCGGGAGTAACTGTTGCTGACAAAAAACTAATAGTATTAGCCGGATAAAAAATCACGGTGGGTGCAAGCGTCGTAGTTCCGTAATTACCATAACTAATTTGATAATATGCATTCAAACCACTTCTGAAATTACCCAGTGGAGAAATAGTAATACAGACATCATCATAGGCTCCTTGCGGTTGAAAAGCAAAATCATTGAGCGAATCGGTTTCATAAATTGTTGTAAAATTGACTGAGTGCGATGCAGGAACAGGATTATACCAGTTTACAGGTTGTGGCGACACAGTGAAATTTCCTGAATCAAACACTACAAGAGAATAATCGCCATTATGATCAGTGAATGCAAATTCTCCATTGCTTTGCTCTATCACTTTCCTTCCTGTAAGAACCGACTCCCCAACATCGTTTGCAGAATTACTGTTGAGGTCAGCAAATAATTTACCAGATATGATATTATAGGAGTTAGTTAATTTAACCATCCAGTAATCAAAATTCCCATTACTATTTTCTGTCTTATCTCCGGCTATCAAAGAATTAGAATGTCCGCCTAAAATAAATCCTCCGTCATTGGTTTGTTGAAGTGAAGCCAGCTGATCATCCCCTAAACCTCCAATGGTATTCTGCCAAATAATCGCACCCTGAACATCAGTTTTTATTACCCAGTAATTATTTATTCCCAGGCTATTTTCAGTTTTATCTCCGGATATGAGTGAACCGGATGATCCGCCAAAAATATACCCTCCATCATCAGTTTGTTGGAGCGATAATAGGACATCGGCTCCACTCCCTCCTATGGTTCTCTGCCACTGAATGTTTCCAATTGAGTCAATTTTTAAAACCCAATAATCCCAAATACCTTTACGCCTTTCTGTCTTGTCGCCTGAAATGCCGGAACCGGAAAATCCACCAATAATATATCCTCCATCCGCTGTAAGTTCGACAGTAGTTAATGCATCAGTATTATTTCCACCAATAGTATTCTGCCATTGAATATTTCCCACAGAATCGGTTTTAACAATCCAGTAATCTTCAAATCCTAAAGCATTTTCTGTTTTATCTCCAGAAATACCGGAGGTGGATCTTCCACCAATAAAGTATCCCCCATCAAAGGATTGCTTGATGGAAAATAGCCAATCAATATTACTTCCACCAATGGTATTTTGCCATTGAATGTTTCCCAGAGCGTCCGCTTTTACAATCCAAAAATCATTCCCGCCCATACCAACAATATTTTCATTCTTATCGCCTGATGTGTTTGACCAGGAGGTTCCGCCGATGATAAATCCTCCATCAGAAGTTTGCTGAATGGAAAAAAGCCAATCGTCATTACTGCCACCAATGGTATTTTGCCACTGAATATTTCCAATAGAATCTGTTTTTACGATCCAATAATCATCGTCACCATTTGAATTTTCAGTTTTATCACCTGAGATATTGGAGTTAGAAGTTCCACCTATGATATATCCTCCATCAGTGGTTTGCTGAACAGATCTTAACGCATCATCCAAATTTCCACCTATGGTATTCTGCCATTGAATATTTCCTACCGCATCGGTTTTAACAATCCAATAATCAATTCCTCCTAAACTATTTTCCGTTTTATCTCCGGATATGTCTGAGGTGGATTGCCCACCCAAAATAAAACCGCCATCAGACGTTTGTTGTATAGAGCTAAGATGATCAGTAAGACTTCCTCCAATCGTATTCTGCCATTCGATTTCTTGGGCGAAAGTAATTGATGTATTAAAAAATAAAAGCAAAGTCCATTTAAGAATAAAACTGTTCTTGATTTTTTTCATGATGGTTCAAATTTTTAATATTAAAATTCAATAATTACTGTTTCACAAACGTAGCTCTCATTTCTCCCGACTGAATCAAATAAACTCCCGAGGAGAGCGCATTTGTTTCTAGAGTTGTTGTTATTGATGTCACTGTTTTTTCAAGAATCAGTTTACCATAAATATCCGTCAACCGCAACTGCGCTTTCCCATTTTCCAATTGAATACCGGAGATATTAATTGTATTTTCTGCAGGATTAGGGAAGACATGAAGGATACCGGGTACAGGAGTTCCGGATGCAATTCCCGTAGGAAGAATAATACTGGTTTTAGCTGTGTTGGTGATCACAGGTTCATTGAAATCAAAGTAGATGGCCGCGAAGTTGGTGATGGAATCCCCTGCGGAAAGATTTGTTTTGGGTTGGATGCGATAGCGAACAAAGCCATGCGAGAGGGGTTCGTTAGAGTTGCTATCGGGGAGGAGAATATTTTCAAACTTAAACTCCATATTGCGCTGGTAGTTGATCCAGTTGAGGTTAACGGGATGCGATGCGTTTACAAATTCGAAAGTGGAAAGATTGAGTTTGTTGGTATCAATCGGATTGAGAATTTTTACGGTGAAAGCTGTATCGTTACCGGTATTTTGAAAGCGGATGATGTACTCTAACCAGGGCGCGTTGCTGAGTTGTGTGGTGGTGAGGGTGTCTTCATTCACGAGAATATCATTCGGATCAAAGGAGCCGGTGGTGTACACTTCCCAATTGCTGTTGTTGCAGCTCGGATTATCATCGGTAGTATAAGGTTCAATATGCGCGCTGCTGTTGATGAGGGTGCCGATGGGAAGTCCCAGGTTAACATTTACGGTGACGATAATGCTGCCGGTTTGGAAGGGTGTTAATGCGGGCAAATTCCATAGGACTGAATCAGGAAAGATTTGGCTCGGTGTAACTGTTGCGGATTGAAAAGTGACATTGTTGTATGGATAAAAATATACGGTAGGTGAAACCGTAGTGGTACCGTAGTTGCCATAACTAATCATATAACTCGCATTGAAGCCGCTGCGGAAATTTCCCAATGGAGTAATGGTTACACAAACATCTTCAAATACACCTAACGGTTGGAAAGCAAAATTGTTGAGGGAATCGGTTTGGTGGGTTCCTACAAAGGTTGCAGATTGAGTTCCGGGCGAGAGATTATAACAGATTACTGATTGTGGTGAGACAGTGAAATTTCCGGAATCAATAACAAGAACTGAATAGTTTCCACTCTGATCACTAAAGGTGAAACGACCCGTATTTTGTTCTTTAATCTTCTGAGCGGGCAACATAGATTCTCCATTATCATGTATGCCATTGCTGTTTAAGTCAATAAATATTTGACCAGTAATCAAATTGTACTTATTGGATATTTTGACAATCCAATAGTCAAAACTTCCATTACCATCTTCCGTTTTATCTCCGGAGATATTGGATGGAGTGCGTCCTCCTATTATAGAGCCACCGTCAGCAGTTTGTTTAAATGAGGTTAAATAATCATCATTACTTCCACCTATCGTATTCTGCCATTGGATAGAACCTGCAGGATCAGTTTTAATGATCCAGAAATCATAACGTGGTATACTTTGCATCAAACTATTTTCTGATTTATCTCCCGATATAAATGACTTTGAATATCCACCCAAAGCATACCCTCCATCAGCGGTTTGATCAATGGAAATCAGTTCATCATTATTGCTCCCCCAAATAGTATTCTGCCATTGAATATTTCCCGTGCTATCTGTTTTCAAAATCCAGAAATCATGTCCTCCGGTACTAGGTTCCGTTTTATCACCTGATATGAAAGAACTTGAAGATCCACCCAAAATATACCCGCCATCCACTGTTTGCTTAACGGAGTAGAGTTTATCATCACCACTCCCACCAATCGTATTCTGCCATTGAATATTCCCCAGTGAATCGGACTTCACAATCCAATAGTCCCAACTACCATTACTCTGCTCTGTCTTATCACCAGATAAGCCAGAACCGGAGTAAAAACCAAAAATATAGCCCCCATCAGTTGTTTGATCAATGGATGTAAGTCGATCACTATGATACCCACCTATAGTATTCTGCCATTGGATATTGCCCAACGAATCAGTCTTGACAATCCACATATCATCACTTCCAATATTATTCTCTGTCTTATCTCCTGATAGGTTAGAAAAAGAATATCCTCCTAAAAAATAGCCCCCATCAGCAGTTTGCTTTATAGATTTCAATTGATCACTTTCACTACCGCCGATTGTATTCTGCCATTGAATATTGCCGAGTGAATCGGTCTTAACAATCCAGTAGTCCCAACTTCCATTACTATTCTCTGTCTTATCTCCGGAGATATTGGAAGTGGAACTTCCTCCTAAAATATAGCCCCCATCGACAGTTTGCTGAATGGAGTACACCTGATCCATACCTCCCCCTCCAATCGTATTCTGCCATAGGATATTACCAACTCGATCCGTTTTTACTATCCAAATATCATCCCCTCCTAAACTGTTTTCTGACTTATCACCAGAGATATTTGAACCAGAACTCCCACCCAATATATACCCTCCATCAGCAGTTTGCTCAGCACAATATAAGTTGTCAAGATTACTCCCCCCAATCGTATTCTGCCATTCGATTTCCTGAGAAAAGGTAGTAGTTGCCAATAGAATTAAAAGCAAGGTCAGTTTATGAAGAAGATTGTCTTTAACTTTTTTCATGATAGTTTTAAACTGAAAATTTTGCATTGCTCATTATCCATTTATTTTTTCCCGACAATACTGTTTAAAGATATGAAATTATAGCAATCTCAATTAACCCTTATTCGTCAATAAAGGTACATTTTTCTAATTAAAATAGAGATTTAAATATCAATAAAATCTTGAACTTCTCCACCAATAAGGTTAAACTACACTATCAGAGGCAAATTCCTGCTAAAAATGAGATTATAACCTCACAAAACGGGAGGAATACCGGTTGTTACCGGAAATAAATTGAATGGTATACATTCCGGGATCAACAGCCTGTAAACTCATCCGATACATTTCATTCACCTGATTCACTTTCTCCTGCCAAATTAAACGTCCCTGAAGATCATAAACCATCACTATTCCCGGCTGAACACTTTCAGGTAAGCTTATGTTTAAAACATTCGTTGCAGGGTTCGGATAGACATTTAACTTTCCGTTCGCTACCACTTCCTCTACAGAAGTTGTTTGTACAATTGCTGTAATGGCATAATTAGTTATTACAGGACTATTATAATCAAAATAAATTAAGGCTTTGTTTCTGATTGAATCGCCCGGCACCAGATTGGTAAGTGGGCGAATGGAGTACTGAACAAATCCCATCGACTGCTCATTGTTGGTGCCGCTGTCGGGCAGAAGGATACCGGGAAAATCAAATTTTAACATCCGTGAATTTTTTGTATATTCTATGTTAACAGGATGGGAAGATGCTTCCAGTTCAAATGTTGCATCCAATAATTTTATAGGGAGATTATTAATAATATTTACAATGGTAGCCGGAGCATTACCTGTGTTTTGAAAACGAATGGTGTACCTGAGGGTTGGGTTCGAGGGCAATGTACTGTATTCGATGGTGCGTTTATCCACTAAAATATCATTGGGATCCATACTTCCTCTGACAATCGATTCCCAGGTGGCATTATTATCACTCGGGGCAAAATCGGTGGCAATGGGTAAAGCCTGTGCATATGAATTTAAAATATCTCCCACCTGAATTATAGTATCCAGTTTAATGGTAACGCTAATAATTTTATTTTGCCCGGGATTTACAATGCCAATATCCCACAATACAGAATCTGAAGTCTGTAAAATTGGTGTAGCTGTTGAAGAGATATAAGAGGTATTTGGATAAAGTTTGAAATAGATTTGCGCCGGAACAGGAACCGTGCCTTTATTTTCACAACTTATCATATAGCTGGCATTAAATCCCGGACGAACCAACGCCGGTGGAGCAAGTGTAATCTTAAGATCCTGAATGAACACATAGGGGTGGAGAATAAAATTGTTCAGGGAATCTATTTGTTTAAATCCTGTAAAGGTGGCTGTATTCAAAGCAGGATTTACGCCATAGTAAGGATTTGAATCGGGTAAAAAATTGTAAGTGTTATCTTCCACTAACATTTTATACGTCCCGTCATAACTGATAAAAGAAAAATAATTTGAGTCATTGGTTTGAATTTTTAAATTTTGAGGAATGAAATCACCGGAGTCTTGAATTGAATTTGAGTTCATATCGGTAAAAACATTACCGGTAATTTCGTTATAGTTTTCAGTAAGCGACATCAGCCATAAATCTTCAATTCCCCTTATAAAATTCCGCCTATCACAACCACTTGGCGACCACGATTCTCCTCCAATTAAAATATCTCCATTCGGTAACAACTTTATTCGATAACCAGTATCTATGCCTTTCCCCCCTATCGTTTTATCCCACAACTTTATTCCATTGTTGCTCACCTTCAAAGCCCAGTAATCAAAATCTCCCCAACTTCGCTCTGTTTTATCAAATCCAATAGTTGAATTTGATCTTCCTATTAAATATATATCTCCCGAAGTACTTAAACATATGTCAAAAATCTGATCTGAATTAGTACTACCGTAACTATTATCCCATAAATAATTTCCTAAACTATCGAACTTTAAGAGCCAAACATCATCATAACCAATTAAGCTATCTGATTTCCAAGGGGAAATTCCTCCACTTGAAGTCACGCCGACTAGAAAACTACCATCTGATGTAACTTCGAGTGCCTCTATGTCATCGTCTCCTCCAGAACTAAAGAAAGGTTGATTCCATATGAGGTTTCCAAGACTATCTAGTCTTAATAACACGGGACTCGAAATGGCGCCACTACTAATTCCTTGGTTTCCTAAAGCGATATACCCTCCGTCCGATAATTGTACAATTTTCTTGATATATACAACATCATATCCGGGTAAAAACACCACGTTTTGCCATTGCACATTTCCAGACGAATCAAGTTTCACCAACCAGCAATCATACACACCATAAAGTGGTACTGTTTTTTTAAGTCCAATTCCTGAATTAGTAGTGATCGCCATGATCACTCCATTATCCAAAGTAGTATCCATGCAAGTGAGATAATCATCATCAGCTGCTCGAATCGTATTCTGCCATATAACATTTCCGTTGGGATCAACTTTAACTATCCAGGCATCATTCATTACGGATGCCTCTGTTTTATTACCGCTGATGGGAGAATCAGAAGTTCCGCCAACAATGAATCCACCGTCTCTTGTTACCATTAAGCTAGCGGGCCTATCTATTTTGGTTCCTCCAAATCTCTTTTGCCATTGAATTTTTCGGTCTGAATTATACTTTACTATCCAGTAATTCATACTTAGTGCCCAATTAGCAGTAAAAGGTGGATCCTGCGCTTCATTCGCTACGGGGCTGAAGAGCCTACTGGTTACAGCAAACCCGCTGTCAGGAGTTAAAACCATATCGCCAAAAACAAGTTGGTGTCCGCCTCCCGCAGCCGCCTGCCAGTTGATTACTTGAGAATAACCGGAAGTGGCAGTAATGATTAACCAAAGAAGGAATGCTGAAATCTGTTTCATAGAAGAATATTGATACCTGATAAACTCAAGGTAAATGTACATTAATTTTCAATATAATATAAAATTGCCCGGACTTTTTAAGTCTGTTCTTTTAAATTATACGCCACTTGAGATCATAAACCATGATTATTCCCGGCTGAAAAATTTACTATCTTGTGCTCTGCAGAACAGTCTGTTCCTAAAATTCCGGAATGCGTTTAGAAAAAAATAAAACCATAGCAACGATCCTTCAAAGAGAAAACAACGACCATTAAAATGACTCTTATAGCGAAACTCTTTAAAACAAATTCCCCACTCTCCGAAAGTCCCCCTTTAAGATATTTTACCTTCATCGTTCTGTATTTCTCGCAGGGGATTCCGGAGGGAATTACCCTTTTTGGTATTCCCGCATGGATGGCCATGAATGGTAAAAGCGCAGGTGAAATAGCAGGTTATAGTGCAGTCGTTTTGATTCCATTCAGTCTGAAAATTTTACTGGCGCCCATGATGGAAAGATATGTTTATCTACCCATGGGAAGAAGAAGGCCCTGGCTGTTATTCGGACAATTTGGTATACTCTGCAGTTTGATAGCCATTTCATTCGTACCAAACCCTTTGGAAAATATTGCCTTACTGACAGGAACGGTAGTTTGTTTGCACATATTTATCATATTTCAGGATATTGCCACGGATAGTTTAGTTATTGATATTGTCCCCATCGAACAACAGGGAAAAGCCAATAGCCTGATGTGGGGTTCGAAAGCGATTGGATCATCTATTTCCTTAATCACGGGGAGCTGGCTGATCAACCACTATAATTTATCCATGGCTGTGTCCGTCATGTCAGTGGTGATATTTCTTATCATGATGGTACCACTTTCATTGAGAGAACGAAGCGGTGAAAAACTTCTCCCCTGGACCGCCGGAAAAACATCTCCTGACGCTGCATTCATGACCGTTGATAGCTGGAATAAATTGTTTAAATCATTCAAGCAAGTGGTTTTGCTTCCTAATAGTGTATTAGTGCTTCTTTCCGTTTTCAGTATAATGGCCGCCATTCATTACATGAGAACACTCTTGCCCATTTTTACTATACAGGAACTAGGTTGGAACAACCAGTTCTATTCCAATGTCTATTCCATCTCCAACCTCACCGGCGGAATCTGCGGAATGCTGATTGGCGGACTCCTTATTCAACGCATTGGGGTAGTTCGTATGATTCAATATGGTCTTATTATCATATCATTACTTGTGATAACCATGGCCTTTTCATCTTCGCTTTGGAAAAATATTAATTTCGTTTGTGCATACATTGGTGTTTTTTGTACGCTGATTACATTAATCAATATTGGTATTCTGGCTTTGGCTATGCATTTGTGTTGGAGACGAATTTCTGCCATGCAATTTACATTCAGCATGACTATTTTCAACCTGGGATTGTCATCGGGAGCGGGTTTGCTGGCGGCTATTCGTTCGTTTTTCGAATGGCAAACGATTTTTCTGTTTTTTCCATTGATAATGCTACTGGCCCTGCTCATTCTGAGATTTATCAAAACCGGCAAACACCTGGAGCAGGTGGAAAAACTGGAAGGTGCTTATGTAGACATTCTGGAGAAAGAGACCAGTCTGCTTGTAAAATCTGAAACAAACTAAAGAATGAATCCATCCGCCTGCTTGTTATTAAAACTTATGCTATTTGAGTTTAAGTCAGGGCAGGTTTAATTATAGTATACTATTCACATGATGATTATTCCCCTGTTCAACTTATTTAAAAAAACCGGAAGGAGAAACCTGAAATAAATATCTTTACCCTACAATAGCATAACTCTTACTTCACTTTGATTTCAAATACCCCCAATGACAGATCCGACGCATTCCACCTGGAACAAAGTTGCCGGCCTCTACGCTGAAAAATTCATGGATCTGACCATCTACAACGAAAGTTATGATGTTTTCAGTTCCCTGATCAGGCAACCGGCTGCGAGCATTCTCGATATCGGCTGTGGTCCCGGCAACTGTTCCCGTTACCTCCACCGGAAAAATCCGGGCTGGACATTTCACGGAGTCGATGTAGCGCCTAACATGATTCGTTTATATCAGGAAAATATTCCGGAAGCCCATGTAACAGTTATGGATATACGAAATATCCATGAATTACAATCCGGCTACGATGGAATTATAGGTGGTTTTTGTATTCCTTATCTCAATGCTGCTGAAAGTGTCTCACTTTTTTCTTCCGTCAAACAACTGTTAAACCCCGGCGGTGTATTTTATCTCAGCTTTGTTGAGGGTGATCCGAACAACTCCGGACTCCGCACTGCCAGCACCGGCGACCAGACCTATTTTTATTACCATTCTCTTTCTGCCATTACAGCAGCATTACAGAGTGCAGGGTTTACTCTTTTTCAAACCTCCACCGTGCTGTATCCTCAAACACCTGAAACTTTTGAATCACATACTATTCTTATATGTCACTGATGAAACTGAACTTCTAAAATTCAGGTTCCTTCATCAAAACAAACTCATCTGCCCGCCTCTTTGAAATTTCGTAAAATCATAGTCCGGCATTTTATTTTCTCCGTAATATTTATTTCTGAAAAGTTTAAAAAGCTGATTGACGGATTGAGCGATATTTCCTTCTCCGCGCATCCGTATTCCCGGTCTTGAATCACTGACTGATCCGCCGTGTGCATGCCGGATATGGTTCCATACTTTCTTCGCGGCATCGGGTCGGTTTTTTTGCAGCCAGTCGGAGAAGATGTCTTTCACGTCGCCATTGAGTCGCACCATGGTATAGCCCGCTGTTATTGCGCCATGATCCGCGGCTGCTTTGAGGAGATCCGGAATTTCGTCGCTGTTGAGTCCGGGGATAATGGGAGCTGTCATAACGCCTACGGGTATACCCTTATCGGTCAAGTTACGAATGGTCTTCAGCCGGTTTTCTGAAGAAGAGGTGCGCGGCTCCATCGTGCGACGTAATTCTTCATCAAGCGTCGTGATAGAGATAAACACATGCACCAATTGCATTGAAGCCAGTTCGGCGAGTAAATCGATATCGCGGAGGATGAGCGCGTTTTTGGTGATGATGCCTACCGGATGACGGTACTTCAGAAAAACTTCGAGGAGTCCCCGGGTAATTTTATACTGACGTTCCAGGGGCTGATAACAATCGGTATTGCCGCTCATACTCATCGTGGCAGGCTGGTAATTTTTCTTATTGATAAACTCCTCGAGGAGCTTCGGCGCGTTGGGCTTCACGATAATCTTTCTTTCGAAATCAAGTCCGGCACTCATCCCCCAAAACGTATGCGCATTGCGGGCATAACAGTAGGCACAGCCGTGTTCGCAACCCTGGTAGGGATTGAGTGAATAGAGAAAAGGTAAATCCGTACTCTCCACCTTATTCACGATCTGCTTCGGGTGATCTACAAACACTTCTGTCCCCGGATCCGGATCGGGCAGTTCATCAATTCCTTCGAAATGCTCCAGCACCCGTTCCTGCTTCAAAAAGCGATTGGGTGTATTGATCTGTGAACCCCGACCTTTGATGTATTCTTCCATTGATTGTATGACCGTCAAACGGCGAAGGGTAATATAGGGAGAAGTAATTTGGTTTGAAGTATGCAATGAAAAATATTTCTCTTCATTCACTATTTCTGCTTACACCCATAATTACACTATTCTAAATAGTATCGAAAAAACGTATTCAAAATAAATCTCCCAACACATACTCCCTCCAATTCATGAGTTGTATTCCATTGCTTCTTTGCTGGTTTTCTTTACCGCCATACAACACAAAACCGTGAGCCATTTTACTCTGTTTTATCCAATAGTGAAGATTTCGGAAATACTCTCCGCTCACTGTGCGTCCGGATTTTATTTCTACGGGTAACAGTTCGCTACTTTTTTCGATAATGACATCTACTTCGTGACCTGTTTTATCTCTCCAGTAAAACAAGGGCAAGGATGAACCATTGTTGAGATATGACTTCCGCAATTCTGCCACTACCATATTCTCAAAAACAGCTCCCCGCAGCGGATGCGATTCAATATGATTTTTTTCGGTAATGCGCAACAGTGAGCAAACGATTGATGTATCGCAGAAATAAAGTTTAGGACGCTTCACCAACATCTTGTTGAAATTCCGGTGATGCGGCTTCAATAGAAATATAATATAACTACTTTCCAACAGGCTGATCCAGGATTGCACCGTTTTAACATCAACACCTGTCTCGATGGCAAGTGCACTCATATTCAACTCTTGCGAACATCGACCGGCTAGTAAGGAAAGAAAGCGCTCAAACACATGCAAATCGATTATGTTTTTAATCTGCCTTACATCCTTTTCAACATAAGTACTGATATAATTTCGGCTCCAATCAACGGCCGGTATGTCCTGATCGTAAACAGGAGGATAAAATCCTTTCAGCATTAAATCATCGTCATCAGCAGGTAACAATGACGACTTTTGTAATTCAGAAATACTGAATGCAGGAAGTTGAAAATAAGCGACCCTTCCTGCAAGGCTTTGTGAAATGGAAGCTTGCAACAACAAGTTATTGGATCCTGTTAAAATAAATTGTCCTTTTGATTTACTGTTATCAAGTAGTTCTTGTAAATAAGAAAACAATTCCGGAGTGCGTTGAACTTCATCCAACACTGCCCCATTCTTCCATTGATTCAAAAATCCCCGCGGATCTTCAATAGCAAATCGACGACTATCCGGATTTTCCAATGATATGTACGGTTTATCGGGAAAAAGTTCCTTCACCAGCGTCGTTTTCCCGGATTGACGAGCCCCCGTTATCGCTATCGATTTAAAACCGGAAGCTAATCGTAATACCTCTGCATATGCCTGACGAACAACCATATAACAAATATATGGAAAAATATGGAATTGAATTCCATATTTTTCCAATAAAATTGTATATTATTGATATATAGTGTCTTTAAAGTGCTATACATGGGATTTCGAGGAATCAAAGCAAAAATTAAATTGCATTTTGAAAACCCAATTTCACAACCCATCCTTCTCTGGTACTTCGCTTTCTCGTCTACTGCTTCACAAATTTCTCTCGCGCTATTCCATTGCTATTTTGAAGTTTGAGGATATAGATACCGGATCAATATCAGGCATTACATCGTCATTGATCACCACACAATCACTCCCCAACTTTTTTCCTTTTCTCTCCCAATCATTTAGCGACCACCGGGCAATTTTCAATTGGTAGATTTTGTTTTATGCCTATATTGCAATCATGGTTATTGATCGTATTACAATCTTTAAAGAGGAACGTCTCGTCATTGCTCACTTCGTCTGCGACGAATTGAATCTGACGAGACTGGGAGGAGGAACTTGAAACTTTGAACCTTAAACATTGAACCTTAAACTTTAAACCTTAAACATTAAACCGCTATGGACACACTAGATCTTATTTTAAACGGCCTGCGTTACGCGCCACTCTGCCTGATGGGCATGGGAGTTATGATGCTTCTTTGGATACAAGTAAAAGAGCTAAAGAAGTTTTGATCTTGCTTGCGGTTGGAGAGTAGTTTATCTCCGGATTCAGGCTTCCAGCTACCAGCTTCCAGCTACCGGCTGATGAAAGGCTTCCAGCTACCAGCTACCGGCTACCGGCTGATTTTTCTGCAGGTAATAATTCTTACCTAGAACCAAATACTAGTAGTAGCGGGCAACAAGCAGCCAGCAGCAAGAAGCCTATTGCTGGAAGCCGGAAGCTGGCAGCTGGCAGCCGGTAGCTGGTAGCCGGAAGCAAAAAAATGAGAAATAAATTAATCAATAAGGTGCGGGGGGTACTATGTTTCTCAATTGCCATAGCTGGTTCAGCTTTCATTACGGTACGCTCTCGGTTGAGAAGTTACTGGAAGAGGCACAGCGTTTAGGTATCCGCAAAATCGTTCTTACCGATATCAATAACACTTCCGGCGTACTCGATTTCATCCGCCTGGCTCCGAAGTATGGGGTGGAGCCGGCGGTGGGTATCGAATTTCGTCAAGGCGATACCGTTAGATTTATAGGTATTGCAAAAAATAATGAGGGCTTCGAGGAGCTGAACCGTTTTCTCAGTGAATGTCTCCGAAAGGGAGCCGCTGAAGGAGAGAGTTCCGGCAACCGCGATGCCATCATCCCCGAAAAAATTCCATGTTTCAGGAATGTTGTGGTTATCCTTCCTGTCACGCTATCCGCCCCCGTATCTTCTTCTCAGGAAGAAGCTTTATCGCAGGGGGCGGCAACCGGCGAAAGGCTACCGGCTTCCAGCTTCCGGCTACCGGCTGATTCGAGGCTACCGGCTCTGAGCTACCGGCTTCCGGCTATTTTTTCTGCAGGTAATTATTCTTGCGTACAACCAAATAGTAGTAGCAAGCACCCAGTAGCGAGCAGCCTATTGCCGGAAACTGGAAGCCAGAAACTGGAAGCCGGTAGCCGGAAGCCGGTAGCTGGAAGCCGGAAGCTGGAAGCCAGTAGCGAGCAGCAAGAAGCCAAAGGCCAAAAGCGGGAAGCCGGAAGCCGGAAGCCGGAAGCAAATAACATTTTTTACGGAATAAAACCTTCCGATGTATCGCGACTCCCTTTCTCAAACTACAAACAGCTCCTCCACCGTTGCGTTGTCCTCTGGCCGGTAACCGTTCGTCATAAAACCGATTTCAATGTGCACCGCCTCCTCTGCGCGATCGGTCACAATACCCTGCTGAGTAAGGTCCCGCCGGAAGTCAACTGTCGTCCCGATGAGATCATGGTAACGGAAGCGGAGGTGCGTACCCGTTATCTTGCCTTCCCGCAGATTGTGCGCAACACCGAGCAACTGCTCCACGAATGTCATATCGCCTTCGACTTCCACGAGCCGAAAAACAAACGTTCGTTTAGCGGAAGTCGTCAGGTAGACACCGTACTGCTGGAACGGGAAACCTGGAAAGGCGTGCATTACCGCTATGGAGAACAGGTGTCTTCGGCTATCCGTGACCGTGTGGAGAAGGAATTGCGTATGATCAACGAACTCGGCTTCGCGGCTTACTTCCTCGTGAACTGGGATATCGTTCGTTATGCGCAACGCAGAGGCTACTTCTACGTGGGTCGCGGTAGTGGCGCCAACAGCATCGTGGCCTATTGCCTCCGCATCACCGACGTGGATCCCATCGACCTGGATCTTTATTTCGAACGTTTCATCAATCCCTACCGTCAAAATCCTCCCGACTTCGACCTCGACTTCAGCTGGAAGGACCGCGACGACCTCACCGCCTACATCTTCCGGCGCCATGGAGAAGAACATACCGCCCTCCTCGCCACCTATAGCACCTATCAGAGCAATGCCGTCATCCGCGAACTCGGAAAAGTATTCGGGCTGCCGAAAGAAGAGATCGATGCACTGCAGGCGACGAAGAACGGTGAAAGTGTCGGCGAAGGTATGGCGAAACTGATCCGCCAGTACAGCGCCCTGCTCCACGACTTCCCTCATCACCTCAGCATCCACGCGGGAGGAGTCATCATCAGCGAAAAACCCATCACTTGCTATACGGCCCTCAATCATCCGCCCAAGGGATTTCCTGTCACGCAGTTCAGCATGCTGGAATCGGAAGATGTGGGACTGTACAAGTACGATATTCTCAGTCAGCGCGGGCTCGGTCATATCCGCGACGCCGTAGATATCGTGAAAAAAAATCGCGGCATCGACATCGACATCCATCAGATCAAGGCCTTCAAGAAAGATGAGAAAATAAAAGCACTCATCCGCAACGGAAGATGCATGGGTTGTTTCTATGTAGAGAGTCCCGCCATGCGCATGCTACTGAAGAAACTGCAGGTCGATACCTATATACAACTGGTGGCGGCGAGTTCCATCATACGTCCGGGAGTAGCGAGAAGCGGCATGATGCGCGAATACATTCTCCGCACCCACGACCCTGCCCGAAGAACGTATATACACCCCGTTATGAAGGAGCTGATGGAAGAAACCTACGGCATCATGGTGTATCAGGAAGATGTGATCAAGGTAGCACACCACTTCGCCGGACTCGATCTCAGCGAAGCCGATGTATTGCGCAGAGGGATGAGTGGTAAGTTCAGAAGTCGGGAAGAGTTTCAGAAGATCCGCGATAAGTTCTTCGACAGTTGTAAAGAAAAAGGATATCCCGACACCATTACTGCTGAAGTGTGGAGGCAGATCGAAAGTTTCGCGGGGTATTCGTTCTCGAAAGGACACTCGGCGAGTTATGCGGTGGAGAGTTATCAGAGCCTGTACCTCAAAGCGCATTACCCGCTCGAGTTCATGGTGGGCGTCATCAATAACTTCGGCGGATTCTACTCCACCGAGTTCTACGTACACGAAGCGCGGATGCAGGGCGCCACCGTCCACGCACCGCATATCAACGAGAGTTTATATTTGACGGATATACAAGGCCGTGATATCTACCTCGGCTTTATCCATCTGCAAAACTTACAACAGCAAACCGCGATCGCACTCCTCGAAGAACGCGACCGTAACGGCCCCTTCACCGGCCTCGCCGACTTCATGCACAGAGTGCCCATTGAAATAGAGCAGCTGCGGATACTGGTGCGCATCGGGGCATTTAGGTTTACCGGACGCAGCAAGAAAGAACTGTTATGGGATCTCCTCCTGCACATCGGCGACGGACGAAAAACGGAAGTGTACCAAAGCCTCTTTAATGAGCCCTCCTTCGGCCAGTCTTCAGAGGGCGAGGCTGAATGGAAGTTACCACCACTCACGCACCATCATTTAGAAGATGCGTTGGATGAAATAGAGTTGCTGGGATTTGAATTGTCCTCTCCATACAAACGACTCCGAGAAAATAATACTTCCCCGAGTTTAAACGCTGCGACCGCTGCGAATCCGCTGCGACCGCCGCGTTTAAAGGAAATTTTTGTTGCCAACGAACTATATGCTTCTATCGGACAGGAAATCTCCATCATCGGTTACCTCGTCACCACCAAACCTACACGCACCATCAAGGGGGAGTACATGGCTTTTGGCACCTGGCTCGATGTGGAGGGGTATTTCTTCGACAGCACTCATTTTCCGAGGGTGATAAAGGAATTTCCATTCAGAGGGAAAGGCATTTACCGTATCACGGGAAGAGTGGACAGTGAATTTGATTTTTGCAGTATCACGGTGAGTGCTATGGAGAAATTGCCGACGGCGGGAATTTAAAGGGGTTACGAATTACGAATCTATCCCGCGGAGCGGGAATACGAATGTACGAATTACGAATGGGCGAATCCGCGAAGGGACGAATGTAAGAAGGGGACGAATGTACGAATCCGTGAAGGGGCATCGAAGGTAATGGAATCACAAGCATTCGGTTTGCCTGGTACAGCCCCTGCGTCCGATAGCTATCGGACCGCGGCGACTCCTCCGCTCCCGAAAGCATTCGGGACTCCGCGCCTGCCTGCCGGAGCCTCGGCGCAGGCAGGGTTAAAGGAAATTTCTACTGCTAACGAACTATATATTTCTGTCGGAATAGAAATTACCGACGGCATTGAGGGATTGCTCTTGTTATGAAGAGAGGAGTCCATCGGGTGATAAGCATTGGAGCGCAATGAAAAAAAGATTCTACTTCCTTGAGTAAATAAATTTTATAAATTTGTAGCAATGGAAGAAAAGAAATACCGGCTTGACAAATCTGCTTTTCGGATTCAAACCTTTGAGGAAGCATCCAACAATAAGGAATACTGGCTGAGTAAAAGTCCATCTGAAAGATGGCATGCGGTCTGGTATCTGATTTGCAGCGCGTATGATCTTGATCCTGAAAACCCGCCAAGATTGGATCGAAGTGTATTTTCGATGAGAAGAAATGGGTAATATCCTTAACGAAGATTTTGTTGATTTGATAATCACCTTCAACCGTAATAAAGTTGATTACATTCTCGTGGGCGGATATGCAGTAATTTACCATGGATATAACCGTACTACAGGTGACCTGGACATTTGGGTGAATCCAACCAGTCAAAATTACCTGAAGATGATGCAAGCTTTTCGGGAATTTGGACTAAGCCCTTTCAATATGACAGAATCCTTGTTCTTAAACGCGAAGGAGAACAATGTTTTTACCTTCGGCAGACCTCCAGTATGTGTAGATATACTGACACAGGTAAAGGGTCTTGATTTTAATGAAACATTTGCAAATGCTTCGATCGTTCCTTTTGATGGATTAGAAGTAATGATGATTGATATCAGGGATTTAAAAAGTGCTAAGCGGGCAGCAGGCAGACCAAAGGATCTTGATGATCTGGAGAATTTATAAACTAGTTTTGTTCAGCATGAAAACATCCCTCCTGTTGTTACTCCTCTTCCTCCCATTTATTCTTTCGGCACAATCATCCTTAATGTCCTTCAATCTCCGCTACAACAACCCCGGTGATAAGGAAAACAGCTGGGAGAACCGGAAAGTGGAAGTGGCGGATATACTTAACCGTTATCGTCCCGGTATTCTCGGCATTCAGGAAGGGTTACACGAGCAGGTGGTCTACCTCGACTCGGCATTGGAGCAGTATGACTATACCGGCGTTGGGAGAGAAGATGGTAAAACGAAGGGAGAGTATTCGGCAATTTTCTACCATACCGCTACCTATAAATTGCTATCCTCAAAAACCTACTGGCTATCAGAAACGCCGGAGAAGGTATCTGTCGGTTGGGATGCCGCGCTGGAACGGATCGTCACTTCCGCGATCTTCATTCATCGAAAGACAAATGACACCTTGTATGTTTTCAATTGTCATCTGGATCATATGGGTAAAGTGGCGAGAGAGAAATCCGCTGAATTGATGCTCCGTTTAATCACCGGGATGAATATTGCAGATAAAAAACTTGTTGTGATGGGAGACTTCAACGCTGAACCCCATGAAGCACCGATACTGCTTTTCGATAAACAAATGGAATGTTTGTATAAAAAAGAAGGAGTGGTTTCGAAGGGTCCTGCAGGGACTTTCAATTCGTTCAACACAGAACAGGCAGTCACCAAGCGCATTGATTACATCTTCACAAAAAACTTGACCGTTAGCGAATACCATCATATCGATCAACGGAGATCCAATCAACTTTGGTTATCGGATCATTTGCCGGTACTGGTGAAAACAAATGATTAATCTCCCTTGCGGGAGACAGGTTTGAAAATGGGTTGATTTGAAGATTTGAAGATGAATTAATATGTCGCGAGCTAGAGCTCTTGATCGCGAAGCCATAAGCGGAGGTTATTCCTATTTTGCCAGACGGTTTGATACAAAGTGAGATAATAATTACTGTGAAGGGTAATCAGCGGAAATCTTAAAAAATCAGCGTAATCTGCGTTCTATCAAGAGTATTGTTTCGGAGGATAATTTTTAAACAATCGGGTGAAAAGCACGGGTGTATTTGAAAAAATAGTAGCTTCGCAGTATAACCTAAAGTTCACTGAAATGAAAAGAACCATTTATCTTCAAAAAACTGTTTTGTGGCTATTTGTCCTCGTAACAATGTCGGCGTACGGACAAACCGCCAAGCAAACTGTGCCTCCTGCACCGAAGAAAATCACTTCACTCGAAGGCATCACTGAGTATGAATTGGGAAACAGCATGAAAGTCCTGCTCTTCCCGGATCAATCGAAGTCAACGATGACAGTAAATATAACCTATCTCGTAGGCTCACGTCACGAAGGATATGGTGAGAGCGGCATGGCGCATTTGCTCGAACACATGGTGTTTAAGGGGACTCCCAAGCATCCCAATATCCCGCAGGAGCTAACCAGTCACGGTTGTCGTCCGAATGGAACGACCTGGTATGACCGTACCAATTACTTCGAGACTTTTACGGCATCGGATGAAAATCTGAAATGGGCATTGGATCTCGAGAGCGATCGTATGATCAACTCTTATATCGCAAAGAAAGATCTGGAGTCAGAATTTTCTGTAGTACGCAATGAATTTGAATCCGGGGAAAATGATCCGGGTGGTGTGCTGATGGAACGGATTATGTCGACGGCTTTTCTCTGGCATAACTATGGAAAATCGACCATCGGTTCCCGGGAAGATATTGAACGCGTTCCTATCGAGAACCTGCAGGCTTTCTATAAAAAATACTATCAGCCGGACAATGCCGTGTTGACCATCACCGGAAAATTTGATGAAGCGAAAACGCTGGCGCTGGTGAACCAATACTTCGGCGGAATTCCAAAACCATCTCGCGTATTGCAGCCTACTTACACCGTTGAACCTACTCAGGACGGCGAGCGATCTGTTGTTTTACGCAGAGTGGGAGATGTGCAGGTGGCAGCGTGTTGCTATCATATCCCTGCTGGCGCTCATCCCGACTATCCCGCAATAGCAGTGCTGGCAGAAGCATTGACAAGTGAGCCCGGTGGAAGACTATACAAAGAGTTGGTAGAATCAAAAAAGGCGAGCAGTGTATATGGCTTCAGTTTCGGATTGAAAGATCCCGGCATCCTGTATTTCACTGCTGAAATATTGAAAGAGAAATCCATTGAAGATGCAAATAAAACCATGTTGAGCCTCCTCGACAATGTTAAAACAACTCCTATTACCGAAGAAGAAGTGACGAGAGCGAAAAACAAACTCAATAAATTCCTTGAGCTCAGCTATAACAATGCCGACCGGGTAGGTTTGACGTTGTCAGAATATATTGCAAAAGGCGACTGGAGATTATGGTTCCTCTATCGTGATCAGTTACAAAAAGTCACTGCAGCAGATGTAAACCGGGTAGCAGCTACCTATCTCTTAAGTAGCAATCGTACGACCGGACTGTTCCTTCCTGAAGAAAATCCGATGCGTGTCACTATTCCTGAAGCGAAGGATCCTAAAGAACTGTTGAAAGATTACAAAGGCAAGGAAGCGCTTGCACAGGCAGAGGCTTTTGATCCGAGTCCGGCGAATATTTTATCAAGATCCAAAACAGGAACGATACCCGGAGGAGCTAAGTATTGCCTTCTTCCAAAAACAACACGCGGCGGAAGTGTGAACATCAACATGGCCCTGCATATTGGAAGTGCAGCCACTTTGCAAAACAAAGGATCCATTCCTTCCATGACAGCTTCTATGTTGAACAGAGGAACGAAAAAGTACACCTATCAGCAGATGAATGATGCGATAGATAATCTTAAGGCTACCATCAATATTTCGGGCAGCGGACAAGACGTTTCCATCAGCGTACAAACGATCAAGGAAAGTGTTCCCGGTGTGATGCTCTTGCTGGAGGAGATGCTGAGAAGGCCGACATTCCCGGCTGCTGAACTCGATAAAATGATTGAAGAAGAGCTGGCGGGTATCGAAGCGCAGAAGAGCGAACCACAAGCCATCGCCTTCAAAGTATTTGACCGTATCACCAATCCCTACCCTGCTACTGACTTCCGCTATACGATGACACCCGAAGAAGAAACGGCTGCGGTAAAAGCGTTGAAGATTGCCGAGATACAACAATTCTACTCGGACTACTACAATGGCACCAATGCTACCATTGCCATCGTAGGCGACTTCAATGAAGCAGAAGCGGTGAGTGGTATCACCTCCATTTTTTCCAACTGGACATCCAAAATTCCATTTGAAAAAGCAAAAGATGAATTCTTCGATGTGACTTCTAAAACCGAAAAGATAAAAACGCCCGATAAGAAAAACGCCATGATGGTATGCGGCATGAACTTAAAATTGGGAGATAATGATCCCGATTTCGCGGCATTGGTGATGGGGAACTATTTACTGGGTGGAGGATTTTTAAATTCACGTCTCGCGGTACGTATTCGCCAGAAAGAAGGTTTGAGTTATGGAGTCGGTTCCTATTTACAGGCGGGACAGACGGACAAAGTTGGTGCTTTCGGATCGTACGCTATTTTCAATCCTACCAATCTGGAGAAATTAAAAATAGCTTATCAGGATGAAATTAACTTACTGCTGAAAAACGGTATTAACGATACTGAACTCAAGGATGCCATCAACGGATATCTTCAGAGCAGGAATGTTAGCCGCTCTCAGGACCGCGAGCTGGTGGGAAGATTGTCCAACTACCTCTACTATGACCGCACACTGGCCTGGGATGCAGACCTCGAAAAGAAAATTGCAGCCTTAACCGTAAACGATATCAACGCTGCGGTTAGAAAATGGATTGACCCATCGAAGATCACCTACGTAGAGGCGGGAGATTTTTAAGGAACTAAAGAATTAAATAAAAAGGGGGACGCGATAAGGTGTTCCCCTTTTTTTGTGCCCAATAGAATTGACGAGTTAATGTCAGAGGAAAAAAAGCAAGAAAGGAATTTGAGTACGAATAAAACGAAATAAGCAATGTTCAGGTAAGAGAGAAAGGAATAGGAAGAGGATGATAGTAGATAATTTCCAATGTTGCCCTGACTATTTAAATCACCAAATTTCAATCCGCTTTTTGACCGATGTTGTATTCAATCGCTTTTGCGACTGCTTCAGTTCCTGAATGGACCTTAAGTTTTTCGTAAATATGTCGAATATGAGTACTGATTGTTGGCAAGGAAACATGACATTTTTCTGCTATCATTTTATAGCTCATTCCTTTTACTAAAAACTCCAGTATCTCCAATTCTCTTTCTGTCAGCTTAAACTCATCAATACTCTTTGAGGATTTATTCTTATTAAAAAGGCGAAGCACTTGTCTCGCCACTGTTGGAGTCATAGGCGCTCCGCCTTCCATCACATCTACAATTCCTTTCAGGAGTTCATGGGGAGGAGTCTTTTTAAGATATAACCATCTGCGCCTGCACAAATACATGAAAATATCTTATCATCTTCTTCAAAAACGGTTTGCATGATTATTTTCAAATTCGGGTATTTATCACGCAGTAAAGTAAGACCCTGTAATCCGTTTACATAAGGCATATCGATATCCATCAGTACTACATTGGGCTGAAGACCTTCAATCCGTTAGAGTACATCACGACAATCCGGGAAGCAACCAATACACTCCATGGTTCCTGCAAGATTAATCATCATCTGAAGGCCCTCTCGACTGGTGTCATTGTCATCGAAAATAACCACTTTGATTTTCATACGACAAATATCTTAATATTCTTTTATGCGGCGTATCATCAATTCTGATGATTTTTACATTTTCAAGGTTACAATCGTTTCTGTTCCCAACCCCGGGCCAGAATTCATAGAAACGGTAGCTTTCAGATCTGTCACCCGTTTTCTGATATTCATTAACCCATTTCCTCCCATTCCGTGCGACTCCGCTTTATTCATCAAAAAGCCCTTGCCATCGTCTTTTACTCTTAATTCAAGTAGGTTTTTACTCAGGGAAATGGTGATCCACAAATTAGAGCAGCCGGAATGTTTTGCCGAATTGTTTACAATTTCCTTAAAAAGAAAATAAATGTTTTTCCGCTGCTCCATGTTTAAATTAAGCGATATTACTTCAGGGTATGTTTCAAAATGCACCTGACATCCTTTGGCATCCATGATCTGATAGGCGAATGCATTCATACGATTAATGAGGTTGTCAAACTGATCATTCCGCGTATTTACAGCCCATACAATATCGCTCATGGACTCCATCATATTATTTGTACTCGTATTAATTTTTGTCAACACCGGATTCAACGGGTGGTCCGGAGTAATCATCATTTTAGCTGATTCACCAAAAAGTGAGATACTGCTCAAGGTTGAACCAATTTCATCGTGCAGGTCGCGTGCAATGCTATTGCGTAATTTCTGTACTTTTAGAATCTGCCTTAAACGAAATCGGTACAGTGCATAAAACGCAGCTATAAAAATAATTACTGCGCCGGTACGAAACCACCAGGTTCCCCACCACGGCGGAGTAATAATTATTTTTATTGAAGTTCCTGCTTCATTCCAAACACCCTCACTGTTGGTTCCTTTCACATGGAAAGTATAAGTGCCCGGCTCAAGATTAGTGTAAGTAGCTGAATTTTTTTCGCCGTTATCTATCCATTCCTGATCAAATCCATCCAATTTATATTCATACTGCTTTTTTGGGGCCGGGGAAAAATCGAGTGCTGCAAATTCCAGTGTAAACATATTCTTTTCATACGGCAAGTGAATGGAACGGGCATATCCAATGGGTGCATCAATAATAGTACTATCGATGGTATGGCTTACCGGTTTATTGAAAACGGATAGTGATGTAAGGACAATTGCAGGAGCGGGATTTGTTTTCAAAATTTCTCCGGGGTCGAAAACAGTAAAACCGGCGACACCACCAAATAAGAGGTGCCCGGATCGCAATTTTAATTTTTCATACCGGTTAAACTCATCTCCCGGCAATCCATCCTCTTCAGAAAAATTCCTAAACTTCCCGGATGAGGAATTAAAACAGCTCAAGCCTTTATTGGTACTCAGCCAAAGATTTCCTGCTTTATCATTCAAAATACAATACACTACGTTATTAGGAAGACCATCCTTTTCCGTGTAACGCATACATTTACCGGTGGCAAATTCAAACCGGTTCAATCCATTTCCATTCGTTCCAATCCAAAGATATTTATCCGGTTCTTTAGCATCAGGGCCAACGGAGAAAATCAGGTCACCACTTAACGAAGTTGAATCTGCAGGGACGTTTTTCCATTGACGCCACCGGTTCTTCTTTTCATTAAAACTGAAAAGGCCACTCAACGTTCCAAACCAAAAAACACCATCCTTATCCTGCCACCAATCCGAAATAAAAGGGTAATCATTCTTCTCAGATTGGACAGGGAAAAAATATTCTTTGATTGGTTTGGAGTTCACCTTATCATATTGAACAATACTTCGAAGATTATCATGATGATTAAGCAGCCAGAGTCGATTATCATAATCAATGAATAATTTCTTGAATTTAACCCTGTGCGCCATAGAAATTTGATTCGCCTGAAGAAGTCGTTTTGATACATTATAACTTACAAGGTATTCTGACATTATGCTATCTGAACAAACGACCCAAAGTATATCGTCTTGATCACGATGCATTCCCAAAATCATATTTTCATAAATAACCTTCCTAGTTCCATTGGGTATTTCTATTTCCAAAGGTACATAATCAATAATGCTACCTGTTAGTGCGTGAACACGTTTTAAAAAACGGTGATCATCAAATAAAATAAGTTCTTCTTTCTTACCTTCTGCATAAAACCAGGAATTGGGACTTTTGTTAAGCCACCGTTCCTTCCTGGAATTATATGTATAAATTCCATGTCCGCTGGTACCTAACCAAAGTGTACCGCTTCTGTCTAAAAAACTACAATAAAGGGTATTGAAGGATGAAATATTACTGAGAACAGGTCTGATTTGTTTCGTCTCCAGATCAATACAAAAATCACCACTATCGGTGTAGAAAAACATGCGATTATTACCGTCAGAAACACCGGGGTTCCAATTCACTTTTCTACTACTAATAACGGAAGAGTAAAATTGTTGATGACTAAGTATATCCACCAGATTTAGTTTTTTGTCCAGCACCATGAGTTTATTCTTTCCCGGAAATTCGCATACACCATACTCTACATTTCCCGAAGCACCAATTTCTGTTGTAGAAAAGGAAGTATACTCCGGTTTATTGAATGGATTTTTATATGAACAAATATGAATTGAATCGGGAAAAAATACCCACAAAGAACCATCCTGCAACCAACGCGCTTTACCTCCTGCTCCTGTAATCAATCTACGTGAGGAAACAGGTTGTTGAGTATTATAATTATATATTAACCTTATATTTTTAAGATTTGAAGTAGAATAGTCGCCAGGAATAAATTTACTGATATCGTATGCATAGGCATTTATACCGGTAGAAACAAGAAGCAAACCATCGATGATACTCATCGTTTGGATAGATTCATTTTGCCGCTGGAGTAATAGAGAAGCCGGGACAGAATAAAACTTTTCACTCTTCTTATCAAAAAGGCAAATCCCTTTAAAACTCAATCCAATCCAGAAATTACCGTGATCGTCCTCCAACATCTTCGTTACATAATTATCGGGTAATGAAAATGAATCTCCGGGAATATTACGGTACACGGTAAAGCGATAGCCATCGTATTTATTTAAACCGTCTTTGGACGCAAACCACATATATCCTTCCTTGTCCTGAATAATGCATTGCACCATTCCCTGAGAAAGTCCGTCCTTAATAGAAAGATGATTAAAATGCATTCGAAGGGTATCCGAACCCGGCTGCGAAAAAAGAAGACCGGAAGATCCGGTTAAAAAGGCAGCAACAGCTATCAGAAATACAAAGTGCTTCAGGGTCGGCATAAATCGTTTTTCAAACATACAACAATTCCGGAATTATACAATAAAAACATATTCATATGTCAAAATAATCTTATTCCAACCATCCTTATCATCAGAATGGATGATATTTTAACGGTTTTACATTCATTTTGGGTTTAAATATCATCTATTCTAAGTATTGCTACTATCTCACTGAGCGCTCATCTTTGCTCCGGATAATTAAAATACGTATTTGATTCCATTTAACCTAAAAAAAAATAACATGAAAACAATCAACATGAAAGCAAGTTTTATTATGTGCGTAGTTACCGCCGCTTCGATGATGCAAGCGCAGGCACAATGGTCCTTAACGGGTAATGCAGGGACTACTCCCGGCACTAACTTTATTGGTACTACTGATTCAAAGACTCTTCAGATCAGAACGAGCAATAAAACGAGAATGACTGTAACGAGTAGCGGATCTGTGGGTATAGGTACAGCCAGCCCTGTTGCCAATGTGCCACTCACCATTCAAGGTAAATTATTCGGTGGTACTGGTCCCGGTGTAGTTGAGCAAGTATTTAAGAATAGTACCGGAGTAGCCAAATATCAATTCGCATTAGAAGGATCCGGTGCAAATGCGGGATTTGCTATAGGTGAAGTAAATTTATCCAGTTTCAGATTTTTCATTCAAGATGGCACAGGTAATGTAGGAATTGGAACACCTACTCCAGTCAGCGCATTAGATGTTAAAAACGATGCAAATCCGGCCATTACCGTAGGTACTACAACCCTAGGTGGCGGAGCACTTTTTCTAGGAAATGGGAATCATGGAATACAAAGGGACGTAAATCAATTAAAGATATTTACTTTAGGAAATCCCAGTGACATTATCTTCTCAAATGGAGGTGCTGCTTCACCAACTGAAAGGATGAGAATTAACACTTCCGGTAATGTAGGAATTGGAACAAATAATCCCGGTCAAAAATTAGCTGTTACTTCTGCATTCATAGGTGGCTGGGGTGCAAGTATTGCCAATACTGCAAACAGTCAAACTAATCCTAGCCATGGATTAGTTATAACTGCTTGTACTGACAATGGCATATTTCCCGGACAAAATCTTTTCGTTGGTTTAACCCGACCAGATGGTACTATTATTGGAGCCATAAATCAGCAATCTGCCTCTTCCGTTGGATATGCTACAACCTCTGATACAAGGCTGAAATCAAATATTTCGGAAACGAATTTTGGCATTGCAGATATTATGAAGATTCAGGTTAGAGATTATGATTACAATGATGACAAAATGGGTAATCGTCAAACCGGCTTTTTAGCACAGCAATTATATACTGTGTTTCCAAACGCTGTTGCAAAAGGCGGTGATGATGCAAAAACACAACCCTGGATGGTTGACTATGGCCGAATGACTCCGCTAGTAATCAAAGGCATGCAGGATCAGCAAAATTCAATCAATGCGCTACAGGAGTTATTAGCAAGTAAAGTTGAAGAACTTGCAGAGATTAAAATTCAATTAAAGGATATGCAAGACTGTCTTCAGGCACTTTGCAACTCTCCCTCCAATGCAAAAGCAGGCATCTCTGAAGTAAGTGTTTCTTCGCTTCAGCAAAATCAACCTAATCCTTTTAGCCAATCAACAGTTATCAGCTTTAATTTATCTAATAAAGATAGCCGCGGAATGATCCTTATCCGTGACCTGAACGGAAATCTAATGAAATCCATCAATGTAAATGGTTCAGGCAGAGGACAAGTGACTGTTAATGCCAATGAACTTTCTCAAGGAACATATACCTACACCCTTGTTATTGAAGGTAAGAGCATCGACACCAAACTGATGGTGATTACAAAATAAGTTCAAGTTGATTTTTTATCTACAGGGCTGTCTGAATCAGGCAGTCCTGTATTTTTTTTCCTCTCAGTCAGAAAACTCAAAAATGAATCCGACGAGATTAAAATTACTTCTAAATTATATGGATGAAATACTACAAAATTCTTTTTCAGGACTCCTTTCGCTCATCCCTCTTCGTATAACCCATCCCCTGCAATTTTAATTCACGCACCACTCTTAAATCTGTTTCCGTCTCTACCGGTTCACCGATCGGTTCCAGCAGCTGAAGATCGTTTGCCCGGGGACTCTTGATACGATTGGAGATGGGATAGGCGTTCATCTCATCGCTGTCATAAGGTTCGAGGAGAGAAGTAACAGTGGCGAGGTGATCGGCCTCCAGCCATTTCCGCTCATCACTTTCATGAAGGATGACCGGCGACCGATGATGCTGAATTTTTTGCAATACGCGGTTAGGCGTGGTCGTTATAATAGCAAACGAATGAATGATTTCTCCCGTCTCCTGATTCACCCATTGGTCCCAGATGCCCGCCATTGCAAAGGGACGTCGTTTCAGGTACACGAGATAGGGTTTGTCGAGTTTTTCTTTTCTAGGTCCTTCGATAAAATAATCTGCAATCACGAGACAGCGTTGTGAGCGGATGGGTTTTCTGAAAGAGGGTTTGCTGATGATTCCCTTTGCACCGCGATACTCCGGATCATCATCACTGTTATGATCCCCCTCAGAGCGGGCATTGATCAGGTACATCGGCTTCTTCGCCCAGAAAGGAGTAAGTCCAAACCGAAAAAACTGAATTTCGTTGGGTTTATCATTGGTAATGACGGGAGCGAGGGCGCCGGGCACTACATTGTAATTGGGAAGGGTGATGTGAACGGAAAACTGCTGCGTAACGGCGTTGAAGCGCTGTTCGTAGGCTTGGAGTTTGTCGATTAATACATATCTTCCACACATGATATTACTTGTAGGTGAAATTAAACTTTATCGGGGGGTTACGAAATACGAAAATTTACGAATGTACGAAATACTAATTTTACGAATCCGCATATTTTACGAATGTACGAATGTACGAATGTACGAATATACGAATATACGAATGTACGAATATACGAATGTACGAATGTATGAATGTATGAATGTACGAATGTACGAATCTGCAAATTATACGACTGTATGAATCTACGAATAGTATGGATATGGGATTAAGGGGAAATTGCGAATGTTGAAAAAACGAAGATGGATGATGGGTAAAATAGAGTGTATTGAGGAAAAGCAGATTGATTTTGGCGTGTCTCTTTTGAGTGAGTGTTTTTGTTGAATAAAAAATCCCGGAAGTGGTGGCTCCCGGGATTTTGGTGGAAAATGGTTTTGTTTATTTTAGAATATAGACTTCGGTGATTGACGTGGTGATCCTATTTTAGCTGATCCCCATCCGAAGCGGGCATTAGCCGGTTTTTCGATACCGATTGTCTTACGGGACATTTGGTTTTCTTGATTTCAACAGCCTTACGGGGCTGAAGGTGATATAGAGATTCGTCTTACGGGACGAAGGAGAGATGTAATTGCAATGACAATTTTCCGGTTTAAAGTATCTTTTCTTTAAGCCTTTCTTGTTTCGCTGGATAGCTAGTCAGAAGGCGAAGTGCAATACGATTATAATAGCCCGATATTCTGAATATTAAAGTAGACAAAGATCAGGATAGCTATCAGCGCCATTGAATTCTCCAGAATTGGCAGCAATCGGCTTACTTTTAAGTTGGCCAGACGTAAAGCATATTTGTTGCTTTGATCGTGTTTGCGGGAATATTGTTTTAAAGGTTTCATGGCGTTCTCTTTTAGCGATTAACGTTTTATTGTTTGATGAATCAAATGTACCACGCTAAAAAGGCAGGTGTATCTACTAATTTATAAGTGTGGGAATTCGCTTTGTAAACGGCTGTTTTGGTTTGTAAATGACAAAGGACTATATGAACAGTTGCCCTGCCTTATAGATTCAAAATGGTAAAAATCACTCTGAATTCTCAGAAAATGCTTTCGCTCCGGTCAAAAAGGGTACGATAACTTTTAATAAAGGTAAATCGCAATCTCATCAGTAATTTGGATTTTAGTCTGGTAGCAAGAAACCACCTGATGTTCCCTCAGGCAAAATCTCCGGAAAACGGGATCAAACAACAACTATCCCTGCCAAATGATTTATGTTCGTCCACCTACAATGTATTTCGCTATGTACTACTCTACAATCAATCTTCCGTTCATCACTCCTCCCTGTGCTCGCCTGGCCTGAATAAAATACATTCCTTTTGAAAATTCATGGACATCAATTTTCTTTTCACCATTCATTACTTCTGTAAAAAGAATCCGGCCATGAATATCAAATATCGTAACGGTTATGTTGCCACCGTTAGGTGAAATAACTTTTACTGTCACTATATCTGAAACCGGATTAGGATAATACGCTACAATTTTATCAGTTCCCTGCAGTGAAAAGATTCCAGTCGCCGGCCCTACCTGAATAGAATCAATTCTTGCACATCCTGTACTATCCGTCACCGTTAGTATATAAAATCCGGAAGAAAGTCCAATATTGGGATTGGTAGTAGCGCCATTGCTCCAGGTAATGGTATACGGAGGAACACCACCTATAATATTCACCGCAATCTGTCCATCATTTGAAGTGGAACTGGTTGCATCTATTACTGTGATATCGGATACAATATAATCCGTCCGCAACGTATCAAACCATGCCTTTCCATTGATGAATGTATTTGTTGCACAATTTGCATGTGTGAAAGGACCGGCATTAATCAGCTGCACAGAAGTAGATCCATTCTGAATAAATTTATTATACGCAACGATGGAATTCTGATACACCACTTGTTCATCGGCAGTACAATACATGATCTTTGTAGGTGAAACCGGCATCCAGTCGGTGAGATCATTTTCTCTTAGGGCTTGCCTTACATAATGGTTGGTATCATTTATGAAAGAATCCAGCAACAGAGGATTTAAAATATCATTCGGTATCGCGGGTAACTGACTATTGATCACTGTGAGATCGTTTAGACCATTGAACAAAGGACGCAGAGACGTATCATAAGGACTGGTAAAAACACTGCTGTCTTCCGCCCATAAATTATACACCTGATCGTATGAAAAAATGATATACGGTAAATAAACAGAGGAAGCGTAAACACTATCTACTTCAATTACCCGTGCCTGTGATCCGGATAAATCATAGGGGCCAGACATTGGCAAGGAGGCGGTAATTGAAAATTCCTGAGGGAACTGTTCTTCCATCAGCCGTTGCGCTGCCATCGTAGCATGTGCTCCCAAAGAATAACCGGCAAGGAATAACTGGCCATTCAATCCGAAACCAAGGCTGTCTATCAGCTCCCGTGAAGCGCGCAACATATCAATTGTAGCTGTTGCTTCCGACTGTGAATGAAGATATGGATGAATAGGAACCGGACTATCTCCCAAACCCAGATAATCAGGTAACGAAGCTGCATAACCATCAGTGGCCATAGCTACGCCCACCATTAACTCGCCTCCCAGATATGAAGGGACGTTTAATTTTACTGTTTCGGTACCGTGCTGATAACTGATCAATGGTAAGTTACACGGTGGATTCAGAGGTAATAAAAGTGCTCCGGAGGCAATGGTTGCTGTGCTATCATAACTGACGGTATTGTAGATGATTCTATAAACATTCACATTAAAACGTTTCGGAAAAATGAAAGTAGGAATCCCGTTCGCCAAATATATAGAATCTATCTGGGCAAAATTATAAGTTGCGACGAGTTGAAAAGAAGATAGGAATTGTGCTGAGGAGGACTTAACACCAAAGAAATAAAGGAGAACAAGGAGGAGAATTTTTTTCATATTACTAGATTTATCTTACCGGTATTTCTTTACCGTTGATGTTCGGAATTGGTATTAGCGTATAGGGAGGAACTAAAAATAAAGAAATAATCGGAACAAAAATTCATATCTCATCTTTCAAGGAAATTTCCTTAAGAAACTTTACTAAATCCGGTTCGACGCTTACCCGTCACTTTTTTCTCTTCAACAAAACCATACATCATCCATAGTCTGTATTAAAATGATGAATATCATATACATAATGGACTTTAAACAGGAAACAATCACCATCTTACAATTAATTTTTACCTTCTAATTTCTACCATCATGGGCGAACAAAAAGTAAACAGAGACCTCTCTATAGCAGCCAAAAACAAGTTCATACATCATCTTTTAAAAGATCTGGATGCCATGGAATATATGCTGGCAGAAGGATGGATGGAAAGAGATATCACCCGCATCGGGGCGGAGCAGGAACTCTGTCTGGTCGATTATAATTACCGTCCATCGATGGATGGACCGGAAATATTAAAAACCATATCCGACCCGCATTTCACAACTGAACTCGCCCGCTACAACCTTGAAATAAATCTGGATCCGATGGTGCTGAAATCAGGAGCTTTTGCAGCGATGGAAGCAAACCTCAAAAGTTTACTGGCTGATGCGAATGTATACGCTGCTCCCTTCGGCAATAAAGTACTATTATGTGGGATACTCCCCTCTATTACACCAAGAGAACTGGATTTATCTTACCTCACACCAAAGCCCCGCTATTACGCCCTCGACAGAATTCTGCGGGAAATGCGCGACAGTGATTTTGATGTTGACATTCAGGGAAATGATGAGTTGCTGATGCGTCATAATAATATACTACTTGAAGCCTGTAATACGAGTTTTCAAGTGCATCTGCAGATTAATCCCTATGATTTTGCCGACATGTACAATTGGGCGCAACTGATTTCAGGACCGGTCTTATCTATCTGTACTAACTCACCCCTTCTCTTCGGTAAAGAACTCTGGGCGGAAACACGCATTGCACTTTTTCAACAGAGTCTGGATGTACGCACCAAAACCAACGATCTTCGTCAACGAAAGCCAAGAGTTAATTTCGGTAATGCATGGGTGTTAGGTTCTGTTACCGAACTGATCAAGGATGACATCGCCCGTTTCCCGATGATCCTGACCGGCGATACGGAAGATTCCTTTGAGTTGATCAAAAATGGAATTGCACCAAAGTTGCGCGCCTTCCAACTCCACAATGGCACCATCTGGAAATGGAACCGGCCCTGCTATGGTATCACCAATGGCAAGCCACACTTACGCATCGAATGCCGGTATATTCCTTCCGGTCCCACCCCTGAAGATGAAATCGCCAATGCGGCATTCTGGGTAGGGTTGATGCAGGGATTACCGGACCACTACCGGAAATTACAAAACAAACTTGATTTCACAGAAGTAAAAGAGAATTTCGTGAAGGCGGCCCGTTATGGTATCAACACGGAGCTGAAATGGAACGGACGATTCCAACCTGCCAGGAATATTATTTTAAATGATTTACTCCCTATAGCAGAGCAGGGATTACTGCAATCCGGTTGTACTCCGCATGAAGCTTCCGATCTAATGAAGACCATCCGTACACGCGCTGAAACCTTACAGACAGGCAGTCGCTGGCAGGTGAAACAATTCAGAGAATTAAAGAATAACCATGAGCCCGTTGAAGCTCAACTGGAACTAACGGCCATACTCTACGAAAAACAACAGCAAGGACATCCTGTAGCCGAATGGAATATCACGCGGCCTACCACCAATCAGACTTCACGTATCAGAATGGCCGAAGAATGTATGAATACGGATATTTTGAGTGTCAGGGAAGATGATCCCGCAGAGTTGGTGGCGAGAATGATGGAGTGGAAAAACATCCATCATGTACCGGTCGAAAACCAACGGGGTGAATTAATAGGTTTGATAACCACGACACATCTTAAACGTCACGTGGCGGAGGGAAATATTGATCCCGCGATGACTGCCGGGCAAATCATGATCCGAAAATTTCACTTCATTGTACCGGGAACAACAGTAATGGAAGCGATGCAATTAATGATCCGGGAACAAATCTCCTGTTTGCCTGTTTTGAAAGATGGGAAATTATGCGGGATAGTAACGGAGAAGGATATGGAAAGGGTATGGAAGAAAATGAAAGGGGAGTCTGAATAATACTTTCTCGAATATCACTTAATTTTATGCAGGTGACAAATTTAATTGCAAATGGTGTTTTTGCTGCTGGTAAGGAGGCAACGAGGCCATGCTCGCTGTTGTAAACGTCGCTCCCTATCGCGAGCGAAAGTCTCCTTCGGAGAGTAAGAGCCTCGCGACTGCTTGCTACTAGCTGCTTGCTTTTTTGTTAACCGATCCAATTGTTTGATAACGCTACGATGTAGCTTTAATCACATCGCTATGTCCATGTCACTCTTATGGAACTATCAGAATGCTGTTTATTTAGTTTGAGAAATGGATAGGGTAATTGCAGTTCCTATTCCACCATTAACTTCACAGTGCCGGAAGGGAGATTGTTGCGTTCGTATTGGAGGAGGTAGAGGCCGATAGGGAAACCGCTAAGATTGATTTCCTGGCTGATGAGATCAAGTGTGCTGATCATTTTTCCACTGCTATCGAAAACGCGACCGCGGGTGATGGGTGATTTACCGGAAGCATCCACGAGGGTAAAGCGGCCATTGGAGGATGGGTTCGGATAGGCGTAGATATCACCATTTTTAACTCCTGACACTTCATTCAAACCAACAAAAACACCTTGATATTTCGTTGTTATTATTCTTGAACAGTTGGGGAATCCTATGTATTGTCCTGTATAGGAATCCGAAAAAAAACCAGTCGTGTAAAACTTTTTAGCATAATCTAAATTTATATCAGTTATGCATTCGCCAGCAGTTAAAGTATTATATAATATATTATTAAACAATATAGTTCCCGAACTATCTAAACCAAAAAATCTGAGTCCAACGGATACTCTTCCTCCTAATGTTATCAAGTCATCTCCTGCTATAAAAAGCTCTGCTGAGTGTGCATTTACTGAAATATTTGTCCATAAAGGGACTCCGGTAGAATCAAAACAAACCACATTAAGTTTAGGATTTGCTAAAACACCCGCCCCTTGAGTTACGACCAGTATTTTACCACTACTTAGAAATCCGATTTGCCTTCCATAATCCACATATGAATTGGGTTTATAAACTGTTCTCCAAATTAATGCTCCACTTTGACCATCCAATTTACAAATCAATGCCACGCTTGAAGAATTTCCACAATAACCTGTAACGGCAATATTTCCATCTGAATGTTCTGCCAAATCCGAAAAAGCCTCACCTACATTTATAGAATCAACTAATGTGTACCATAACTTTATTCCGGATGCAGAAATTTTCTGAACAAATCCCATTCTATCAATATATGACCCTTGTTGGGCATAACCTGTTAGTCCTATTTCACCATTGTCACATTGGATCATTTTTGTAATATAACTTATGACCAGTGCATTCGTATCAACTTGATTTAACCATATTATATTTCCTACTGTATCCATCCGAAATATAACTCCTCTAAGGTTTGTAGAATTTGCTCCTACAATATAGTTTCCATTAGGCAGACAGTAATTCTTTACTGCGATTACATTATCATATGAAGAAAGTGTGATCCATGTTGTATCAAGAAAATTTCCTTGAACATTCATTCTCACTATAGATAGATTATAACGTTTTCTGGTTCGAAGGGAATCTGATGAAATCATTAAGACAAGATTACCAGTGGAATCAATATCAAAACAAGTAAGTGTATCATTATTTGTACCTGGTGATGAATAATACCTATTCCATATCTCATTCCCCCAGGGATCATACTTTATAATTACAACATCCTTCCCTTCATTTCCATAACGCTCAATAGTTGCGGCTACATACACATTGTTGTTTGCATCAAATATTATCTTGGAGCTGTCGACCTTCACATCACCTTCACCATTATAAATCCACTCTGAAATTGCCATACCTGAGGTGTCGAGCGTATTGAGAAAAAAGTTGGGATTTCTATTAGCTATTTCAGAAGAAGTTCCGGATGCTATGATTTTTTCATTGAAAATATTTATTGTTATTCCTCTTGAAACATTTAGCGTGTCTTTTGGTCTGATGGTCCACAAAGAATCCCCTGAAGTAGTATATTTAACCACAATTTGATTAGGAATTCCTCCAGTATTCTCATAGTTTGGTCCTGGAAAAATTCCCCATCCTGTCACATAAACACCACCACTGCTATCTAGTACTATTTTATTAAAAACCTCATCTCCATTTCCTGATGGAACATCCCAATCTCGCCTCCAACTTTGTGTCCCATCATAATTAATCCTCGATAAAATTGCCTTTCCATTTAAATATGGATCATAGCCTGCAATGTAAATATTTCCTGAATCATCAATTGCCATATCAGGTTTACTTAAATTCACTGAATTAAAACCATTGTTTAATGTATTACAGGTCCAAAGACGATTACCGAGGGTATCATACTTAACAGCCATATAAACCGCTCCTGATAACAGGGAAGATATTTGTCCGGACACTATCAATTGACCATCATTGAGAACTTTCATTTTTCTAGCATTTGATTGTTGAGTCCCTTGTATAGTATCACTCCACAATAATGATGAGTTGCCGGAATGATATTGATTGACAAAATATATATACTTTGAATTACTGTTGGAATAAAAATTGCCACATACTGTAAGGTGTCCGTTTTTAGAAAATTGCATATCACTTATATATGGATCCCCGTCTAACCCTAAATCATCCTTCTCCCATAACAATTGCCCGGATGCACTATACTTAATAATAATCCCAATGTGAGAATTTTTAGACCCGGAAACATAAATATTTGATAAATTATCTACTAAAATTTTATTAGGTCTAAAATCGTCATAAGGCATTGAAATAGTAACACCATAATTGCTCCCCCACAAAAGAGATCCACTGGTATCAAATTTTAAGGTAATAAAACTGTATGCTTGATCTACTTTTGAATACGAAGATCCTGTCAAATATAAATTACCGTCCGGCCCAATTAACATATCCTCCACATTATCATCTGTTGTAGCTCCTTTTACATAATATGTCCACAATGTATCTCCATAAATGTTTGTTTTAACAATCAAAATTTTATACATCCCTTTATCGGATTGGGAAGAACCCGCTAGATATATATTACCAATTGAATCCATTACTTGACAAGCAAGATAATCCTCTCCACGACCTTGACCACGAAACTCCTTCGTCCAATGTGTACCCAAAAGCTGTGCCTCTGTCTTTTCAGTAGCTAGCAAAATGAAGGTGAATAATAATAACCTGACGTATTTCATATCTATTATTTTATGGGGGGGGGGGGGTGGGTAATGTTAAAATCAATACAAATAATATTTAATCTTTAACTATTTGAAAGAATCTTCATACTCTGTTACGGAAATGTTATTTAAATAACGATCTCTATCAACAAATATAAATAAAATGTCGATTCAATTCTACTATAATTTTATGAAAACAACGGTACCAATAAAGGATAAAGAATATCACACCCTAAATTACCTTGCAAGGTATCAAAAACAAGTTGATTATAGGCAATACTTCAAACTACTTGATCAATTTAACAGTCCCTATGGAACCATTACTTCTGATATATCTAAGTAAATACATCCCTGGAGCTTTGTCACCAATATGAACTATTGACTGCTCAGGAAAAAATCGTGCTACTTCCTTACCTTGAATATCCATCACTGACCCTGAAACAATGGCGGAGTTGCCTATTGCATCTACAATATAAAATACCCCGTCAGAAGAGGGATTAGGATATACATAAACATTATCTTGATTGATGGCACCCATCTCCTCCACTCCCACCGCACTGTTCCCGTACTTAATGGTCACCATTTTGAAGAGGAAGTTGTTGTAAAAGTCAAAGGCACTTTCTCCGGTAACGATGAAATTTCCCTGGCTGTCGCGGGTGAGTGATCGCAACTGATCGGGGTTGGAAGTGCCGCTGGTGGTGTTGGAATAGGTATTTAAAAATTGCTGCACACCGCTGCTGTTATAGCCTACCAGTACGTAATTCAGATTGGAGGAGGTCGCATCGATCCACCAGCCTGCAGTCACGACACGGTTGTTGGGCTCTACGAGTAACTCTAACGGCTCGCGGTCACTGGCGGTTTGGTTGTAGACAGTAGCCCATTGAAAGGTGCCGGTTCCACTGTATTGTACGGTCGTGTATCTCGCTACAAATCCGGTCCAGCCGCGGCAGATGTACACCACATTTCCGGCAGGAGTGAACTCCACTTTCAATCCGTATTCATTGCTGGTATTCGGGTTGTAGATCTGCCTCCATGTGAGCTGTCCCGTAGTTCCATCCAAAACCGCGAGCATCGCAGTAAAAGTGGTGATCCCACCGGAAGCACCGGTTGCTGCCACATTTCCTGAAGCATTCACAGTAATCCCACGAATTTCATCGTACACACCGGCTGAGTCAATGTCGGTTGTCCATAACCGTGCCCCACTGGGAGTAAAGCGCTGCACGACTCCTTTGCCTGTTGTTCCACTTCCGGTTTGCACAAATCCTCCAACAGCAATATCTCCATTGGGAAAAGAGGCAAGACTGTTCACCTTTGTTACCGCAAATTGTGTCGAATCGATCTTCGCCGACCATTGTAACGTTAACGCATTATCGAAATAAGCAAGCACACCTCCATTGATATTAGAAAGCGCACCCAGCACCACACTGCCATCGTTACGCACCAGCATAGAAGTGGCCAGTGTACTTCCTAAGGGTGCAGGAAGGTACCAGGCTGTATCAAGAAATACACCGTTCTGGTCGAGTTTCACCAGCGACATTCTGTAATTATTTTTAAGCAAGCCGGTATCTGAAGAAATACACATGAGAATATTTCCGGAAGGATCCAATTCCATATGTGTCAAAGTATCGTTGTTCCAGCCACGGGTAGTATAATAGCGCTCCCATAGTAAATTTCCGGCCGGATCATATTTTATCACTGCGACATCAAGTCCGTTGGCATATAACCTATCCACAGTAGCGGCGCAATACACATTGTTCTGCGCATCGGTGCGAACTACCTGTCCACGGGTAATGGCATCTCCTGTACCGCTATAACCCCACTCATTCACCGTACTACCATTGGTAGCGATGATCTGTGTATATAAATTTTCATCCACGTACGCCGTATCCGTTTTAAATCCTCCGGCGAAAATTTTTCCGTTTCGGGCAGTTATTGCCAAACCCATGGAGGGATTGAGCGTATCCTGACTGCGATAGGTCCAGAGTGAATCACCACCCGACGAATACTTTACGACAATCTGGTTGGCGGTGCCTCCATTGCCGTAATAATCCGGACCGGCATATACTCCTCTCCCTGTCACATAGACGCCACCGTTATTATCTACAGTGATCGCATGAAAAACATCATAACCGTTGGACAGAGGTCCAATCCACTTTTTTCTCCAGCCCTGTGTGCCATCAAAATTAATTCTTGTCACAAAACCATTCTGATAGTCAGTACCGGTTAAATAGGTATTTCCGGAATCATCAACAGCCACTCTGTTCACATATTCATCACCGGTAGTGGTGGCGTCGGAATAGATGGTGGCCCACTGACGCACCCCTGCTGCATTATACTTCAATGCAATTCCATCTCTGTTAAAACCGGCTGCGTTCCTCGTTTCTCCACCTACAAATAAATCCCCGCTTGAAGAAAATCCAAGTCCCTTTGCTTCATCGTTTCCTAAAAATGTAGGGTTGGTATACGTATCGGTCCAGATCGTTGCACCGGAAGGGGTATATTGTTTTACAAAAATATTTATCCCGCCGGAGACATTTGCCGAATAGGAAAAGCCACACACTGTTGGATTTCCATTCGCATCCAGGGCGATATCCAGTGCTTCATCATCTCCACCTCCCGGCCCATTCAGCACATCTGCCCATTGCTGTACTCCTGATGAATTGTATTTAACCACCAGCCAATCTTTGCTTGCAGAAGCCGGATCGGTATAACCGGCAACATATACGTTACCATTCGCATCTACCGTTAATGCATTACCGTAACTTTGGTTAGGCGACACGGCAGGATAACGTGTAACCCATAATTGCGTTCCGGAAGGATCTATTTTTGCGGTGAAACATTCAAAATTATACGCGTTAATACTTTCCGATCTTCCGGTGATGTATGCATTTCCGCCTGCATCCACAACGATATCCGTTGCATAATCTTCCCTGTTACCTCCGGCATCGTAATAATACACCCAAAGGGTATCTCCCAGCGCATCTCTTTTCATTGCAAATGCATCGGCAGCACCGTGGTGGTTCCCTGCATAACCGGCGACAAAAACATTATCATTTGCATCGGTCACGATTGCCGCGATGCGATCAGAATTTTTCCCCTGAGCCTTGAAACTACGCAGCCATTGTTGCGGAAGTTGCTGGGCATGAAGCAGTGATGTAATGAAGCAGAAGTTTAATAGAAGTAAGCGGATGGATGGTGACATAACGATTTAGAGGGTGAAATGGATCGATGTTTATTTTGGGGTTTCAAGCAAACTAACGCAACCTTGAACGGAATGGTTTACCTGCCGTGCAAAAATAGAGGGAAATAATATGCTGGTCGGGTAAACCCCTTCCATACCTCAAATTATGACAAAAGTTTGATTCATTGAGGAAAAACGAATGCGTTAAAGAAAGTGCTGCTTTCTGCAAATTATTTCCGATTACAAAAAAGGGGCATAACTTTTATCATTCTCCTGATCATTCCTTTACTTAAAGGTTTAAAAGTTGGATGTTGATGATCATTTCATCATAAATTACTTGCACGGAATAGATTAAATAAATATCTTGGGGGTATTATTTCACAACTTCTTAGTTTAAACCAACCCTCAAACAATGAAAAAATTTACTCTATTGGCCATCTTTGCCGGAACCTTCGGATTTCAGATGGCGCAGGCACAATGGTCTCTGACCGGAAATTCCGGGACTGTTCCGGGAACAAATTTCATCGGAACAACCGATGCAAAAAACCTTTATTTTAAGACAAATAACTCCACGCGAATGGTTATCACCTCGTCGGGGGGAAGGATCGGAATAGGTACATCAAATCCAAAATCAAAATTTCAGGTCAATGGCTCCGTTCTTTTTGATGGCAGTAGCGGAACCACACCAACTACAGGAGCCGGTACTCGTATGATGTGGGTACCTTCTCTTGCCGCGTTCAGAGCCGGATCTGTATCATCAGGTCAATGGGATAGTCCCGGAATTGGATCTGTAGCCTTCGGACACAATAACCTCGCCTCGGGCAACTATTCCTCAGCATTGGGATTTACAAACCTTGCGTTCGGTAATAACACATTTGTTGCAGGGGACCATTGTTCGGCTTCGGGTCAATCCGCAGTGGCAACAGGCTCCTACTCCAATGCCGGAGGGGATTTCTCTACTGCATTGGGTTACCGGACAGGCGCGCCAACTTTTTGTGAAACGACTATAGGATCAAATAATACCAGTTACACCCCTAACGATCCTGGCGGATTTGACCCCTTTGACCGATTATTCACTATTGGAAATGGAACTCAAGGTTCGCCAAGCAATGCCATGGTTGTTTTGAAGAGTGGAAATGTGGGTATTGGAACTTCAACACCTTCCTTTAAATTAGAAGTTCAACAAACTATTACCGGCTTTCCGGCAGGAAGATTTGCTGGTACAGGAGAAGCTACAGCGCTGATTGGACAAGTACTTCCTACAGGAGTAAACGGCTATTCTGTGGGTGTGGAGGGATTGGCTTCAAAAATTGGAGTAAGAGGACAGGCTGAAGGTGCAGCATCAACAGAAGATGGATATGGGGTTTATGGAGAAGGTCGTGGAGAGTTTGGCAATAGGTACGGCGTGTATGGAGTAGCTAACAATGGAAGTCCGGGATCTCTCATTTCCGGAAGAAGAATTGGTATTTATGGAACAGCTACAGGAGGAGATACAGCATGGGCCGGTTATTTTGGAAATGGAAATGTTTTCATTCAGAACAGGTTGGGCATTGGTAAACTCGCTCCTGGTGGTCAGTTGGAACTGAGCTTGGATCAAGGGCGGAAACCTTCCACCTCTACCTGGACAATCGTTTCAGATGCAAGACTAAAAAATATTGAAGGCGCATACACTAAAGGTTTGAAAGAAATCATGCAACTTCAACCGCTTACGTATCATTATAAAAACGCAGAGGGCAGATCATTCGATGAGCAGGTTTTGGCTGCAGAAGCCATCGGTTTTACTGCTCAGGAAGTTCAGAAAATATTTCCTGAATGTGTAAATAAAGACGAAGATGGATACCTTAATCTCAATATCCATGCTATCCTAATCGCACAAGTGAATGCGATCAAAGAACTGGGTCAGCAAAATGAAATGAAAGATGCAAAGATGGCGTCTATGCAACAACAATTGAACGATCTTCAGCAATGTATAGCCGATATTTGTAATGCTGCTGGTGAAAAATATGCTGCCCCCTCCGTTGGTAGTGAAGATCGTCTCTTTCAGAACCAACCCAACCCTGCCAGCCGGGAAACTCAAATACACTATCTGATTTCAGGCAAGGATAAAGTCGCGAACATCAGCCTCCGGGATATTAATGGTAACTTAATCAGACAGTATCCGATTCGTCAATCCGGCCCGGGACAAATACTCGTGCAGGCAAATGAACTTGCCCAGGGGACTTATGTTTATTCTCTTGAAATCGATGGAAGAAGCATTGATACAAAATTGATGGTTGTCACCAAATAAAAACTCCGACTTGTAAAATTTTTTGCTGCATCTTATTGTCTGAAGTTCGATTCAGGAAATAAAAAAAAGAGGTTGTCCTTATTAACTTTCCTTAAGATAATATTTATATTGGTAAAGAGCTTTTTGCTGCGAGCTAGGGGCCTCCGGCTACATGCTTTTTTTTCTTCAGATGCTACTTTATATTGGTAAAGCGCATTTTGCTGCGAGCTACCGGCTTCCAGCTACCGGCTTTTTTCTTCAGATAATATTTTTCTAAACTATATAAACCATTATTTATATAGTATATACCCTCAGCCTGAAACCTGGAAGCTGGAAGCCCGCAGCCGGTAGCTGGTAGCCGACATGTTAAAGTTTAAAATACGTTGACCGGTATCGTATTAAAAAGTGATTATTTAATTGTAACTGTTTATTTAAGGGATAAGATTAAGTTTTAGATCATTCTTTTAACTGAAGTTGAAATAATAAAGAAGCATCATTCATCATGTAGGACTATAAATTTAAATCGCTTGTTTTCACTTTCTAATCTTACATCAAGATAATACAAACCTGAGGAGAACAGACTAATGTCGATTCTGAAATTGTCGCTGATTTCTTCAACCAAAACATTTTTCACTAATTGACCAGTGGAGGAATATATGTTTATGTATTTTATTTTTTGATTTGAAATTCCAGACAAGTTAAGCTCTGTTGTTGCTGGATTGGGATATAATACCGCAACTCCATACTTAATATCTTCAAAACCTGTCACGTTAACAGGAAAACAACTTGAAGTATCTGTACAACCGTTTTCAGAAACAATTACAGCATAGGATCCATTTTGTGTTGCAGTAAATGAAATACCATTTGCACCATTAATGATTGAACTATCACAGTACATCCATTGCCAGGATGCTGTATTTGCAAGCGACAACAAAGTAAATCCGGTAATAGTTACTGAAGTATCAACAGTGGAAGTGAATAACTGATGGCTCACCGATATCGTACATCCAAATGAATCAATTACAGTGACCCAATAGGTGCCGGCATTACTTACTACTATCTGACTTGAACTATCTTGCGTAGACCATTGATAACTTATAAATCCGGCACCTGCATCCAGAAGAGTTTGTGACCCTATGCAAATAGTATCATCTCCGGTTATAAACGGGTTGGGTAAGTTCAAGACAACAAATTCAATACTATCTATCCCCGTACATCCGTTGAAGTCAGTCACAGTTACAAAATAATTACCTGCAATTGTTGGATCGATCGATTGTTGAGATGATCCATTCGACCATAAATAGGATAAATAAGTTCCTGTGATTAATAATCCTGGTTCTCCCAGACAAACAGTATCGATTCCACTGATTATTGGAACAGGAGAACTAATTACAATGACGTTTTTGCTTGCAGATCCGGTGCAACCGTTTTGATCGGTAACTGTTACACTATAAATTCCGGAGGAAGTGGGATAAATTGAATTTGCAGTTCCTCCATTGGACCAACTATAACTTGAGTAAGTATTAGTCACAGCTAATGGCAGCCCTGAACAAAGAGTGTCACTTCCTGAAATAATTGGAATCGGTAGACTGATTAGGGTTAAAAACAAACTATCCTTTACAGTACATCCGTTAACATCTTCTACCGTCACCGAATAATAGCCAGGGCTAGATGCCAAGATTTGTTGTGTAGTATCACCGGTGTTCCATAAATATTGAATATATCCGGCCCCGGCATCTATTATTAATTGTGACCCTGAACAAATACTATCCGCATTCGCAGTTAAAGGGTTCAATACAATGTTTGAGAGTTGAAAGGTGTCTTTATTTTGACATCCTAAGGAATCAGTAACAGTAACTATATAGGCCCCGGGATTATTTACAGTAATGTTTGGAGTACTTGCACCGGTTGACCATAAGTAACCCAGATAGCCTGTCCCTGCTGAAAGCTGCGTTGAAGAACCAATGCAAATACTATCTTGCCCTGTAATCGTCGGTTTTAATGCATTTAATTGACTCATATAAATGCTGTCAACACCTGTACATCCAAAACTATTTGTGACGGTGACGATATAGAGTCCGGCACTCGAGACACTTGTAGTTCTTGTTGTGGCACCATTGGACCATAGATAAGATGAAAATAATCCTGTAGTTAAAGAGGTCGATGTTCCACTACAAAAAGTATCGATTCCCGTAATGACCGGTGAAGGATCTAATACATTTATGTAAATGTAAGGAGCCAGTGATCTACAACCATTACTATCTGTAATCGTTAGTTGATAATATGCCGAAGTGGAAGCATAAATAGAGGGAGTTGTTTGATTGGTTTGCCACCATTGATAAGCTGTTCCTGGATGGCTGGCTGACAGAAGCACAGAATCTCCTTTACATATAGAGTCATTCCCATTTAAAATTATCGTTGCCGGTGTAACTGAATGTACCTTTATAAAAAAGGGTTTAAAAAGTGTATCATTATAACCTACGTATTTTGCAATTAGAATTACATCATACGTACCGGGCGTATTATAATTCACTATAGGACTTGATAGCGTGGATGTAATGGGATTTCCTCCCGGGAATTGCCATTCAATAGATAATGGCTGCCCACCGCTTTGATTTCTAAATTGGACATTTCCACTTCCACAAAGTGTATCATTGTTGACAATAAATTGAACGCCACCAGAAGAAGCTGCATACACCATACTTGTATTGGTAAGTATAGGGGGTTGCAAGTCAAAATAAATCCCGGCTGAATTATAAATGGTATCATTCAGGTAAACCGGATTTGTTGGCTTAATTCTAAACCATATATGCCCATGGGAATTAATAGAATCTATACTGGTTGGAGTAAGTACTATTGGTTCAAAAAGAAATTGTATAAGGCTATCAGCCCCAAATGAAACAATGCATGGGTGGGAGGTTGATAACAATTCAAATGTGCTTATATCAAGTTTTGAAGATAGGTAGTCACGTACCATTACACGGCTTGCATTTCCTGTTCCGATATTTTCAAAATTGATATTATAAGTCAGATAATCTTGAAAACCCGGACTCACGATGGGTTGATCAACAAGTTTGTTATTGGGGTCATAGGGAAATCCAAATGGAGGGTTCACTGTCACCAAACTATCGCGAATCATTACTCCTACGGTATCGGTATTGTTGGTTAAATTAATATCATTTACTATAGAAAGGTTTGCATTAAAATGCGTTTCCTGATTAATCGGAAATGAATCAACTCTAATTGTTATCAGATTGTTTTCACTTCTAAAAGGTGTCACATTGACATTCCACGTCAGCGTATCGTTAGTGATACTTCCTTTTTGAAGATTGATTAAAGTGTAACCTGGAGGCATAAACATTTTCACATAACCGGAAGCGGTTTGAGTTCCTATATTTTTTACATTGATGGAAAGTGTAAGGGATTCATTGAGTCTTGTCGTGCCGGTAGCATTTAATGATACAGAGAGATCTGTGAAATTAGATGTTGAAGAAACAATAAAGTCATGTATAATTACTTCTTGAGAGCTAATGGTATCAATTAATGGCGTATTGCATATAAATCCAGCAGGAAGAGCCGTTAAACTCATATTAACCAGTCCGCTATCAACATTAATTAAATAAGTACCGTTAGCCATCGTAGTAAGGTCTGTTCCTTGTGCGAAATTTATATGTTGATTTTGTAGTAAAACATCTGTCGTATCGTAAGTACTGTTTTGGTTGATATCATAATAAGCTTTTCCTTTAATTTTACCCATTGTTAATCCACAAACAGGAGGAGGTAATGAACCCGGATTAGGAGTAAAATAAGCATTGTAATAAGTACATTCACGAGTTGTATAAATATTTGAAGTCAGGTCAGCCTGAACAAATCTGTTAGAGCAGGTAAGGCAATCATATAACAGATTATTCTTCATTTGAAGCACATCCAAACTAGAATTATATAAATCAGGGATGTTTTTTATTAAATTATTATTCAATCTAAGCTTCACACATAATGGTGCGTCAGGGAAAATGGGTAAAAAATTATTTTCTGCATTTGCCGAGTCCAGGAATGTGAGCTTATCCGGTGGTATGTAAGTAATTGAATTATTTGCGACATTAAGATATTTTAACCCGACGAAATATTGAAGTCCTTCAAGTGTATTGATTTGTGAATTTGGACTTACGATTTGTGCCATGTTTATCACAGATGGCGAAATAAAATCAAGACTATCTCCTGTAAATGCAGTTGGTATCTGAGTTTTTAAATAATTGCGAAAGTTTAAGTCGGGAACCCATGCCAGAGAGTATTTGTCTAATACGATTAAATTATCAATAAAACCTTTTGTGATTAAACCACGGATGCGAAATGCCAGCCTTACCGTGTCGCCGGAATAGGCGGAGAGATTATAAACATTAAATCCATTTGAGCTGCTATTGCCCAGACTGTCTGTTAAGCCACTTAGGGTCGTGTCATTCTGAAAGGGAAGCACCCATAAAGAAAGTTCACTACCAGAATTGTATTTTGAATAATACCTCACAAAGGTGCTGTCGCCGATTAAAAGTGGAGGTGTTATCATGATTTTATCTGTTGCACTTAATGTTTGGTCTACACCAAGCATATAGTCGAAAATTTCAAGATAGAATGGAACAGGTACTCCACCGAAAAGCGAATTTGTTATCATGCCTGCTGATTGCGGAATAGTATCGTTATTGAGCATGACCCAGCCTTGACCTGTAGCCCAATTCCGAAAACTATTTTCGTATATTATGTTGTATTGCGCGTTTGTGTAAATTGAACTGCAAAGAAGACAAACTAAAAATAGATATCTCATAACTATAGGTTTAAATTCAAAGGTAATAAAATAGGCTTTTAAAAAAGGGTCGGTAAAAAGTTTTTTTTAAAAGTTTAAACTTACTTATTCTCGTGGTAAGTGTTATTGTTGGTTTCAGTTTAATTAATTGCCTGTTAAACTTATTTAAAAGCTAGGCAAACTGTTGAAAAACATGGGTAAGTAAAGATTTTTTGTTCTTCGAAACTAACCACTTTTTTTGCTCAAATCAATTTGAAAATACTAAATCTCTTCTATTGAGCACCTGATTGCGAATAGAATTAGGTTCTCCTCTTTGCAACGTTTGCAATCAACACTGTGCTTATCCAGTAGATCAAAAAAAGACATAAGTCAGAAGTAAGAAGCCAGTAATAAACTGCCCTTTGCTGCTTGCTTCTGGTTACTGGCTGCTTAATTTTCTTAAGAAGCTAATTTATATTGGCAAAGAGCTTTTTGCTGCGAGCTACCGGCTTCCGGCTACCGGCCTTTTTTCTTAAGAAGCTAATTTTTATTGGCAAAGTGCTTTTTGCTGCGAGCTACCGGCTTCCGGCTACCGGCCTTTTTTCTTAAGAAGCTAATTTTTATTGGCAAAGTGCTTTTTACTGCGAGCTACCGGCTACCGGTCTTTTTTCTTAAGAAGCTAATTTATATTGGCAAAGTGCATTTTGCTGTGAGCTACCGGCTTCCGGCCACCGGCTTTTTTTCTTAAGTTAATATTTTTCTATACTATATAAACCATTATTTATATAGTATATCCCCCTCAGCCGAAAGCTGGTGACCAGTAGCTGGTAACTGGTAGCTGGCAGCCGGAAGCTGGTAGCCAGTAGCTGGTAGCCGGTAGCTGGTAGCTGGTAGCTGGTAGCTGCAAGCCGGTAGCAATTAATCCGCTAGAAACTTCTTCTTTCCCGTTCCCATCATCTTCAAAAACCCAACTTCTCTTTCGTCGAGCATTCTCCAGCGACCACGCGGTAAATCTTTCTTGGTGAGTCCGGCGAAACCGACACGATCGAGTTTCTTCACATCGTATCCGAGGGCTTCAAATAAACGTCGAACGACACGGTTCTTTCCGGAATGCAATTCTACACCCACCACTTTCTTATCGCTGCCATCACCATCAAAGGAAATATCATCCACACTCGTCAAACCATCTTCGAGTTCGATGCCTTCCTGAAGTTTTCGGATATCCGCCACCTTTACATTTTTGTCGAGTTCCACATGGTAAAGTTTCTTCACTCGTGAACTGGGGTGCGTAAGATGCTTTGCCAGATCGCCATCGTTGGTGAAAAGCAACAGTCCTGTGGTATTGCGGTCGAGGCGGCCTACAGGATACACACGTTCCGGACAAGCCCCTGCAATCAGTTCCATTACTGTTTTACGATCGTTAGGATCTTCGGCAGTGGTGATATAGTCTTTGGGTTTATTGAGTAAAAGATAAACATGTTTTTCATTTCGTATACGCTCACCGTTATAACGGATATCATCACCGGGTTTCACCTTGCTGCCCAGCTCCGTGACGAGATTTCCATTCACGGAAATTAATCCTGCCGTAATAAGATCATCTGCTTCACGTCTGGAACCGATACCGGCCATAGAAATAAAACGGTTCAGACGAATTTCTCCTGTCAGATCCGGACCTTCACTCGCATTGCGTTTTCGTGGTGCCGAACGACGGTCTCCTCCACGACTATATCCTCCACGTCCGCGGGATTGTTTTTCTTCAAAGCGATTGTGACGTGATTCCGCATCCGGTCTTTTTGAATAAGGACGTTTTTCTCTGTCGCCGTATGATTTGCGCTCCCCTTTATCGCCATCATCTCTTCTAGGAAAGGAAGGACGATCGCCGCTGTCTTCGCGACGTTGGTAGGGACGTTTCTCTCTGTCGCCGTATGATTTTCGTTCCCCTCTTTCTCCGTCATCTCTCCTTGGAAAGGATGGACGATCGCCGCTGTCTTCACGACGTTGATAAGGACGTTTCTCTCTGTCGCCGTATGACTTTCTTTCTCGGCTATCGCCATCATCTCTTCTTGGAAAAGCCGGACGATCGCCACTGTCTTCGCGACGTTGGTAAGGACGTTTCTCTCTGTCACCGTATGATTTTCTTTCCCCTCTATCGCCATCATCTCTTCTTGGAAAAGCCGGACGATCGCCGCTGTCTTCGCGACGTTGGTAAGGACGTTTCTCTCTGTCGCCGTATGATTTTCTTTCTCGGCTATCGCCATCATCTCTCCTTGGAAAGGATGGACGATCGCCGCTGTCTTCGCGACGCTGATAAGGACGTTTCTCTCTGTCTCCGTATGATTTTCTTTCGCCTCCATCACCGGAATCTCTTCTTGGAAAAGCCGGACGATCGCCGCTGTCTTCGCGACGTTGGTAGGGACGTTTCTCTCTGTCTCCGTATGATTTTCTTTCGCCTCCATCACCGGAATCTCTCCTTGGAAAAGCCGGACGATCGCCGCTGTCTTCACGACGTTGGTAAGGACGTTTTTCTCTGTCTCCATATGATTTCCGTTCTCCTCTTGCACCATCATCTCTTCTTGGGTAAGAAGGGCGGTCGCCGTTGTCTTCACGACGCTGGTACATTCCCTTTCCCTCTTCACGGGAACCGGTGCTTCTTTCACTGCTTCGATCGGACCCTTCTGAACGTGTAGAAGGTTTTGTAGAATTTTCACGATCATAATCATCCCAGGAGGAAGATTTTTCACTTCTTGCGGGACGGCTTTCTCCATCTCCGGTTCTTGGGGTTCTTCCTCTTCCTGTCGCAGGTCGGGAACGGTCATTTTTGGGGCCACGTGCACCATCACGGCTGTGGCTGCTTTTCTTTTTCATTTTGAATAAATAGGGCGGCAAAGATCGTAAATAATTGTTAATAAGTAAACTACAATTTTCAAAGAATTCGGCCTAAAAAGCATTGATTTAACGCTAAATGCATGAAAATTTCGCAATTTTCCAAAAAAATGGTTGGAGTTATTGACAATCGGGATGCATTCCTCACGATGAAAACCAATTTGCAAATATCAAAACTAAAGGTGATCTCTTAAATAAACTGCAATTCCCGGGCAAGTTGGCTACCCCTTCTTCGATGTACTAGCCCTGTAGGTGATCTCTGTAACAAACTGCAATTCCCGGGCAAGTTGGCTGCCCCCTCTTTGATGTACTAGCCCTGTAGGTGATCTCTTTAACAAACTGCAATTCCCGGGCAAGTTGGCTGCCCCTTCTTCGATGTACTAGCCCTGTAGGTGATCTCTTTAACAAACTGCAATTCCCGGGCAAGTTGGCTGCCCCTTCTTCGATGTACTAGCCCTGTAGGGGCGACACCTCTGTAACCGACAAACTTCTCTCTCTCCTCGCATCCGCCTGCCCCGACCTTAGGTCGGGGCAGGCGGGTTAGTGGGGTAAGATGATCCCCGGGTTACAGAGGTGTCGCCCCTACAGGGCTTATACGGAAAATACGTCTTCCTGATTTTTGAAATTTCATGAGGTGCCGCCCCAGCAAGGCTCATGCAGGAAAGACCATCGTCCTGATTTTTGAAATTTCATGAGGTGTCGCCCTAGCAAGTCTCATGCAGGAAAGACCATCTTCCTGATTTCTGAAATTTCATGAGGTGTCGCCCCTACAGGTCTTATGCGGAAAATACGTCCTCCTGATTTCTGAAATTTCATCGGACCTAACCCTAGCCATGAAAAGCTTCACGAATATGTGTCAGTTCGGCCTTTTTTCCTTTTCGAAAGATGATTGAAACCACATCAAAGCGAATTTCCAGCCGGATATCATGCAATTCCTGATAAAATCCGGCAGCCAGGGCCAGCAGTTCGGTCTTTGTTGGACCGATGGAGGATTCAGGAGCGCCATAGTTGGGATAGCTTCTGCTTTTCACTTCCACAATAATCAGGAAGGTGTCGTCGGTAGCGATGATATCAATTTCACCTTTTTGATAGCGGAAATTCCGGGCTAAAATTTTATAGCCAATTTGTTCGAGGTAACGAAGTGCAATGGCTTCCCCACGCGGGCCGATTTTGTCGATGTCGGACATAAATAGATTTTATTAAAATGAGTTTTGAAAAATTGATAGGGCAAATATAATTAAATTCTTAAAATACATCAGCGAAAATCCGCTCTATCCGACTTGTCTCGGCGCAGCATGTGACGAGATCCGTGTTCTCAGCACTATATCTTTTCGATAAATTATAGACTATCAGGAACGCAGATTAAACGGATTTGACAGATTTGCGCGGATAATATGACGAGAAACAAATCAGCGAAAATCCGCTCTATCCGACTTGTCTCGGCGCAGCATGTGACGAGATCCGTGTTCTAAACACTATAACATATCGATAAATTCCAGACTATCAGGAACGCAGATTAAACGGATTTGACAGATTTGCGCGGATAATATGACGAGAAACAAATCAGCGAAAATCCGTCAAATCCAACTTGTCTCGGCGCAGCATGTGACGAGATCCGTGTTCAATAGATTATATTGTTTGGAAATGAATAGTTCTCATTGCTTATGAAGAATTCTAATTGAAGCACTATCCTCAACGTTCATACTTACTTCAGCACCCATCATCAGGGGTTGATTATTTTGAACATGTCCTGCCGGAAAATTCATACAAACCGGATAGTCATACTCCCTTACTGCCTCTTCGATAATTTCTTCTGCTGTTTTACCAAACGGAACAGCATTATCGCGCATATCACTCATACCGCCCACAATTAATCCTTTCAATCCCGACAACTTGCCGGAACGTTTTAGTTGCATCATCATCCGGTCAATATGGTAGAGATACTCGTCGAGGTCTTCGATAAAGAGAATTTTTCCGTTAGTATCAATATCGGAACTGCTTCCGGAGAGCGCATAAAGCAGGGAAAGATTGCCTCCTACCAGAATACCTTCCGCATTTCCCTTTCTGTTCAGCGGATGTGCGGTAACGTTATACTGTACATTTTCTCCCTTCAATACTTTTCGCATGCTTTCCAATGCTTCGGGGGTAGATTTTTCAGGTTGCATACTAAAAATCATGGGCGCATGCAGTGTCGGTACTCCGCAATGGGTATGTACATGGTTGTGAAAAACGGTTACATCGCTGAATCCGATAATAAGTTTTGGGCGCCGGGTAAATGCCGAAAAATCCAGTCTGTCAATGATCCGCACGCAGCCATATCCACCCCTGGCAACGATAATGGCATCTGATTCCGGATCATCGAGCGCTGCCTGAAAGTCGGCGACTCTTTCCTCATCTGTCCCTGAATACTGGTTAAACTCCCCAAATAAATTAGTTGACAACTTTACCTTATATCCCCACGACTCCAGCAACGATATGCCGGGCGCCATTTCTTCACGTGTCACTTTACGGGCAGGGGCGGTGATACTGATGATACTTCCGGGGGTTAAATGGAGGGGGTGGTTCATATGCTCGCAAAGATAATCGTAGTAGTGACAGGTCGTGCCATGTTGGTGACAGGTCGCGACCTGTCACTACGATTATTTCACGCACCACCTTTAATTGTCACCGTCCATTCGTGTCAACGGCCCGATGGACAAAATGGTGAAGGGTCGTGACCTGTCACTACGACATTATACGAAATTGGGTCAACGTTCCTGGGTCAAATGACGGGGGTCGTACCGTGGTAACGTGCCGCGTTACATGTAACGCGGCTACATTGGGACAAAACGATAACGGGTCGCGACCAAAACAATGACAGGTCGCGACCTGTCACTACGGTTCATCAAATCATCCCATCAGGAGGCTTCGCGATCAAATTTTCAAATCTTCAAATTGACCCATCTTCAAATTACATCATTATCAAATAGACTAACTTTGCATCGAAAATTATCAGGATAAAAGAAATTTCTTTATGCGTTACCTCGTCACTGCCGCTCTGCCTTACGCTAACGGTCCCTTACATATCGGTCATATTGCCGGCTGTTACCTCCCGTCGGATATTTTTGTGCGGTATCAGCGGCTGATGGGTCGTGATGTGAAATTCATTTGCGGATCCGATGAGCATGGGGTGCCGATCACTTTGAGGGCGCGAAAAGAAGGTATAACTCCCCAGCAGGTGGTGGATAAGTACCACGCCATGATGCGCGATAGCTTTAAGGAGTTTGGCATTTCCTTCGATATCTATCACCGTACTTCCGATCCCGTGCATCATGAAACAGCATCCGGTTTTTTAAGACCCTGTATGAAAAAGGTGTTTTCGCGGAAGAGGAAAGTGAACAGTATTTTGATGAGGAAGCCAATATGTTTCTCGCCGACCGTTACATCACCGGCACATGTCCGAAATGCGGGAACCCGAATGCCTATGGCGACCAATGCGAGAAATGCGGCAGTTCGCTGAGTCCGCGGGAGTTGATTAACCCGCATTCCCAACTCAGCGGTAAGGCACCGGTGTTACGAAACACGAAGCATTGGTATCTTCCCCTCGACAAGATGCAGGAAGAATGGCTGCAGGAATGGATACTGAGCAAGGAAGATAGCTGGAAGAAGAATGTGTTCGGGCAGTGCAAGAGCTGGCTGGATCAGGGTTTGCAGCCCCGTGCCGTCACCCGCGACCTCGACTGGGGTGTTCCGGTTCCGTTACCCGGCAATGAAGGAAAAGTATTGTACGTTTGGTTTGACGCTCCTATCGGATACATCTCCGCCACGAAAGCACTCACTAGTAATTGGGAACAATACTGGAAAGACAAAGACACCAAACTGATTCATTTCATCGGCAAGGATAACATCGTATTTCACTGCATTATCTTTCCTGCGATGCTGAAAGCGCATGGTGATTACGTGTTACCGGAGAATGTTCCCGCCAATGAATTCCTCAATCTGGAAGGAGATAAAATCTCCACTTCCCGCAATTGGGCGGTTTGGCTGCATGAGTATCTCGAAGATTTCCCTAATAAGCAGGACGTATTGCGCTATGCACTTTGCGCTACCGCTCCCGAAACCAAGGACAATGATTTTACCTGGAAAGATTTTCAGGACCGGAACAACAATGAACTGGTGGCTGTACTCGGTAATTTTGTGAACCGCACACTCGTTCTTACTTCTAAATATTTTGAAAGTAAGGTGCCGGCAAGAGGAGAATTGCTGGAAGCGGAGAAAGTTTGTTTGGAGGCATTGGCTGCTGCTCCCAAATTAGTAAGAGACAGCATTGAAAAATACCGGTTCCGTGAAGCGCTATCGCATATGATGGATCTGGCGAGAGCAGGCAACAAATATTTGGCCGATACAGAACCCTGGAAGCATTATAAAACCAATCCTGTTTATGTAGGGACGGTTTTAAATGTTGCGCTGGAAATAACAACTGCGTTGGCTTATCTCTGCGAACCCTTTCTGCCCTTCACTGCCGGGAAGCTGCGCAAGATGCTGAACATTCCAACGCGTAGCTGGGAAGATGCGTTTCAACATACGACATTAGCCGCAGGGCATATTCTCGGTGAGGCCTGGCTGTTATACGAGAAAATAGAAGACGAAGCCATACAACAACAACTGAAGAAATTGGAAGCCAGCAAAGAAAATAATTTACCTGTCTCTGCAGAAACTACTCCGGAAAAATCAATATCTCCGATCAAAGAAGTGACCACTTACGATGATTTCAGTAAGATGGACTTAAGGGTGGCGACTATCATCGCTGCGGAAAAAGTGGAGAAGGCCGACAAGCTGCTGAAAGTTAACCCTCGACACCGGCATCGATCAACGCACCGTGGTTTCCGGTATTGCCTTGCATTTTAGTCCGGAAGAAATTATCGGAAAGCAAGTCACCTTACTCGCGAATCTGGCACCTCGTAAAATAAAAGGGATTGAATCCAACGGTATGATATTAATGGCGGAAGATGCGGACGGGAAGTTGGTCTTTGTTCAACCTGCAAGGGCGACAAAGGAAGGAAGTACGATTGCATAGTAATTTTAAAACTAAAAACCCTACTCTACACGGTACACGGAGTTTCATCGGTTTTCTACGTTCACCTGTAACCACTTAATAAAATAAACTTTTACTTCCGATAGAAACCATCAGGGGTAACCACATAGGCACTAAGGCCACATAGATCACTAAGGATTTGTAATGAAGGACTTAATTACGGACAACTTTAGCTTGGTGACATTAAATTAATGGTATTCAAGTGAGAAGCTTAGTTGACCGTATTCTTTCATTAATAAAAATAGTTTTAGTCATATTGAATATACTTACCTTTGGCAATACATGAAAGCATTCACACCCGTACTGCATCTTGCCTTCTTACTTCTATCGACCCTACTGACCGCGCAGACTTTTACTGTTTCTCCATCACAGCTAAATTTTGGTGTGGTGACGGAAACGAGTCCTGATAGTCAGCAAGTGACGATTACCAACAGTACCTCCTTTGATATAACAGTAACGGGTTACCGCTTTTATGATATTTACGGTTCAACGGCTTTCAGTGCATCGGCCGGAAGTTTTACAATTTCTGCTGGAGGAAGTCAGACCATCTGGATAAAGTTTAGTCCGCGGCATAATGTATATCACAATACCGAACTTTTTATTTTAAACGATAGCCATAGAGGAGCGCTGCGTGTAGATTTGCTGGGACAGGGACGATACAGTAACAGCTATTATAACAACTCGCAGAATCTGGCGGAGGAAATTTTAAAAGACACGCTCAAAGCCATCACCGGAAGGAATTATTTTAACGCCGGTTATAATACAGCCCGCGATGCGATGTTCATGATTTACGACAATAAAAAAGTAAACGGTCAGGGGGCTGCTCAGAATACCATCGAATGTGTTTACACCGGAAGAAATGCTGTCGGATACTTTGATCGCACCGATTGCCAGACCAACTATTCTTTCAATACCGAACACATTTTTCCCCAGAATTTTTTCAATTCCCTGGAGCCGATGCGTGCTGATCTCTTTCATTTGTATCCAACGGATGATCTGGCCAACAATGCAAGGGGCAGTTTGCCTTTTGGAACAGTGAGTAATCCTTCCTGGCAGCAGGGCGGAAGCAAGGGAAACAACAGTACGTTTGAACCGCGTGATGCTCACAAAGGGCAAGCCGCCAGGGCGATGCTTTACTTCGTCACACGTTATCAGAATTACAGCAACTTCATGACCAGTCAGGAAGGCATTCTCCGGCAATGGCATCAGCAGTTTCCTCCCGACAGCATCGAGGTAAAACGTTGCAATGACATCGCCACTTTACAGCTAAACAGAAATCCTTTTGTTGACTATCCGCAATTCGCCGAACGTATTACATCTTTCAGCAATACTTCAGTAGGCAACCAGGCCGCATCTACTGATTTTCCGGAAGACACCATTGACTTTGGGCTGGTAAATGCGGTGGGAGCTAACTATTATACTTTCTGGATTGCGAATGATGGGAATATGCCCCTTACAATTTCGGGTTTATCATTGAGCCCGACGCCGGGATTTTACTTTTTCAATAATACCGGATCAAATGCTACTATTCCTGCCGGTGAAGCACGGGCTATTGAAATTGAACTGGCCATGGCGCCTCCCGGATCATTTAACGGCATTCTGAATTTTACCGCACAGGGAACAGGATTACTCGCCAATGTATCTGTGCCCATCAAAGCTCAGCTCTCCTTGCAGGGAATTGCGGAGATGGGTAACGGTAATGGCTTAACGCTATATCCAAATCCTGCATCTGAACGAATTTGCATCGCTGAAAACAAACCGATTGCTGCCGCCAGAGTACTCGACCTTTCAGGAAGAATTATTCGATCCCTTTCCATTTCGGAGTGGCCTTGTTTCAATATCAGTGCGATAGAAAATGCCGGTTTCTATGTATTGGAATGGGAAGAAAACGGGAAATTATTTCATGCTCCCTGGGTTAAAGTTGTAGAATAATTCATTTATATTCAGTGATTTAAATGTTTTTCCTAAAAATATTTTCCGGGAGGTGTAATAAATGAATAGCGATCCACTTCTAATGGTGAAACTCAGCATATGGAAACCATCTCCACCTTCCGGAATTATTCCCGCTACCTGCACATTGCATTTGTGTTATTGTCGCTCTATTATCTTTTCCTTAGAAACGATGTAGATTCCGCCACCACCAATTTAGGGATCTCTTTGGCCTTCGACCCCTTCGATCAGGAGAAGAAATGGCAAGAACGTCCACTTTTTCAGAAACTTTGGTTACTGTTAATTGTTGGACTTACTGTAACAGGATTTTTCATCATGTTTGTGCTCTGAAATCAGTAAAACAAAAATTTGAAAGAAGCTGAATTTATACAGCAGATAAAATCAAATCAGGGGTTGATCCGTAAGCTGGCAGGACTATATGCCAGTGATCCGGAAGACCTGAAAGATCTTTGTCAGGAGGTCATCTATCAGGCATGGAAAGGGATCGATAGCTTTCGTGGTGATGCAAAATTCAGTACCTGGTTGTACCGGCTTGCCTTGAATACCATATTTAGTATAAAGAGAAAGAAAAACCTGGTGGACTATAAAGATCCATCCACTTATGATCATCCTATCGTAGATGAATCTGCCAGCAACCGCCTGCAAAGTGAATATTTATACAAAGCCATACGTCAGCTTTCAGAAACCGATCGCGCGATCATTTCATTGCATCTGGATGGTTATGGCAATAGTGAAATTGCAGACATCACCGGTATTAAAGCGAACAATGTTGGTGTGAAATTGCATCGGATAAAAAGTGAACTCTCACAAAAACTAAAGTAAGCCATGAACCTCGAAGACCTCTGGAAGCAGAATGAAAATACCTCCGGGGAGATTACGGAACTTCTTAAAAATTCCCGTTGGAAAAAAGGAGGACATGATTATCCTTTGAAAAAAATCAAGAAGAACCTGCTCTACTTCATGCCTACAGCAGTGGTGAGTAGTTTTGCTTATCTCTATGTCATTATCGAATACCCCTTATGGCCCTCTCAAATTGGATTGTCGATATTGATACTATTTAACTGTTGGTCGTTGTATGATACCTATAAAATATATCGCTCCATACCTGAACACCTCGTCACGGAATCCAATTTATTGGGGACACTATCTGTTAGTTATACTACCATAAAAAAATGGATCAGAGTCAGTGAATTAACAGGAGTATTTACTTATCCTATTGCCCTAACAAGCGGTTTTCTGTTGGGAGGTTGGGTCGGGTCGGGACTTCCGGTTGAGCAATTCATGTCACTACCTTATATAGTAATAGCATATGCACTATCTATTGCATTTCTGACACCTCTTTGTTTTATTATTACCCGATTGTTGTTCCGTATTTTTTATGGAAGATACTTAAAACAAATGGAGAAAAATATCAACGAATTGAAAAACGAGTGATTGCGCAAACTGTATTAAAAAATAACATACAGCAATACCTTTTCCGGTATAACCAAATTCAAGTCTACCAATTATTCGTTCCCCCATCACATTCAATTACATCAATCCAATTTTCTGAAAAGAGGATAATACTAAGAAAAGCTATCATTTAAAAGTTTTAAAAGGTGTTCTCTATATTCTTCCTGATATACTTTTAATCCATTAACCTAAAAACATATATCATGAGCACAAAAGTACTTCTAGCCGGATTAGTATCGGGAATAACCGGATTCCTTTTGGGATGGGTAGTGTATGGTATGTTACTCGCTGATTTCACGGCTGAACACACTATCAAATACGAAGGTTTAATGAAAGAACCTCCTGTATTATGGGCGATTTTTCTCAGCAATACGGCATGGGGGATTCTGTATGCACATATCTTCAACAGATGGGGAGGTATTCAATCTTTTGGTTCAGGATTCTCATCCGGATTTTTAATTTCGTTGTTAATCGCTGTCAGCATTGATCTGTTTTACTATGCCTTCATGAATATGAATGACGGGATGTATCTTTGTGTTGATGCACTGGTAACAACCATTATGGGCGCTATTATGGCAGGCATTGCCGCAGCTATGTTGGGAATAGGGAAAGCGAAATCATAAATCCACAACTAAAAAAGGCGGACCTGCATCAGATCCGCCTTTTCTATTAAACTAAATCTTTTATTTCAACTGAGCTGCAATAGTCGCCTCATCGGTCATTCCCATATTGCTCCAGATCATTTTCCCGTCTTTATACAATTCGAGATAAGGAATTCCCTGAATTTGCTTTGCCTGCATGAGTTCAGGGTTGGCATCCGCATCAATTTTCAGTAATGTCAATTTTCCGGCTTCCTTCTTCACCAACTCATCCAAAATTGGTGCTAATTTTTTACAGGGCATACACCAGGTAGCATTAAAATCCACGAGCACTAAGGGATTTGCACTGACTTGCTTCTGATAATCTTCCTGCGTCAAACCACTACTTTTCGGAGAGACGCCACTGTTATCCACCGGCATTCCTGCATTGGACCATGCGAGCATTCCACCCTGCATATTATATACCTCTGTAAATCCCATTTCTTTCATCATTGTAGCTGCTTCACCGCTTCTGCCTCCTGATTTACAATACACCATCACCGGTCTTGCTTTGTCCAGCTTACTGAGTGCCTCTTTAAATCCTTTGTCGTAAATATCCAGATTGACGGCACCGGTAATATGTCCGGAATTGAATTCAGCGGGAGTACGGACATCCAGTATTTGCGCATTCGATTTTTCTGCAATCAGTTTTTCAAATTGTTCAACAGGAATGGTTTGATGAACAGGATTGGTATTTCCGGCCGGTTGCTGACAGGATGCGATGATGAACGCCAAGACCAGTGTTAAACTGGAGAGTAATTTTTTCATGGTTTTTTCTGAGTTACAAAGATACGATGGTTCTTCTTTGAAAATGAAACAGAATTTTTCCATTTAAAAACAGACTTATTAACCGCTTGTTTCTAAACAGATTACTTATTAATCACCAATTTCTGTGAAACAGATTTTCCATTACCGTTCACTATAACCATATATACCCCCGCTGTAAAATCAGATACGTCGATGATTTTATCTTCAAAAATCAATTCCGTCAATATCAACTCTCCGGAACTATTAAATATTCTCAGCTCCGCCTGCCCGGATTTTTCAGAAAACACATGAATACTATTTCCGGATGGGTTGGGATAAATAACGAGTTCCTTTTTGTCTACTTCAATCGAAGAAAAACGAGGAGTAGCGCCTTTTATCATTGTAAACTGATCAGGGATGGACCCATCCATCTTCAGAAATTTATAGTTCATTGTATCACCAAATATTTCAATCGCCAGAGAACCACCGAATCCTGCAAATGAACTAATTTTCGCATTATGAGGATAGCCACTTGTTGTTGAAGTTGAATTCTTGCCACCCACACCACAAACTGCATATATAGTCCCGTTGTGTAAGGAATCCTTCAAATAAGGAGATGAAATACCATCACCGGATTGAACAATCATCGAAGAATTAAAACTGCTTTCATTACCATAATGTCCATGCATAAAATAACTGCGTTCATACGTGTGCGAATGTCCGGTCAAGACCAGATCCACACCATACGTTTCCAAAAGAGGAACTATATTTTGACGCATATCTACCATCTCAATTTCTGTATCGGAATTATGTGTCCCTTTACTATAGGGGGGATGGTGAAAATACACAATGGTCCATCGTTGGGTATTTGAAGCCAGATCATTCTGCAACCAGTTATACATATCACTGCCGATATGATTCAAGGCGCCATAACTATCCAGTGCAATAAAGTGAATGTTCGACCAATTATAGGAATAATATTTCTCTGTCCCTGATGCTACACCTCCACTTTGCGCTGAAGCCGGTAAGGTGAACATATTGAAATAAGGGAAATTTGTTCCGAGGGCGGCTGAAGAGAGATAACCAACCTGACCATAGTCGTGATTTCCAAGTGCAGGATAAAATTCCAGGATTTGAAAAGATTTCCATATACATTGAAAACATAGTTCTGGTATTCTGAATCGGTACCATTCTCATAGGCATTGTCACCAAGCCAGATCCACATATCATTCTTTTCCGGACCCAGATAATTCAGGTACGAATTTAAAACTGTTTGTTGATCAGCAGATCCATTTCCAAAATCACCAAGTGCCCAGATGCGAACTTTTTTCACGGTAGTGATAAGAGGAGCGGTTCTCAAAAAATTAGATGAGTCGCCTTGTAGTAATCGCGTGTTTGTACCTATCGTATAAAAATACTTTGTGTCAGCAGTAAGGTTATTCAATTGGAGCTGGTGTTCTGTCACCAAATTAGTATCTGTCAAATTCTTGCCATAGGACAAGGTTTTGCCCCATCTTACTTTTGAGTTGGAGGGAATATCTGTCCTCCACCTCACAACTGCACTTCCCGAATTGACCGATTGCAGGTATGGACCTCTTGTAATCACCGGAACAAGTTTTGGATTAGAGATCAATTCCAATTCAAAAGTCAAATCAACATTTGAAGCGGTAACATTATGCACTTCAGCTGCAATGACATTATTTCCTGCTACAAAGGAGGAGGTTGGAAGGTTGAAAGTGAAAACGGTGCTCCCATCGTCGGAACAAACCGATGAAGCGGGAGTTATATAATCCACTGTGCCACCCGGCATATTATTCCGGTAAACTTCTATGCCATTTACGTAAACGATGATTCCATCATCACGGCGAAGGTTAACCGTAAAGTGACTAAAGCGGGATGGATTCACGATGTTGAAACTTTTCCTGAAATAGGAAGTGATGTAACCGGCTTGCAAAGTAGTCGTCGGACTGTCTCCAAACCCCAGCTCTGCCTTACCAGATGCCAATACACTGTCATTAAAGGAGGCAGCAGACCATGCCATTCCCTGATCAGTCCCATCTGCCTTAAACTTCCAGCGCGCAGTTTTAGGAATCAGCGTACCGGCCAGACAGGGATAGATAAGCAGGTGCAAAGCAAGTAAAATCAAATAGCGGTAATAATGCATTCAAAAGATATGTTTACGTGTTTGAAATCTTACCGAAACCTACGCATAATATTCCAGATGAACAAAGGCTTTTACAATAATGGCACAACAATTAATGAAATAATATTCAAAAGCCTGAAAAAAATCACTTTTATAAGAGAAAAGTGCCATTAAAGATGGGTTGCAATAAATTCCCTGCAATAATTTTTTATCATCTCTCTCACCTTTCTGAATTCAGCCATGATCTCCTCTTCACTTCCAATGGCTTTCGCAGGATCCGGAAAATTGTAATGAAACCGTTTCGCTTTCGATGGAAAGTACGGACAATTTTCTTTTGCGTTATCGCATACCGTTAGGATGAGATCAAATTCAATATTCATGTATTCATCTACATGATTGGAAGTATGTGTGGAGATATCGATTCCATCTTCTTTCATAATAGCGATGGCGCGGGGATTTACACCATGTGTTTCAATGCCCGCACTGTAAACGTTAGCTTTATCGCCGACGAAATGTCGAAGATAACCTTCTGCGATCTGACTGCGGCAACTGTTGCCCGTACATAGAACAAGAATATTTTTCATAAGTAGTATTTCTTTTTAAGATATAGGGAAGCTTTTACAAGAAGTATCAATGCCGGCACCTCTACGAGCGGACCAATTACTCCAGCAAATGCCTGAGGGGAATGTAAACCGAACACGGCAATAGCCACAGCGATGGCGAGTTCAAAATTATTTCCTGTCGCTGTAAAGGATACCGCAGCATTCCTTTCGTAGGAAACACCCATGGATTTGGCAATGAAAAAACTAATAAAGAACATGAGCACAAAGTAAATAAGCAAGGGGATAGCGATCTTTAGCACATCAAACGGAAGTTCGAGAATTTTATCTCCTTTCAAACTAAACATCAACACAATGGTAAACAAGAGGGCGTAGAGGGTAATGGGAGAGATACGTGGAATAAACTTTCGGTTATACCAGTCGATGCCTTTTATTTTCACCAGCCATCTTCTACTCAGATATCCTGCTAAAAAAGGAATCCCCAGGTAAATAAAAACGCTCTCTGCCACCTGATCCATCGGCACTGAAATATTAAAATTGCCTAAACCTAAATAGGCCGGCATTACATTAATAAAAAGCCAGGCGTAAAAGCTATAGGTAATCACCTGAAAGATGCTGTTCAAGGCCACCAGAAGTGCACCATACTCCTTACTCCCACCGGCCAGATCATTCCAAACAATCACCATCGCAATACATCGGGCAAGTCCGATTAAAATTAATCCAACCATATAATCGGGTTCATCTCTGAGAAAGACAATCGCCAAGACAAACATCAACACCGGTCCTATCACCCAATTCAACAGCAGCGACAATGACATCAACTTCTTATCTTTAAAAGCCATGGGCAACAATGAATAATCCACTTTAGCAAGGGGAGGATACATCATTAAAATCAAACCCATTGCCAGCGGAATATTTGTTGACCCTGAGGAGAAAGAGTTAATCACTGCGGAGAACCCCGGAAAAAAATAACCGATTCCCACACCAAGTGCCATGGCGAGAAAAATCCATAAAGTAAGATAACGATCGAGGAATTTTAGCTTTATCTGCATTTTGAAGGTTTAAAGTTTAAGGTTCAAAGTTTTCACTCGCTCTGCGCACGCAGGCGATGTGATCCCGTCTCCCGATAGCTATCGGGATTTGTGCTAACGGGAAAGGTTTAAGGTTCAAAGTTTAAGGTTCAAGGTATCGCCTTTCGCGATTCTGCTTCAGGAGATCTCGTCAGATTCAAAGCATCGCAGATGAGAGTGAATTGATTTTCCATTCCAGCTAATTTTTTCTATGCATGATATTTCAATATTCAACCCCTTCAGGGTTGGGGGTGGGTGGGTCGTTAAACCCCGGATAAGATCCGGGGTTTGTGATGTTGAACCCCTTCAGGGTTCCGTTTTTCAATAGGCCATTTTACTGACGATATAGTCTATAAAGTTATAGATTTCGACTCTGCTTGAAAAAAGGCAAGCAGCCAGAAGCCGGTAGTTATTTGCCTTTAATACAAATTTATTAATCACAGCATCCCGGTTCGCAGCAGGTTTCCGGTTTTTCACCGTAGAGGGTTATGCTGTAGATGCCTGTACCGGAGTTTTTATAATTCGCAATTTCTTCCTTGCTGAAATATCTCCCCAGTATATCTTCCGGTATCGTGATGATTTTTTCTTTCTGAATGGTCAGGTTTTTAAATCCCGCCTGCTTTGCAAAACCGATATAGTCCGTTTTCTGTATAGCTCCCGAAACACAGCCGGCATACATTTCAGCGGTCTCCTTCCATTTATCGGGTAACTCTCCTACCAGCACAATATCAGAAACCGAGAAATGCCCTTTCGGCTTCAGCACTCTGATCATTTCCTTAAATACTTTTTCCTTGTCAGGAACAAGATTCAACACACAATTACTTACAATGACATCTGCCTTATTCCCACCCACAGGTAATTTCTCAATATCTCCCAGACGAAATTCTACATTATTAAATCCCAGTTTTTCTGTGTTTTCCCGAGCCTTATTAATCATGGCGTCAGTGAAATCGATACCAATTACTTTCCCTTCTGCGCCGCATTCATATCGTGCAATGAAGCAATCATTTCCTGCACCACTACCCAGATCAATGACGGTATCTCCCTTCTTAATCTTTGCAGACTGGGTGGGTAGTCCACAGCCTAAAGCCAGATCCGCCTCCGGATTATACCCTTTCAATGCTGAATAATCATCCGACATAATCGAATACACTTCATCACCACAGCAGGAAGAAGTGGCACCGCAGCAGGAAGAAGCATTGGATTCTTTATCCTGCAATGCAATCTCACTGTATTTTTGCTTCACCATTTCTTTTACTTCTTCGTTTGTTCTCATCTTTTCTCTTTTTTATATCGTATTTTTACGATGGTTAAACTTAAATTTTTTTAGCAACATTTTATTTTTGAAGTACGATAACTTTCCAGTAATCCACTCATTTCCTTCACCGCCTTTTCGAACTGTTCTTCATCAATACAATAACATATTTTAGTGCCTTCTATATCGCCCTTGATCAAACCTGCTGCCTTCAGTTCCTTGAGGTGTTGGGATACTGTCGACTGAGAGAGGGGCAATTCCTCCACGATATCTCCGCAAATACAGGCCTGACGTTTTATAAGCAACTGCAGAATCGCCACTCGTGCCGGATGCGCCAGCGCTTTCGCAAAAGTCGCAATGCGGTTATCCTTTAAGGTAAATTCATCTGATTTAGAAACGCCCATTGTTTTATTATATTGATCGCAATATTACGATATATATAAATGCAAAAGCAAATAATTTTTCTAAATTTTTATTAAAATGTTATTAATCAGGGCTATAAAATCAATTCAGGTAGCGGTAGAAACACAAGAGTGCCGGGAATTGCCCTTTTTCCTGCTTCTATTAAAGAGAGATAAAATCCATGGCGTAATTTTCATCGACTCGGTTTTACAGGACATTCGCTTTTCAATTACATATCCGGAAGCAAGTGTAAGGAATGCTACAGCAAGTATCGAACTATCTATTCCAAAAGCATCTGCTAAAAAACCGGTAAGAATCGCACCGATTGCATAGCCGAGATCTCTCCATAACCGAAAGATGCCCATACTTTTTGCGCGATCTTTAGGATGCGTATTATCCGCCACGGTAGCGAGGAAGGAAGGATAGACCATCGCTGTACCCCATCCTAAGAGCGCCATTAAAAATATAAATCCACCTTTAGTGCTGATAAATACCAACATCAATAAAGCAAGCCCCTGGAGCATCATCCCCCAGGAAAGCATACTCTTCTTACAAAAAAAATCCGCCATCTTTCCTGTTAGCAGCTGTCCAATTCCCCATACTGCAGGGTAAACGGCAACGATTAAACCAATATCTGCGAGCGAGAATTCTTTTGTAAAAAGCAAGACCGGCAACATCCCCCACACCATTCCATCGTTGAGGTTATTGATCAGTCCCGCTTGAGTAATTGAACTCAGATTTTTATAACGAAAAGTGGTATCCATAAACACGTTTTTGAGTCGCTCTGTGGTATTTACCTGTGCTTCCGCTGCTACATGATGACGCGTATCTTTAACAAAAAATACAGTGAGCAAGAGTCCTGCAACGGCAAAGCCAACTCCCATATAAAATGGTGCCGGACGTAATCCGTAATTTGCGGCTATCCACCCTGTTAGAAATGCAGCGACAGACACTGCGAGATAACCTGCAAATTCATTTAAACCCATCGCAAGACCGCGATTCTTCTCTCCCACCAGATCAATTTTCATCATCACCGTTGTGGACCAGGCCAAACCCTGATTGATCCCCAGAAAAACATTAGCCGCCACGATCCAGTTCCAGTTGTCGGCCATCATCAGAATAAATGGAACGGGCAAGCCAAATATCCAGCCGATGATTAACAGATTCTTCTTACCAATTCGTTCAGAAAAATATCCTGATAAATAATTTCCGAAAGCTTTTACGATTCCGAACACAACGATAAAAGAAAAAATGGCTGATTTGGCTGCAATTTGAAACTCCTGTTCGGCTATCTGCGGAAGAATAGTCCGCTCCAGTCCCACCATCCCACCAACAAAAGCATTGATCAGCACCAGCAGTAAAAACTGATGCCGGTTCGCTTTAAGGCCTAAACTATGGGGGGCTACTACTCTGTTCATGCTCATGCTTCGTTGCAAATATCGGGTCTAAAGCTATACCGGATTGCAATTTAAGTTACATAGGCAAACAATGGCACCATAAATCATAGCATTTTCTTAGCTCTTTTGGGCAGTCAGTACTAAATAGAGTGATTATGGGATTGGGTTAGAATGATTATTTTTGACCACCTACGCTAAAGCTTCGGTGGACGAGGCCCTCCAACGCTAAAGCTACGGAGGGCGAGGCCCTCCTTTTTGGATTGGTGAGTTTAAATGTCTTCTTTGAAAGTTAAATAGTTCTTAAAAATTTGGTCTCATAGTTCAACGGATAGAATAGGCGTTTCCTAAACTCTAGATCCAGGTTCGATTCCTGGTGAGACCACTAGATCCAGGTTCCCTGCCTGCCGGCAGGCAGGCTTGTCTGCCGTAGCCTCGGCGAAGGCAGAGATTCCTGGTGAGACCACCACTGAATGCGGGTACTGCCAAGTCAACTGCAAAAACCAGAATTCCTTTAAACTGAGGTTTTTTTGCAGAATATTATCTATGAAAAAAGCCATTGTAGTTGGAGGAACTTCCGGAATTGGTAAGGCCCTTGTTGAACTTCTTCTTGAGCAAAATTATAAGGTGGGGTTGTCGGGAATTGAGAGAGATGATCTCTCCTCGCTGAAAGATAAAAATCCTCAACATCTTATTATCAGGTTTATCGACTGTGGCAAGGAAAACTGTTCCGGTGAAATAAACAATTTGGTGAACGAATTAGGCGGAATGGATCTATTGGTTTTCAGTGCCGGGATTGGTCATCTGAACAAGGATATAGGATATACCGTGGAGAATCCCGCAAACAAAGTAAATGTGCTTGGTTGTACTGAGGTGGTGGACTGGGGATATCGATATTTTTTCAAGCAAGGAAGCGGGCATTTAGTTGGGATCAGTTCGGTGGCCGGGTTATTTGGATTCAGAACTACTCCTGCTTATACGGCAGCGAAGGGTTATCAGATTAACTATCTGGAAGCGTTAAGACAAAAGGCCCACCGTTCCAAACTTCCCCTCTATGTAACAGACATCAGACCCGGATTTGTGGACACAGAAATGACCAGTGACAAGAAGAAATTCTGGAGCACCTCCACCCATCATGCAGCTCAATTAATTTATAAAGCGATTCTCCATAAAAAAGGTATCGCATATGTTAAACCGCGCTGGTGGATCGTCGGCTTTGCAGTGAAACTCGTTCCGAATTGGCTGAGAAGCAGATTATAAATTCGAGTTCGAAAAATTGTTGTTCGGGTCCCATCCCGGTAAAATTGAACCACTTATCAGGGAATTCTCCTGAGCAACACCCTTGCCGGTGCAGCTTCAGCACCTGAAATTTTGATGGGAAGGCAAATCATTTCATATCTGCCTGCTTCAATTTCTTCCAGATTCAGGTTCTCCACGATAATAATTTCATTCCCTAAAAGAGCGACATGTACCTCTCGCAGGTATTGACTGACGGCAATCGATAAGCCATCAATCCCAACCAATTGAATACGCAGTCCTGCGAGAAAGAGGGCTGCCGACAACTCCAGAGCAGTAAACTTCTCCTTGTAATTCACAGCTGTTTTCAGCGGATAATGCAGGGTTTTAAAAATAAGACGTTCTCCCTGCTGAATTTCTTTATTGCTGAGCCATTCTGCTGTGATGATCTTGCAGTCTGTGGCGTCCAGTACACGTACTTTGCCCAGCATCTTCTCTATGGAAAGTGATGTAATGTCCTTGGCCCCGGGTATAAAATGCAAGGGGGCATCAATATGCGTCCCGGTATGGAGGCCAAAAAAGGCTTCTGAAAGCTGGTAATCATCTCCTGCTTCATGTGATGCCAACAGAGTGATAATAGGAGCAGGATCTCCCGGCCAAACGGGGGTGGATTCTTGAATCCCGGTAGTAATATCTATCCATTTAGGAGGTTCCATTCGGCTAAATTATCGTCAAAAAGTGGTAAAAAGTACCACTTCATTGTACAATTTGACCAAATTCCCTCAAATATTTTTGAATTTGCTAAGGTGTTATTAAAAAATGTTTATCTTAGTATCTTCAAACCCTATCAATAACTTAATTATGAAAAAATTATTAGCATTCGCAGCAATAGTGGCTATCTCATTTATGGGCTGTAAAAAAGATGACGACAACAGTGGAACTCCTACCGGTGGTGGTGGTGGCGGTGGTACGACCGGTGTAACTGTAGTTGAAAAGAACATGGGCTTATATAACAAACTCACTGCAACATGGTGTGGCCCTTGTGGTCAATGGGGTTGGACATTGAATACGGACATCATTGCTCTTATTGAAACCAATGCCGTTTTAATGGGAACTTATGCTTCTACTTCATCAGGTATGTATAATGCTACTGCCGGTGCTTTAAAGACTGCTTTCTCGCCATCTTCCGGGTGGCCTGACTTCTGTGCCAATGGCAAACAAAAAACACAATTCTCCGGTACAGGTGGTATTTATACAAGCCTAACTAAAGATTCTGTTGTTGCTGAAATCAATCGTCATGTCAATGCCACAGTAATGGTAAACTCCGGTTATAATACGAAGATTGAAAATGACACTTTAACAATTACAGCTAAAGTTCAATTCTTCCAGGATATGCCTGCTACGAGCAAATATTATATCGGTGCTTATGTAATTGAAGATGGGGTTATGTCTGTTCAAACCGGTCAAACCGGAACAGTAGCACATCATCATGTATTGAGAGGCAGTGCTTCTTCTACTACATGGGGAACGGAGATTACTTCTGGAAATACTGCGGGAAGTACCTTTGATCAAACGTTTAAAATGGCTATCCCTTCTACCTGGAATCAAGCTAATTTGGAAGTTGCTACCATCATTTGGGAAAAGGTGGGCTCAACTTATAAGTTTGTTAATGCATATAGAAAATAGTACTACCTCTAAAAAAGTAGTTGGGCCGTTTCCTTTGTGGAACGGCTTTTTTATTCCCGATCTTAAGTTCTCATTTTTATAAATAGGCTTATTGGTTATTATTCCACCAACTTCTGTACTTAGAGAGGGCTTTTCTTTTCCCCTGAAAGTCCATCAATTCTTTCATGAGATTTTTAAAAATAATATTGAAAATTTTCTCCAATAAGAGCATATAGTGATTCATAATTAACCAAACGGTTAAATTAATATTATTGAATTTCAATTATTTACAAATATATTGCTCAAAAACTGAAATCCATTACCAACGATACACTACCTTTGTTAACCAAACGGTTAAACCACTTGGATAAGAAAGAACCTGATATTAAAAGTCGTGATAAAATTCTGGCCGCTGCGAGGAGCGAATTTATTCGTGGTGGCTTCAATGGAGCAAGGATGCAAAGTATTGCCGATGCCGCCGGGATGAATAAAGCCTTGTTGCACTATTACTATAAGAACAAAGAGTCTTTGTTTGAGTTGGTGTTCAATGATGCTTTCGCTGAATTTATTCCTAAACTGCATTCCATCTTTTCCGGTGAAGGCAGCGTATTAGAAAAAACAGAGCAGTATGTGGAGGCACATCTTTCCCTGCTGATGGAGAAGCCGGATCTTCCCCTGTTTGTCCTGACTGAAATTCACCGCGATCCCGAACGGTTTTTTGAAAAATTCATGAATAAACTACCCGGAGAACCTCCCTTCGCCCGCTTCCTGCAACAAATTGCCAATGAAATGCGCGAAGGTAAAATCCGCACCATGAATCCACGGGAATTATGGATGAACGTGATGAGTATGACTGTCTTTCCTTTCGCTTCACGACCCATGCTGCAACGTCTAACGTTGATGGCTGACCGTGAATTCCAGGAACTGATGTCTCAACGTAAACAAAGTATAATGCTATTTATAAAACTCGCTATTGAAATCCCGGTAAATAATTAACACGATGAAAAAACTCTTGTTTCTCCTTTGCCTGTATACCACAGGACTCCCTGCGCAGGAGACTGTTCCACTGGAAACTATTTTGCAAGAAGCTATGGCGCACTATCCACTGGTCAGTCAACGGAATCTTATTGAAGAAAGCCGGCATTTTAGTCTCGCCGCGCTGAACAGAGCCTACCTCCCGCAACTAAATATCAATGGTCAGGCGAGTTATCAGTCGGAGGTGACTTCATTGCCATTCACCCTACCTCTACCCGGCGTATCGATTAAACCTCTTGACAAGGACCAATATAAAATTGTTGCAGACGTAAGTCAGATCCTATACGATGGCGGAAATATCAACAACCAAAAGCAGATTCAACGGGCGAGTGCGCAGGTGGAACAGGGAAAGATCAATGTAGAGATGCAAAAGATGCGGGAACGGGTGCGACAATTTTACCTTGGTGTACTGATGATGGATGAGCAAATTCGTCAAACCGATCTCGTGGAATCAGATCTGCAGGCAGGCATTAAACGTATGGATGCCGCAGTAAGAAATGGAACCGCCTTTCGTTCACAACTTGCGCAATTGCAAGCGGAAGAACTGAAAAATAATCAACGCCGCAATGAGCTAAAAAGTACCAGAATTGCACTTTTAAAATCACTTTCCCTTTTTACCGGAAAGACGTATGAAGAGCGCGTGCAATTTATTCGTCCGGAAGTAATTACCACTAACCCACTTTCATTTACGATTCAGCGACCGGAATTAGGACTATTTATGGCACAAGATAGTTTGGCCGAATCACAAAAGAAACTACTAGGAAGTAAAAGTCTTCCCCGTTTGAGTTTGTTTGCTCAAGGCGGTTATGGCCGGCCGGGACTAAATATGTTGCAGAACAGCTTCGAATGGTTCTACATAGCAGGTGCACGACTGAACTGGAACCTGGGTGCCCTCTATAGTTTGGGAGCGGAAAGAAAGGTAAACACCCTCCAACGCAGTTCTATCCAGGTGCAGAAGGAGATGTATCTTCTCAACGCCAATATAACGGTTGAGCAATACCGAAATGATATCCAAAAATACCGGTTGCTGTTGAAAGATGATGCAGCAATAATTTCATTACGCGAAGAGATTATGAAAGCTTCTAAGGCCCAACTGGACAATGGTGTCATCACTTCCTCTGATTACCTGCGCGAAGTGAATGCAGCAGATCAGGCGAGGCAGATGCAACTCCTGCATAACTTACAATTACTCCAGGTACAACTCGATTATAACGATTACATTGAACATCCCTGATTCTTCTAACCATGAAAAAATATATCTATCTCCTTCTCTCCGGAATTCTGCTGAACAGCTGCAACAACAGCAATGGCGATTTTGATGCTTCAGGTACCTTTGAGGCGGATGAAATCATCGTCTCTTCGGAAACTTCCGGACGCATTCTGGTCATGAACGCTACTGAAGGCAGCCTCCTGCAACAGGGACAATTAGCGGCCATCATCGACACAACAGCATTAAAATTACAAAGGGAACAGGTGGAAGCAAGCATCGGAGCTTTGCAACAGAAAACATCCGACATTCAGCCTTATCTCCGGACACTCGAGCAGCAAATGGAAGTGCAGCGTACGCAATTACAGGCAGCAGAACGGGAAAAAAACAGAATAGCCCTTCTCGTAAAAGAAGATGCCGCTACCATCAAACAATTGGATGATCTGGAAACCCAAGTTTCCTTAGCACGGCAACAACTACTGCTCACCGAACGACAACTCGAGCAACAAAAGACCAGCATCAACACACAAAATCGTGGTATTCTCAGCGAAGAGTTGCCGCTGGAAAAAAGAAAAGCCCAACTGGAGGATCAGTTAAACAAAGCCCGAATCCTGAATCCAACTACCGGCACTGTATTAACGAACTATGCAGAAGCGGGAGAAACCACAGCACCGGGTAAAGCCCTTTACAAAATTGCGGATATCTCCACGCTGACTCTTCGGGCATATTTAAGTGGAGATCAACTACCCCTGGTTAAAATCGGACAAAAAGTAAAAGTATTAGTTGACAACGGAAACGATGGATACAAAGAGTCGGAAGGTACGATCACCTGGATCAGCGATAAAGCGGAATTCACTCCCAAAACCATTCAAACCAAGGAAGAGCGGGCGCATCTGGTATATGCCACAAGGATAAAGGTAAAAAATGACGGGACTATCAAAATTGAAATGTACGGAGAGGTAAAGTTTCAGTGATTAAAATGATACGACAATTCGCCAAATAAAATGAAAGCCATAACAGCAACGAATATCCGAAAATCCTATAAAAACGGGAAGGAGGTAGTGGAAGCCCTCCAGCCTCTCTCTTTCTCTGTTGATAAAGGAGAGTTATTTGGCTTTATTGGTCCGGATGGTGCTGGAAAAACCACTTTGTTCAGGATCCTTGTGACCTTGCTTCTTGCAGATGAAGGAACGGCAAGTGTAGATGGCTGCGATGTAGTTAAAGATTATCAAAAGATCCGGCAACGCGTCGGATACATGCCCGGCAGGTTCTCGCTCTACCACGATTTATCCGTAGAAGAAAATCTGAATTTTTTCGCGACTATTTTCCGAACAACCGTTAAAGAAAATTATCACCTGATTAAAGATATCTACGAACAACTGGCTCCTTTCGCGGATCGACCGGCAGGAAAACTATCTGGTGGGATGAAACAAAAGCTGGCGCTTTGTTGTGCACTCATCCATAAACCCTCCGTACTCTTTCTGGATGAGCCTACCACCGGTGTCGATGCGGTATCCCGAAAAGAATTCTGGGAAATGTTAAAGCGATTAAAAGAGCAGGGCATCACCATCCTTGTTTCTACACCCTATATGGACGAAGCTTCACTCTGTGACCGGGTAGCCTTAATGCAGGAAGGTCGGTTTTTAAAAATTGATACGCCAGAAAATATCATCCAAAATTTCAACCGACCGCTATATGCTGTAAAGGGAGAGGACATGTATAGCCTGCTTCACTTGTTAAAAGAAACACGGGGCATACAAAATGCATATCCATTCGGCGAATATCATCATGTAGTTGCGCAAGATGAAACAATGACAGAGGATTTATTACGGACTGCTTTGCAAGCACCACTGAACACTGAAATAAAAAGAGTGAACGCGGATATTGAAGATTGCTTTATCTATGAAATGCAAGTATAATTTAAAACGGTAAAAAAGATCGAACACGCTTTGGAAAAAGGAAACAATCAGGAATATGCCATCACCGCTGAGCAGCTCACGAAGACGTTTGGCGCATTCACTGCAGTAGATCAAATCAGCTTCACGGTAAGTCGCGGGGAGATTTTCGGATTTCTCGGAGCGAATGGTGCAGGCAAGACGACTGCTATGCGCATGCTTTGCGGGTTGAGTAAGCCCAGCTCCGGCAGTGCAAGTGTTGCAGGTTACGATGTGTCTCATCAACCGGAAGCTATCAAGAAAAATATTGGATATATGAGCCAGAAATTTTCTTTGTACGAAGACCTGACTGTTATGGAAAATATTACCTTCTATGCCGGTATTTATGGATTGAGCAATCAGGAGATCAGGGACAAAAGTGCTTCATTACTTCAAGAACTTAAAATGGAGCATGAAAAGAAAAAGCTGGTTAAATCGCTGCCGTTGGGTTGGAAACAAAAACTATCGTTTAGTATTGCCATCATCCATGAGCCCAAAGTAGTATTTCTGGATGAGCCTACCGGTGGTGTAGATCCGCTCACACGCAGGGAATTCTGGGAGATGATTTATGCTTCTGCAAGAAAGGGAACAACCATCTTTGTCACCACCCATTATATGGATGAAGCAGAATACTGTGATAGGGTATCCATTATGGTTGATGGAAGTATTGCTGCATTGGGAACACCTTCTGCGCTTAAGCAACAGTTCACTGCACCCACAATGAACGATGTCTTCCTGCAACTCGCCCGCAACGCCACCCGACAAGCCGACTGATATGAAAGAACAATTCCTTGCCTTCGTCAAAAAAGAATGGTTTCATATCTGGAGAGATAAGAAAACGCTCTTCATCTTATTCGGATTGCCTATTGTACAAATTTTCATTTTCGGATTTGCGCTCACCAATGAAATTAAAAATTCCCGCATCGCCATCGTCGACCTGAGTCGTGATGCATCTTCCCAATCGCTCATTCAGCGTATTGAAGCGAGTCGCTATTTTGATATTGAAGAGCAACTAAGTGGCGCTGATCAGGCAGATGCTGCATTCAAGCGAGGTCTCATTAAACTGGTGGTAGTCATTCCGGAAAACTTTGGCGAGAATATTAAACATCAGAATAAAGTACAAGTACAAATCATTGCCGATGCTTCTGATCCCAACACGGGCACTACATTAACCAACTACATTCAGGCTATTACCGGCGACTTCCAAAACGACATCAATGAAGGAAAAAAACTGCCCTATACGATTATTCCTGAAATCCGCATGCTATATAATCCACAGCTAAAAGGGGCTTACAATTTTGTACCGGGAGTCATGGCTATGGTATTGATGTTGGTATGTACGCTGATGACATCCATTGCAATAGTCAGAGAAAAAGAAACCGGTACGATGGAAGTGTTACTGGTTTCCCCGTTACAACCCGTTCTCGTGATTCTTGCCAAGAGTACTCCTTACCTGCTGCTCTCGGCCATCAATATTGCCAGCATTCTCTTGTTGAGTGTTTTTGTTTTGGGGTTACCCATAACCGGTAGTATCGTGCTATTGGTCTTGCTGAGTTTACTTTTCACGGTCACCAGTCTATCTCTGGGCATGCTCATCTCCTCCATCACTGCGAGTCAGCAAACGGCGATGCTCATTTCACTTATGGGATTATTTCTCCCCACACTCATGTTAAGTGGATTTATGTTTCCCATTGAAAACATGCCTCCACCGCTGCAGTTTATGTCGAACCTGGTGCCAGCAAAATGGTACTATTACATTGTCAAAGCGGTGATGATAAAAGGTGTTGGCATCAGCATCATCTGGAAAGAAGTGGTGGTGCTCCTTGTGATGACCATTGCTTATCTGACTTTGAGTATTAAAAAATATAACATTCGATTAGCCACTACCTGAAATGCGCAGCCTTCGGTTTTTATTGCAGAAAGAATTCCGGCAGATTTTCCGGAACCCGGCCATCTTGCGCATGATGTTTATAATGCCCGTGATACAACTTATCATTTTACCACAGGTGGCCGATTATGAAATCAGAAATGTAAACATTACTGTCATTGATCAGGATCATTCCACGTATTCGAGGGAGATGATTCGAAAAATAACTTCTTCAGGCTCATTTTTGCTAAGTGGCTATCACGACAATTACAAAGCAGCGCTGGAAGATGTAGAGCATGATCGAAGCGATATCATTCTGGAAATTCCTGCCGGTTTTGAAAGAACCCTGGTACGGGAAAATGAAGCGAAGCTATTTGTTGCGGTGAATGCCATCAACGGGATGCGGGCCAATTTGGGAGCGGCTTATCTGAATACTATTTTGCGCGATTACAATCAGGAGGTGCGAACACAATGGATCCGGTTTCCGAAATTCGATGAGATTCCCCGTGTAGAAGTCATGCCCAGAAACTGGTACAACCTCCACATGAATTATAAACTCTTCATGGTGCCGGGCATACTGGTGGTATTACTCACCATGATCGGTGCATTCCTTACTGCTTTAAACATCGTGAAAGAAAAAGAAGTGGGTACGATTGAACAGATAAACGTTACGCCTATACGCAAACATCACTTTATCCTCGGCAAGCTGATTCCTTTTTGGGTCATGGGCATGATCGTACTCACTTTGGGATTAATCATCTCCCGGATTTTTTATGGCATTATCCCCGTTGGAAACATAGGATTGATCTATCTGTTTGCCTCCGTTTTCCTCCTGGCAGTGCTGGGTCTGGGCTTGCTCATCTCTACCATTGCACAAACACAACAACAAGCTATGCTCATTGCTTTCTTTCTTATGATGATATTTATCCTCATGGGGGGATTGTATACTTCCATCGACAGCATGCCAAAATGGGCGCAAGTAGTTACCTGGTTTAATCCGGTCACCTACTTTATTGAAGTGATGCGGATGGTGGTGCTGAAGGGTAGTGGATTAAATGATATCGCCAGACATCTGGGCATCATCGGGATCTTCGCGGTAGTGTTGAATGGCTGGGCGGTGATGAGTTACCGGAAGCGCACGTAGTGTATGAGTAATGCAATTCCGATCACCACAACCCAGCACAACCAGGAACTCAATATACATCCTAATCCCTGATAATATTTTTCATTGAGCTCCCCCATTTGATAGGCTTTATATAAAAACCATAGTACGGCTAATGAAGCCACCCCCATAAATTCCTTAAGGAAGTAGGGATTTTCGCCTACATGTCGCTTAAAAATAGCTGTGTACAAGTAGAAGACTGAAAGCACGCTTGTCATGAACAGTAGAAAATAATACAGTAATTTTATTATAAAACTCATTTCAATTCCATTTTAGAGGGCCATTGAAAAACAATAATCCAATTAAAATTATTAAAATAGAAATGATTAATCCCAGCACCATTACTCCGAAACCATTCCAGTATTTTTCTGCTCCCTGAACGATTTGATAAGACCAATACAAGCCACCGGAAAGCACCAATGCCGCAATTAAAAATATTACATTTTCTGATGTTCTGACAAAGGGGTGGTATAATATATTATTAACCGGACTCAGGAAAAAATACAACGACAGCAGACAACAAATTCCAAACATTCCATAGAATAACATTTTTGCGATAAACATATTTTCTTTCTTTTCAATTAGTGTTTAGAATCTAAATCAAGAGGGATCAATTCCATCGTCCTCCGGAGGAAATCATCAGAATGATCGTCCAAATTACAAAAACCAAAAGTATTACCAAAGGAAAGTAAAGGAGGAATGAACCAACTGTTCCTTCAGAAGGGTTCTTTACAAAATAATAAGCCCCTACTGCAAAGAAGGATAGAACACCACCGACAGTGAGCAACCTGCCTGTTTCAAAAAATGAATCCTGTTGCCCGTTGGATTTATTCAAAACATACGCTATCAAATGCAAGATACCCTGATAGAGGAAATAGATTGCTGCAAGACTATAAATTCCGATTAATATTTGTTGATACCATTTCATGGTTTATCATTTAAATGTACTTGTATTCTTAGAAATAATCTTATTGGGAAGTGCATTTTCCCCGAAAGATTTTCCATAAACTACATTCAATTAACAAAGATGCAAAAATCCACTATATCTTAAAAGATAAATTCATTCACATTCACTCCGGCGACATCATACCGGCTTGTATTAGAAATTACCCGAAGGAATATTATCTTCGCAGAGTGAATACCACCCCTAATATCCTCAAACTCTCTGAACTCTCCGCCATCGTAGCCGGGATTTTCAGAATGCATTTTAGCGGGGAGCGGTATTGGGTGACGGCGGAGATTGTGGGGCTTAAAATCAGCAGGGGACATTGTTACCTGCAATTGGTGGAGAAGGATGAGATGGGGAGTACACCCAAAGCGGAATTCCGCGGGATCATTTGGGCCGGTACTTATGACAGGATTCATCCACGCTTTGTGAAGACTACCGGCACTCCTTTGCGGGAACAGATGCAAGTGTTGCTGCAAGTGGAGGTGCAATACCACGAACGGTTTGGAATGAGTCTGGTGGTCCAGGATATTGATCCGGCTTTTACGCTGGGGCAATTGGAGATGGAGCGCCGTCAGACCATAGAACGATTACGGAAAGAAGGATTACTTGAACGGAATAAATCGCTCGATTTACCGGTATCACTGCAACGGATAGCCGTTATTTCTGCAGAAGATTCTAAAGGATATGAAGATTTTGTAACACGGCTAAATACTAACGTTTACGGATATACGTTTCATCTTACCCTATACACTTCTTTATTGCAGGGCGATTTGGCTGCGGGAGATATCCTGACGAAACTCAGTCATATTAAAACCGAATTGCCGGTAAAGGATTTTGATGCGGTGGTCATTGTCCGCGGTGGTGGCGGTGCATCCAGTCTGGAATGTTTTAATAATTACCTGCTGGCAGCGGGCATCGCCAGATTTCCCTTGCCTGTTATCACGGGTATCGGACATCAGGCCAATAAAAGCGTGGTAGATGAAGTGGCACATACCGACCGCATGACGCCCACCGATGTAGCTAATTTCCTCATTGAGCATCAATCTGCTTTCGAAGGAACAACTGAGTCCTATTGGCAACAGATACGTGAAATGGCGGAAGAGATACTTCGCTACGAGCAGGAATATGTCGCTACTTCGACGCATCGCCTCAGCAGCAGCGTCCGGCTTGATCTTTCGAAGGCAGGACGAACACTGGATCAATCCGCATTTTCCTTAAAACATTTACTACAGGGTCGACTCATTCACGAACAACATACGGTCGAACAGTTTCACCAAAACCTGAAAAAGGAATTGCTGCTTTTTCGACATTTAGAGACTGCTGCACTTGAAGAAATAACATCACGCTTAAAAAATGGTATCACCTCCTTCTTACAAAGCAACGAACAGGAATTAATAAATAACGAAGCGACGGTACGCCTGCTGGATCCGGCAGAAGTATTACGCAGAGGGTATAGTTATACTTTATACAACGGCAAAGCCATCAGTAATCCGGAAGATGTAAAGGATGGCGACAGGATCACTACTGTTCTTCAGCAGGGAGAACTTCAATCTATTGTAAATAAAAAATAACCATGGCGGAAAAATTCAGCTACGAAAAAGCAAAAGCCGAACTCGAAGAAATCCTCGAAGAACTTGAACGCGGCGAAACGGGTGTGGATACACTGGCAAAACATGTAAAACGCGCGTCAGAACTGATACGACTTTGCAGGGAGAAGTTGAGAAGTACGGAGAGTGAAGTTGATAACCTTTTAAAGGATTTGTAGGGAGAGCGAAATACGAAAAGTTACGAAAGGCGAAATACGAAAATTGCGAAAGGGGAAACCTGCCTGCCGGCAGGCAGGTACGAGAGGATATGAAAGTTGTTTGAACTTCCGTAATCAATTCCGCGAAAATCCTAAAAAATCAGCGTCATCTGCGTTCCTTAAAAAATATTAATGTATTTAAAAATAGTATATGCATCGCCTGAAGTTTATAAAGGGGAGAGCGAAAGGCAAGATACGAAAAGGTACGAGAATTGCGAAAAGCGAAATAAACGAATGATCTGATTGGAATGAAGATGGAAAAAGGTGGTAAGAAAAATCAAGTGACCTATTTCAACGGTTCGGCTTTGTAGGTGGCGACCTCGGTTTTATCGATGTACAGGTAGAGAAATTCGAGGGTTTCTTTACCTTGCTTTTTGCGGGTTAACTTGTAGTTGGTGGTTTTATCGATCATCTCCAGGTATTTTTGTTCAAAGGTCATATCGGGACAAGCCATTTCTGTTACTGCCATTTTATGCAGGCGGATCATATTCTCTTCCCCGGTGGTGTACATTCCGTTCATTTGATTGCAACCTGCATATCCACCAAATGTATTGCTATTACCATCATAAACGAGGTCAATGGCCTTACTGTCGGCAGGCAATGTTAGTGCGACTCCATTCATAGCTGTCATCACCCAGCGTTTCCCTTCCAGTGCAGGATCTTTCCCAAAAGGCTTTTGTGCATTGTTTTTACAGGAGGAGAAAAGGGAAAACATGGAAACTATCGCTATGAAACTCAATATCTTTTGCATTCTTATAAATTTTATAGTCATAACGACAAATTTCGGAAAAAGTATTCATCATTATTAAAACAGCTGAAATATTTGCTAAACAAGTGTAAAATCAGTATTATTGAGGTAGAAAATACCTGAATATGAAAAAACAGCTTCTCTTAGTTGCCATAGTAATCTCCTGTATAACTCCTTCTTTTGCCCAAGTGGAAGGGGAAGCTATTCCAATGGAATTATCCACAGAAGGCCAGTTGACTTATGTAAAATTATTAAATGATCTGCTTCAAAATATTTCTTCTAAATCTTATACCACAGCTTGGTCAGGTGCATATAATTCATGGTTGAATAATGGTGAAAACAAAAACACTTTTAAACAATCGACTTTATTACTAAGCATGATAGCAAATCACCTCCCTTCTAAGTACTTTAAACCGGAGTGGACTGCCAATTCGCCGGAATGGCATAAAATTTTATCTTCCTGTAAGGATAAAAATACATTTGTTCAGCAATTGAAATATTTTGAAAGCAATTTATTACCTGAAGCTTTTATGGAAAGCTGGAAGAACCAACGAACAGACTGGTTGAAAAATGTAGAGAAAAAACTTGCCGAATAACATAAAAAAGCACCAATAAAATCATGCTGGACCAACTCATTTTACTCGTAAAAGAACATGCCGGGGAGGCGATCATAAATAATCCAGCCATTCCCAATGAAAAAAACGAGGCCGCAATCTCTGAAACAGCCGGTGGTATTTTTGAAGTCCTGAAAGGTCAATTTTCAGGTGGGAATGCGGATGCGTTATCAGGAATGTTTAAAAATACCGGAGAAAACAATCCGATCGTCGGACAAATCAGCAGTGTGGTTCAACAACAATTAGTCACTAAATTCAATGTTTCCTCTCCGCAAGCCGCTCAAATGGTGCAGCAGATGATACCAATAGTGATGCAGCGCCTCGTTAAAAAAACAAATGATCCCAACGACAGTAGTTTTAATATGGATGGAATTCTTTCATCATTAGGAGGGGGAAAAGCAGACGACCTCTTAAATTCTGTGAAAGGTCTTTTCGGGAAATAACCTTTCTAAGTTAAGCGGTTTTATTAATGACAACGTCTATTAGGATGGGAACTTTTGTTCACGATTGGCGGCTATAGTTGATTTTTAATTTTTGGTGCAATTAGCCCAAACCGCTGAGGCCTGGTCTAACGAATTCATTTTAATTAATAAACCACTGAAATGCGTGGTGACCAAAGGAGGAATTCAATATTCGGGGTCTTAAATTAAACAAATCCTTCCTACATTTGTTCTATCGGAATTACTACTCACTCCTGTACTTAATAAAATAATTAATAAAATAAATTAGAATGACATCGATGGTAAATATTCTCGCTTTGGTAGCCACCTTCTTCATCATGGAGTTTGTTGCCTGGTTCACGCATAAATATGTTATGCATGGATTATTATGGGTGCTGCACAAAGACCATCATCAGCCGGAGCCCGGATTCTTTGAAAAAAATGATGCGTTCTTTTTGATTTTTGCTATTCCAAGTGCCATCCTGATGTTTCTGGGTGTAATGAATGGCTTTGATGTGCGATTATTTATTGGCATTGGCATAGCGGCATATGGTCTCGCCTATTTTCTCGTTCACGATATTTTTATTCATCAGCGATTTCGTCTTTTTCGCAGAACAAACAATATCTACATGCGTGCGCTGCGGAAGGCACATAAAGTACACCACAAACATCTCGGTAAAGAGGAAGGCGAATGCTTCGGAATGCTCCTTGTACCGATGAAATATTTTTGGGAAGCGAAAAGAAGTTTGGAATCGTAGTGACAGGTCGTGACCTGTCATGATGATGGGACACGTGAGACGTGTGTGATGGGACACGTGATACGTGTGTGATGACAGGTCGCGACCTGTCATATCGATGGGACAGATGACAGGTCACGACCTGTCACTACGACCTCTGCATACCTCTATTGACAAGAAACACCCCGGTGATGGTGATGCCCATGGCGAGGATCGATTTTTCGTTGATCGTTTCCTGTAGAAGGAGCCATCCTAGGAAAACTGCTACGATGGGATTGACGTATGCATACACGGAAACCTGTTGGGCCGGAAGATAACGGAGGGCATATACGAAAAGACTGTAGCCAAGAACAGATCCCGCTACGATCAAATACATCATCGACCACCAGCCGCTCATTTCCCCGGGCAACTGCGGCCATTCTTCCAAATAAATTCCTATAACGGTGGTAATGCTTCCACAGATCAGCATTTGCCATCCGCCGGTAAGGACAGGATTGGAATGAATCGGGTACTTTTTCATGTGCACGCTACCAAGCGCACCATTGATCACACCCCAAATCAACAAGAGCAAGCCGCCGGTATAAACCGTATTTCCGAGCAGGAAGATATGATCATAGAAAATCAACCATTGTCCTAATAATCCGATTAATATTCCGGCCAGTACCATTCGGGGTGTTTTCTCGCCGGGATTCCAGAGGCGGGTGATAATGACAATCCACAGGGGAAAAGCTGTATTCACCAATGCTGCCAAACCACTTGGAACAGATTGTTCTGCCAGCACCAATAGCAGATTCCCTCCCATGAAAATAAAAATACCGCTGATCAACATTCGTTTGAAATCCTGCTTTGAAGGAAGCATTTTTTCTTTTCGTGGCAAATAGAACAGGAGGATGATGATACCTGATATCACGAAGCGTAACCCTGAAAATAAAAATGGCGGGAAATGATCATCCATTCCGATTTTAATAGCCAGATACGTCGTTCCCCAGAGGAAACAAATAGCAATCAAGGCAGCAAAGGGTTTCCAGCCGGCCATTAGATACTACGTAATAAATAGAATTTCATTTATTTTTAAGTCTTACATCTGACAACCGGGTAACAATAACTCCCGAAGTATAGAAGGCGGCAGCAAAGCCGATGGAAAATACGATGAGCATGACGAGGGCAAAGTCTCCGGCCTGCATCGCCACAGGATACGCTTCCACCACAAAGCCTTCTCCTCCACCAATCTTAATCACACCAAAATATTGTTGAATGGCGCAGATTATTCCACCGGCTATCATCCCCACCATTGCTCCTCCCACCGAAATCAGCAAACCTTCGAGGAGAAATATCTGTCGTGCCATTTTCAAATCTGCACCCATATAAAACAGCGTTTGCAGGTCATCGCGCTTATCGAGTATGAGCATTGTCAATGTGCCAAAAAGATTAAAGGCGGCGATGAGCAGAATAAATCCAAGAATGATATAGACCGCTACTTTCTCCGACTTAATAATCTTATACAGGAAGTCGTGTTGCATGAGCCTGTCTTTCACCACAAAAGATTTTCCAAAAAACGTTTCCAGATTTTCTCTGGCTTCCTCTGCATCCACGCCTTCTTTCAATTTAATTTCCATTGCCGAGAGCCCGGTTGAATCTCCTGTCATCTCCTGAATAAAACGCAGAGGGACCAACACATACTTAGCATCAAAATCCTGTTGCACACCAAATACACCACTGATTAAAATAGACCGTTGTGCGAAGGCGGAAGAAGGATCTATGGAGGCGAGTCCGGGATCAATTCCTTTCTGTGGCATAAATACCTGCACACTGTGTAACGGATCATTGGGACGAGCTCCGAGCGCGTAGGCAATTTGAGCGCCTGCGATCATAAAATCACGATCACCACTCTCGAGCACGGCTTCGCCATCCAGCAACTTACTGCTGATTTCGCTGGTCTGTAAAAAGGATTCGCTCACCCCCTTTACCGTTACTACATACTGGCGATCCATATATTTTAACAAAGCATTATCTTCCAGGACGAAGGTCATGCCGGCAATTTCAGGACGTTGGTGTAACTCACGGAGAAGGCTATCCGAAACCGGAAAAGTTTTTCCATAGGCCGGAGTAATTTTAATATCCGGATCGAAGGAATTATAGAGTGACATCACCAGGTTACCGAAACCATTAAAAACCGAGAGGACGACCACAAGGCCAAAGGTGCCTACAGCCACTCCGAGGACACTTACCCAGCTGATAATATTGATCAGGTGATGTGATTTTTTTGCGAAAAGATATCGCCGGGCAATCTTCCAGGCCAGGTTCATGTGAATTATTTCCAGGCTTTCACAACGAGTCCGGTGCCGGTAGGGTGATGTGTTGAAACATCCATCCAGTTCAGCACATAAGCGATCGGATAGGCGATCAGATAATAGAAAGGGAGAATGATAAAAAACACTTTTGAAGCACCAAGCATTAGAATAGGATATTTCATCGACAGCCTCCAGGAGATTTTTCCGGGGGAACCGTAATTGTATCTGGCTTCAATTTTATCAAAGCCGGCGAGGCGGAGTTTATCCTGAATTTCTACAATGTTGTAGCCATCCCGCACATGTTCTTCAATAAATGAACTACCACTATCATCGTGCACATCGGAACCTCCCTGATCGCTGGGAGTAGAAATCAACAGCATCCCACCTTTTTTCAATGAAGCATGAATATTTTTAAACACCTCCACATCTTCCAGTATATGTTCCATCACATCCACAGAAATAGCAAGGTCATAACGGTCCGGCTGTACGAACTTCGTCAGATCTCCTACAATAAAATTCACTTTTTTTCCTGAACCAATCGCTGTAAAGAACCGGTTACAATCCTCCACTTGTTCTTCCTTCACATCCACCGCAAGGATATCTGCCTGCCGCATGCGACGATTCATCCAGAAGGAATACTGACCATATCCCGCGCCTGCATCCAGAATTTGAGGGTTGGCAGGAGCATTGCGCATCCATCCCTTCAATTCCTTATGTACATGCCATGCCCGAAGCAGCAGCAAATCAAGGAGACGGTAGAAGAGCTTACGCAGGAAGGGAGATTTATTAAAAACATTGCCCAGACTTCGCTTAATAGGGTCGTATTGCATAGGGGGCGAAAGTAATAAAAAGGGGGCAGACGCGGATATATGGCATTCTCCGTTAACTGAAAAACCTTTATATGTACCTGAAAGTCAGAATTTAGAAGAGATCTAGCTGATTACTCTTCCGGCTCCGTTTCCGGGGGAGGGATATGCAGGTTTTTAAAAATGGCCTCCATCTTCTCTGCATAGTCAAGGCTATCATCGATAAAAAATTCGAGTTCAGGGATAATTCGGGCTTGTTTCCCGATACGGCGACCGAGTTCGAGTCGGACTTCGGTTTTATGTTTCTTCAGGCTCTTGAGGATTTCCAGAGGCTTAGGTGCCTTAAAAACGCTCAGGTGAACGCGGGCAAGTCCCAGATCCGGAGTGATTTTGACACCTGTCACCGTCACAAAATGAGGACCATACCATCCTCGCCCTTCTCTTTGAAACAACTCCCCCAATTCTTTTTGAATGAGTTTTGCATATTTCTGTTGCCGCACTGAATCCATGTGACAAAGTTACGAAAAATCAAGTGTAGCTGTTGGTGTTTCCGGGTTCCATCCATCCGGAACGAATACAACAACGGATAGTGCAATAAAAAAACCACCCGTACAGATGTGCACGGGTGGTTTTATAAAAATAAGGGTGAGTTGTTCTCCCGGGCTTAGAGGCGAACGAGTTTAATGGTACGGCTACCGGATTCTGTCACCAGACGAAGGAGATAAACACCTTGAGGGGATTGACGCAAATCGATCAATCCACGGAAATTATTGCCGGCATTCACCACCTGATTTATCAACACACGACCTTCGATATCAGTCAGCATATAGGAAACATTTCTCGCTTCCACACCGCGTAATTCAAGGTTAAAGAGTCCTGCAGAAGGATTCGGATATACGGCAACATTTCCCAGTTTATCGGGTTGTTCCAAGCCTACTACCGCATCAATATTTACATTGTCGAGGTAGAGGTTATTTCCATAGCGATTAATATTCACAAATTTCACCAGTACAGAAGATCCGATCCAGTTACTCATGTCAACAGTATCCTTTCTCCAGTCGGTTGCATTCGCGGGAGAAAATTCTGCCGTACTTGCTCCTATAGTAGCCAGGTCAAGTCCCCCCTTCAGATAACCGGATGGTGACCAGGTAGCTCCGCAATCTGTGGAGATATCCACACGCAAAGTGTCTGAGTAGGCAGCACTATATTGAGCATAGGCCACATCAAAAGTCATCACCGCAGTAGTAGCGTTCGCAAGCGATACTTCAAATGTGGTAAGTCCGTCTTCAGCGCCTACATTATTATAATCGAAATTATCAACAAAGGGGCATGAAGTAGGATTGCCATCCGCACCTGTTACACCCACTGCTTCTGCCCATGTAATTGCTCCACCGGCATCGTCAATACTCCAGGCAACAGGAGGGAAAACCCCGCTTTGGAAATCTTCGATCACCGGAGCTGATGCACTTTGAAGTATGCTGATGAACGCAGTTTGATTCACGGTACCTCCACCAAAACCATTGGTAGCAGTTAACTCTACATCATACGTTCCTATAGCATTGAAAACAACCTGAGGGTTTTGAGAGGATGCTGTTGTTCCATTCACGAAAGATACAGATGCCGGAGTAAATGTCCAGAGCCAGCTGCTTGGAGCATTCAGACTCTGATCAGTAAATGTAAATACCTTTCCTGCACATCCGGTTGTAGCATTTACCGCGAAAGCAGGAATTGGAGGTGCAGAAGATTCTATAATATTGATATCATCGAGGGCAATATCTGATTCAAAATTGCCACCGGTCTCTGCGCGGAAACGAACATTGATGATATCGCCTGCCCAGGGTTGTAAATTCACCACGGCTTGCTCCCAGAGATTTCCCTGGCTTCCAATTAGAGCAGGAATAGCATCATTCAGCCAGCCACCTTGTGTAAAAATATCAATGTGTAATTCACCTATATCACCACCAAACATATGATACCAGAAGGTCATTTGCGGAGTAGTAGCGTTGGTAAGATCAATACATGGAGATATCAGATTAGAACTTTTGTTATAACATCCGGAAGCTTCGAGGTAAACATAATTTCCTGCACCCGTCCCGAGGGTATGGTCTACATCCGGTCCTGTGCCTGCGGAAGGCGTTGGGCCTTCGCTCACACGGAAATCAATATCATCCTGATCGTTGTTGAGTTCATTTATCCATCCATTGCCAATATTACAAACCGTCACTTCACAATTGCTGGTAGTAGCACATAGGGATGCCAATTCAAAATCCTCCGTAAATGGCAATGATTGCAATGTGCCGCCAATGACATTTACTACTGATCTGGCGGTATCATTGTACACATTCATATCTCCTGTCAGGCTCAACCATGTTTGCAATGTATAGGTCCCGGCAAGTGATAAATCAAGTGTTGCCGTAAAGGTAAACAGCTGTGAAGCCGCAGGTGCTAATGTTCCGGTAAAGGTTTCCGTAACCGTTGCTCCTCCATTCAGAGAAAAGTTCACAGGGATATTAGAGACGGGTGTTTGCCCGCGGTTCTCGATCAATACACCAACAGGAACGGTAGAATTATCATGACAATCCAGTAAGGAACCATTACCGGGGCTAGCCAATGACGTTAGTTGCGCATCGATAGCAAGGGGGCAAGAAAACGTTCCGGGTGCTTTATAAATGGCATTGGCTCTGCGACCATTGTTTCCTTCAGGCGTAATGGCACTCACGCTAAACCAATAGGCAAGGTTTGGATTGGTGCCGCTAATGACAATGCTGTTTGTGGTACTCGTACCCACAGGCTCCATAAATTTTGCTCCCAGTTGATACGCCGTATAACCTACAGCACCATTCACCGGGTTCCATATGAGACGAATAGAGTCCGGACAAGCCCAATCAACAGTAATACCGGTAGGTAAACCGATAATGGCTAAAGACGTATCACTTTCATCGGTGAAACCATTGCGGCTAACTCTCACTTTTACATCTCCGGAAACGGTATTTGGCACCACCCAATTGAATTGTTGCAATGTTTGTGGTACTGTTGAAGCGATAACATTCCAGGTGGCTCCGTTGTCGGTGGTATAATCGAGCGCATAACTCCCCAGATCACGTTGACCATCCCATCTCAACACTTCTGTTTCACCGGGCACCAGTCCTTCTCCACCACTCGGGTAAGTCATTGTTACTTCCTCTGTACGGAACTCCCACACGAGGTAATACCGTTGACCGATTGACGGTATGGCGTTACCGTTAATAGTTACAGTATACGTTCCCGCAGCAGGATTGCTCAGGGTAACTTGCTCCATATTGTTCAAACTATCCACCCCACGTACCGCAGGAGCACTCAAACTGGCTACTAATGGTGTTGGGTCAAGAATCCATGGATTCCAAACTGCACTTGATGGATCTGTAACGGTCATATTCAGGTTATTCACAAGAGAAGGGGCAGAAGCAGGTGATCCACCCACATCTGACCAATACACCATTACACGTACTTCTGCTGTACCTGCCGGAACAGTGATGGAATGCGTATTATTTCCGCCTTGTCCGATACTATCGGTAATGAAACGGCTATCTTCCAGCGTACGCAAAGCTCTTAATGCATTCACACGACCCCAGCCATAAATAAAATCAGGGCCCGGATTGCCGATATCTTCTGCAGTATTCAGCATGGAAGCTTTAATCAGTGCAGCGGGAGGATTAGAAGCAGAAAACAATTCTTTGTAGGCCTGATACAGCTGACCAAAAATACCTGCTATACCGGGTGATGCTGCAGATGTTCCTCCACCTACCTGATAGGTATTATTTTCATCCGTACTCATTTGATCACGACCATTTGCACAGATATCCGGTTTGATACGACCATCCGATGCGGGACCGCGGCTACTGCTTGGATCCAGTACTTCAAGGGCATCGAGGTTTCCACAAGCTACTACATTCTTTCCTTGCTTGTAGCCACCCGTAATATTACCCCAACTACCACCTGCACCGTAACCGCAATTGCCACTACCATTATTACCACCTGAAAATACAAATTGCAACTGTGGATTATCATAGAGCAACTGATCGCCAAATTGAGTGTCGGAAGTGTATTCATTGCATCCCTGTGAATAAGAGGTGGAAGCGATCACAATTCCGTAATTGTTAAAGTTAGCCACAGCATCTACCACCTGAGGGTACGAACCGATATCGAAGGTATAAAGATCAGCACCGCTGGCCATACCACGAATGGTAGGATTCAGGTTGCCGGCACCGGCACAGATGCCACTGGTCATATCACCATGCGTTGAACCGGAACCTGTTGCAAAATTGGTAATGCGACCTGTGAAGTCAATATGAGGTCCTACAAAGCCATCGTCAGCAATAGCTACCGTAACCCCTGCTCCGTCATAGTGACGACCGGTGGCGTAATCGCTATTGATTACATTGGAGCGATGCAAACTACGACCCTTAGTATCATCCTTTACAGATGGGGCAGCGATGGTATTGATAAAGAACACCCAGGGTTCTGCAGCCAACGCCATCAATGAAAACTCTCCGGCGCGAATGGTGATGATTCTGTTTTGTGCATTATGACCAAGTACAGTTCCATGCTTTGCTATTGCAGCAAGTGCAGCAGGCAATGAAACACTGCCCTGATACTATACATTCAGATCAACGGTACCCTTTTCCTTTATCGCCCAGTCCTGAAAACCACCGATGATATTCCGGCTGATCTTATGGTTCTGCTCCTGTTTAATAACAGCTCTGACACCGAATGCTGCCAATCGTGTTCTGTCATAACGGACAGGGATAGCCGTCATAAAAGTATTTTTCGGAATATAATCCATTACTACCAGACCGCTATTGCGCATAGCGTCCAGTTGTTCCTTTCCCGGAACAGTGTTAAACTGAAGAAAACGATAATAGTAACCTCCAAATACATCCGCCGGTGTGGGTGACGCTATGAATGCTTCCAGATTCGATTCTGTAGTAATGGTGCCGCTCTGTAAATAGATGCGGGTGTCCTGTTGAGCGGATGCGGCAGTGGAAAACAGTACCAGTGCGGCGAAGATCCAAACGTACAACTTTTTCATTTTAATCATTAATGGGTTTATGTTTATGGTGTTTTTATTTCTTTCGTTAACCCGGCAGCGTAGCGGAGTGACATACACTATTTAAGTTATCCATTCATTAAAGTACAGAAATTGAAGCTGAATTCACTCTCTTATCGTTCACTGACGGAAAACGAAAATAGGCATAAACACGTGATATATATACCTTAAAAGGCAATTAAGTGGGAAGAATTAATAGAAAAGTCCTATTCTTTAGTAAAAAGCTACAAATCAGAGCAATGAAAACGGACGACTAAGAGTTGCTTTTCTATTCCGCTCACCCATTTTAAAAACCGGGGGAGAGAAAATAACAGCAGGGGGAAAAACCGGTATTAAAATGGCCATCAAAAGACAGCCATTTTAATACCATTATCATCTCTTTCGGGATCGTTTTTCCCTTGCCCAATTTGAAAGATTTACGGGTGAACAGAGGAAATAAATCCAAAGATATTATTGTTCATTATGGATTGATCAACGATATCAACTACGCCATCTCCGTTGAGGTCTGTCACTACATATCCGGCAATAAAGTTAAAAAGATCATTATCAATAGCACCCTGATCCGTGATGTCTATCACATTATCCTGAGGAGACAGGTCTCCGCTGTAGATGGCAAATACTCCCGGTAACAATTGCTTCATATTAGCGCCAAAGGCTTGTGATGCTGACGTAGTAAAGTTATATGCGGTTGTTGCGAGAAATGGTTGTGGAACAGCACTCCATGTTTCCACACTGTTCCGGTGATAAACCGCGATGTAGTAATTATTCCCTATCACAGCTGGAGGGAATGTGCAGGTAGCCTGTCCGCTTGTGCTTACTACTGTTGTATCCGTTGCAACGGCAGTAAAAGGCGCTACTGCAGTACGTAATTTCACGATAACGGAGTCGGTTTCGGAAGGATTGGATCCTGCACCGGTGTTTAGCAATACCGGTGTCATCCCTCCACTACCGTTGTGAAATCCTTCAAAGAGTACATTTAAATTTAAAGTGGCGTTGCCGGTTGCTCCCGTGAAATTGACATTGTCCAGATACAAACTATTCCCGTAACGGTTGATGTTTACAAATCTCAAAATGACATTCGAGCCGGCCCATGTGGTGAGATCTACTGTATCCTTTCTCCACTGAGCAGCAGAAGCAGGCGTAAAGTATGCGGTTTGCGTTCCGACCGTTGCCAGAGATAATCCGCCTTTAAAATACCCGGTGGGTAACCAGGTGCTACCACAATCTGCAGAAACATCTACACGAAGGGAATCGGAATAAGCAGTACTGTAACGGGCATAAGCTACGTCGAAGGTCATACGGGCAGAAGTTGCTCCTGCTAATGAAACTGAATAGGTAACGAGTTTATCTTCTGCAGCGGGATTGTTATAACTATAGTTATCTATAAATGCACAGGTGGTTGTGGTTCCGGTAGCACCGGGAATACCTGTAGCTTGCTGCCAGGTATAAGTTCCTCCCACGCTTTGAATACTCCACGCCGTTGGTGGGAAGGAAGCTGCCTGAAAATCTTCTGTCACGGGCATTGTATACACACTAAACACCGTGGAATTAACGACCAGCGTGTCATTGAACTTATTCAGATCACCCGCATAAGAGGTGTATGCTTGTAACGCATAACTTCCCCCTGCGGAATAATTGACATTCGTAGAAAAAGTAAACAGATAGGTAGCTCCGGGATTCAGTGGTCCGGCATAGGTTTGAGATACGACCGCACCACCATTCAAACGATAATTCACAGGGATATTCGTCAGCACATTCTGTCCTGCATTTTCCAGCAAAACAGTGACCGGAATAGCGGAAAGATTCTGACAACCCGATAAATTACCACTTGCGGGGCTAGCCACCGACGTTAGTTTCACATCAAATGGAAGGGGACAATTGCTTGTTCCCGGGGCTTTATAAATAGCGTAAGCTCTTCGTCCTTTATTTCCTGCAGGAGTATTTGCACAAACACTGAACCAGTATCCCAAAGCCGGGTTGGTGCCAGTTACAACAAAATTGGTAGCCGTTGTTGTGCCAATGGGTTCCATGTATTTATTTCCGAGCTTATAAATCGTATATCCGGCTGCACCACTCACGGCGGTCCATGTCAGACGAAGGGAATCGGGACAAGCCCAGGAAACCGCCAGTCCTGTAGGAACGCCAATGATTGCTAATGAAGTATCGCTCATATCACTGAAAGCACCACGGGTAACGCGAACTTTTACAGCGCCTGAAACATTATTCGGAACCAGCCAACTAAACTGTTGAACGGTTTGTGCTACTGATGCAGAGATAGGAATCCAATTTACCCCATTGTCAACAGTATAATCCAAAGCATAGGTGCCCAGATTCCGCTGACCATCCCATCTCAACACTTCTGTTTCGCCGGGAACAAATCCTTCCGCGCCATTCGGATACGTCATTGTCACTGCATCCGTTCTGAATTCCCATACCAGGTAATACCTTTGACCGGTTGACGGTAATGCATAACCGTTCACCGTTACCGTATAGGCACCGGCGGCAGGATTATCGAGTGTGACTTGCTCCATATTATTTAAACTGTCCACACCACGAATCGCAGGTGTATTCAGATTCGCTGCGATAGGTGTCGGATCCAGTTTCCAGGGATTCCAAACTCCTGCAGCAGGATCTGTAAGTGTCATATTCAGATTATTCACCAATGCCGGAGCTGCAACGGTGGAGCCGCCGATATCTGACCAATACACCATCACCCGAATTTGTCTTGTACCAGCAGGAACATTGATGACATGGGTTTTATTATTTCCCTGCGTGACACTATCCGTGAGATAACGATTGCCTTCCAGTGTTTGCAACGCACGTAACGCGTTTATACGACCCCAGCCATAAATAAAATCCGGACCGGCATTACCAATGTCTTCAGCAGTATTCAGTAAGCTGGCCTTTATGAGTGCAGCAGGTGGATTGCTTGCTCCGGTCAGTTGTTTATAGGCCTGATAGAGTTGAGCAAAGACACCGGCTACTCCGGGAGAAGCGGCAGATGTTCCTCCACCCACCTGATAGGTATTGTTCTCATTTGTACTCAGCTGATTTCTTCCGTTGGCACAGATATCCGGCTTAATACGACCATCGGAAGCAGGTCCGCGGCTGCTGGAAGGATCCAGTACTTCCAGTTCATCGAGATTCCCGCAGGCAACCACATTCTTCCCTTGCTTATATCCACCTGTAATATTTCCCCAGGCGGTACCGGCGCCATAATTACAATTGGTACTGCCGCTATTCCCACCGGAAAAAACAAACTGTATTTGCGGATTATTGTAAAGAAGATTATCTCCAAACTGCGTATCGGAAGTATATTGATTACACCCTTGCGAATAAGAGGTGGAGGATATAACGATGCCATAGTTATTGTAATTGGCCACCGCATTGACAACCTGAGGATATGCGCCAATATTATAGGTATAGAGATAGGCCCCTGTAGCCATCCCTCTGATGACAGGATTAAGATTTCCCGCACCCACGCAAATACCGCTGGTCATGTCACCATGCGTTTGACCTGTTCCCGTAGCGAAGTTGGTCATACGACCTGTAAAATCAATATGAGGACCTACAAAGCCATCGTCGGCTATGGCTACCGTTACACCCGTACCATCGTAACGACGACCGGTAACGAAATCAGTGTTGATGGAATTGGACCAGTGCAGACTTCGGCCCTTGGTATCATCTTTAACAGAAGGGGCAGCGATAGAATTAATAAAGAAGACCCATGGTTCTTCCGCTAAAGTCCATAAGGCGTTGTCGGCAATTCGGATGCTGATGACATGATTCTCTGCCAGACGTCCGAGTACACGTCCGTATTTCGCAGCAGCGTTAAGAACTGAAGTTTCGCTGAGATGAGCATAATACTGCACATCGAGATCCACTGTTCCCGGAGCATTGACTGCCCAATCCTGAAATCCACCGCTAATTGTCCGGCTGATCTTCTGCGCAGGCTCTTGCCTGATAACGGCACGAACACCCAGTGCGGTCAACTTCGACTTATCATACCCCTTAGGAATAGCCGTCATAAATGCATTTTTTGGCACATAATCCATCAGGACGAGACCACTCCGACGAATTGCATCCTGTTGCTCCTTATTGGGGAGATCCGTAAACTGCAAAAAGCGACAATAATACCCGTTAAATACATCTGTAGGTTCAGGAGCATTCTGAAATGTATTCAGATTTGATTCGGGTGTAGTAACTCCGCTTTGAAGATACAACGGATAGTTCTGCTGCGCTGAAGTAACGGAGGAGAACAGAACAAGGATAGCTATGTAGATTTGTTTCATACAGAGGGGTGAATAAAGATGATAATATCGGTTAACTGAGTCTATTCCAGGTCCGGAGAAAAAGTAAAGGAGGGTTATTCCGGTTCAAGGATAGTATACAAACAAAAATAAGGAACACAAACAGGTTTTGCAAGTAAAAAAACAGGAATTGGCATTTAATTCTAACACAGCTGCGGTAAAAAAATCTATACTACAACTGATCAACAATTACGCAGCTTTAAAAATCTGGAAGAGCAACCTGCAAATCAAAATTTATATTCAACTTTGACCTGTAAACAACAGTGCTATTCCCCCTATGCTGACACTCGTCCCTACTCCAATTGGCCATCTCCAGGACATCACTCTGCGGGGTCTGGAGATATTGAAAGCGGCAGATGTTATTCTTGCAGAAGACACCCGAACCAGCAAGGTATTACTTCATCATTTCGGGATAGAAAAGCGGGTGCTTTCACATCATCAACATAATGAACATCAATCTACTAAGGAAATTATCCGGATGCTGAAAGAAGGGCAGGAAATTGCCATGATCAGCGATGCCGGAACACCGGGTATAAGTGATCCCGGCTTTTTACTGGTCAGAGAATGCATCAAAGAAGAAATTGAAGTACGCTGTTTACCGGGTGCTACAGCTTTTGTTCCGGCTCTGGTCATGAGTGGACTTCCCTGCGACCGCTTTGTATTTGAAGGATTCTTACCACAAAAAAAGGGAAGACAAACGCGCTTGCTGGCGTTGAAAGAAGAAGAGCGTACGATCATTTTTTACGAATCTCCCTTCCGGCTCTTAAAACTATTAGAGGAGTGTATGCTGCATTTTGGAGAAGAGAGACAGGCGTCTGTATCGCGGGAAGTATCAAAGATGTTTGAAGAGACGAGACGGGGAACACTCAAAGAGATCAAAGAACACTTTATGACCAAAGCCGGTTAAAGGTGAAATCGTGGTGGTTGTCGCTGGAAAATAGTCTTATAATTCCCGATCAACAGGTCTTTTTTACCATTCAGCACTTTTCATTCTTCTTTCAACTTCCGGTTCCCTTTATTTGATCTTGCAAATCGCAGGAACTGGTAGCAATTAGTTATCTGCAAAATATCAGATCACCTGTTTAAAGTACGTTACACACGTATTCACTCCTTTCATCCGGATATAATTCCTTCCGGATGTTGTTTGCTTCTACTTCGAGCTCTCGATTCAAACATGAGCATTAATGTCATCAGGTCCGGCACAAGATTAATCTTACTAAAATCTTTAAAGATTTACTCTAAAAAATAATAAACAAATATGAAAAGTAAATTTATACTCTTCTTATCCTTCCTCCTGTTTTGCCGTACCCCATCTCCGGCGCAGGGATCACTAACACGTTTATGGGAAAACAGCCACAATGGAACACTGACCGGTTTGGATCATGCCAATGCCATCGTGGTCACGTCTAACGGTGATGTATATGTTACCGGGCAGAGTTTTCAGAACAGCACCACCGGATCCATCACAACTGTAAAATACGATGCTGCGGGTAACATGGTTTGGACAGACAATTACAAAGGCGTTATTGTTACAGCAATGAATGAAGGGATCGACCTTTGCCTGGACCCTTTCGGGAATGTTATTGTAACAGGAGACGTGGCTTTCAATGACGGCGATTTTTGCATTATGAAATTCAACAGTGCAGGACGTGTTTGGGCAAAAAGTAAGGAGCCGTATTGGTTTAATTCCAGTTATGATTATGCAAGACAAGTGGAAACCGATGCCGCCGGAAACATTTATACTGTTGCCATGATCACTTCACTTTCAGGAAATCTGTACGATCTATACACCCTGAAATGTGACAGTGCCGGAAATGATATCTGGTCGGTTGATTACTCCAGTGCCAGCGGAGATGACTATGCGCAAGGTCTTGCTGTTACCGACAATGGCCATTGTTTCTCCCTCACCGGTTCCTTTAACTTTTTTGGAAGTGCCACTTACGATATGCAAACCTTGCACTATGATTCTTCAGGAGCACAACAATGGATCAGCAATTATAATTGTCAGAGCAGTCAGAGCGAGGATTTTCCCATTGACATAAAATGTGACAACAACTACAACACATGGGTATGTGGAGCTGCTGACACCGGCACTACAACCAGCATGGTCGCTTTTAAACAAAATCAATATGGTACACGCTTATGGACGGTTAACTATAACGGCAATGCCAATGGGAACGATTCCGCTATAGCCATTTCTTCATTGCCCAATAATCTCACAGCGGTATGTGGCCGGACAAAAGAGCTCATCAACGGCTTATCGAGAGATGTCATCACGACCATGGTCATTGACTCCGGTACTGTATTATGGATGATGCAATACGCCGGAGATTCGACCGGTGCTGTTCCTACAGCGATGACAACTGATGCAGATGGAAACATCTATATCACAGGGTACATTTCTACAATAGGCTCCGGGAAAAATGCAGTACTCCTGGTGTACGATATTACCGGTAACCTGATTTATGCTGACGAATATGCAGGCTCCTATTTCGGCGATGATATCTTCACTGATGTATATGTGGATGCACTCCGTTATATCTATGTTACCGGCTCCGCTTCCTCAGCAGCCGGGAACAATGACTACATTACCATTAAATATGCCATGCCCGGGATAAGTAGTCTTCCGGAAAAAAAGGAACAGCATGCCCTGCGCATTTATCCTAATCCGAACCACGGGCGTTTTCAACTATTGGTAGACGGGAAAGCGGTTGACAAAGGGGAATTATTCATTTATGATGCTCAGGGCCATCTCGCACATTCTTCAAAAATAAATTCAAACCACGATACGTATTCGGGCGGCGAACTACCGTCCGGATTGTATCTGTTAAGATATTCGGACAATACCATTGAATACACCGGAAAAATCATGGTTTATTAATCTCTATGCTTTAAACAAATGAAAAGATCAACCTTTCTCTTCCTTCTCTTTCTGTTAATGCTGATCATCCATAAAGCCACTGCTTCCGGATCAGGGAAGTTGGTGTTTATAGAGAACAAGGGTCAGTGGCCCCGGGAAGCGCTCTATAAAGCCTTTTTAGCAAATGGTTCAGTTTTCATCACTGCTGATGGCCTTGTCTTCAATATATACGACGGAGAAAAAGTACATCATCAACATGACGCCGGTACCATTGCAAATACCCCTGATAAATTAGCCGCGCATGCTTTTCGCTATAGATTTAAAAATAGCAGTACAACGGCTGTAACTGCCGAAGGAAAAAAACAGCAGTATTACAATTTTATCCAAGGCACTGATCCTGAAAAATGGATGGGGCATGCTGCCGGATACGAAACCATCACCTTGCATAACTTTTATCCATCAACGGATCTCGTTATCAAGAGTGAAAACAATCAACTCAAATACGATTTTATCCTGAAGCCCGGCGCTGATATAAAAAATATAAAAATGATGATTGAGGGAAGTTCAGGATATGAAATCGCCAACAGGAAACTTCATATCAAAACTTCGTTTTCAGAAATAACGGAAAGTATCCCATTGTCGTACATCATCCGTGCAGGAGAAAAAGTGCCTTTAGAAATTAACTATTCACTCACGAACGAATTGATTTCCTATTCGGCGAATACGCCCCTTTCCACTTTTGATTCTTTAATCATTGATCCTCTCTTGCAAGCTTCTACTTACAGTGGTTCTTCCGGCACCACGTATGGCAGCTCCGCAACGTATGATCATCAGGGAAATTTAATTATCGGTGCCCTGCTTTTTGACACCGGTTGGCCGTATACGCTGGGGGCCTATGATCTCACGTATGGAGGAGCTATCGATATGGGCATCACAAAATTTGACAGTACTGCCAGTAACCAACTATGGTCTACCTATATTGGTGGAAGTTCGCAAGATGTGGTTTTAAATCTTGCCACAAACAACAATGATGAATTATTTGTATTTGGTCATTCCTTCAACAACTATCCGGTAACAACAGGAGCGTTTGATACCAGTCCAAACGGATTAAACGACCTGGTTATTTCAAAGCTCTCCACTGACGGCTCACAATTGCTTGCTTCCACCTATGTTGGCGGGACCGAAGATGAGGGTAGAAGTCTGAATCTCTCTATGGACGTACATTCCTTTGGTGATCTGGATAAAGGTGAAATTTATCTCGATGCCCAGGGAAATATTGTTGTAGGATCCTTATCAGAGTCAACAAATTTTCCGGTGACTACCGGTGCTTATCAGACAACGAATGGAGGAAGTATAGATGCAGTGTTGTTTAAGATGGATGCGGCACTCACCGGAATGATTTTCTCTACCTACTTAGGTGGTTCCGGCGAAGAAGCCTGCTACGGATTCTGCATTGATAAAAACGGAGACTATGTGCTTACAGGTGGTACCAACAGTTCCAACTTCCCGGTGAGCGTAGGTGCTTATCAGCCCACGTACGGTGGAGGACTTTCATTTCAATTTGATTCCTTCATTAGTAAAATCAACTCAACAGGAACTTCACTCCTCGCTTCCACCTATTTCGGGTACAACAACGGAAAAGACAAAGGGTATAAAACCGATGTGGACAGCTCGAATAATATTTATGTTTTTGGAAACAGTGAAGGAACATTACCCGTTTCGCCGGGCGTTTTTAGCAACCAGAACAGTGGAAACTATGTGTTGAAATTTAATCCCTCACTGAGTAATTTACTGTTGTGTACTTCTTACGGAGATGGGAGCAACACGGTAAACGTACAACCCATCGCATTTCATATCGACCCTTGCAATCAGATTTACTGCGCCGGATTTACATCCAGTGTATTGGGGACTCCTACAGCATTTCCGGTCACTGCAAATGCACAACAGGCACTTCATAACGGGACTCAGGATTTCCACATAATGGTTTTTGCACCGGATTTTGCAGCGATGGTTTACGGATCACATCTCGGAGGCGCTGTCCGGGAACATACGGATGCCGGTTCCTCTAAATTTGATGAAGAAGCTACACTCTACTTAGGCGTCTGCACCGAAGAAAGTTTTGCGGGAGGATTTCCTACTTTGCCCACTGCATTTAGTCCTACTTCACAAACACCGGATTGGGATATGGCTGGCGTAAAGTGGAAATTCGATTTATGCACTTCTCCAACAACCGGTCCGATTGCCGGTTTCAACTTCACCACGTTGGGCAATTGTGATTCCGCCTGTATTCTTGTCAACAGTACCGCTACAGGAAATATAGATACCATGATCTGGCTGGTGAACGGACTGTATGTTTCTTCAGATACTTCGAATAGCTTTTGCTTTACGAACGATGGCAATTATCTGATTCAACAAATTGTTTGCAATGCCGGGATCTGTGATACATTAATACAAAACATTGCTTTGAATATCCCCTCTCCACAAGCCTTTTCATTGGGGCCGGATACTACTTTATGTGCAAACGACTCCATTGTTCTCTTTGGCCCGGTGGGAGGATTAAATTATTCCTGGAGTGGAGATGGAATTCCCTTCGATAATAATCAAAACATAACGGTAAATCAGACGGGAATTTATAGTTTAGAGGTAACAGATGTCAATGGTTGTATAAGTCACGATACTGTGATCATTCAATTCAATACGACTCCCGTTGCTGCATTCAATTATACCTTACAATCCGGTTGCTCAGGAGTTTTAATGCAAGCTGTATCCACTACTGCTAATGTCACGCAGGAAATCTGGACAGGTAGTGATGGGATTTCAGGAATTGGAAATACGGTGGAGCATGTATACACACAGCCCGGTACGTATACCCTGCTACTCACTGCATATAATGGTAATTGTGTGGACACGCTATCAACACAAATTACCATCGGCGAGACTACACTTATTCCCGATACTATACCCAATATCATTACTCCTAACGGAGATGGTATAAATGAATGTTTTAATTTAAATATCTCAGATCAATACAGTAGTTGTTACTCTTTAACCGTTCTCAATCGCTGGGGCAGTGAAGTTTTTCAGAGTAATCAACCATCTATTTGCTTTGATGGGAAATCGGATGGAGGGAATGAACTACCTGAAGGCCTCTATTTCTATCTGCTACAAGTAGGGACAGAAAAGGTAAAGGGTATCCTGAATATTCATCGATAGGCAATCCGGAAAAGAAACTTCAAACAAATAGTTGTACTTCATCAAATGAACAACACCTTGCTTTTGAGGCGGCTATTGAAAACACGTAGAAGTAATCACCATCAGGGAGGAGTTTTTCGACCATAAATACTATTAGTTTTTAATAAAAAAATACTGCTAATTAAACCGTAACTGTCTGCGGCAGGGGCGAGCGCCCGATCGAGACTCGCGACGCCGAGCAGTGGTTAATTTACTCGGATAGTGTATACATCTTTTTTTTAAGGCTCAGTGTGGTTGATTAGAAACGGCAGCTGTTACCTTATTAAATGCCTATTATTTTGAGCGTATTAGTACACCACAACGAATAGGATTAGAATATCCTTCATAGAAAATTTACAGCATTACCTTTTAACAACAAATTTCGATGTGTACACTTTATCCAATTGTGTAAGTGTGACCATATAGTAACCTTCCGGCAGATCGCCAATATATAACGATCCACTTTCAGTAAATTTTTCCAGTACTTGATTACCTAACGCAGCATACACACGAATGCAGGCTAATCCTTCAATTGCTACATCAGTAGCGAAATGTATTTCCTCTGAAGAGGGATTAGGATAAATGGACATTGAAGCAGCAGCGCTATTGTTTCCATTCCGGAAAGGCTGAGCACCCACAAGAGGTGTTGAAATAATCACTGTATAATCTTCCGTTTCTCCACCGGTGTACATTCCACAAGGTCCGGCAGGGATTCCATAGTTCATAGAAACCCGCATGCGTGTTGTGCCAAGAACTGCATTCGTGGGGACCGTGAAATTCACACCAATATACCCACCCAAATCCGATGAAAAACTCACCACCTGCTCCCCTGCATCTGTAAAATCAAAATCATGATTGTAGTCGATCCAAATACTATAATTCTCGAGAAGACCCCAAGGCGTGGATGCTCCGGAAAGATATCCATTGATTGTTGCTCCCTGCTGAAGTGGTGTACTTAAATTGGTAAAATCGGCATATCCATTATTACTTAATGTTTGATTCACAATTCCACCAATCCAAACGAGATTCAGAAACTCTTGTGCGGTACCCAACCCTCCGGTAGCACAGTATCCTGTACCGATGGTAGAAAATGTCATAGTAGTACTATAGCCTGAAGGACCGCTATTGCAAACAGCTTCCACTGCATAATTATATACTGTTCCCCCTACAAGCGTTTTTACTGTTTTAGAAGTTTGATTGGTTGAAAGTGTAGTCCAGGCTGCGGCGGATGAAGTTTTATACCGCAAATGATAAAGATAGGCTCCCGGCACAGGCGACCAGCTAAATTTGGCGCTGGAATCCGTTACATTGCTTGTACTTATTCCTGATGGAATTCCACAAGAGCCGGTTCCTGTATGATCGAGATAGTGAATGGCTGTCATATTCGTGCCCCCCATTACATATAAACTGCTATCACTGGCCAGCGTACAAGAAGTGCCCCATCCATTGTAAATGTTTAAGGTATCCAACCATTGCATCGCACCCGTATTTCCATACTTCAATGTCACCATGCGCAGATATGAACTTCCGTTCACTTGTGTAAACATGGGACCACCTTTTCCTGTTACAAAAACTTCTCCATTCGCTTTTGCTGCAATCGCATAGGGGATTTCATCATTGGAAAGCGTTCCATTGTATTTTGTTCCCCATAACAAGGTTCCACTACTATTCGTCTGGAAAGTAATCCAGTCGAAATAGGTGGTGGTAGAGCAATAGCCGATAATACTTAATTTCCCGGATACGAATGTAAATCGTGTGGGATATTCCTGTCCTCCGAAATCACTACAACCTTATTCCCTTTGAGACGCATGGAAGAAAACTGGTGTATACCTCCGAGATTCAAAGTGGTATTAAACAGTATGATTCCGGCCGGGTTTATTTTTATCAGGATAAATCCGGCGGGAGTAGTTCCGGCGGTACCAATAAATAAATTTCCATTGTCATCTACTTCACTTTTTAAATTGAAAGAATATCCGGTCGAACTTCCTACTACATAAGATAAATTGATAGTTCGTCTCCAAAGTAATGCTCCGGCCGTATTATATTTCAAAACTACCAGTGCACCGGGGTATTCCCAACCGGAGCTAATGGCATACTGATAACCCACAACAAAAACATTCTTGTTTTTATCACAATTGATCCAACCCGGTTTCTGATAAATACTGTGAATGCCGGATGAATCGGTTTTTTCCCATTGTAAAGTACCAAACTTATCGTACTTCCTCGTATAAATATTTTGCGTCGTTCTGTATCCGGTGACGAAAAGATTATCTGATTTATCTCTGGCAATCATAGTCCCCGATTTTTGATTGCCATCCGCGGTCTTGAGCCAGTCGACAGAATAAGAGGCAAACAGGTTGGTGGAAATAAAGAGTAAGAGGCCCGATAAATATAAATGCATTTTCATACTAGATATATGTTCTATTTCGTGATGGAAGTTCAATTTAATTTTATTAATTACTTATGATAAGAATCATTTCAGGCAATTCTTTTCTGATGAGACCTTTCTACGCTTTCGAATAAAAGAAAAGGTGATTTATATCGATAAAAAATTCAATCCCCGGAATCCGGGAAAATTAATTCCCGGGTATCCATAGTTCAGGGCTTCACTTAGATATACTCATCAACGGGTGGTATACTTATATTACTTAGATTTTTTCAAAGGTCAATAAATCGGTCCCTCCGTTTCCTCCGCTGACATCTTCCAATTGAATTTTGGCTGAGGTTTGTTGCAGGATATGCCAGTCGTCAGTGATTTCAATAAAGTCATTATTTGTTGTAAAAGTCAGGTAGAGTTTATTCTGGCTATCATCAAATCCGGTGGACCATGTACCTGTAACGGTAGCTGCTCCGGACTTAGAAGCCGTGACGGATCCTCCACTACTGAAGGTAAATTCATAGCCGCTAAAATGATTGGTTTCATCGTTACCGCTATCGTTATACAATGTTACCCGCCATTTCCCCTGCGTAACCGAGGTAGAGGAAGAAGGGGTTGCTGAATCATCATCTTTCTTACAGGAAACAAATCCCACAGACAGCAACAGTACTAATGCAAACCATTTCATAGACTTTTTCATACAATATATTTTTTATAATTTTTTTTATTTTTTAATAAGCTTTTGTACTCCTGTCCGGTCGTCATTCTCCAAACGAAGCAAATAGATACCGGGAGAGAGTTGAAGATGTGAGATATTGACAGAATGATGATCTGCTTTCCTTTGCAGCACTTCAGTATAAAGCACTTTTCCGGTGGCATCCATCAGCACTGCTTTTGACCAATTCACATCGGATTTCAAAATATGAATTTCATCTTCTATCGGATTGGGGTAAACATTTACGGGAACTGCATTTTTAATATCTTCTATTCCGGCAGGAGAGCTATATTTATACAGATCACCATCAGAATCCAGGAACCAACCGAGTCCGGAATTTCTCATCTCGATCGCCATAATATCAGCACCAGAGGAACTGGTTTGTGAAACCCATGTGGTTCCCCCATCGGAAGTGTACTTCATTTCTCCGCTCAGCCCCACCAGCCAGCCTTCAGTAGCACTCACAAAAGCTACATCATTAAAATCAACGGTTGTATTAGATGTTTGAGCTACCCACGTTTGGCCGGCAGTATTAGAATAGACCACGGCGCCACCTTCTCCACACACCCAGGCATCATTACCGGAAATGGAAATCGACATTAAATTATCTCCCGTACCGGAAGTCACCGACTGCCAGGACACCCCGCCATCCGTGGTGAGGTAGAGTTCACCGCCTCCACAGGCAAACAATCCGGTTGTTGAATTATAGAAGCGCATACTGAAACCATCTTCATTGGTAAGTGACTGAGGTGACCAGGTTACTCCGCCATCTACCGTTTTTTGCAATAATCCATTCTTCCCCATTACCCATCCGGTACTTGCATTCAGGAAGAAAACGTTATTAACTCTTTCATTAAAGAGCACCGGTGCTGACCATGTGCTTCCTCCATTCGTCGTTTTCATAAACATGCCGGAATTCCCTCCTGCACCACGACCGGCAATAAAACCTTCATTGGCATTGAGAAAATAACATTTAAATGTATTTCCTTTTGCATTGTTTAACGGAAAATGTGACCAGGATTGACCTCCATTTTGGGTAGTTATACAAACAGTAGTTACAAACGTTCCGTTCTGCGTAGAATCAGCAATGATAAATCCGGTATTATCATCAATAAAGTGCATGTCGCCCGGTTCAATATTCTGAAACTGGTTTTGAAGATTCCATGTCTGTGCCATACCATTTAAATGTAGCAGACAAGTGAACGTAATAGCAGTAAATATTTTTATCATTTTCATTGTTGGTTGAGGTGGATTGTATTTTTTGTTCATATCAAAGGAACCGCCTTTTCAACTATGATGCAATTGAAGTTGACTGAACGGGGTGAAACAGATGCTGAACGGGAAGGAAGCTGTCAACCTATGACAAAAAGCTTTTACGTCGCTCCTTAAAACGCAAGAGTTCCTCCGGGTGAACTCCTGGAAAAAGAGGTTGGTGTTTATGAACCAAGCCGTCTTAAAAAGAACAGTATTCATTAACATAATCTTCCAAACAAATATCAAAGAATACCCCTATATTCGTACAAAGAAACCATCGAATTGACCCGCCTGCACCCTGAAAAACAACGCGACTTAATTGTACTGCAAATCACAGGACAGTTGTTTTTCATCGGGTTATTTTTTCTCTCTCTATTTTACTGGAAGGAGCGACAGGCATTTGATGCGGCGCATTATCTCTTCGAAATCATCGACAGGGAATTTTTCTTTGTGGCCCACCAGCGTCCGATTGGAATGGTATCACAGGTTTTACCGTTGATTGGAATCTGGCTGAAACTACCCATGATGGCCATTGCTGTACTGTACAGTGTGGGTGATATCCTCTGGTACTACCTCCTCTTTCTTTTACTGGCCTATCGGTTTAAATCAAGAAGCGGCATTATCAGTCTGCTTTTGATCTTATCGTTAACAGTCAGGTACAGTTTCTTTTGTCCGGTCACTGAACTCCTGCAGGCAGGTGCTTTACTCCCCGTATGGATGTGCATCCTCCACCGACCTTTCCGGTTCCGCACACCCTTGCTCCTTGCTCTTGCCACTCTTATCATTTTCTCTCATCCGCTTCTGTTTATTCCATTGGCATTTTGCCTCGCCTGGTGGATGTTTACTTCAGCAAAGCAACCCCGGTTCTCTAACAACGACAGACACAGTATACTCCTTCTGCTTTGGATTTCCCTTGTCGCTCTTACGGGTTTAAAATTGCTGTTGCTGGACAGTTACGATCATGGTAAAACCTTTTATCCGGTGGTGTATAACGATTACGGATATCTGCAGTCCATGTACCTTTCAAATTTACTGGAACTACTTGCTGTTATTGCTTCCCATTATTCCATTCTATGTATACTTTTCATCACCACACTCACTTTTCTATTCCTGCGAAAAAAATGGAAGCCGGGGCTGTTGCTTTTCAGCGGATGGGCTGCTTACTTACTCTTGATCCTGGCCACCCATCGTTTTGGAGATATCAGCAATTACTCTGAACGGATGTTGCTTCCCTTGCCTTTCATGGTAGCCATCTCCATAGCAGGAATTGTGAAGGTAACCCGGCAATTCATTCATAAACTGGCTGCGTACATTCTACTTGTTTTGATACTCCTGCTCCACGTTGATTTATTGAGGATCACCTCCATTCCCTATACATTACGCATCCGGCAGATCACTGCAGTCATACAAGCGTCACGGCAATTGGGCATACAAAAAGGAATTGTAAAAGAAGAATTGATGGAGCAAACGACGTTTGCGATGACCGGATGGAGTTACACCATGGAGAGCCTTTGGATTTCGGCTTTAGATGGTCCGGATTCCTGTGTGACCATTGCCATGCAGCGGGATCATATCCACCGCATCAGGGAGCAAAAAGGCATATTGAATGATGATCAATGGGTGATTTGGGCAGAGAATATTCAACCTGTTAAAGACTTAAATCAACGGTACTTTCATTTAAAGAAGGGGCCGTACATTTCATTGTATGAAAACAGCATTTTTACGAGAGAAAACGCAAAACTCACCTTCACTGAATCTGATAAAATAAACCATTATACTGCAGCTCTTGCCCTGGAAGTCACATTGGCGGACAAGAGTATTTTTTATACCCATGACAGTTCCTATCTCCAGATTTTAATTCCTGACGGGCCAGAACTTCGACTGCAAATCCCCTATCATCTGAAAGGAAGGAATACGGTTTGGATGGAAATTCCTTACCAACACTTAGCTACGGAATCTACCATAAAAATTAGTCTTTGGTCCGGGTCATACCTCTCCGGTTCTCTTCCAATCAGGTACAAGGATGGCCGTTTTTGGGAAGAAAAACAGTAGTTGTAGGGTATTAAAGACCAGATATTATCCTTTTTTAATTGAAAAACAAAGGTTTAAGCAAGAGATCCGCACGGCAAATTCAAATAAAAATCCCTACTTTTACCCATTAAACATAAAAACACAAGATGAAAAAACTATTACTATTTGCCTTTATCCTTATTGACCTAACAAACGTCAACGCACAAGGTTTGTTGGTAAGTCAGGCTACAAATTTCACTCCTGTTTCAAGCGGAGTGCGTCACATCAGCACAGTGGATTCAAATATTGTTTGGATCTGTTCATACGATGGTTCCGGTGGTGCTGCAAACCGCCAGGATTTCTCACGTACAATTGACGGAGGTACCACCTGGGCGGCAGGAACTATTACCGGTGCACCTGCAACACATGACTGGGCCATGATTTACGGATTAAATGCCGATACAGCATGGTCGGTTTTATACAGCACTTCAACAGCAGTTGCAGGTGGTATTTATAAAACTACCGATGGTGGTGCAACATGGACGCAGCAGGGCGCAGGGGTTATTTATAATAATCTTAGCCAATCTTTCCCTAATGTTGTCCATTTCTGGGATGCCAACAATGGTTTTGCCATGGGAGATCCGGAAGGCGGATTTTATGAATTGTATACCACTACTGACGGGGGAAGCAACTGGACCCGCGTACCGACAGGTAACATTCCTGCTCCTACAGCCGGTGAATTTGGTATTGTTGGACACTATGAAGTGCAAGGAGATACCATTTGGTTTGACACCAACAAAGGACGTGTATACCGCTCTGTGGATCGTGGATTAAACTGGACAGTTGCCAGTACAGGTATTACCGTTCCCACTAATAGCGCTATTGATATTTGCTTTTATTCATCCACCAATGGAATAGCCCGTTTATACAATGGTACTACAGGAGGGAACACCATGCGTGTAACTGCTGATGGTGGAGACACCTGGACAGTAGCCACTCCGGTTGGTAACTTCTTTGGTTCAGATGTGCAATCTGTACCGGGAACCGTTTCAAAACTGATCAGTACAGGTGCTGCAACCGGATTTATCGGATCTTCTTATAGTGATGATGGCGGATTGAACTGGACTGACATCGAAGTAGGTGCTCAGCGTACGGCATTGGGTATTGTGGATTCAACGCATATGTGGGCCGGAGGATTTACTAGCTTAACCGGTGATGGAATCTTCAAATATGTTATTGTGCCCACTATTCAATGTACCGACACAAGTATTTCTGCCGGAACAACTACTGCCAGTGTAACACAAGTATGCGTAGGTGACACTGTCAACTTTACAGCTACAGGAATTTTTGCCCCAACAGTAGGCGATTATGCCGGTGTCAGCTGGGTGATTACCACTGCTTCAATTAGTGGTAGCGCGAATCCACAACTTGAGCCAAGTTTATTCGCTAGTTATACTTTTAATTTCCCCGCTCCTGCTACCAGTACACGTTTTTTTGTACATAATGATACGCTGATTGATGGTAGTGTTGCTAAACCCTACGGTATTTATTACTGGACACCTTTAGTATTTGGTAATGCCATTGCAGCCAGTAATCCTCCGCTTTATCTAAATGATCTTGTTTTAGATGCCCAATGCATATTAACAGGAACATCCATTCCGGTTAATGTACTTGGCCCATTGGATCCGGCATGTGCTGTTGGTATTAACGAAGTGAATTCAGCTTTAGGCATCAGCACCAGCATCAACGGACAAAATATTGATCTGAAGGTGAACAGTGAGCGCAGTGGAATGGCGGTTATTGAAATCTTTGATATCAGCGGCCGTAAAGTAACCGGTCTAAACAGTCCTGTTTACAAAGGCGTAAACCATATTTTCATTGATGCTTCTACTTTTGCAGGCGGAACTTATATCGTGAAAGCAATGGTGAATGGCGTTGCCGGACAAAGTAAGATTGTAAAAATGTAATTTATTATCATTTCATAAAAAAGCCGTCTCCTCAAAGGGACGGCTTTTTTTATTGCTTGTGGATTAGAAAAATTAATTATCTTTAATGTGTTAAAATCTGACCTATGAAAAAATTGCTACTGCTATTACTCTTCTTCTGTGGTTCAATACAGAGCTTTGCCCAGTGTTTTGTTACAATATCCAGCCCTCAGGATGCTACCTGTGGCCAATGCAATGGAGTAGTGGAGGTCACTTTTTCGGGAGCTGTCCCGCCTTATGCGGTTAATTTTAACGGGCAACCTACAGGCAGTATTTCCGGGCACCATTAATCATTCCGAATGTTTGTCCCGGCTCTTATTCCATCAGCGTGACGGATGGAAACAATGTACTTTGTACGGGAATGATAAACGTTACTGTTGGAAATGTCGGGAATCCGGTCATGGTAAATTACGGGATTACAAATCCAAGTTGTCCGAATTGTGCGGACGGGATCATACAGGCACAGGTATTCGGAGGTACACCACCTTTTACCTATCTGTGGAGTAATGGAGCCGTAACCTCCAACCTTTTCGGACTTACAGCAGGAATTTATACGTTAATTGTAACTGATGCCAATGGATGCATGGAAATTGACACGATCACGTTGGGTAGTACGCTACCCAATTTACCTACCATCAGCGGACGTGTTTTTGTAGATGCCAACAACGATAGTATTTATTCGACAGGCGATATTCCTTTGGGGCAACAACAAGTCCGTTCGCTTCCATCCGGCACAATTACTTATACAACCTCGAATGGCGAATATTTCTTTCCGGACACCCCCGGAACCTATACCATTGAATATGTCACCAATCCTGTTTATTCCATCAGTAATGGCATCAATTCACATGCTGTAACACTAGGGGGCACATCGGTGACCGGATATGATTTTGCCCTGCAGCCGGACTCGTTTTTCAATAGCCTGGATGTATATGCATACAGTCCTCTGCCTCGATGTAATACGGTTTCCGCATTTTACATTGCTGTTATCAATAACGGAACCTTGCCCGACAGTGGTACTCTTGCTTTCAATTTTGATCCGCAAATGATATATTCTTCCTCCTGGCCGGTTGGTACAGTCACTGGCAATACGCTACTCTTCACTTACGATAGCTTACTTCCGGGACAGACGCAGACCTTCATAGGTAATTTCATGATGCCGGGGCCGGGAGCATGGTTGTATACCACAACGACAGGAACGGTATTTAGTCCCACAGGAATGGTACTGGCGACAGATACACAGACGTATAACAGATCCGTGCTTTGTGCTTTTGATCCTAACGACAAACAGGTCATGCCGGAAGGAGATGGTACCATTCACCGCGTTCCCATGGACACTGAATTGCGCTACCTGATCCGTTTCCAGAATACCGGGAATGATACTGCTTTCAATGTAGTGGTCACAGATACCCTTGATGCAGGATTAGACGAAAACACGGCTTATGTCATTGCTACTTCTCATCCTTGCTGGATACAGAAAATAAACGGAAATGTGATGCAGTTTAGTTTCGATAATATTTTGCTCCCGGACAGCAATGTGAATGAGCCGGAGAGCCATGGGTACGTGCTCTTCAAGATCAAGGGAAAGAACAGCAATCCTGATCCGACAGAGGTGTATAATAGCGCCAATATTTATTTCGATTTTAACCCGCCTGTGATAACCAACAGTACGATGACGACTTTTAGTAACAGTACTGTCGGCATTCAGGAGTTCCAGCGTCCGGATTTCAATATTCGCCCCTGATAGATTTTTTTGCCATCGGAAGAGATCATTCGACAAAGATAAATTCCATCCGGTTCCGCGTCTAAAAGCAGCTGGATTTCTTTACCCTGAACTTGTCTCCTGCAGATGGATTGACCCAGGCTGTTTACTACGGTCATTTGACAGGGTTTCTCTTCCGGCAGCGAAAGCGTAAATTGTCCTGCACCCGGATTCGGGCTGATGACTAACGGCAAGGGAGTTCCGAATTCTTCGAACCCTCCAAAAACATTCACACAGGTATCCACCGTTATGGCGGAATCATTGATCACATTAATTACTACAGGAGAAAGGCTGCCTACAGGAGTGACCAAAGGAGAATATAACGAAGAATTGTATATCGCAGAATTTTGAGCAGCTGGTTGTGAGAACATGCAAGAGATATCCGGCATTCCCATGGAGTCACTTTGTATAATACCCATTTCAAAATCAATGAATCCTGCATCCGGCTGGGGCTGTGTGACCCCCATCAATGGACCTGCCCCGGTAAAATGCCATTCACTATTGTCCGTTTCTATTGCATTGTACAAGCGCATATAAAATAGAGAAGACCAGATTGCATTACCTGAACTATCTAACCTGTTAGCTGTTCCGAAGAAATCGAAACCTGCAATAAACAGATATCCCCCTGCTGCAGCCGGATAAATGCGGTTTCCATTATAATTGATGAGACCTATTGACTGTTGAACATTCGAATACTCCTTTGTCCAGATCAGGTTACCTGAAAGATCTGTTCGCGACACAAAAACGGGATTTGACATTCCATAAAGGATATATCCATCGGGCAATACCAACACATCACTTCCTGATATAAAAAATCCTGGAGCGACGGTAGAAATTTTTCGAGCCCAATCCACGACACCAGCTGCATCAAGTTTTATCATCACAGCATAGGCGACAAAAGGGGAAAAATCTTCGAAATAGCCGGTAAAAATGCATCCACCATCCGGGGTTGCTTTAATTATGCGTCCGAAATTATTATTGTTGCCTCCCGAGTAGGTATTGGACCATAATAAATTTCCTGTCTTATCCATGCGGCAAACAAAAAACTGATTCATCCCTGAAGGAAGTGATGTAGCTGTCCCGCAAAACACAAAACCGGAGTCGGACATTAAGGCTGCCGAATACAGTGAAATATTATAACCGGTTTGACCCAATCTTTTTGCCCATAACACATTTCCATCGGCATCAATATTCATAATCAAGCCATCGAATCTTGAATTTGCCGGATTGGCCACAGCACCGACAGTAATATAGCTGCTATCGGGTAACGCCAGCAGATGATTCATTTCTACCTGCGGATAGATGGTTGCATTAGCAATATCGTAATATTTTATAGTGGTTACAGTACAAATAGAGTCGGTGCGAATAAAACAGCCGTCGCCGCCCGAATGCAGGCCTGCATGAATGAAGCCATGGTCAGGCAGTGGAAGCACCTCCATCGCGGTAAAAAATGCGGGAATGAGTTTATGATAAGTGGTGGGCTGGGAAACTGCTATCAATGGAAGCAGAAACAATAAGACAACTAATTTAGAGGGAGAGAAATGGAACATTGGCCCGGTGGTTATTGATGAGATAAAGTTATGAATTAAATGAATCGGTCGCACTATACTAATTTGAGGATGTATGACTCAGTAATATGAACCTGCGCATCGACTACGGAGTCTATCTTCTAAATATGAAGAGGTCATTTACAAAGCAATCAGGACCGAATACAAAGCCAAACGCCCATATGTAAATAGTTCTATACGGTTGGCTATAGGGCGACATACCTTTGACTTGTCAATCAACGATAACAACATCTAACAAATAAAAAAACAAACACCATGAAAAAGTCAATCAACAAACTCAGCTTAAACAAATCAACTATCTCCAACCTTACCAATTCTGATCTTGGACAAATTCAAGGTGGTGTAAAATCCAATAGTTGCATCAATACCTGGACATGCCCTACAGTAAGTTGCAGTGTATGGTGCCCTACTAAAATGGTTTGCACAGTGAAGCAATAATTTCGGGAGACTTCCAGGAGCTCGACTTTCATACGAGGCACTACTTTCCAACCAACAATAGAGAAATCCATTTGATGTAGTCGCGTTACATGTAACGCGGCTACATCAAATGGATTTCCTTCTTTGCATCTATAGCAACTATTTGCAAAGGCTGATATAGTAATTGTGTACGAGGGAACAGTTATTTTTCCATTCATGGCTGCATCCCGGTTCAAATAATCCCTGATAGACTGTGTCTATTTTTTCAGCATGGAAGATCTTCGGAATCACTTCACCATTTTCCATACTTACCTTTTACACAGCCACACTAACCATTTACAAAGCCAAACGCCCGTCTGTAAATAGTTCTATACGGTAGGGTGGCGGGCGACCTACCTTTGACTTGTCAATCAACGATAACAACATCTAACAAATAAAAAAACAAACATCATGAAAAAGTCAATCAACAAACTCAACTTAAACAAAATGACCATCTCTAATCTTTATGCCGCTGAAATGCATCAGATGGTAGGTGGAGGTAAAGGTTCCAATGCTCCGGTGATCTGCATGCCTCCACTAACTAAAACCTGTCCATCTACAGCTCCGGCAACTTGCTCTGCCTGTAACTGCACAGTTGTAAAATAAACCACCCTTAACTATGAACCCGTAAGTTCATTAACATCTCTAACAAATAAAAAAACAAACATCATGAAAAAGTCAATCAACAAACTCAGCTTAAACAAATCCACTATCTCTAATCTTAGCAATTCTGACCTTGGACAAATTCAGGGAGGTGCAACCGGCAAATGTGTTCCTAAATTAACCAACCCTTGTGGTACATTAGCTTGTTCCACTGTTTGTCCAACTAATGGTTGTTCGGTAGCCTGTGCATCAGCCTGGTGTACTATTAAATAATCATTCCTTTTTTTAGTTGCCCGTAAGCTGCTAAACTTATTACAGGTTTTTACAGGAGGTCATTTTTGATCTCCTTTTCTATATGTCATATATTTTGATTTCCTGTTTTCTATAAGAATTCGCCGCGATGGAATTCTTGTTATAAGTCAAAGATGCGGAGGAGTAAAATCAGTCTTATTCAATGGAGTTCCCTATGTAAAATAATTTGTCAGGACCTGAAGATTGCATTCAACTGCAGAATCAGGTAAAACTGTTCATTAGTTAAAAGGTAAAATCTTCACCCTCCTGAAAAACCAACCCGGATTAATTTAAATTGTCATCTGCTTTTAATACTTCACCACTTTACTGCTGAACGTTTCATCTCCTGCCTGAATCTGAATGATATAATTACCTTGCGCAAAATGGCTGCTATTGATTTCAATTTTATCATCATCCTGCTTTCCTGAGTACTCTGCATTAAAAACTATTTTGCCCGCAGCATCCTGAATACTCAGGTTCATTTTGCCCTTCAGGTTCCCGGGAAGAAATATGTTTATTTGTTCCTTTACCGGATTGGGATAAATGGTGAGTATATTGCTTGTGGAAATATCCCCTAATGCTAATGGAGTACCGACATTGCAGCCGGCTAAGTCATTATAAGTGGGGTTTGGGACCGGCATAGCGAGGGGAGTACCTAGTGAAGCGCTATTTCCTGAAAGCAACACCGGAACGAGTGTGTTGGGAAAATTGGGATGACCGGCACCAAAAGCAACGTATAGTGTGCTGTTGAGTAATAACATTCCATAGCTATTGCTAGAAACGAAATTAGCAGAAAACTTTCTCACGACTTGCCCTGAAGGCGAAACAATAAGCAGCGAGTCTGTAATTACTGTACCGGGGGTTGAAGGTCCTGTAAAAAACCATACATTTCCGCTATTGTCTACTTCAATATCTGCTACTGATATCCTCCGGTTAGGTCCTAATAAATAAACAGGCGACATGCCGTTGCTGAAATACCTTACGATTCCTAATGAAACATTATTAGAATCATACCAACTATAGTATAAGAAATTTCCATTGCCTCCGCAGTTATTTATTCTATTGGGCAAGGTGCTGAATGAGGAGGAATTCCATGAACCAAAATCATAGTAACGCGGTTCCCGTAAAAATTTTGAAGAATAAAAAGTAGGGCTGAACGATATCCCATCCAGATTATTACAATAGGCCAGACTGGGATCTCCCGATGTGGTCACAACACCTGCATTCAATACAACCACCGCTCCCCCGCTAATGGTCAGCTCATCTACAGTACCCGTGGAGGATCCGGCAGTGCCCCAAAAAACATTTGGAAAGCAAGGGATCCCAAGAGCGGAATTTTTTACACCTATTTCCTGACCGGTTCCGTTGAGCGGTTTCGGAACTGAGACTTGCTGACTATTTACGTTTATAGAAATAAGTGATAGTAGGAGTAGGGCTATTTGAGTTTTCATAGGATGATTTAGAAGTTGCTAAAGGTAAATAAATCAGATAAAATTATCACTGTTTATATTTATCCCATTCTTATGATAACATTACTGTTACAAAGATCTGGATCAAATTAAAAAGAAAATCCATGTGCATAGTTATAAATCGGTTTAAGATCCAGGATAAAAAGGGAGTAGTACCCTTCTACACTGAACCAGCATACAAGTCATAATTTTCATCTGAGAACAATAAGAGGCAGTGCAGAAAAAAGTCCTCCGTGTTTCTCCCGTGGACTCTTGGTGCCCCTGTGCCTGCCTACCGAAGCCTGCTCCTTCACTAAAGTTTTGGAGCACAAAGTACGCCGTCGCTAAAGCTTTGGCGCACAGTTAGCGAAAGTGGGGTAAAAAAGGAAAATTCCTTCGAGGAGGACAAACTCTATTCACCTGACTTTTCAATTACCATTTTTCGGCTTCTAATTTTTTCAAACAGAAATTATCGCTAGGCTTCGCGATTAAAGGTGTCTCGCAGAGTCGCTGAGCCGCAGAGAAAAGGAGGCGCAGAAGCAAACTAAAAATAATTTTAATACATAGCCCATCTTCAAACCTGTCTCCCGCCAGGAAGATCATTTCATTTTCAAATCGCGAGGCTTCGCGATCAAATCAAAATTTTATTTTTTTCGACGAAACACTTTCTACTTCAGTAACTCCCGTATTTCACTTTTTAAGGTTCAAAACCGCAAAAACTCGCATTTATTAAGGGGTATGCATTATTTCTGACACTAAAAAGGGTTGCCCTTCACAAGACAACCCTTTCTAATGACTAAACTTTTCTACCGGGCAATTACAAAAGGCATGCTGAATTCATTGTTTTTATCCAGGACCATGAGCAAATACACACCCTCTGCTTCCCTACTTAAATCCAATAGCTGTTGTTTTGACTCCGGAACACGTCGGAACACTTCTTTACCCTGATTATCCATTACAAGAATTAACGCGGCTTGATCCTTCATTGTCAATTGAAAAACACCTGTTCCCGGATTCGGGTAGAGATGAATTCCGGCGCTGTTGATTTCACCAATTCCGGAACAAGGATCGACCGTAATCACAGAAGTATCTCTTCCTATACAACCTGCGGTATCGGTATAAGCATAAATCACATTTTTATTTCCGACACCTGCTACGGCAGGGTCAAAAGTATTTCCTGTTACACCGGGACCGGAATAGGTTCCGCCTGCAGGGGTTCCGGGCGTTAGTGTAATGGGGGATGCTGTCACGCATACCAATGATTGTGTTTCCACATAAGACACTCCCTGCGGATTCATCACAATATTGATCGTGTCTACGGCAGTGCATCCATTGACATCGGTTACCAGCACTGAATACGTTCCCCCTGTCATCACCTGAATCGTTTGTGTTGTGGCTCCTGTATTCCAGATATAGGTACTCCCATTATTCCCGGCATAAATATTAACCAGGCTCTCACAAATATTCAAATCAAACCCAAGGAAGAGCGATGGTAAAGTAAACACCGTAGCTGTAATGGTATCTGCGGCTGTACAACCAAAGCCATTGGTAACTGTCACGGAATACAATCCGGATTGTGTTACCGTGATCGTTTGTGTTACTTCAGTTGTATTCCAGAGATAGGTACTCCCCGGATTCTGAGCGTCCAGTGTAATCGCTAAACCTCCACAAATTGAAACGGAATCATTCCCTAAGGATACAACAGGGTTCGGATTAATCGTAACATCAATGGTATCTCCTCCTGAGCAACCGGCGGCATCGGTCACCACAACATTGTAGGTACCGGTAGTGGTGACTGTAATCTGCGAGGTTGTAGACGCATTGCTCCAGGTATAGGTGGTATAGCTGCCGGGTAAACTTAAAACGGTGCTGCCGCAAGCCGTTACATCACTTCCCAGGCTGATAGGTAATACAGCAGGGCATACAGATATATTCTGACACTTTGTGTTCACCCCGCCGCAGGTATCTGTCACGGTAAGGCAAACAGTGTATAAACCAAATGTTGAATAAGTATGAGAAGGATTCTGGCTATTATCCAGTGGTGAGCCGTCTCCAAAATCCCATGACCAGCTAACGGCATTCTGAGAACCATCGCTGAAATCTACTGTAGGATAGTTGATCGTATAGTTATAAGCCGCCAGTGCAGGTGCCGGGCAGATGATGACGGTGGTACAAACAGTATCGCTTACGCAAGCTCCGGTGATATAACTGCAAACAGTATAATTACCGGGAGAGGGGAAAGTATGTGTAGGATTATAGGCGGTATCTAACGGCGATCCATCACCGTAATCCCAGACAGAAGTAGCTCCTGAGCTGGCTCCGTTGGTAAAGGAATAAATGGTACCACCCTGCCAGGTGGCATATACATTGATGCTATAGGTAGTGTCATAGTATAAAAACACCCTGCTGATACTTCCTGCAGCTTCTGTCCAGAGATCCTGAGGGCTGGTTGTAGACAAAGAGAACTGCATTCCCAACCGTTGAATGGTAACCGGGAAACCGTTAATATCAGAAGTGGAGGGTGATGTGGCATAGGAGTTCACATCACTTCCGGAGGTATTCTTTCGTACACCCAACACCCCGATTATATCTCCGGGAGCCACTTCAATATTCAATGCCTGTATCCCGGTATCCGGATTATTTTGGGTCAGATACAGCACCGTAAAATTATTGGTCACTGTACTGTAAAGCGGAGGGGCGGAGTCGAGTTTGACAATGGCAATACTTTGATCTCCCGTTGCGGCATCAAAGGGCACCTGGGCACCGGTAATAGTAAAACAGGTGGGAGAAGTAAACCAATATCCGCGTACACTACCGGAAAATGTAGTGTTTTGAGCCGGTAATGGCATCTGAATGGTGTTTTGTGCAAGAACAAACATACAGCTGCCTATCAGAATCAATAAGCTGAGTATACTTTTTTTCATGGGAGTTAAGTTTCTAGGTTGAATAACAAACATAGTAAAAATTCGAATTGAATGAAATGAAATGTTAATTTAATAAATATTCCCTCATAAAAAGGCAAAAACGCGCAGATTTTCGGAATAGATTCCCGTTCTTTTACTTATTCTTGAAAGGCTGGAAAAAATGAAGTACAGTTCCGCTATAGAACAAGTAGAGACTGATATTTCATTAGGTTAAATATGATGTTATGAATTGTCATTAGTTTAGCAATCTAAACACCTTCTTTTCATTCCCGAACAATACAACCAACAGATAACTTCCTTGTGGTAGTAAGGAGAGGTCAATATTTGCATAACCATCCGCGGAAGTGCTACCATCACTTAATCGGCGTCCGTTCATATCCAGAATGCTGTAGTTCACCGTTGATAAACCTGCACATACCAGGGTATATTTTCCGGTTATCACCGGTACAAGGGTACATGAAATGCTATTTGATCGATTTAAAACCACTGCGATATTCGATAGCTCAGGAGTACCATTATAATCCACCTGCCGCAATTGATAATAATTTAAACCCGGCAATGGGGATATATCTATAAATTCGTACGCTATCGGCGCTGTTGTAGTTCCATTTCCATTTACTTTTCCAATCAAGGTAAAATTATCCGCTTCGCTACTCCTCCATATTTCAAAATAATCATTATCACTTTCTGAAGCTGTATTCCAATTCAACTGTATTCCCGACTTCTCCTGTCTGCCGAAGAAATTCACAAGGTCTACCGGCAGTGGGCTCAGTGAAATTCCAAACTTTGTAAAAAAGGTATTATCTACTGACGAAGGGGCGGTCAGATTTGCTATACCTGATCCCGGATCAAAATCAACTGTGGCTGCACTAAAGGCATTACCGTTAAAGATGCCTGAATAATACAGATACCCGGTTTTTACCGCCATACTCGATTTATATCCTGCCACGCTGCAATAGCAAGTATGACCGAAAACACCGGCCCATAGATAATTTCCATTCCAATCATATCTGCCCAGCACGTTATAATAAGGAGGAGGAAGTCCACCGGGAATAGTAAGGGCGGCGACACCTGCACCGGGATCCATATCGATAGCCGCTCCATTAATATTTCCATAACTTCCCGAGATAAAAAAAGTATTGTAAGCATCGATGACAATGTCGAGATTGGCTGTATTCAATGGAAGACCTTTTACCCAAATAAAGTTCCCTGCTCCATCGTAACGGAGCACGAAAGAATTTGCGGTTATGCCAGACGTTAGTGTGTTAATCCCCACTCCTGCATTGAAATCTACTGTCGCATTAAAAATTCCTGTTAGAAAAACATCTCCTCCTCCTGCAACTGCAAGAGCGGTGCAGAGATCAATCCACGTCCCTCCGGCACTCCGTGACCACCCGTAATTTCCGGCCGGATCATACTTCGCGAAAAACATATCCTTGTTCCCATTCGACACCAGATTCATTACCCCGGCTCCCGGATCAAAATCTGCAGTACCATTAAAAGACCCGGCAATAAAAATATTTCCACTCCCGTCCAACGCTATGTCACGAATATCGTCATCGTTAAATCCTCCCATTTGCTTCACCCATTGAAAAATCCCTGCCCCATCATATTTCAATAAAAACATATCTGTTCCTCCCGATGAAGTCCGGGAAATGATACCCGGACCCGGATCAAAATCGACTGTTCCCGTAAAATTTCCGGCGACATACACATTTCCTGCCGGATCTGTCACCACCTCATTGCCTCTGTCATCAGTGGTACCACCCATTGTATTCGCCCAAATAAAATTCCCATTGCCATCCAGTTTTACCAGGTACATATCCGTACTTCCTGCAGCCGAACTCACTGAGAACACACCGGGACCCGGATTAAAATCTGTAGTTCCGGAATAAAAACCGGTGATGTAAATATTGCCTGAGATATCCATAGCAATACTATTATTCCCGTAGGAAGCTGCAATAGCAATATTCTTTACCCATAAAAAATTCCCAAGGGCATCGTACTTCGCCACATAGGCATTGCAACCGTAGGGGACGGGTGTTACTGAACAAACGGCAGGTCCCGGATCGAAATCAACAGTGCCAAAAAACACCCCGGTAATATATACATTCCCTGCAGCATCTACAACAGCACCTCGCTGAATAGACTCTACATTACCAAGTGTGGTTTTTGCCCAATTGTACACCGGCATCTGTGCCTGCACGGCTGTCCATATCAAGAACAACCCTACTACCATTACTTTAACTCTTATAGAATACTTCATTGTTTGTTTTTCTAAACCATACTATTGAATTGCAAGGCGAATCACTTTACAAGTATTTCCTTTTCTGAGTTCAAGCAAGTACGTTCCCGCTGCCACCTCTCCCCCATCAAACTGTATTTGATAATCACCGGGAGGCAATTCCTGTTTTGAAAGAATGACAGATAGCGTTTTTCCGGTGATATCCTTCAACGTGAGTTCCACTTTCTCCGATTGGTTTTGTTGGAATGAAATTGTTGTCGTCGAAGAAAAAGGATTCGGATAATTTAGCAGGTAGTTACTTTCGCTCAAAAGGCTTTCATTGATTCCCACTAACGGTTCATCCCATTGAGCGATATGTCCGGTGCTGGTAGAACCTGCGGTAGTAAATATACCCCCTGCGATGAGTTGCGTTCCATACACACATAGTGTTTGTACACCAAATGCGTTTGCCCCGCCATAATACATTCCTCCACCCATGCTGCTCCATGTTGTTCCATCCCATTTCGCCACGCCATTTACGGTTTGACCATTAGCAGTAGTGAACAAACCACCGGCTATCAGATTTCCATTGTAGGCTTTCAGTGCAAAAACATATTGGTAAAATGTTCCGGAAACACCTCCACCCAATGCTGACCAGTTAGTGCCATCCCAGGCGGCAATATTATTTACCGGTACACTGCCTGCACTCAGGAACAAGCCACCGGCAATAAGTTTCCCGTTATATTCTGTCAGTGAATAAACAATATTAGAGATTCCACCACCTACTGCTGACCACGTGGTGCCATCCCACTTTGCAATATGATTGGCAGTTGTACCTCCTGCAGAAGTAAAAAATCCGCCGGCATACAATTCACCATTATACACCTGCAAGGCCATCACCTGTCCTTGAGATCCTCCCATTCCGGTGCCCAGATTAAACCAGTTGTTTCCATCCCAACCCACAATATAATTGGCAGGGAATCCATCTGCATCCGTAAAATAACCACCGATAATTAAATCGCCATTGTAAACTACCAGTGAGGTCACCGTTCCTCCCATGTCACCGTTTACATCGGACCAGTTCACGCCATTCCACTTAGCCAGAAAATTCACGTTCGTAGTTCCGGCCATTGTAAATTGTCCACCTACATACAGCTTATTGTTGTACTGAACGATCGCATCTACTTCGGCATTTAATCCTCCTCCCAGGGCGGACCATGTACCTCCATCCCATTTAGCAATATGATTTGCAGAAACGCCTCCGGCCGCGGTAAATTTTCCACCAACAACGAAATCACCATTGTATATACCGGAGGAAAAGACCCAGTCAGAAGTGCCACCATTGAGCGTATTCCATTGCTGCCCTTCGGCTATAGTGGTCGTTATACACAACAGGGTAGCGAAGAGGAATCTATTCATTTTATTTTTCATGATCTTCTATTAAATGAATAATTCCAAAATTTAATTATTGTACTGATTCCCTCTCAAAGTACTTGTTGCAGAAGATAAAGAACTACTCATTTATCTCCTGCAACAGCCTTTGAAATCAGGACTATCTTATTACCATTAGCTTTACTGTTTCACGATAATCGTCTGCTTCCGCACTCACGATATATGTTCCCGCTGCCAGACCTGAAATGTCCACCACATGTTTTATTTCATTTTCCCCGTTCGTTTGCATTTCAGTAATCACTCTGCCTGTCAGGTCTACAAGGCGAATAGTAACGGGTTTGGTTTCGTTCTGAATAAAGTAAACATTGACAGTAGATTCTGCTGAAGGATTAGGATAAACGTTAAGTCTTCCGGCAGAGCTTTGCTGCATTTCTTCACCATTCAAGCGGGGAGGAAGATCGGTCCAGATATCCACTTTATTTGAATAAATAGAATATTGCGGATAGGAGCTCCAGACTTCAGCACCTCCGGCAAAAAGCGCTTTATTACCATATGAAATCGCGGCTATACCGAAACGGGGTTGAGCCAGATATTCCACCGACCAGGTACCGGATGCAATGTCCAATACTTCGACTCTATCCGTGCCTGTATTGCCCCAAACCACTGTTCCGCCTGCGAACATCACCCGTTGCGGTGTTTGTGCAACAGTCATATTCATTCTTGGAGAGGAGATGGTAATAAAACTCCAGGTGTTCGTAGAAGCATCATATACTTCCACCCTGTTTGTCAGTGCGCCACTATTGGCAGTTGTTCCACCGGCAAAATAAACCTTATTCCCTACGGTTGCTGAAGCCATACCATATTTCGGTTGCGACATATTTACTACAGACCATATATTGGTAGCTGCATCGTATATATCTACACTTTTCTGATAAACGCCATTTGGATTTCTCCCCCCTGCAAACAACACTTTTGTACCAACAACTCCAACTGTGATCAGCTCCCTCTTCGAACTGAGTAGAGCTGTACTCCAAAGACCTGTTGCGTCATCATAGATGTCTACTTTATTACTTGCAGAATAAACTCCATTGACAATACTTCCCGATTCTCCTCCTGCGAAAATGACTTTACTACCAATAATAGCCACGGCCATATTGTTTCGTGCTTGTGATAGCGCAGTAGTGGTACGAACTCCGGTGTTGACATCAAAAATATCTACCCTGTTTGAATAGGCTAATACCTGACGTCCGCCTGCAAACAATACCTTATTCCCTACCGCTGCGGTAGCTCCAACACTTCTTGCCTGTGAAAGGTTGGCGGTGGACCATACATTCGTCGCACTATTATAGATGTCGATATTTTTATACATTACCTGATTCCAAACGGTAATAAATCCTCCACCGGCGAAATACGCTTTCCCTCCGTTAGCGACCGCTTTAATTCCGGTACGTGCGGGTAAGAAGGTTTTGCTGGACCAAAGCCCGGTAGTGAAGTCGTATATTTCATACTTTGCATTAGAGGCGAAGATGGCTTTAGTGCCTACTTGTTGCGGTACCAGATTGAAAGCGGGAGCAGATAAAGAATCGAGCGTCCATTGTGCATTAGCGGAGAATATCCCGGCAAAAACTATGATTAATAGTATGAATAATTTTTTCATGATTTCTGTTTTACTTTGAAGGTTGTTAATGAATGAAGTGTAACTACTGCTTCACCATCAGCAATACGCGCTAGCAGCTTCCGCAGAATTTTTAAATTAATGAAAGGGAGAGGCGCATCAAAAATTGATGCATGTGCCATGAATAAAAATCTACACCAATTGTGGAGGCTGCCAGATATCCAAAATACGCTCTTCCGGCTGTTGGATGTAGTCAAATACAAACAACTCAGAACAATAAAAAGTAAATGAACTTACTCCTGAAACTTGTTGAATAAAAGAGGTGCTATGAGCGATAAGCTGATGATGAGATTGAAAAGGAAGTTGATCATGCTTCTTCCCATGTTGAGGGGTAGTGGCGTGATTCCTTCCGTAATAATGTTCAATAAGAAAATTCGCAAATGAAATGTCGGAACATACCCTTTGATGTTCGGCATAGTGATCGAACAATTGGGGCAACTTCATCACTTCCTCCATATTTATGGAAGATCCGAAGATAGACATCGTCATCAGATATGCCCACAATTTTCTCATATTACAAATATACCCTCATCTCTCATTTTTACCAATGATACTCATCATATATACTACTAATGCTATACTATTAGTACTAATTCACCGTTCGGAAACATGGTGCTGATTTCAACTTACTTTTGATTTCATTAGAATACCTGCGAATTAACGTTTCTTTCTCTTCAATTAAAAATTCATCTTACTGAACAAGGCGATTTAGTGGTTCATTGGGCCAAGGAATAGCTCGACCCGGATTTGACCAATAACATAGAAATTGGGATTTCAACGAAAAAGGCCATCGTTTTGACGACAGCCTTTTCACAATAATTTATAATAATTCAACTTCCGTTTTGGGGGCTACTTCCTGATAATAAAAGGCAGGGAATACACCTTACCCTCCTGCCATGCTCCAAGGATATACATGCCCTCTGCTTCATTCGATAAATTCAGTAACAGCTGACCTGTTGCAGGGACGATACGATGCACTTCTCTTCCATATACATCCTGAATAGTCAACAGATTTACAGAAGAGTTTACGTCTACCCGAAAAATTCCGCTGCCCGGATTCGGATAAAACTGCAGTCCTATCTCACTGACTTCACCAATACCTGAACAGGGATCTACTGTGATCAGCGAAGTATCTCTTCCCACGCAACCGGCCGTATCAGTATACGCATAAACTACATTTTTATTTCCAACACCTGCCAGAGCCGGATCGAATGTATTTCCAGCTACACCCGGACCGGAATAGGTTCCGCCGGCAGGAGTTCCTGAGGTAAGTGTTATAGGAGAAGCCCATACACATACCGGCGTTTGTGTTTCGACATAGGTTACAGCTGGAGCATTCATCGTCACGTTGATGGTATCGGAATTGGTACAACCATTTTGCGCGGTAACCTGTACCCAATAGGTTCCGCCGGAGTTGATAAGGATAGAAGGAAGGGTGGCTCCGGTACTCCAGAGATAGGTGGCATTTGCGGTTATAGGAATACCTGATAGACCTGTTTCCCTGACAAACAACAAAATCATTTCCTAAGGTGGCAGGAGGAACGGAAAGGATAGTGACTAAAATTGCATCCGAGTTCGTACAGCCGACACTGTCAGTAACGGTAACCGTATACGTACCTGAGTTTATCACTGAAATTGTTTGCGTAGTGGCATTGTTACTCCAGAGAAATGCATTTCCGACATTCTGTGCATCGAGTAACGCACTTCCTCCACATTGGCTTATATCATTCCCCAAACCAACGACCGGCAACGGATTAATCGTCACTGAAATGGTATCAGTTCCTGAGCAGCCTGCCGCATCTGTCACCACAACACTATAGTCGCCACCTGTAGTAACCGTTATTTGCGCTGTTGTTGCACCATTGCTCCAGGTATAAGTAGAGTAGCCGGGCAAACTAATCACTGTCGAGGCGCAAGCGGTTACATCTGAACCGAGGGAAACCGGTAACAAGGCAGGACAAACGGAGATACTTTCACATTTGGTATGCTGACCACCGCAGGTATCGGTAACGGTCAGGCAAACATTATACAGACCAAAAGTTGCATAACTATGCGATGGATTTTGCAATGTAGAGGTATTCCCGTCGCCGAAATCCCAGGACCAGGAAGCCGCATTTTGAGAAGCATCCGTAAAATCCACTATTGGATACGTAGTAGTAAAAGAATAGTCCGCCAATGCCGGAGCAGGGCAGATAATAACGGTCGTACAAACGGTATCACTCACGCAGGTACCGGTGATATAGCTGCAAACGGTATAGTTACCGGGCGCAGGAAAGGTATGCGTAGGATTAAAGGTGGTATCTAACGGCGATCCATCACCGTAATCCCAAACGGAAACAGAGGTGGGGCCTGTTCCGTTATTGAAGGAATAAGAGGTTCCCCCTTGCCATGATTGAGTAACATTAAATGCGAAAGTTGTATCGTAGTACATGAACACTCTGCTGATACTGCCTGTTCCGGTGGACCACACTTCTTGCGGAGCAGTTGTTGACAATTCATATTGCATACCAAACCGACTGAGCGTTACGGGGAAGCCATTGATTGATGAATTGAAGAGTCCCGGCCCATAAGAATTGATATTTGAACGAAAACCTAAAATGCCAATATATTCACCCGGGCCCACCTGAATATTCACCGGGATCATGCCTTGAGTCGTATCATTCTGCGTCAAAAACAGCAAAGTGAAATCATTGGTAGCATTTGCAATTGCAGGCGGAATGGTATCCAGGCGCACCACGGCAATACTCTGGAGACCCGTAGAGGCATCGGTAGGCACCTCGAGTCCGGTAATGGTAAAACAGGTAGGTGAAGTAAACCAATAGCCACGCACATTACCTGTATAAGTGGTGGTTTGGGCGGAGATGGGCATTTGAATAAAATTCTGAGCGAAGGATGAGATCGCGATAGAAACTACTATCAATACGGAGAGAATAATTTTTTTCATCTGATGTAAATTGGCAGGTTGGAAAACAAATGTAGTGAATAATTCCAGATTATGCTACCAGCTTCCGGCTTCCGGCTTCCGGCTTCCGGCTTGCGGTCGCGAGGCCAAGTATCTTGCCTCGCTAAGAACTTTCGCTCGCGATGGGGAGCGACGCCTCCCTCACTACCGGCTACCAACCAATGACTGATTTATATTATTCGCCACAAATATTAAACTATAAACCTTGAAACTGAACTTTAAACTTTGAACCTTAAACTTTAAACTTTGAACCTTAAACTTTAAACCTTAAACTTTGAGTCGTATAGCATTTCGTGATTCTTTTTCAAAGTTTAACCGGCTATTTACAAAGCGGATAATACCATTTACAAAGCCAAGTGACCGCTGGTGAAGAGTTCTATACGGTAGCCTTGTGGCTGACCTACCTTTGACTTGTCAATCAACGATAACAACATCTAAAAAAATAAAAAAACAAACATCATGAAAAAGTCAATCAACAAACTCAGCTTAAACAAAAGCACGATCTCTAATCTCAGCCATTCCGATCTGAGTAACATCAATGGCGGAGCGAAATCAAACGGATGTTTACCACCCACTTTTGCTTGTCCTTCAAAATGGAGTTGCGCATCTGTTCATGTTTGCCCGACGCTCATAAAATAAATGTTATCTACAGATCTAAAAATAATTATATCATGAAAAAGACAATCAACAAACTCAGCTTAAATAAAAGTACTATCTCTAATCTCAGCCATAGTGCCCTTGATCAAATCAATGGTGGTGCTAAAACAGCCAAATGCATTCCTAATCTTACTAACCCTTGTGGCACATTGGCTTGTTCAGCAGGATGTCCAACCGGAATTGGTTGCCCAAGCATGATGTGCACTATTAAAAAATAAAAAAACTTTCGAAGTGGGCCCGTAAGTCCTCTTCTCTATAATAATGTGCTTTTTCAGGGAAATCCGTTGAGGGTTTCCCTTTTTTGTTGCTTGATGAACTTAAGTTGCTTTGGTAATATGAGGTTCTGAGAATCGGCAAACCTTCAAAAAATTGACTTTAAATTATTCGGTTCTAATCGGATTGAGTAGGCATTGAGTGTTGTGGTGCGGAAGTCAAAGAAGTACGAAATGTGATTCTATTACAAGGATTGCAACGGCTATTTACAAAGCGTATCCTACCATTTACAAAGCCAAACGACCGTTGGTGAAGAGTTCTATACGGTCCCCTTGTGGCTGACCTACCTTTGACTTGTCAATCAACGATAACAACATCTAAAAAAATAAAAAACAACATTATGAAAAAGCACATCAACAAACTCAACTTAAACAAAATGACCATCTCTAACCTGTATGCCGCTGAAATGAATCAGATGGTAGGTGGCGGAAAAGGATCGGCACCTGCTATCTGCATGCCTCCACTAACAAAAGGTTGTCCTTCTGGTGCTCCGGCTACCTGCTCTGCCTGTAACTGCACTGTTGTAAAATAATCCACAAGTAATTTATGAACCCGTAAGTTCATTTAAATCTCCAACAAATAAAAATTTATCATCATGAAAAAGTCAATCAACAAACTCAGCTTAAACAAAACAACTATCTCTAATCTCAGCCATTCCGATCTGGGTAACATCAATGGTGGAGCGAAATCAAACGGATGTTTACCACCCACTTTTGCTTGTCCTTCAAAATGGAGTTGCGCTTCTGTTCATGTTTGCCCGACGCTCATAAAATAAATGTTATTTACTTATCTAAATATAATTGTATCATGAAAAAGCACATCAACAAACTCAGCTTAAATAAAAGCACTATCGCTAATCTTAGTGACTCCGATTTAGGCAATATCAATGGAGGTGTTGCTTCAAAAGGATGTCAACCTCAATCTTTCTATTGTCCTACAAATTCGAGCTGCACTTTTATGAATACTTGTGGACCCCGCACATTAAAATAATCAGCAATCCTATTTCAGAGAAAGCTGTGAGGAATTCCTTTTTTTGTTGGTTAGATTTGAAATATAAACTTCAGGTAAAACCACTTCCTACGGATCTGGATAAAGACCTTGGAATTCCTACTGAGAAAACGGGCGTGTTTACACTTTTGAGGTAATAGAGCATACAACCTTTCGATTCAAAGCATGCAAATATCCTTCGTTTCGCCATTATTAACAGGGGTTGATATTCCGTATGAAAAGATTGTATTCTTTATTAAAATGAATAGTGTGAAAAATATTTTGATGGGCCGCAGATTTGTTATGATTGTTATGATTTGTTATGATAGATCGTTTCGAACGTTGCTCAACCGCTGCGATCGTGGCGTTTACAGAACAAGTAAGATGGAAATTTCGTTTGTGAAATCCAAGATTCAGACCTTGTACAATTTACGTTTCTATATAAGAAAACAACTTTATAATTTCACCCGGATATTTAACAACCAATAGCTACAATACATTCATTGGGGAAATTCCTTCACTGTTTGCCGGCAAGTTACTTCAAAATAAAATCCCCAACATTATTCAAATAATTCTGAATTCCCATAATTGTTTGAATTGAACCATGATCCGCGCCCGGAATGCGATGTGCTTCCTTATAAATACCGATATAATGGTCGTACACCACCTGTCCGTGCGTATCCACATTTAAGAAATCATCTGCTTCTCCGTGAATCCAGAAAAAAGGCTGATCCACACGCCGGATTTCTTCCGCATTGTTCAACGTGAAACTCGTAAAAAATGCTCCGGGTAACGCGAGACCGGTGCCATCCTGAATCATCACTTCCGGAGAAGCAAAGGGCGCTTCCAGAAGTATTTTAGAAGGCTTGAGAGAATAATGATGTGCACACATCTTCGTAGCAGGTGCGCAGCCTAAACTAAATCCATAAATAACGAGTCGGTCATTTTGAAGACCCTTGCTCTTTAACCAATTCAACGCCGCATCTACATCCGCATAGAGCCCTTCTTCATCCGGATGACCATCCGACATGCCAAAACCACGATAGTCAATCATTAGCACTCCGTAACGGTTTTTACCTCCTGTATTGGCCAGCAATTGTGCACGCGGCCAGTAAAAATCCATATGATCGCGGTTACCGTGACAGTACATGATGACAGTATCAACACCGATGCGACTGATGTCACCAATGTAAACGGCATAAATGGTTGTAGCAGAATTCTCATTCGCAGTTTGAGAATTCAAGGTGAACAAATGAACCAGACTGTCAGGAATAGCATAGCTTGCGTTCAATTTGAAATCCACCTCACCTTCATAATTATTCAAGCGGTACTCCGTAATTTTTTCGTTGTTGAACAGGTTATCGTCCAGGGTGAGGCATCCTGTGAACAGGAGCAACAAAGGAAAGAGGGAAATCAACTTTTTCATTTTCAGAATTTCAAGGTGTAACCAAAGAACAGAGCACAGGCGCCATGCGTTCTCAACGGTGTTTTATAATCGATGACCAGTCCTTCATTGGAAAGGTTGGGCGCAATAATTCTGAATTCGGTGTTAAAGCAATGCTTTTTCCGTTGAAAGGAATGACCGAGCGCGGGCATAAACAGCAGGTGATTTTCCTGTTGTTCATTATTGGCTTTATTCCCGGACAGCTCAAACCAGTTATCCAGGCTTAGGTAGATAAGATCTTTGTGTTTCCCATATTCCCAATAGGTGCTAATGGCAAGTTGAGGATATAATTTTCGGGCGTCGCTGTTGCGGTAGATAATATTGGCGACCGGAGTAATGCATACCGCAGGTTGAAATTCCCTTTGTTTTACGATTTGCTTAGTCAGTCCCAGCTCGAATTGAAAATTACCATACAGTGCCGAAGTGACATTCACCGCTCCGAACCCGGTGGTTGTTTCATTAAGACCGTACCCATAAGCCAACGTCAGAAAAGGCATGGGTATGGTTGTTCCATTATAATCGAACAACACTCCACCCAATGAAGCATTCACCGCCTGCTGCTGTTTTTCGAGCGGCTTCACAAAGCGTTGCGGGGCACAGGAGAAAAAGAACAAACCTGCGATTAGCGAAACAACACAGTCAATAGTAGAACTTTTCATCATCCTTCGGGTAAGATGCTACGAAGCTACTTGTTCCCTGAAATCCTGAACATGAAGATTGCTCTATGCAAGAATGATTTTAGTCAATATAGGAATCTCTATCCGAGTCAGTTCCGCCGTCTATTTTAGTGATAATTGTATTACCTGCGTTTCACCTGACGGTACTATGATCATTATTGCTATTGGTAATGAGGTGTAGAAGATGAAAGGAGACAGGACTCTTTCTTGTAGCTACCACAGGTGATTCTTTAGTAACACAGGACGGGCTTTTTTATTGATATGTAAAAAACCCTTTTGGGGGAATAGGAAGTAATGCAAACTTTTCTTCCCCCAATACGATGAACTGCCCGAAAGTAAAACTTCTCTAACTATATTACCATGGGGTCATCTGCAGAAAACCAATTAATCTTCATGATTAACCAGCTTTCTATCGAGTACAATTTTCTTTTCGCCACCATTGGGGCCGCTGATAATATAATTCTGGGCCAAATCAGCTCCTAAAAGTTTCACAAACTTGGCGCGAATTTTCGCCATTTTTTCACTGAGTGAATTGCTATCGGCACGACAAAGGTCTTCCACCAATTTTTCGATCACGGCTCTATCGTCGCGACGGCTGAGTAAGTGCATATACTCTGAGAGTTCAGCACGGTGATCGACCACATCACTGACTTTAATACCTTCCGGATGATTCAGGAACAAGAGATAGACTCCCAGTTCAGCAGGAGTAAGATTGATTTTCAGCATTCCAAGGTCCGGAATATAAGGGCTTTTGTTCCGGCCTTTCAGCAGTAGTGGCAGCGGGCTTCTCACTAAATCATAGCGTTCCCGAAACAGTAGTTGCCGACGAATGCTATCCATCATTTCGAAGGTATAACGGATATGCGCATGGGAGACTTTGCGTTCTGCAATAATCTTCTGGCAATCGGGGCAAATATCGGCAGTGCGCAATTTAAGCGAGATTTCTTCTTTCTGCTCGCAGAAATCGAGGATACAACCACGTGCCGTTTTATGCATGGCAGTAAACATTTCAGAAGGCTTATCAAACATGATCTGCTTCAGCAGAATGCTCACCATCTGATAAGCGATGGGATATCTGCTGTCGCCGGCGGCATATAGCTCCCATTGCTCCGTATGCACGAAATAGTTGTTGGGCGTTTTTTCATCGTATCCTGAAAACCAGTTGGGGTAATTTCCATAATCAGTGAGGAGAATGACTATTTCATCTGCAGGTATATTGCATTTTTTCCTGAAGTCATTATTTGCATGAAAAAGATCGTTCCACGAGAGGCGCTCCACTGACATTTCAGCACTATACATCACCCTGGATTCCATTACTTCCTGACGATGATATTTTTCATCATCCGGGAACAATAGCTTCACTTCGTCCTGTATGCTGAGCTCAGCAGGATGGCCATAGGTATGAAATGTAAATGGCCCCGGAATATGCTGCAGGAAATCACAGACTCCAAAATAGAGGGCATCCTCCACTCCATCCGTACGTATCAGGTAAACATTCATAGTGTTAAATATCGCATTTTCTTTTCAACCGGACTAAACATTTATGTCTGAATTTTTCATCTTCTACTGCTTTCTTTTGATGGTAACATTCAAGCTACAGCAAATCTAACACTTTAAGATCAGCTACCTCTGACTGACGACAGGCAACCGCGGGGACGCAGGGACTACTACGCTAAAGCTTCGAAGTCCGAAGGTCTACTTCGCTAAAGCTTCGAAGACCGAGGGAAGGCGCAAGGTCTACTACGCTAACTGTGTGCGCCAAAGCTTAAGCGACGGTGTAAGCTTCGAAGACCGAAGGTCTACTACGCTAACTGTGTGCGCCAAAGCTTAAGCGACGGTGTAAGCTTCGAAGACCGAAGGTGGCGCGGGGTTTTCGTTGATAGTTGCATGATGACACCACGGTTGTCATTTTAAATTTCTATGACATGTACCTCAATTCTTAAAGAATCCTGTCTTTCGCATTCCTCTTCGCTTATGATCCATATAATCGTGAAGCGTCACATTCATCTCCTGCATGGCGCTTGCCAAATGGGATTTTGATACGGAACGCACCTCTTCACGGTCGATGTTTAGCCGGCGGGCGATACTCCAGGCATCGATATCTGCTCCAACAAAACTAAACGACCAACGTTCTGTTCTTTTCCGATTGCTGATCTTCTCCGCTATCTGCTTATAGGTAAAAAACTGAGATGCATTCTCTTCCCCATCCGTCAGCACTACGATCACCACATCATCCTCCGGACTGAGCAGTCGTTCTGTATCCATTATTCTCATACCGATGGCATCCAGCAGCGCGGTTGATCCCTCGGGTACATACTGACGCAAGGTCAAGAGTGGGGCTTGTTCCGGCCCCAGATGTGAATACAACGTCGTTACTTCTGTATTAAAAAGAACCAGCGAAACCACCATTTCTTGTCCGGGCATCCGCTCTGCAAGGGAACGAATAGACAAAATCTGATTATTTACTGCATTTAAAGTTTCACTCCGCACATTTGACATACTCCCACTGGCATCAAGGATTAACTGATAATAGGTTTTCGATTTCATCTTTTCTTTTTTGATGAAACAAAGGTAGGGTCACCCGGCCGTGGTAGCTAATTTCGACAAGCTTGTTGGGGATCTACCTATTCACTTTTAGAGACACTCCATTACTGAAAGAAAAACAAACGGAAGCAGGTCGAACTAAAGGTAAAGCTATTCCGCTGTTGAATCAGAAAAGAGCGGTTAATTTTATCCCTGATCATGAACATTCTCGAAATCCAACTCTTAACCTCCCTGAAGTTCAAAGCCCGAAAAAATCTCTGCCATTAAACTTTTCGTTTCCCCTCTTATCCATACAACTTCATTGTCCGTTTTACATAGGTACTCATCCCCATCCAAAAATAGTTTTTATACTCGTACGGATCAAATCGATAACCTAACCATTCATCGTACTCTCTGATTTCCGCTTTTTTCTTGCTCAGGATGGCCTGTTTAAGAATACTATATCCGGGAGGTCCACCCACATCTTCCGGCGGACAAGCCATAGCTCCCGCCAGACAACGGGGGTAAGTCCATGTAGATTCGGTTTGGGTATACCCTCTCAAAATCACCTCGTGTTCCCAGTAATCCCCAAAATCATACACATACCGAATTGAATCCCCTTCGGCAAGTAAAAAATCGGTCAGCTTCACCTTCTTTGCATCCAACAATAACTCTTCTTCATCTATATCAAAATCCGGACAACCATACAACTCCTTTTTTCCGTCCTTCATTACTTCAAACTGAAACAAATGACTTGACTGCCATTTCATCGCCACTTGAATGACGGCATGCAGTTCCAATAAACTCATTCGGGGTGCCACCTCTACCAAACGCCATACAGTGGGAGTGGTGTGCAGCAATTTAATTTCGAGGATGAAGAGGTTGGGTGCGGACATGGGTTGAGGAGTGAATGAGCCGTTGTTTATTGATTTCGGAATGTAAATTGAAAGTGAAAATAGACAAAATCAGAATTAAGTTGATTTCAAAATTCGTTGGAATATTCAATTCTAAGAATAGTCTGTCCACTTCCATCAAAATCTTTTTTGGTGGATCTTTCTATCATTGAATCCGCACATAAATATTCATGTATAGTGAAGAGCATATTTTAACATCATAAAAACGTCACGGGGCATTGCAATAAAGACCATTTGAAGAAATGCCCTTTCTAATTCTGCCAGTTGATCTATTTAAAAAGGCTAAAATACGATACAATCCCTACCTTTGTCTTTATTTGAATTTCACAACTATGGTAAAACTGAGCATACATGATTTCTACAAGGACATTCTTGGCGAAAATGCAAGTCAACTGGATTACTTTTTTGAAAATCAAAGCACCAATGATCTGGGGCATTTCAATGTTTTTGATATTGCTAAATTCTATTATAGCAACAAGCAAAAGCCGGCGATGTCGTACAATAGAAGATTGTACTATAAGATTAGTCTGATAAAGGGGCATAATGTGGTAGAGTATGCAGATAAAACTGTTCAAATAGAAAAGCAGGGGATTTTGTTTGCAACACCGAAGATTCCCTATCGGTATACACCACAAGATGCCAATCAGAACGGTTATTTCTGCGTATTTACAAAAGATTTTTTATCGAAATCAAAAACCGGAATTTTGCTAGATGACTTTTCTGTCTTTTCTCCCAAAAGCGAATTTATCTATGAGGTTGACGATTCGCAATACAATGAACTGGAGGCCATTTTCATAAAAATGAGTCAGGAATTGTCTTCCGACTATGCATTTAAATATGATTTGCTTCGTAATTATGTGATCGAATTATTACATACAGGTCAAAAACTAAGTCCGATAAGCAGTTCCTTAAAAAACATCAATGCTGCAGGTAGAATATCGGCTTTGTTTATCGAATTACTGGAGCGGCAATTTCCGATAGAAAATGATGCACAAGTGATCCAACTAAAAACACCTCTGGATTTTGCTACCGCATTGGGTGTACATATCAATCATTTGAACAAGGTATTAAAAGAAACTACCGGAAAAAGTACTACAGAAATTATTAACAGCCGCATCGTTGAAGAAGCCAAAATTCTGCTCTTGCAAACCAAGTGGAATGTGACCGAAATAGCAAATGCCTTAGGTTTTGATGAAGTAGCTCATTTTTCAAATTATTTTAAAAAACATACCACGCTCTCGCCATTGAATTTTAGAAATTGATTGATTTTTGCAAATACTTGATTGTTGTTTGCAAACCGGGTTTTTACTTTTAACAGGACATTTGCATTCTGTTAAAATGTAACCAGATGACGAATAAAACAAACAAAGTAGCCTTAATTACAGGCGGTAGTCGCGGATTGGGGAGAGACATGGCCATTCAATTAGCCCGAAAAGGTTTTGATATAATTATTACTTACAACAGCAATCTTAACGAAGCCGGCAAAGTAGTAGATGAGATAGTTGCTATGGGGAAAAAAGCCAAAGCCTTGCAATTGGATGTAGCTGATGCAAAAGGATTCGACTCCTTCGTTAAAAATTTAAAATCGACACTGAAGGATAGTTTTGAAACTGAACATTTACATGCCCTGATAAATAATGCCGGCATTGGAACGTACACCAGTATTGCAGATACGACAGAAGAGGTGTTTGACACGATGGTAAATATACATCTCAAAGCTCCCTATTTTATTACACAAAAATTATTGCCTGTTATCAGTAATGGTGGCAGCATTGTAAATGTGTCAACTGGATTGACCCGATTTAGTTATCCGAATTATGCTCCTTACGCCATCATGAAAGCAGCTATTGAAAGCTTGAGCAGGTATCAGGCACAAGAACTGGGCAGTAGAAAAATTAGAGTTAATACTATAGCCCCGGGAGCCATTGCCACTGACTTTGGTGGAGGTGCAGTAAGAGACAATAAAGATTTGAATGCTTCGATAGCAAGTACCACAGCTCTTGGCCGAGTGGGCTTGCCCGATGATATTGGTAGTGTAGTTGCTTTCCTTTGCAGCGATGACGCCAAATGGGTGAATGCCCAACGTATAGAGGTTACAGGTGGAGTGCATATTTGACATGACCTTGTGTGAGGAGCAATGGGAATAAGGCGTTTACTTTAATAAACCATTCCTTGAATAAATTCCATCTTCTCACCTTCTAAACATAAAACTACTGCTTAATGAAAGCGGTGGTGAAAACGGTTTCCTTGCTGTATAATTTCAGGAGATAAAAACCGCTCTTCATATTCAGCACAATCCTGTCGTTTCCCTCGCTCAATGTACCCTGATCGATAAGTTGTCCAAGAGGAGATAAAATTTCATAGCGAAAATTTGCGAATGGCAATCCGAACAAGCGGAGGTGATCAGATGCAGGAACGGGGCCGGCGAACAATTTGTTTTTTGCTTCATTCGAATTCAAACTACTTGTAGCTGTGGAGATCCACCAGGTGGAGATGTTCGTATTGAACGCTACTGAATCGTAAACAGTAGATGACATCAACAAAGAGGTTGAATTTATCTGTAGCAAAGTCCTCTCCCCATATCCGGGCACATCACTAAAGAGAAAACTGCCCGTTTGCAAACCGGTTGCATCAAATCTTGCCAATTGAAACCGATTTACACCCGTAGCTAACTCGTAAGCCATAAAAACAGAAACATTACCGCTATTATCGATCGTTTGAGTATATCCCACATCATTCTGACCACCTTGCGACAACACTGTATTCATGAATAGTGAGTCGCCTGTAAGACTGGAAATGCCGCGTAATTTAACTGACGAAATAGACAAGGTCTGACCAGGATATTCGGTATGCGCAACGTACAAGAGGGTATCGTGCAAGCTAAGTCCGATAGGTTCTGAGTAATAACCTGCACTATAGTTTCGGTCCCAGAGCACCTGCAGAGCGGTATCCACTCAAACGATTCCATATTGACCACCGAGCGGGGCCTGGTTAGAACGCGCATCCAACAAATAAATACGGTCATCCTTAATAAGTACGCTCTTAATAAAATCACCATAATAGGCATTCAAACCAATGGAGGCACGAATCGTCCCTGCGGTATCCAATTTCATAAACGAAGCATGCGTCGGCGAACCCGTAGGACCTGTCATACAATGCAGATACAGGTGCTCATCATAATACGAAATGCCGAGCCCCTGCTGCGTACCGGCATAGGTTGTCGACCAGAGTTGCTGACCGGCAGCAGTATATTTCAGCAAAATGGCCTTATAGGATCCGCTTAAGGTATACCCTGTGAAATAATAATTATTCGCATCATCCACACAAACACCCTTCCCCTGATCATACAATGCCCCGACACCATTAATGGTATCCATCCATAAAAACCCTCCAGCACTGCTGTACTTCATCATCAGGATGTCGTTGTTATTTGCAGTATTAAAATATTCACCACACAATACCAGATCCCCATTCTGATCCAACACTGCATCCATAATTTTCTCATTCTTCCCGGCCGGGCCTGAATAAAATGTCCGCCACAATTCATTACCGATGGCATCATACTTCACAATAACCAGATCAGTGTTATTCATTCCCGATGGGAGCATAATGCCTATCGTATAGACGTAACCGTTAGGATCGTAAACGGTAATACTGGAGTTTTCATTTCCCGAAGCACCATCATCAATGATGTTCTGCCAGGAGATATTGAGCTGGGCATTCGCCAGGATGGGAAATACGAAACAGGACAGAAGGAGTATGAAATGTTTTTTCATTGGGTTGGGTTGGGGAGATAAAGGTAGGGGAATCTCATTAGCTTGACGTATTCAAAAATACTAAAAAAGTACTTCATGTACTCCTATCTATCACAGCGGACTCATCCGGATTTGACATCGTGAAAGTCAAGATGAGCAATCTGGCCAGATCAATTAAATGTGCTACCTAAAGTGGTACAATGATTCGAGGATCAAAATAAAAGAGTGGCGAATAGATAGTATGCAGCAGTAACCCTTCTTGGTGATTGATCTGCTAACCATATGTTAACATGTTTTCCTATTTTAGCAGTCTGAATACTATAAAAAACTATTTCCGGAACAAATGATACACGATGTAAGAGGATAATACTCTAAGAAAATATTACTTAATAAAGATTTACTTTAACTCGAATAATACATGAATCAATTTGTAAATCTACCTTTCTTCTCTTTTCCAATAAAATCAAACTAATAATTCTACTTTAATACAATACAGGGATTGCCCAAGGATTAACCCATACCAATTTCTACCATATGGACTTCCATAAAATAAAACTCATCACCATTGCTGCATTACTGTCGGATGATATCCTATTAGGCATGTTTGTATTGAAGGGTGGCAATGCATTGGAACTGGTTTACGAAATTACAAACCGGGGAAGTATCGATATCGATTTTTCGATGGAGGGTGATTTTAAACCGGAAGAGCGGTCACGTGTTGAACGGCAAATGGATTCGCTATTAAAAGACGAATTCGATAAGCATGGATATGTGGTATTCGATGTAAAACTGAATGAACGCCCGGAGCATATTCGTGAGGAAGTAAAGAGTTTCTGGGGTGGTTATTTATTGGAGTTTAAGATAATTAAGCGGGAAGAATATGACAAACTTTCACTGGAGATTGATACTGTTCGCAGGAATGCCATTCCTATCAAACCCGATGGGTCTACGAAATTTACTGTTGATATCAGCAAGTATGAGTATGTAGGCCGAAAAGAGAAGCGAGAGTTGGATGGTTCAATTGTATATGTTTATTCTCCCGCAATGCTGGTATTGGAAAAGCTTAGAGCGATTTGTCAGCAATTACCCGAATATAAAGAAATCATCGGAAGTAAAAAATCAAGTCCTCGTCCCCGGGATTTTTATGATATCTACAATCTGCTTAAAACCTTTCCGGATATTGAAAGCAATGATGAGCTTAAAGACATGCCGCGTTTTGTGTTTGAGGCCAAAAGAGTGCCCTTGGATTTCCTAAATAGAATATCTTCTCAGCTTGAATTTCACAGACAGGCTTGGGAAAGCGTTGCCCAGACAGTGAGCCAGCGTGAAACGTTAAACGAGTTTGATTACTATTTTAATTTTGTTGTTGAATTTGCATACAGACTAAAGTCCTAAGGGATAAACCAAATTCCACTTTGTTGATAGCACAGGGTTTTTAATCGAATAGGTAAGGTAGAACTTATATTTGTTATCGCTGGCAAATAAATGTTGAATCTGATCGCTATAACCTGCCTTCTCGAGGTAAAAACCAATCACCTGATGATAGGGATAGATGAAATCCATTTGCGTTAAATAGTTTCTTAACTTTTGAATATCTGCTTTTTCTTTCGCCAATTCATACGCTCTTAAAACTTCAGTCACTCCTCCGGAATAAGAAGGACGTATGGCAATATCAATCAGGGTACGTTCGAGGTCTGTAAAGCTGTACGAAAGCTCGCCATTGTTGACAGAGATAACCCCGAGTTCATTTGTAAAACGCCCATTCGTAATAACAATCTTCTTATCCCCATGAAAATAGTGTTTGGCGCTTTTCCTTTGCGGTCTGCTGAAAGCTGCATCGATATTTTCCTGAGTCAATACAGGTTGCTGAATTCTGTTTGCGACAGATAATTTCGAATGTTCAAAATTCAGATAATATGTTTTAGGAATCTGCAGTGTTAATTGGTGTAAAAACAACGAAGTGTAGAACGCATAGTACGAGTTATTCACCAAACCCGAGAGGATTGTCATTTCATCCTTTGATCGCCAGGTATACAATTTCACTTCACGCGCATCGATGCTGTTTATAGTGGATTCCGCCAGATCCCCTTTTTTCACTAAAAACGTTATTACTTTTTCCGGACTACCATTAAATGTGAAATCAAGTTGCTGAAGCAGATCAACCAATACAATGCTCAGTTTAGCCTTTGTAAAAGATTTAATCGGGTAAGCCCCCATCGCGGCGGAGAGTTCGGGATAAACAAGTTCTAAACTGGATTTTCGTGCCATTCAAATTTACCTTTGGCATATATGCCAAAGGTAAGTAATAAATATCAAAATTGCAAATAATTGCGGGACTTTTTTGAGCTTGATTTATGGTGAGGGTTGAGGAAATTCGGGTAATTATATCCGTTAAATTAGCATATATGCTAATTTAACGAAAGAAAATGATACTTTGTTCTATCTCGATGGATTATCTTGTGCCCAACTTCATAACTCATTGATATTTAGATTAAAAATTGTTTTTCCAGTAAAGGTCGAATGATGTACATTGGGATGTTTAAGCCCACCAAATTACCAGGTTAACTTTATTAATTTTTGGAGAAACATCACCATAGATACTTACCAATTAGCTGCACTTCCTTTGAAAGTGGAAGAGCTGAAATCTTATCCTGTGTTTTCTGTAAAAAACAGCGAGATCGGCTCTACTACTTTTTAGAAACCATTGCGCCGTGGAATCAGTGGGGAGGAGGTAAATCAGGAGAAGAAATGAAAGGAATAATTTCATCTTTCGTGTTTTCAAATATAAAGGAGTTAATTTGGATGCGACTGTATCAATACGAATAACCCCTCTTTTCTACCTCTGGTAATGGCCGTATATTGCCAACGGTAATCATCCTTTTTAAACCAGGGGTGAAGGATGATTAAGTTCAAAGATACCTCACAAATTAAAAAGAGGGCCTTCCTTAATGAAAGTCCCTCCTTGCAATTCTGCATTGAAATGATTAATGTTGAACTATCAATTTCACAGTTTGATCACCTGATCGAACTAAATATATTCCATTTTGTAATTCGCTTATATCCACATGCTGAGGACTCGTGCCTTCAAAGGTGTTGAAATTAAATTGGCCAACAATTTTTCCGTTCACGTCAAGGATTTCTACCCTCTCATCGTATCCTGAAATTTGGATTTGATCACTTGCCGGATTAGGGCCAATTTGGAGATCAAGAAGTGATTCCTTCCCTTCGATTAGTTCATTTTCAGCACCCATTCGCGCACTCACTACCGGCTTTGGAGTGATTTTGATTTGTTTACTGTTTACACAATTTCCTGCAGCAAGCGTTGCACGCATTTGCACTTTATAAATGCCTGTATCTGATACCGTGACGCTATCCACCCCACTTGCAAATAGTTGGTTGTTCTTGAACCATTTGGTCTTAGAATTTTGTGTGTTCCAAATTGTTGAGGCAGATAAAGTAGTACTCTGACCCGGTGCAATCCGTCGCCTGGATGCCTGTAAGTCAATAACGAGTGGGTACACCCATATTTGACCGTGTGCTACGTCAGAATAGCAACCGTATTGGTTTATTACCCTAAACTCTCCATTAATTGCGACTCGGTGAATTGATTTATCATGTCCGTTGGGGAAAAAGAGGCTGTCGAACGGAATTGTAAATCCACCACCATTGTTGGTTGTAAGATAATTCACCCTCCTCCTGGATAAAGAGTTACCCCTGCACAACTTGTACTGAGAGTAAACCAACCATTTGGGTTTGGATGGACGAGTACGTCCACACATCCGATTTCAGTACATCCATTTACACCGGTAAAGGTGCAAATGTAACCATCAGTCATGTCAGTGAAGATTTGGCCGGAAAAGAATCCGTTGCCATTTGTTAGGGTGACAAAGTTGGCCGGTAACGCTTCACCGCTCATTCTTGACCAAGCAAACGTTCCTGGTTGTCCAGTTCTGTTTAAGTTCAAAACCACATTGATTGTGCCATCACAGGGATCCTGCGGGCTATCAATACTTTGGATTTCTCCACACTGGGCATTAATTGGAGTTGCTGTTGCAGTCATACCGAATACGAACAGCATCATGTAAAATAGTTTTTTCATGGTTATAAAGATTTAGGTTTTAAGATAATTATTTGTAAATATAACTAATAAATAAGTTAGAAATCACCGGCTGCTACTGTTACTAAGGTCTCCGTATTTATCCATTTAGCAATAGTGTCATTTACCTGATTTACTTTTAGCGCTGCCACTTTCGCTTCGAAGTCCGCATCCCAGATGATGTTCCTTTCTATCTGCATATAGCTTGACATTTTAGAGCTAAGTTCATTGTCCTGCGAACGGCTTAACATGCGGCTCTGTAAATAACCATTAACAGCATCCTTTAACTCTGACTCCGTTACACCATTTTTTATAAACCGATCCAATTCTTCATTGCAAGCTACTTTAACTTTTTCAAGATTCTCAGGATTAAACATGGCATATAATCTGAAATGAGAAACACTATCCAATGAATTTCCATAGAGAATAGATCCTGAGCCATAGCTTAATCCTTCTTCCTGGCGTAAACGTTCTGCAAGTCGTGAATTCAGAAAGCCTCCTCCAAAAATATAATTGGCCATAAACAATGCAGGATACTCTTCGTGCGTATCGTTTACCGGAAGCTTCATGCCACCCAGCAACATGGCATTCTTTTTATCAGGAGTTGATATTTTTCACTCACTTGTTTTCCGGGAATAAATTCATCTTTTGCTCTCTCATAAACTACAGGTGACTCCCAATTACTGAATATTGGCTTCAATCCTTCTACCAATTCCTTTTCATCAAATTCACCCACACAGGAGATGTTAGCATTGCTACTATTGTAAAAATCCTTATAGAAACCGGTGAGGTCTTCCCTGCTTATGGATTTGATTGCTATCATCTGATCTTCAAAATCCATCGTATAACGGAAGTCGGAGGGTCTATAATTCTCTGTAAGTTTGCTATACTTTCTATAGACCAATGCTATTGGATCACTCTTCAATTCTTCAATGGCCGTGATGCGTTCTGTCTTTAAAATTTCTAATTCTGATTCCGGAAATACGGGTCTCCTCAATATTTCTTCCAAAAGACCCAATGTTGCTTTAAGATATTTCTTCTCCGCATTTGCAATTAGCATAACTTGTTGCCCACTGCCATAAATGAAGATGTTAGCATTCATCTTATCCAATGAATCGTTGAGCTGCTCATAGCTAAGATGTTTAGACCCCTTTTTGAGCATAGCTAATGTGAGCGATGCTATTATACTTTTATTTTTCAATGCTGCTTCATAACCAATACGCAAGGAGATGCTCAAATTCACTTTTCGGCCCCTGTTGGGTTTACTCAATAAATTATACTTCGCACCTCCGTCAAAATTCCCTGCCCTGATATTGCGTTGGATATTTTCAGGTGACGGATCAAAAGTTTCCAGGTTTGAAAGGGCCTTTCTTCCCTCATATCTTTTCAGCTCTTCTTCCAGAACCGGGGCGTCCGGGACCTGTACTCTCTGCGGTAATTTTTCAGGAATAAAGTAACCGGTAGTACGGTTGGAGGAAATAAAATATCTGGCTACTACCTGATTCACTTCCTCTACTTTAATTTGCTCCAGCCGGTCACGATATAGGAACCAATGTCTCCAGTCTCCCAAGGCAATGTACTCCGACAAGGTCATACATAAATAATCGGTGTTGGTATATTGCTCTTCCACCTCTTTCAACAAAGTCGTACGGGCCTGCTCCACCTCTTCCGCTGTAAATGGATGTAATGGGAGGCTATCCAGCAATGAAAACATCTCCGCTCCCACATCAACGAGTTTTTTATCCTTGAGTGCCTCAGATTCAAAATAAACATAGCCGGGTTCCTTTAAACCATACACCGATCCGTAACAGGTACTGGATTTCCCGGACTCCACCAACGCTTTGTACAAACGTCCTGAGGGTTTATCGGTTAACATCTCCGAAATAATTTCAATGCCTGCATAATCCGGATGTGTAGCAGCAGGAATATGATACCCGCAGGAGACGATCTGAACATCACCTGTTCGCTTTAATGTTACATGCCGTTCACCATCCTGAGACGGCTCTACGGTATACGTTTCTGTTAATGTACGGGCAGGTTTGGGTATCACTCCAAAATATTCCACCACCATTTGCAGGGTTTTCTCTTCTTCTATTTTACCGGCTATGATCAGTACCGCGTTATCCGGTTGATAATATTTCTTATAGAAAGCTTGCAGGTTCTCTATCGGTACCCGCTCAATATCCTCCTTGGACCCGATGGTAGATTTTCCATAGTTATGCCATAAGAAAGCGGTAGAAAATACACGCTCTTGCAAAACAGCAAATGCATAGTTCTCGCTTGCTTCAAACTCATTTCTGACAACGGAAAATTCAGTGGCAAGATCTTTTTTATCAATAAAAGAGTTCACCATGCGGTCACTTTCGAGATCAAGTACCCAGCGTAGATTTTCATCTGAAGCCGTAAATGTTTCATAATAGTTGGTTCGGTCATACCATGTTGTTCCATTGGACCTGCAACCATGCGCCGTTAATTCCTGAGGAATATTTTTATGGCGTTGTGAACCTTTAAACAGCATATGCTCCAGGAGATGAGCCATACCGGATTCACCATAACCTTCATGACGGGAACCGACCAGATAGGTGATGTTAACGGTGATGGTTGGCTTTGATGCATCCGGAAAGAGTAATACTTTAAGCCCGTTGTTAAGCCGGTACTCCGTGATGCCTTCGATGGAGGAGATGCGTTGGGGAGTCTGTGCAATTGTTGGAAGAAAACAAATGGCGAAAAAGAGAAAAAGTAATATACGAATATCTATAAGTGAAGAATATCGTATTTCTCTTTTGCAATAACTAAAGGAATTTTTGTTTAATAATGTTTGTGTTTTCATAGCAGAGTTTTGATTAATGTTTTTTTAATTCTATTATCTGAAAAATGTGGTCAAAAGAACAAGTGAGCAACGCAAAGGCATTCATTCATCTTGTTAGACCACATAAATTTTCATTTTAATCGAATATGCTTTTTATTTAAGTCTGACTTTTAGTCCGGCATTTATCAGTGACATGCCATAACCTAGTTCAAAATACCCGCTTGTGTTTTTCGAAAGCATATGAGTAACTCCTATGTGTGGATATATACCGAAGCCTTCGATCTTATCAATATAACCCAATGTCTCTTTAAAGTTAATAATACTGTAAATCAAAGTTGGTCCGCCATAAATCATACTTTTCTTTCCAAGTTCAGTAATGTATTCCAATTTCAGTCCGACAATAGTTGAAGTTGTTTTTTGCTCCGATACATAACCGGACTCATGTCTTTCGCTGAGATATACAGTTGTGGTCCCGCCTAAAAGGCCAATCTGGACTTCATCTCCTACAGCTGCATCTAAACTAAACTGGTAAACAGGTGAAGATTTTACTTTCATATTGCCATCAATTGCGGCAATTGTTTTCATTAACTTTCTTAGATTATTAGGCATTCCAATTCCGGCGTTAAGATGTACCATACCTTTTTCAACCGTTTGACCAATTGAAAGTGCAGCGATAAAAACTGAAAATATTGTGAGGATGAGCGTTTTCATATTGTTGATATATTATAGATTTAATTTTTTAGTGAATTAACGAATAGAGAAATCATATACTTTGGTGGCCTGAGCACTATAGATATTCGGAACAGTTCCTGCATACATAAAGCAGTACTCTCCTTCCTTTAAATTTGCAGTGGGTGTAACTTCAAACTCACCATTACCGAGATCTGTTATATCAAAAGCAACGACGTACTTATCATCTACACCGCTGCTATGAGAAAACGAATTTCCTGTGCCTGTAACAAACTCACGAGAGTTTGATCTTTTATCCATATACAGCATCATAAATTCATTGGGACTACTTGCCTGACTGAAATATGTTGAAACCATATCATTCGCATTCTCTTCAGTTGCAGCAAAGACAAATCTGAATATTGGTTTGGACTCATGAATTTTTACAGATGATTCAATTCCCCGGATAGATGCTTTAGATTTACTTTTTGCAATCCCATAAGTCATAGCAGTTAGCAAATAGCCCCCTGACTTACTTTGACTACTTACTGTAGGATATAATTTTTTATAATCCATTGTAGTTTGGTCCAGCAAATAAATCCCGGGCATTAGTGACTTCTTTGCAGCAGAATTTGATTTCCCGTTTCCGGATTTGGTCAATAGCATTTCATTTAATACTTCATTGGGCAAGCCAACACCTTTCAAATAGATGATAGAGTCAACGCTCAAATCAAAAGATGTTTCCGAACTTTTAATTATATTTATAATAATGTCTTTTGATACTTGCTTTTTATGCAATTGAACAACACCGGTGTTATTTAATGTAGTTTGTGAAATCCCTTGTAAACTAAATCCCATTATTACAAAAAAGAGTGCGGCAGATGATTGAACTGTCGTAAAAACAGTTTTTGAAGATTTGTTCCTCGCCGCCACTGCTGCCCATACCATACATACCGGCCATGTGAAGAACAGGCCTATGCCAAAAGTGAAGAGAGCAGCTAAGACGGATAAGAGGAACATGATCAATGCGCCTGTTATGGTGGAGTAGAGCATTCCCAGTGGACCGAAGAAAAAGCTGAGCAATAAGGCGGTTGTCATGCTTTTTTGAGACTGGATGGTTACAATAGTGCTTTGACTAGCGTTTCCTGAGGGGTTGTTGGTGTTCATGTCGTTTGGTTTTTTATTTGTTTCTGAACCAAACGTAGAAAAGTGACTGACCCTTGAATAGGATCAATGCGCCAGCGGCCTTCCGCAATGAGTTAACGGCAGGAAGTAATGAGTTGATGAAATATCAGCGCCTATTCAAAGGTGACCCCATGGGTGCGCAGAAAGTGCAAAAAATCGGCTTTACGGCGCTTGGAGACATCGACATGGTGTCCTTCGGCAAGAATAAGCCTCCCCGCCTCCCCCTCATTCCTGAATTCACGTATAAAGCGGAAACTTACAAGATAACTATCGTGTGCCCTGAAAAAATAAGGAAAACCGGAAAGCAGGGCTTCGGTAGCCTTGAGCGTTTTTGAAATCACTTTCTTATTTTTCCCTGTCAGATATATTTCCGTATAATTATTGGAAGCTTTGCAATAAATAATATCCTCCGCACTTACGGCTTCCTTCCCCCCTAATTTCGGCAGGAAGATGATGGAAGAGGACGGATTTTGTGGTGAAGGAATCTCCGTTTTCTCCGGTTTATCCTTCAGCAGACCTGCCTTTTCCCGTATTTTTTTCTCAACACCCCTGAATTCGTCGAGATCGATTGGCTTAAGAAGATAGCCCACTATGTCAAAACGGTTGATGGCTTTGATGGCATATTGTTCGTGAGCCGTAGTCAACACAATGAGAAAAGGATGTTTATCTATTACGGCCCCCAACATATCCAGACCACTGCGGATGGGCATTTCAATATCGGCGAAGACGAGGTCCGGTTTTAGATTCAATATCATCTTCTCCCCCTCTTCTGCTGAGGAAGCCACTCCCAATACGTCATAGCCTACACTAAAATCCAGTAAATATTTTTTCAATGATTCACGACCACTCGGTTCGTCATCTACAATAACGGTGCGAAATACTTTTGTGTCAGGCTGCATAATTTTGTATGGTTAGATCAAATTCCACTTTTGTCCCGGCGGGCAATCCGGTAGTATCGTATAAGTCAATGATAGTAAAAGTATCTGTATTGGAGACCTTATTATACATACTTAGTCGTTCTTTTGTAATCGCCAATCCATGCGAGGTATGCTGATGCTCGCTTTTCGCTTTTAAGTCCGCCGACTTCTGCCGACCAATACCATTGTCTATAATTGAAAAATGGAGCAAATCGCCTCTTTTCTTCACTTCAATTTCAATAATCCCTTTCTTACTTGATGGCATTAATCCATGCCAGATACTATTCTCCACAAATGGCTGGAGGATGAGAGGCGGAACGGAAAACTCATTCATATCAATGCCCGGTTCAATGCTGATCTTGTAATCAAATTTTGTGTTGAAACGCATTTGCTCTAACTGAATATATAGTTCCAAAGTAGAAAGTTCCGTTTCCAGAGAAACAATAGCCTGACGGGAGCTCTCCAATATTCGCCTTACTAAGCGGGAAAACTTCGTAAGACTGGAGGAAGCCGTCATTGTATCTTTTTGTAAAATACAATTATGAATAGAGTTCAGGGCATTAAAAATAAAATGCGGATTCATCTGTGCTCTTAATAACTTCATTTCCTGCTCTGCCCTCTGTGTAGCGAGCTTCTCTTCGTAACTCAATTGTTCCTGACGGATTAACTTTTCCTGTGTTTCTTGAATTGTGATTATTGCTTGATTTAGTTTACGGTTGGTTTTATAGCCGCGGTAGAGGGAGAAAGATAATGCAATAGATAGGACTCCAACAACAATAAGGGCACCCAAATATATTTGTCTGGTTTTTCGTTCGTGTTGGATCAAAGTATTCTGAATGTCCATGGCGGTGGATTGCAGATCTGAATTTCTATTTTTTCGGGTGGAATCAATCGCTATAGGATCAAAATCTGAAAGTAACGAATCTATTATATCACCGGCACTTATTGAATAAAATGCCGCTTTATCATATTCTTTTAGCAAATAACTAATTTTGCCCAGCTGGGAAAGAACATGTGCTTCAAAATATTGCACATGCCTTTTATAAGAAAATTGAGTCTCGCCATTAATTTGTTGAAATAGAAAAGATTTATAATTAAAAAAATCTCCAATAAAACTTGAAGATCTAAAATCTGATTTTGAACGCAATGAGGGTAAGTATAATAGAGATTCCTTAAAAAGCGTATCCATTTCAGTTAATAATTTATAATCTAAGACTTTTTTGGATGTGTACTTTTTATATAAGAAATCTCCAATCGTTGCTAATGCGATTGAAATACCACCACTATCATTGCCATTTTTGCAAATTTGTAATTGCATTTGCAATATCTCCAATGCTTCTCTATTCTGATTTCTTGACTTAAATATAAAGTACTTGCGACCTAGTACATAAATACTAAATTCAGGACTTCCATGCTTTTCCTGGACTGTATAATACTTATCAAAATACAATAATGCACTTGTTGTGTCACCGGTCTTTAGTTTCATCTCTGCAATATTGCCATAAACATAACCTATTTGTACTGTGTCACCAATTTTGCTAAATGCATCCATTGCTTTATAAAAATAATTCATGGCGTTGTTGGTATCTAATTTCATAGAGTACTCAGCTGCAATGTAATTAGCAACCTCGCCAACTTTACGATAGTCTTTTAAAAATATATAATTTTCATAGGCTATCTTAAAATGATATAACGAAGCCTCTGCCTTTACACCAAATAATAATTGACCAATTCTTTCATTTGTTTTTGCAATTCCTTCATTATCTCCTATCTGTTCATAATAATTCAAAGCGGTTCTATAATATCGCAATGATGTCTTTCTATCATTAACCTGATACAACGCTCCGGTAAGCAATGTAGCTTTGCCTTGCAATTTCATATCATCTATTCTCATAGCGAAAGTTATTGCAGAATCATAATGCAACTTTGCAATGGCATTAGCCTTTTTATCGAATTCTTGTGCATGCGTTCGACCAATTTGTATATGTACTTGGGCAAGCAGCGATTTACATCAATTTCTTTTTTTCGATGTGGAGAACTATTTACTATGGAATCTAAAATTTGCTTAGCTTCACGAACATAGGTTAATGCTTTATCTTCAATATAAAGTTTAGATATAGAATCCGTCAAACTTACTATTTGAGTTGCTCTAAGCAATGGATCCCTATCAGCATTTAACTTACTGTATATAGAATCATAGTTTAGATTTTGCGGACGCACAATTGGATAACAACACTAAAAGAAATACATTTAGATTAACTAGTACAAAATGTTTCAAATATTTTGACTTGTCAATTACAAAACAATCTGATAAAAAGGAATTGCATACGGTTAGAATTTCGTTAAATTAAATTAAACTACTATTGATCAAATTTAATACTTCTTTCATCGCGCTAATTTATATGATGTAGTACTTTACAGACTAAACCACTAACTCAAACTCCACCTTCGTTCCTGCCGGCTCATGTAGCTCATTATACAAATCAATAATAATAAAAGAATTCGAATTGCCCTGGTTCTCATTATACATATTCAACCGTTCTCTGGTAATAGCAATTCCATGTGAGGTATGTTGATTTTCGCTCTTCGCTTTCAATTGAGCAGCTTTCTCTCTGCCGATGCCATTATCTGATATGGTAAAGTGCAGGTGCTCTCCCTTTCTACTAACTTCTACCATGATGCTGCCTTTCTTTTCAGAGGGCATTACTCCATGCCCGGTACTATTCTCCCCAACTGGCTGGAGGATGAGGGGCGGCACCATCGTGCTTGCAGGATCGATAGCCGGATCTACTGTAATGGTGTACTCAAACTTAGTATTAAAACGTAATTGTTCAATCTGAATGTATAATTCAAGGGTCGCCAATTCTGATTCCAGCGAAATTGTACTTTGCAGGGAATTATCAAGTATCTTTCTTACCAGCCTGGAAAATTTGGTTAAGCTGTTAGCTGCTGTCAAGGTATCTCTTTGCAAAATGCAATTATGAATCGAATTGAGGGCATTAAAATAAAATGCGGGTTCATTTGTGCCCGGAGTACTTTCATTTCCTGTTCCGCCTGTTGCATTGCAATTTTCGTTTTTGCCGCTTCCTCTTTCCTTATGATGGCAACTCTTCGTTTATAAATAGTAAATACCAATACCGCCATAAAAATAAAGAAGTAGGCATAGAACGTAGAACTAAGATACCAGGGTAGACTAACATTGATCGTCCGTTTATCTCCTGCCTCCTTCCAGTTAAGGCCATCTGCAGAAACGCGAAACTGTATCGTGTGACTACCCAATGAGAGGCCGCTCAACAATAAATGCCTTGAGTCATCCAAATCAATCCACGAAATTTCATCAGAAGTCCGGTACTGAATTTTTGCAGTACTTCTAAAATTTGAAGAATAACTTGAAAAATAAAAGTCAATGGCTTCATCATATTTAATATCTAAAATCTGTTGTAAAGAGTCTGCTCTGATACCGGCATAAAAAACGGAGTCAATTCGAAACTGAGGGTAATAGGGTTGTGTTGCTAATACTTCATCGGAAACTATGCAGATTCCATTGGATGTCAGGAAGGCTATTTTAGCATTACTCGGTGATGAATAATTTGCAGGATACACTCCGCTCTTAAATGATCCACCAAACATATGATTTAATCCCAGCCAATTTTTCGTTCGCATATTGTAGAGATACAGTCCATCCTCCTTACCGGCAAGCATCATCTCCTTTTTAATAAAGAGATAGTTGACACCCGCTGAATCGGGAGTTTGTGTGAGGAATTTAACTTCATCACTATTCAAAACTAATCGATATATCTTCCCATCAGTAGCGGAAATATATACTGTATTGTCCTCTCCGGTAGTAATGGTTTTTGCCTGAATTCCTTTCCCTAAATCATCCTTAAAGCGCCGGCTTACTCCGGAAATCGTATTCATCATAAATAAGCCCGAGTCTTCCGAATTAATGAGAAGTTCATTTTCCGGTAAACTTTTCATACGGTTTACCTTATGCCCCTTAAATGATTTTAAGAACGTGGTTTCCTTACTATAATAATTTACAGAAACAACACCTCCCAATGAGCCGGCCCAGACCAATGAATCGTTATTCACATCTCTTTCCAGACTGAGATAAAAGTCACTCTTTCCATTGAAAGACAATTGCCCATTCTTCTTTTGTTTAATAAGGTTATAAAAAAGTAAGCCATCTCCATATGTTGCCAATAAATAATTACCATCGTTCATTCTGACGGCACCATAAATATTTAATTTGGAGTCGAGATATGTCCGTTTCCCTTCTCCGGACATTACTTCAAATCCACCTGTTCCCGTGGTAATAAAATTGTTGTTACTATCCGACAAAAGTGAATTATAGGAAGATAATTCAGGAATGATTTTCTGAAACCTGATCTTGTCAGGATAGTATAGTGAAGCAATTCCACTATTTTTCAAAATAATTAAATAATTGCTGAACGGTCCTTTAATGGTATTATATACCTTTTCACCGCTCAATCCACTTGACTTATTTAATTCAAAAACCCGACCACCCTTTAAAATCACAGCACCCTGTCCCAGGTCGATATCAGCACTTCATCATCCACTTTGCTGATCCCTGAAACAAAGGATTTTGATTGTGCGAGCATGCCTCCCGGGATTCCCGGAAAAAGTTTATCCGTTTTAACATTATAATGATAAATACCATTTCCCCAGGTGCCCAGAAGTAAAATACTATCATTAAAATTACAACCATAGCTGAGTTGGATTAACCCCGGAAGTTTTGCCTTCATTTGTAACGCCTGCCGATTTGCCGCATTCCATTTCAACAATCCTTTTCTTGTTGTTAGAAATAAATCATCGTTGGAAGCTTTAAAGATGGAATAAACCTCTGTAGGAATTTTATTGACATTTGACAGGATGCTATACAGCCACTGTCCTGTTTCTGCCTGTCTAAGCACGATACAACCCTTGTCCATTGTGCCAATCCAATAGGTACCATCATGTGCTTCAAAAATACAGGTGGTTCTAAAGGAGAAGGGAATAAAACCGAAAAAACCAGATTATTTCGTATAAATCTCAGTTTGAAATCAGGATGCTCATTTGCAAACCATATTCTCTGCTTACTGTCCTCGTATAAAATACTACTTTCCACATTCCAGTAATTGGCTGAAAAAAGTTCCTTTATGTTCTTATGACCTTTCACATGATTGTAAATCCCTTTATCGGTATACAACCACAGTACATTTTTTGATATCATACAAAACATTTTTAACATTCAAAGATCCGGTGATTCGTCTAAATTCCTCATTATCGAAACCATACTCGATATGTTGAGCTATTGAGCTACTTCCTGCTAACAACAACAGCAAATGCAGATGAAGAGTTTGACATTGAATACCATTATTCAGACGTTGGTATTATCTCTTCTTTTCAAGGAAAAAGGAAGGATTCTTACGTTGGTCGAGACCTCTTAACTGTCCAAACTGGGCATCCTGAAATTTCTGCAGCTTCTCCTGAACAATATTTGCTATATCCAGCAAGTTAACACAATTCGAAGTTTTCTTCCAAGGGGTTAGAAAGATATTCAGAAAACATCTCTGCCAAAATTGATTTATCACTGGTATTATCGGTAAGAGCGGATGTTAAGACATAATAACTTTTACCGGGTTCAGGCTCATATAGCTCACAGGTTCCAAATGTTTCACTGCCTCTTTTCTTATCGATAAAAGCCAATCCCGTATTACAGGCATCCGAAATGACAAGCAGGTTATTTAAACCATCAATATTATTGAGATCTTGTTGTAAACCCTCAGCGAAAAATAGCCTTCTGCATCCATGTTTTGCTTTGCATCAACCGGTATCCAATAAGAGTCCTCTCCATCTCCTGAAGGTTCACCATGACCCGCATACCATAAAATCAATGTTTTTTACCTGCGCATCTTCAACTTTTCTTTTCAGTTCCTTTGTCAGAAAAAATCTCATTTCTTTATCCTTCAAATTATGCTTACGAATAATTCTCTGAATCTGATACCCCTCCAACGAATTGCTTAGTGAATTCACATCCTTACTACACCTTCCAGATCAGGCCAGTTATCATAAATCGAATTAGAAATAATTACAACCCACGTTCTTCCTGACGTTTGTTGTACTCAACTTCGCATCCTTCTGTTTAATTCTAAATTGCAGTGTTTGGCTTCTCTTCCCCTTCAATTTCATAAACAACATTTACCAATGTATCTAAAGGAGAAACTGAAATATTCGCTTCGAACTCATACGATCTGCCAGAAACATTTGAAACGATGGCGGTAACGCCATTCACAGTAACATTTACGATTTTATACTGAGACTGTATTTTTCCCTTAAAGAGCACCTCTCTTTCCCTTTCGCTATCAATGTAAACTTCATTAACATCTTCACTCATGAAACCGGGTGGATTTATTAAAGACAATCTACCACTATTTTCAGGGAGTTAACCTATGATAATAATGTATGCGGTATCATTATTATCATAAACATCACTATAAACACAACGGATTTCAGAAATCGTATCCGGAATAGATAGCATTTCATCAAAGTGATACTCCTTTTTTGCTCTCTTCTTCTTCATTTTCTTACCGTTCATTTTGAAATATTTTATTTCACTTTCATCTTTAAGGTGACCTTTTATCCTGATTTGCTTATTTGATTTGGCACCGACTTTTTATAACGATTGTATTCACTGGTAGGATGTGAAGCCCTCCAGACTAAATTCCGGCGAATTCCTTTCCCGATTACTTTCGAACTCCTTTTCTTTAATACGTATATAATCGTCCTCATAAACATCCTCGCCATGGTATTCTCTTATTTGCTCCATTAATTGACGTGCCTTAAAATAATTCTTGTTTTTCTCATAATTCTGCGGCAAGAATCAAACTCAAGGTATCACTTGGATAAAGTTCAATCGCTTTAAGTAAAGGCAAAATGGCGATGGAAAATTCAACACTATCATGCATAAGGATCTTAAATTGTTCACGTAAAAAAACAGACTATAAGGATTCCTGTTCAAGATACGATCAACAACAGGTGCAGCATTTTCGTAATCTCCTTGCAATATACAATTCATATATGTTAAACTATCATACAGTAGCATCCATTTACTATTACAGTTGGTTTGCTTCATATACGACAAGTACATTTTAGAATAATTAAAAAACTTAACATGGGTATATCGCGAAGCGATAAAAAATAGATATCACAAAACTCCTTTACCTTCATTTTCTGCGGCAATGAATCAATTGTGCCAAGGTAAGGTTCAAATCGTTTCAAGTATTAACATAAGCTACACGAGCCTCATCTCCAATTGTCAGTTTGTTCTTATCCTCTGTATATTCTTCCCATTTATACCGCAATACATCTGCCTTTAGCTTCAGAACTTCCGTATAAACCCAACCGGGTCGAATTTCTGATCTTATGCAAGAGTCCAACACCACAAGTAGCATCAATCTATTACCACCTTTATAACGCGCCTTTAGGCCTTTCAAATAAACACTTCCCGGCTTTTTCTTATGAGTCTTATAAGCTTTGGTATAAAAGAATAAGGAAAGGTCAAATTTCTCCAACGTATCTGCATAATCGCCCAATATCTCCAAATCGTTCGGTTCAAGATTGGAGGCTTTTGAAAGCATCTTAAGATCATTCAGGCAGGCAGCACTGTCTCTCAGACCAAAATAGGCAATTGCTCTATAAAAGATCGCCTTTGGGCAAGCCGAATCCTTGGATAATACATCACCGGTGGCTCTTATTGCATCATGAAATTTGCGGTAATCAATCAGCGACTGAATTTCCCTGGCTTTTTATTACTTATACATTTTTGCCCTGAAAACAGCACCCGTTTTTAATAGCAAAATAACTACTAAAAAACAACAATGTATTTCTTGTGATCATAACCCCAAATAAGAATTAAATTAAGTTAGAAACTGACCGATTCAATAAACTGCAAAGACTATTTCTTCCCAATGGACAAATTCCCGATGAAAAGAGACCCTTATTGCATTTTGTGCTTCAAATATAATAAAATAATGCCATGAGACAAGCGCCGGAATGATAATTATCAGAATTCGATACTTGACCTTTTAAATGCAGAAAAAGAAAGATGCTATTCAATGCCCCGGATAGCGGGATATGAAACCCCGGGCAAAAGAACATCAGCACTCACTAAAAAGCGCCATCTACTCAACGAATACTGACACCTACTCATTGTCGATCTATTTTGCAAATAGTACAACTATTATTGTATTCACCTAAAATTAGTACCCCACGTGCCTTAGTAGTATTTGAGCGATAAACTCCTCCCTTATTGAAATTAAAAAGTTGTTTTATGAAAATAATAAAATCTACATTAAATGAAATCAACTAAACTACTCCATCTCTGTATACTACTATTTCTACTGGTAAAATTTACTCCGGCCTTTCCACAAAATTGCATGTGGGCAAAAAGTATGGGCGGACCCGGGACAGATGTCGGACAGTCAATTTGTATCGATGCACAAGGAAATACATATACAACAGGTTACTTTCAGGACACGGTAGATTTTGATCCCGGTTTAGGAACCTACATTTTAGTACCTGATAGTGGTAGTACTACATTTATCACTAAGTTGAGTAGTACCGGAAATCATATTTGGTCAAAAAGCCTTTCAAGGGGAAAGCCAGGCACTATTGCTTCAATAAATGTAGATGGGCAGGGGAAATATTTATTTGGGAGGGCATTTTGATATGACCGCAGATTTTAATCCCGGGATTGGTGTATTTAATCAAACTGCGATTGGAGGTATTGATGTTTTCATTATTAAACTAGATTCAATGGGTAATTTTCTTTGGGTCAAAACATTTGGAGGACCGGTCTTAGATTGGTGCACTGAAGTAAAACTTATAAATAATCATTTATATATTACCGGACTCTATAGCGGTACGTCTGACTTTGATCCGGACACTTCAATTTACAATTTAAGTTCCATTGGTATATATGACACCTATCTGGTTAAATTAGATACATCAGGAAATTTTATTTGGGCTAGAAGTTTTGGGGGGAAAGATGCTGAAAATGGTAATAGCATATCCCTTGATGCTCTTGAAAACATATATGTATGTGGTAATTTCATTGACACGGTTGATTTTGACCCCGGAATAGGCGTTTTCGAACTTGTTCCCTATGGAGGGGCGGATGCCTTTGTGTACAAGCTCGATTCGTCAGGAAATTTTATTTGGGCAGTAAACTTCGGGGGCTTAGACTATGAGTCGAGTTTTTCTATAAGAACAGATCCAACTGGAAACATTTACTTAACCGGTTATTTTCGAGGGTTGGCAGATTTTGACCCGGGATCAGGCATATACAATATGAGTCCTATAGGTTGGGATGATATTTTTATAAGTAAACTTGATTCCTCGGGTAAATTTATATGGGCCAAAAGTATAGGTGGGACCAGCCTTGAAATGAGCACGGGGCTCTGTCTTGGTATGAATGGTGATTTATATTTAACGGGTGATTTTTATGGCACAACGGATTTTGATCCCGGTGTTTCAACATATAATCTCAATAGCATTGACTCTTCTGATATATTTATTTGCAAACTGGATACCTCCGGCAACTTTAAATGGGCCAAAAGCGTGGGAGGAATAGGTAATGATAACATTATATCTGCTGTTCTTGACAATGGAGGAGATTTATCTATTTGTGGAAAATTTACCCTCTCCGCCAATTTTGACAGCACATCGTCAATTCTACTCACCTCAATGGGAGCTACCGATATTTTCATTGCCAAATTCAACCAACTAAATGTTGGTATAGAAGAGTATTCAAATAAAACTAATTTACTATGTTATCCTAATCCCACTTCAGGTGCTGTTACTATCGAACTTAAATATCCGTCGCCATTTGTAGAATGTGAGGTATCAAATAGTATTGGACAAATAATTCAAAGCCATAAATTCTATAATACTGACAAGTTAAATCTCGAAATACAAGGTGAGAGCGATGTTTATATCGTACGTGTAAAAGATGCCGGTAGTATTTCGGAAATAAAATTGCTTAAACATAACTTTAAGTAATCATACAAGTTTTTAAAGTTAGTATCGCTACACCAGCATCTACTCATCAAATTGTGCCGTTTACTCAATTGAGGTCGACAGGTACTTATTGTGTCCATCTTATAAACCCCAACGATCTACTTTGGCAACAAATATTAAAATTTAAATCTAACCATTCAAAACTTCATCATGAAAAGAAAAATCTATTTAAAATAATCGCTACAGTAATTATAACTTGTGTAATTAATTCTGTTTCATCCACTAAAGCAATAGCACAATCTTTTACACTTGAAAATCACATCATCCTAAATGGAGTTGACGATTTAAACGACAAGGCTGTTGATATATTACCTACCAATGATTGCGGCTCAATAGTATTATACAGTACAGAATCCTTTACACATCAAACTGATATATTGGTAAAACGATATGATGCGCTGCACAATGAATTATGGTCTTATAACTATCCAAACTCAGGCATTGACAATCCAATTAAGCTAACTTCTGATGCAAATAAAAATATATACATTGCGGCTTCTACTGATAGTTTTAATACGGGCGGTCTTGACCTACTTGTAATTTCATTAACTCAATTTGGAAGTTTTAGGTGGGCGTATAATGAAAACATCAGTTTAAATACCAATGACAGCCCGTCTGATATTTTGGTAACAAACAACAATACATTATTTGTCTGTGGATCTGTAAATACAGGAGGCTTTAGTGAACGATAAGCACAAGTAATGGTGCTTATATAAATGGCTTTGATGAAATTGTAACTATCGCTGGTAATGCCTCACCAATGATTAAAATGAGTGAAAAAATAAATAATGAGGTTGTAGTTTTAAACAATGCAAAATCT